>CAZPHD010000029.1:0-39976 GCA_964586225.1 uncultured Fimbriimonadaceae bacterium
CGCTTGAAGAGCTCTTCATGCTCTACTGTCGGGCAGGCTTTGACAATCCTGACTTCCACACGAACGAAGCGATGTACGACATGCTGGGCAAGGGATTTGAACTAGCGTTTGCTGATCCCGACTTTGAGCAGCGTCAAACCTCGCTTCCCTTCACGCCCTATCACATCGTGGCTGACGGAAGCTTGGAGGGCGAATCCCTGCATGAAGTCTGGCTTCGGAGCGTGTACCCGTTTCCCAGCTCCTACGACGATCCCTTTGACGGAGCCAATGAGTGCGCCTTCGAAATCGGCTTGGCGGTGTTCATGTTCCTACTCGGTCAGATCTTGGCAAGGACGAGCCCAGCGACCGCACGAGCTGCCCGCGACGAGATGAGGGGTGTCTGGCAAAATGCGGGAGTCCAGGCTTCGGGAACCGCGCTGTTCGCGGCGATTGGCAAGTACGCCGGGTCTGGTGCTCACGCTGACTTGACCGACGTCCTGCGCAAAGTCAGCGACTTCGTCAGGGCTATGGTTCCGTTGTTGCCGGGCGCCTTCTATCGGGTGATCCGACGGTCCTGCACCTGGTGGGAATACGTAGCCGCCATGGGCCTAAGCGCGGCATTTATTGCGCGGGCCGTGAAGCTCGTGTTGACGGCCGTGAGCCTGGCGATGACGCTCGTGAAAATCTACAAGGCCTGCTTCACGAACGCCGGTTGCGTCGCTGAGACTTCGAGTCCCGCGCAGTAACGATCAGTCCCCGCCGAACTTTGGCGGGGACCTCATCAGCCAAGCGGCTTCCTCGCGTATCGGAAGGCGAACACCAAGAACACGGGCCACCAGATCAGGTCGTTCGTGATGATCGTGGCTCCAAACGACCAAGGAAGGACTCCTAGACTCGCGTAGTAGGCGAATCCAAGGGGTCCCAGCACCTTGCCCGCCAAGCCAATCCAAATGAAACCGCAGTAGCGCTCGGGATCACGTGCCATCAGCCAGTAACCGTAGGCATAGACACCAACGACCATGCCCAGCACCTGCAGAAATGGCGCGGAAACGAGATCGCCGACGCCGAGGCGGTTGATGCACCACTGGGGCGCGGCGCACACCACCAGTCCCCACAGCAGGTTGTAAGCCGCCGCGGCATAGAACCAGATGCTGAAAGAACGGGGGATATTCACGGAGTCTGCGCCCAGCGCAGCGAATAGCCGTACTTCCAACTCTGCGGGATCATCTGGTCGTCGCGATCCGTGCCGGTGTTCAGGGTCGCATAGGCGGCGACGCGATGCTCTTGTGCACCTACGTGAAGGTTCTCCATCATCCGCCCAACTCGGTGCGTGCCCAGCATCGCAAGCTCAAACTTCGTGAACCGCTTTGCGACGCTGTCGTAGTCCGCGGCCGCCAGCAAGTTGCCGTTGTACGTGTCCGTGCACCACTCGCTATCGCCCTTCATGTCGTAATCCGCCGTGATCCGAAGGCTGACGACATTGCCGCGAACCTCGGTCACTTCGGAGGTCATTCCTCCTTCGCGGATGTGGCTCTCCCACCATGCGCTCTGCCCTGCTTGCATGTGGCTGAGGAGCACGATGCGGTTGTAGGCCGGGCCTATCACGTGGGTCTTCGCGCCTTTCTCCAGTCTAACCGGCAACCACGCACGCCACTCGGAGGGCTTGAACCAAAGCCGATCCAGATGATAGAACTTTGGGTGGCGCTGGTCGAAGGTGGTCATCCCCGAGAACGGGTAGCCGCGCCGGGAGACGCGCAAGTCCAGCGTTCCGGCGGGCTTGATGAACTTCTCGTGCTCCCAACGCAGCCGATCGGCGTCGGTCAGGGTCCGTTGGAGTTTGCGCTCGGCGGCGCTGAGGCGCTTGTAGGCAGCGACGGCCTCCTTCATGGCGGCGAGCGTGCCGTCGGCGTCGGGATCGGGCCAGCCTCGATTCATTCGGCCGAGATACTTGCCACCTGATGACGCCACGTAGATGCCTTGCTGGATCTGGTTGCGCATCAGTGTCGCCAGCCACTGCCGCTCAAAGCGCTCCTTGTCGGGATGCTCGTTGTAATTCACGTCATCGACGGCGACCGGGATGAAGTTCTGCTTGACGTATTCGATGATGTCGGGGCGAGTCCAGACAAACTGCCTGGTTTTGACTCCATTCTGTCAGCAGTGCCCCCGCGGATCACCGAAGTACATCCACATGATCATCGGCTTGTCTTCTTTTTGGGCGGCGAGGAGTCCTTCGTGAATCGTCGGCCGCCAATCGAGACTCTGGAATGCCAGGTCCTCGGCGGTGGGGGACGCGTGTTGCTTCACGGCCGCGAACGTGGCGTCCGTTAGGTTCGCGGGTGGCGTTTGGGCGAGGAGAAGAAGAAGGGGAATCATTTGGACTTTGGATTTTGGATTTTGGATTTTAGATTTCAGATTTCAGATTTATCAGACTACTGACTGCTAACTGCCAACTGCTAACTGCTAACTGCTAACTGCCAACTGCTAACTCTCCCTCACAACATCGTCCGCTCAGAAAGCCGCTCTCGAATCAAATCCGCCAACTCGACGGCGGCTTCGGGCACGAACAAGAAGAACAACTCCGGCTCAATCATCTCAAGCTCCATCAGTTGCGGCGAGCCATCAACGTCCACCAGATCGATTCGAGCATATAGAGGCGTCTCCGGGAGCGCGCGAATGATCCGCTCCGCGGTCTCCACCTGCTTCTCGTTCGGTTCGACCACGGTGTACTTCCCGCCGAATTCGATCTGCACGCGAAAATCACCCGCCTTCGGCTGCTTCTTCACGGCATGGCTCAGCAAGCCGTCGAAATACACCAGCGACGTCTCGCCCTCCAGCGTTATCCCATCGAGGTAGGGCTGGATCAGCACCGCGCTGCGCTCTCGCAAGCGGTCGTAGTGGCTCTGTGCGGCCGCCGCCTGATCGGGCAGCTCGAAGACAAGCGTCTCGTAGGCACCCGCGGCCACGCTCGGTTTGATCACGATACTCGTCCATCCCAGCCCCTCGGCGGCGTGGGCGAGGTCAAGCTCGTCCTGGGCCAGGTGCGTGGCCACGATCGGCACGCCCGCCGCCTCAAGCTCGAGCAGATAACGCTTGTCCGAATTCCACCGAATGAGCGTCGGCGAGTTCCAAACCTCGGCTCGGCTGGCCACCCGATCGACCCACGCGAGGAACTCCGGCAGGTGCAAATGGTAGTCCCATGTCGTCCGGATGAGCACCGTCGAGGCCAGCATCCAGTCAAAGATTTCGTCATTCCAGGCGACGAGCTTGGCGGGCACGCCCATGGCCGCCAACGCATCCAAGAGGGTGTAGTCCTCCTCGGACAGCTCCAGCGCGTTCTTCGACGTGGCGAGGACAAGCATCGTTCTAGGCTACCGGAATCACTCCGCCCGGAGCCACACTTGCATATGACTACGCCCGCGGTTGTTCCAAGAGTAGTAGGGGATCAGTGACGCCTCGGCTTCGCGCGTCTCCTGCACGCCCGCCTCCGAGTACAGCCCATCGACGAACGTGTCCTTGATCTCCGATCCCTTCACCGTCAGGCGAATGATCCCCCCGAGGGCATCATCCCAAGACTCGCCGACTTCCGTCTCAGGCTCCAACTGGGCATCCGCACCGATGCTAAACCGTTGAGGCATCACGCCATCGGGTGATTCCAGCGTGTACACCAGCGGCCCCCGCGTCAGCGCAATCCGACCCAGGTTGTCGATCACCGACGGGTGAGCTTCGATCCACTGGGGTGCCATTTCGAACTCGATCTGGATACGCTCGCCCGCCCGCCACGTCCGGGTCATCGCCGCGTAGCCCTGGTCATACTCGGCCTGCTCTTCGACGCCGTCCACCTCAAAGCCGCAGTCCGTACACCACTCGGGAATGCGCACGCGCATCGCAAACGGCGCCGCGGTCTTGACTTCGACCAACTCGATCGTCACTTGCCCCGCCCACGGATAGCGGGATTCCACTCGGAGCTTCGCCACCGCTGTTTCAACCTCCATGCCGATGGGCAGATTGATCGCGATGCCCTTCTCGGAAGCCGCGATGGCCAGATGCCCCACCTGCCCGATCAGCCGCGCGATGTTCGGCGGGCAGCAGGCACATCCGAACCAGTCCACGCGGTCGTGATCGGCTCGGCTTTCCAGCGGGTTGGCATAGAAGTAGCGATCGCCGCTGAGCGAAATCCCCGACAGGGCCCCGTTGTAGAGCGCACGCTCAACGGTCTCGAAGTAGGTCGCGTCGCCCGTCGCCAATGCCAACCGCTGCCCCCACAGCGCAAGACCGATGGCCGCACACGTCTCCGCGTAGGCGGTGTGGTTGGGCAGGTCGTAGTCGTGCGTGAAGCCCTCATTGTCGCCGGAGGGCCCGATGCCGCCGGTGATGTACATTCGACGCTCGGTGAGGCTACTCCAGCCGCGGAGCAGGGCGGCTTCCAACTCCTCGTCTTCGGCAAGTTCAGTCGCGGCGATGTAGAGGTACATCGCTCGCACGGCATGGCCGACGACGCTATCATGCTCCCGAATCGGGGCGTGATCTTGCAGATACTCCCCGCTGTACACGCCATTCTTCAACAAGAGCGGCATCCCCGCTGGCGACAGGTTGTAGGCGACCGGGTCGTTGAGCTCTTCCTCGTAGGGCGAGGGGCGCGTGCCGCGTATCTCGATCAGCCACCGCGCGAACTCGGCATACTTCGGCTCGTTGGTCGCGCCAGCCAGCTTGATGAGCGCGAGTTCAATCTCCTCGTGCCCACAGCTTCCCTTCCGCTTGTCGGGACCAAACACGGCCATCACATGGTCGGCGAATCGAATGGCGACATCGAGCAAATCCCGCGAACTAGTCGCATCGAAATGGGCGACTGCCGCCTCGATCAGATGGCCGCCACAATACATCTCGTGGAGCATCGACAGGCTCCGCCACTCCATGCCGGGATGCTGAAGTTGCACAAAGCTGTTGATGTAGCCGTCCGCACGTTGGGCGGCGGCGACGATGCTCACGGCCTGGTCAAGCAGCTCCCGGTTCGCCTTTGAAGGTCGCGCAAAGAGCGAATACGCACACGCCTCCATCCACTTGTACACATCGCTGTCGTTGAACCGGTAGCCCTGGTAGCCGCCCGGTTCACCTTTCGCCGCCCGCCGTAGGTTCTCCAAACGACCCGTTGACTCCAACAACGCAAACTGGGTCGGAATCGTGACTTCGGCCACGCGATCGAGCCAAGCACTCCAGAAGGGGTCGGTTACCCGGACCGCCGACACCGGCAGCGCGCAGAAAGGAAAGTAAAACGCCATGCCGCAGAGTTTACTGGGGGTAACGTCTTGGCGTGGATAAGGTTAGGATCGGATTCATCGGGTGCGGGAGCTTTGCCCGCTGGCATATGGGGCACTACCCCGCGATCACCGAAGCGGAAGTGACCGCGATGTGCGACCCTGATCCGGCGCAACTGGCCGAATCGAAACAGCGACATCCTTACCTCGCCGAAGTCCCGACCTTCCCTGAACACCAGGCGATGTTTGCATCCGGGCTGTGCGATGCGGTCGTGATCGCTACGCCACACGCCGACCACTTTCCGCAGATCATCGACTCGTTTGCGGCGGGGCTCCACGTGCTCGTCGAGAAGCCGCTGTGCCCGACGGTCGAAGAATGCCAGCAGGCGATTGCCGCCCGAGATCAAGCCCAGCGGGTGGGAGTGCTCTCGTATCAGCGACACACCCAGGCCGACTACCGCTACCTGCGGACCGTGATCCAATCCGGCACGATCGGCGAGCTGCGCTATGCCTCGGCGTATCTGTCGCAAGAGTGGAAGCGCTTCACGGCAAGCACTTGGCGTCAGATTCCCGAGCGTTCATGCGGCGGCATGTTGCTGGACTCGGGCAGCCACATGCTCGATGCACTCATGTGGTGCTCGGGGCTGGAACCGGTCGAGGTGTCCGGATTTGTCGACAACCGGGGCACGCCCGTGGAGATCGACAGCGCGGCAAGCGTGCGGTTTTCGAATGGCGCGCTCGGCACGCTGACGGTTTGCGGCGATGCTCCCGGCTGGCGTGAGGAGATTTCCTTCATCGGCGACCGCGGGAGCATCCTGCTTCGCGATGGCAAGATCACCGTGTTTGACGCCCACGGCGCGGAGCTTCGCGTGGAACGCGTGAGCGGAGGGTCGCTGCCCGATCGCAACTTCGTCGACGCTGTCCTCGGCTGGAACGAGGTGCAATCACCGTTCGAATGCGGCCTGGCCGTCACGCGCCTTACGCAGGCCGTGTATCGAAGCGCCGAGCTCGGCAAGCCGGTGCGGCTTTAGATGGGGCGGCCGATCTTTCTGGATCGCGATGGCGTGCTGAACCGCGACATCACGCCGTATCTGGCGCGGCTCGATCAGCTGGAAATCTTCCCTTACACGGTGGACGCGCTGGAGCGGCTCCACCAGGCGGGGTTCGATATGTACGTGGCTTCGAACCAACAGGGCGTGGCGCTCGGGATCACCGACGCCGCCGAGCTGGAGGCGATCACGGAGGCCATTCAGGCTCCTCTTCGGGCGCGCGGGTTTGAGATTCGCAAGTTCTACTACTGCATTTGGCACGACCGCGAGAAGCACCCGTGGCGCAAGCCATCGCCGGGAATGCTGCTCGCCGCCGCCGAAGAGTTTGGCTTCGATCCGACTGGGGCGTTCATGATCGGCGACAAGTGGACGGACATCGAAGCGGGTTCGCGAGCCGGATGTCGTCCGTTGCTGGTGCATACCGGTGTGACGGCTACGGGCGATGATGGCAGCGGATGGAACTACCCACCGGAAGCGGTGTTCCCGACGCTGGTTGAAGCGGTGAATTATGTGCTTTCCGAAACTCCCCCTCTCCGCGAGTGATCGTCTCGCGGGGAGGGGGTTGGGGGGTGGACAGAGCGGTTTTGGCACCCCCGCGCGCCTCGTTAGCTTCCCTACGCGACCAACAACTCGAAAAACTCGTCCACCGATTCCGCGTGCTTCAACACATCAAACCCCTTGAACTCGCCGTGGTTGTGCGCGATCTTTAGCCACTGCTTGAGCCGCATCAGCTCCCGTGGCTTGATCCGGTCGCCATAGAACTCCGTAAAGCGAAGCAACTGACGGAAGAGCGTTTCCCAGTTGGTGGGATCGGGGACCGCGAGCGTGAGGCCCAACTCGCGCGCGATCACAATCGGCAACGCCGGATCGGCCAGCGCCGCCCGACCGAGCATGAAGTGCGAACAGCCCGTGAGGTCGCGACAGCGGTGGAAGTCGTCAAGTGTCCATAAGTCGCCGTTTGCGATAACGGGCACAGTGACCGACTTCCGCACCCGCCCGATCGGCTCCCAATACACCGGCGGCGCGTAGCCTTGGGTCCGGGTTCGGGCATGAATCGTGAGCCACGACGCGCCACCCTCGACCGCCATCTCGGCGTTCTCATCAATCGCATCGGTGGTGTCCCACCCGAGCCGTAGCTTCGCCGAAACCGGGATGTGCGGCGGGACGACCTCGCGCACCGCGGCCACAATCTCGCGAATCCGGCAGGGATAGCGCAGCAGCGACGCGCCGCCGTCGTTGCGGTTCACCGTCGGCGCCGGGCAGCCGAAGTTGATGTCGATCGCGGTTGCCCCCGCGCGGACGGCATTGAGCGCCGAGCCGGCCATCGGCTCGGGATTGCCACCGAGGATCTGAACCTGAACCGGCAGGCCCGTCGGCGTCAGGCCTCCATGCTCAAGTTCGGGGACTTCCCGCCGAAACACCTTCCGCGGAAGCGGCTCGGTGGTCACCCGGATGAACTCGGAGACGGCATAGGAGAACGCCCCGCTCAGCCCCTGCAATGCCCGCATCGGGGCATCAGTGATGCCATCCATTGGGGCGAGCACCAACGCCGGGCGGTCGGCTATCAGCATGGGGTTGAGGTTCACTTTTTGATTGGTCACGCTGGCGTAACAGCAACGTATAATCTGAGTATGGACGGCGAAGTGACCATTGTGTTCGAACCTGCAGAAGAAGGAGGTTTCGCGGCTTTCATTCCCGAGGTGCCCGGCGCGATCTCGCAGGGAGAAACCATCGAAGAAGCCCGTGCGATGGTCCTTGACGCCCTCCGAGAGCTGACGGCTTATCGCCGTGAACTCGCCCTTAGTGCCCGTGGACCCCATGCCACCGTAGAGCGCGTGCTCGCGCCGTTCTGATCAATAGCTGGTCGGAACGTCGATTCCTAGTTCGCGGCAGATTCGTACCGCCGTGTTCTTTTTGATCTCGTTGTGTCGCGGGACCGCTGCGACCTAACTATTCGACGGGTTTTTCCAAAGCGAGTGCTTTGCACCTTCTCGTGCGCACTGGCAACCGTGCTTTCGCAAGTGACGCTCGAGTTCCTTACGCTTCATTCCGCAAGGCAATGCTACCTCTGAAGACCGAACCTAGCGAGTGAGGAGCGCAATCGCTCGTTCCTTCTGCTCGGCATGAACGACGATCGGTGCTGGGTAGTCCACGCCCACTTGACACCCCGCCTCCAGTTGCTCGAAGAGCGGCGCCTCGCTCGGGAAGTGAATCCACTTGGTCGCCAACAAAGCCAACTCGGGGCACCACTGCCGGATGAACACGCCCTCCGCGTCGAACTTCTTCGACTGCAAGATCGGATTGAAGATGCGGAAGTAGGGCTGAGCGTCTACGCCCGTCGACGCCGCCCACTGCCAGCCGCCGTTGTTGCTTGCGAGCTCGAAATCCAGTAGCTTCTGCGCGAAGTATGCCTCGCCGAGTCGCCAGTCTAGGAGCAGGTCCTTGGTTAGGAACGACGCTACGACCATGCGAAGCCGGTTGTGCATCCAGCCGGTCGCGTTAAGGCAGCGCATCGCCGCATCCACGATCGGATACCCCGTACGCCCCTCGCACCACGCCGCGAAATGATCGGGGTCCCCCGGCCATTGCAGATCGCGGTAGGCGGGTTGGAAGGTCGTCTCCACCACATGCGGAAACTGCCCGAGGATCATCGAATAGAACTCGCGCCAGATGAGCTCGTTCAGCCACTTCTGCGAATCAGGGAGTCCGGCGTACGCTTCGCGAACCGCCTCGCGGATGGAGAGCGTGCCGAACCGCAAGTGCACGCTAAGGCCGGACGTGGCCTCCAGCGCGGGATAATCGCGGACATCCCCGTAGATCTCCACCGATGGCAAGAACCCCGCCAACTGACGCCGAGCCGCCACCTCACCAGGTTCCACCCACAGATCATTCTCGCTGAACCCGATATCCGCCCAATCCCACGCCTCGCCGAGACCTTCCAAACGATCTGCCGGCATCAAGCGACCAAAGTCCACCACCCGCTCGGCCGCCATCTCGGGTTGGAAGCGCGCCATCCACGCCCGGCTGTAGGGCGTGTACACCCGGAACGGCTCGCCGCTTTGGTTGAAGATCTCATCCGCCCCCTGAACCACATGATCAAGCGGCTGCACCAGACGAACTTGACTCGCCACCGCCGAGTCGCGAGCGATCGCCGCCGGTTCAAAGTCTCGCCCCGCGAAAACAACCTCCGCCCCAATGGCCCGAGCTACCTCAGGCACGATCTCGACGGGATCTCCGATCCGCACGATGAGCCTCGACCCGTGCCGCCGCAACCCCTCGTCCAACTCGCGCAGCGAGCGCAAGATGAACGTAACCCGCCGATCATTACGGTCAGGTAGGGCGTCGAGAATGGTCGTGTCAAACACGAACAAGACGGCGACTTCATCCGCGACTGTTGTCGCTTCGGAGAGCACGGCATGGTCATACAGCCGCAAATCACGGCGAATCCATGCGAGCGCCCGTCTGGCCATCCACCGAGTCTACGAGAGAATCAGCCGCCGCATTGCGCCGGTACGCCGGCGACGGGAGATTCCACGTCGGGCAAGGATGTCACGAGGCTGTTGCGTTGTGCCAAGTGAGCGCCGGGAAAAGCCACCCGGCGACCTCGTGAAACTCACCGCTAGGTCAAACCACGAGGACGCTGGCTGGTTTTTGCCAGCGCTCCGGGCTCGACTCCGCATGTCAAGCTCCATGCAACAGCCTTCTCGTGCCCTGCAGACAGCTTCACGTGCAACCGGCGACGACAGGGCCGGGCACCTTAGAGCGGCCACTTGGCACGCGCATCATCGAGCTTGCGCACCAGATTCTGCGCTACTTCGCGGCCCTGCAGAAGAAACGTGTCGTAGTCGGCGCGAAGACGCTCGTACTCCTTGCGGAGATTGTCGACACGAACGCGCGCTTCCTCTTCCATTCGCACGACGCTTTCCTGAGTGCGTTTGGTGAGGTCTTCAGCGTCGCGACGCGCCTTGACCCTCAATTCCTCTGCGGCCTTCGTCGCGGCGACGAGCAGTTCTTTCGCCTGTTGCTCTTCGCCTGAGAGCCGCTCGGCCAACCGCTGGAAACTGTCGCGTTCCGACCGCATCGCTTCCGCTTCTTCGACCGCGCGTGCGCGCTCAATCTGGGCTCGCTCCAGTTCGTCGCGTTGCACGCGCAACTGCTCACGCATGACCTCAACGTCGGAGTTTGCTTGGCCCAAACGCACAGCGTCGTCTTGAGTCACGGCTTCAAGCTGAGCACGGAGTTTGGCGTTCTCTTCTTCGAGACGCTGGGCCTCGGTCTCGGCGGGAATGTTGCCGATGATGCGGCCTTCGAGCTCGGTCACGCGCTGCCGCAGCATGACCAGTTCGTCCTTCTCGCGCCGGGTCGCGCGCGCCATCTCGTCAAGATACGCGTCGACTTCTTCACGCTGATAACCGCCGAAGGTGCTCGTCCGGAACTGGACGGCACGCTTCGGGGTCTCGGGAGTCTGGGGATCGGGAGTCTCTTCAGACATGGACGTTCTCGCTGAAGAAACCAGAAACGCAAGATTCGTGCCAGGAGGATTTCAGATTGATGATTTGAGATTCAGATTTGTGGATCAGACGCGCGACGGTGCACTGCCCCTCCCCTCAATCTGAAATCATCAATCTGAAGTCTGAAATCTCGTCACGAAAAAAGCCCCCCGGCGAACCGAAGGGCTATTTCAATAAACGAGCCCATAGATGGGGTTTATGAATGGCTCGAATGGATGGATATGGGGTGACGGAGTTGTGCACCGTCACTTGTCAGACGGGTCTTTCCCGCGTGAGAGTTCCCTCTTGTGTGAAAATTCCCCTCAATGACGCGCCTGATTCTGCATCTGCCCGGCTGGACGACGCTCAATGGCCCCAGCGTGCTGGATGCACCGGGCGATGCGTGGCGGAAGCTGGTCGAGCGAGGGACCGTTCGGCGGCTGAGGCCAATCACTGAGATCGGCGCGAGAGAGGCTGACTGGCTGGGACTGAAGCGCGAGGAGGTCCAACTGAGCGAAGGGACCTTGATCGTCGCTGCAGTCGGAGCGAATCCGCCACCGGGATCGGTGCACTTTGCGGTAGCTCCCCTCGTGCTCGAAGGCGCAACGCTCCGTCAGCCCACCACGAGGCTGACCGAAGTCGAACGCAAGGAGATCATCCAGTGCGCCGAGCGGTTGAACACGCGCCAACTGACCTTCGTCTGGAGCGCGGAGCCGTGGGGTCTGGTTTGGGAAGAAGGCTCGCTTGACCTCGCAACGATGCCTTCCGCCGAGGTCGGTGGGTATCGCGCCTCGCTTCCGCAGGGCGACGGCGAGCCCCTGCTGCGGCGGTGGATTGACGATTCGGTGAACCTACTCGGCGAGTGCAAGTTCAATCGTCGCCGCGAGGATGAAGGCATCGAACCGATCAACGTGCTGTGGCCGTGGGGTCACGGAATGCGCTCGCCCATGCCCAACCTTGCTCTGCGCTATGGCGTGCCGATCCGCGTTGTCTCCGCCTCGTGGCGGCTGAAGGGGCTTTCTCGGCTGTGCGGGATTTCGCACGGCTTCCCCAGCGCTTTTGGCCAAGGAACGAACACGCGGCTCGAGATGCTGATTCCTGACTTCTTGGGCGTGACGATCGGGGTGCTGGACGTGTTCGAGCGCTTCCATCCCATTGAGCACGAATCCGAACGGCGGTGGCTGACGCAGGAGCTCGAATCGCGGGTTTGGCGGGCTTTGCTGGAGATGGAGGACTTGGTGCTCACGGTGGCGTCGCACGACCTGGTGCTGGACTATGACGCTCGGATGCCTATCGAGAACTCGGTCCCGTTTGACGAGCGGGTGCTGGACGATCGCTCGGTGGGGATGCTAGATCGCGTGGACTTGTTGTAGCCGCAGATGAATCGTGCTTGCGGAAGTCAGCAGTAGCCAAGCGACGATGCGATGAGCAGACCCGCGAACCCAACTACACCACAAGCGGCACCGAGCATGACGAGCCACGGGGCATACCTCGGGCCAGACTGCCAGAGCGTCATATCATTGGAAATGAGGAGCCTCTTGATCAAGACCTTGCGATCTTCATACCGCCAGTAGTGGGCAATCACCGCAATGTAGCCCGTCGCCATCGAGAGGAATCCGATAGGCAACAGGAGGAAGAATCCCATAAAAACGAAGTCGGAGTTCTCCAACGTCTGCTTCCTTACGCGTTTTGGTTGAGATTACCAGGAGGGCTGTCCAGCGTCGCACAAAACCCCCGCGAACTTCGTGTCGTGGTAAGACGAGACGCCACCGACAAACGAGACGTCTAACACCTCGATGCTCATTGCTTCGCTTGTGTTGATCACTTCCCTTCAGGCTCTCCCGGCTCGCGTGCTCGTCCGCGGTGAGGTCGTCGAGATCGACGCGGGTAGCGCAACCCAAGCCACCGTCACCGGTACCGAACTCAAGCTCACCCCATCCCAGGGCAAGTTCAAGCTCGACACCACTCAGCTCCGCCCCGGGAGCTACACCCTTGAAATCGGCACCGCGAAGCACGCCTTCACCCTCGCTCCCAAGCCCAACCCCGAGCGCTACCCGCTTTGGAAGTGGGGCGGCACCGCCCCCAAGAGCTTCGCCTACTGGCGCGAGCGCGGATTCACCAGCGTCGGCTCGCCGATGATCACGGCACCGCTGGAAGACAGCCACCGCACCGTCCGCGACATCCGACTCAGCCTCGACGAAGCCGCCAAGCAGGGCCTTGATTACAGCATCTACCTGAACCCACTATACGATCCCGGCCTCAGAACCGACCCCAGCGTGCTTGCCGAGCGGTATGAGGGCACCAAGATGACCCAGCCCTACCCGCGAAACGCCAAGGTCCTCGCCCACGCCCGAGCGACCGCCCGACGCACGACCGAGCTGTTCGGCGACTACCCGGCTTGGCGGCAGGCTCTTCTAGGCTCCGAGTTCCAACTCGACTACAACTTCGCCGCCGACGCCGCCGGCATCGCCCGGAGCGAAGCCAATGTGGATGTTCGCACTGCGGGAATCTATCGCCAACCCAAGGAAAACCTACCCGTGAACGGCGTCATCGCCGATAACAACCCGCGATATCAGTTCCTGAAGTGGTGGTACCACAAGGGCATGGGCGACGCCGCGCTGAATGAGGCGATGGCTCAGTTGCTCGGCTCAAGGCTGACATGGCACGATCCCTATCGGCTCGCGCCCGTGGTCGGCAGTTCGCGCGGCCTCGGGGCGATCTCCACGTGGACCTACGCCCATCCCGACATGACGCGGCTCTACTCCGTCCGCGTGCTGCAAGCCGCCGCCCGCCAAGATCGGCAGAAGGCCATGCAAACAATCACGCTGTTCCAATACCCGCGGTTCGTACAGTCCGTGACGGGCAACGACGCGGGATCGCTCGAGAACGACAAGCCCGGCGGCAACAACTACTTCACGGCGGGACCCGATTTCGCCAAGCAAGCCCTGTGGCTGACGTTCTCGCAGCGTCCCGACATCATCGGCATCTACTTTGGTGGCGCACTCCAGCCGGATGATCCCAATGTGGACAAGAACCGAGCTTCGCCGGAGACCTTCGACGCCATTGGCGAAGTCGCGCGCGAACTGATTGAACCCTACGGTCCGGCGATGCTGGCGGGGTCGCCGACCAAGCCGAAGGTCGCCCTTCTGATGTCCGCGGCGGCGATCTGGCTGGGCGACAGTCCCAAGAACGTCGGCTATCCCACTGAGCAAATCCTGCCCTACGCGTCGCTGCTGGCGATGAACCAGATCCCGTTCGACGTGCTGTTCGACGAGGACGTTGCCGCTGGGCGGCTCAGCGGCTATGAGGTGCTCATCATGCCTCAGGCGGGAGCACTTACTCAAAGCATGGTCAATCAGCTCAAGCAGTTCACCTCGCGGGGTGGCGATGTGATTGCGGTTGCGTCGCTCAAAGCTGACATCGGTTCGGTGACGAAGACGAGCTACGATTTTTCGTTCCAAACCAAGGTGGATGGTGTGGCGCTCGCCGCTGGCCAGGCGGTCCTAGCCGAAGAGAATCGCCGGCGCATGGAAGCTTACGCCGCCGACCTTGGGAAGCTCGTAACGGTTGATCGGCTCGTGAAGGCTGACTCGCCGCGGGCTCTCGTGAACACGGTCGACTTGGGAGACTTGAAGCTAGCGTTTATCGTAAATGACAACCGAACCACAGGTCCGCGGTTCGGCACAGGCAAGTTGCATTTTGAGAAGGGCGTGGTGCTCGACACGAACGTCACTTTGCCTTCAGGCGGAGTCGCGATGGATGCGATAACGGGCCAGACGGTCAAGTCGGGGCGCATGACTCTGCCTGCGGCTGAAGGTCGACTGATTGCCCTCATGCCGGAACCTACGACCATTACGGTCACAGCCGGGGCGAACATCGCCGGGACCGTCAAGTTCGCATCAGGGAAGTCGGTGCGCGGGGCATTTCCATTGCGCGTTCAGGTGGTTGAACCGGACGGCACGCTCAACAAGGATTTCTCGCGGTCCATCACGGCGAAGGACGGCACGTTCTCGCTTGCTTTCCCGGCCGCGGTGAACGACCCCAAGGGAGCGTGGAAGGTTCGGGTGACGGACCTCGTGACCCGGAAGGTGGTTGAGGCGACGGTCACGCGATAGTTCGGGCCTTTGGCTCCATCCCGCTCAACCCATCGGCAATCGCCAACGTATACTCGCCACGCATGGTCCAGACTCACGATCTTGTCAAACACTATCCTGACCCCAAGGGTGCGACCGTTAAAGCCGTTGATGGCGTAAGCCTCGTCGCCCAGCCCGGCGAGATCGTCGGTCTCCTTGGCGCGAACGGCGCCGGCAAGACGACGCTGCTGCGCATGCTGAGCACCGTGATCCAACCCACGAGCGGCAGCGCCAGCATCCACGGCTATGACGTCGTAAAGAATCCGGAGGACGTTCGCCGCTCCATCGGCTTCATGTCCAACTCGACCGCGCTCTACGGTCGGCTGACCGCGCGAGAAATGCTGGAGTACTTCGCCGGGCTCTATGGCCTCAAGAACGCGCAGCGCAAGCAACGCGTGGATGACGTGATTGATCTCATGCGCATAGGCGAGTTCGCCGATCGACTCTGCGACAAGCTCTCCACGGGCCAAAAGCAGCGCGTCTCCATCGGCCGATGCATCCTCCATGATCCGCCCGTGCTGTTCTTCGATGAGCCCACCTCGGGCCTTGATGTGATCATGGGCCAAGAGGTGATGAAGTTCATCGAGGGCACCCGTGAACAGGGCAAGACGGTGATCTACTGCACGCACATCATGAGCGAAGTCGAGCGGCTGTGCTCAAAAGTCTACGTTTTGCACGGCGGGACGATCCGCGGCGTTGGCTCGGTTGACGAGATCAAGACACTGGCCGAAGAGTCCACGCTCGAACGCGCATTCCTCAAGCTTGCGGAGGTGGCCTAACGTGAAGCCGACCCAGATCATCTTCATGAAGGAGCTTCGCGAAATGCTCCGCGACAAGCGTGTCCGAAGTGGTGCCCTCGTCACCCCGATGATCCTTGTTTTCTCGATTCTCCTTCTGTTCGGATTCATCATTGACACGTTGTCGCGCCCTGAAAACATCCGTCTCTCGGTGATCGGGTCGGGACCGCTTGTGGAGCAACTCAAGGAAGCCAAGGTCAACGTTGAGGTCATCGACTCGGTTGAGGAAGCCGAGCGCAAGATTCGCGCGGGCGAGGTTCGACTGGTTTTGGAGATGCCAACCGATCGGGCCACGCCCGGCCACCAAGTCATCATCCGCGCCTACTACGACGATAAGGATGAGAAGGCTCAGATTCAGCTTTCTCAGTCGCGCGCAATCTTCAGCAAGGCCAGCCAAGAAGTGCTATTGCAGACCTTGGCCGCCAAAGGCTTGCCCCCTGAAGCCGCCGAGCCGATCAAGTTTGAAGAGAAGCCGATCAAAGTTGGCAGCGAAGCGAGCGCGAGCGACTTCGTGATCAAGCTCCTGCCCTACATCATCGTCATCTACGCATTCTATGGGGGCATGGGCTCGGTGGGCGACTTGGTCGCGGGCGAGAAAGAGAAGAAGACGCTCGAAACGCTACTCATCACGCCGGTCTCCCGAGTTGATATCGCGGTCGGCAAGTTTTTGGCGCTCGGCACACTGTGCCTCGCGTCAAGCTTAAGTGCGGTCGCGGGGCTGCTGATTGCTGGCGTCATCAAGCTCAAGATCTTTGAGAAGATCTTCCCCGATGGATTGGGGATTTCGGCGATGTCGCTCTTGCTCGTCGTGCTCGTGTTGCTCCCTGCGGTCGTGTTGTTTGCCTCGCTCATGCTCGCCATTTCCACGCGTTCGAAGAACTTACGCGAAGCTCAGACTCAGTTGACGCTCGCAAGCTTGATCGTGCTGATGCCCGCCATGTTCAGCCAGTTCATAGGGCTGACCGACTTTGCCAACGCGATGTGGGTGAATGCGGTGCCCGTCCTGAACACGGCCAACGGCATCCGCAACGTCCTCTTGGGCAAGCCGGAGTTCGTGCCGATTATGTTGGGCGTGTTGATCAACGGCCTGCTCGGTGTGGTCGCCTTAGCTTGGGCCATCCGCCTATTCAAGAAGGAGGCGGTACTCAACTCGACTTAGTCGGGGAAGGTTGCGTTCCGTCGCAGCCTAGGCGATACCCTCCGAAGGGCCAAAATGAACTCTTCGCCGCCGCAGACGTATAATAGGGATTGGGGACACCCCACAAGGAGCCGCAATGGGATTGCCGATTTACACTGATTTCCTGGCTTGGACGCTCGGCGGCCAAGAACTGATCATCGTTCTGGTGATCGTGTTGCTCCTGTTTGGCGGCAAGAAGATCCCGGAGTTGCTCCACGGCGTGGGCAAGGGCGTTGGTGAACTCCAGAAGGGCATCAGCGAAGGCAAGCGCCAACTTGAGGACTCGTACAAGGAAGAGCTGAGCCGCAAAGAAGATCCCGCGCAAACGACCGACGAAGCTAAGCCCGCTTAAGCTTCTCTAGCTTCGCCTCGAACTGAGCCCGCGGTCGATCTTCCATCTCAAACGCATGCCCTTCTAAGAGGGCGGCAAGCGCTTGCGCCTCGCTTCGCGAGAACTTGACGGCATGAAGCCGGTGCTCTTCAAAAGCCTCATAGGCCAGCGGCGCAACCGCCTTCGCACACCGAGCCATCGCCTCGGCGTAAACGCGAATCTCGTACTGCGCGTGTGAATCCATGCGGAGCGCGAGGAAGTGGAACAGGTTGTGGAGGTCGCACTGCCAATACCACTCGGTGTAGAGCGACAGCGGCAGGTTGTTCCGCGCGATCTCGCGAGCAAGACCCTTCTCAATCATGCCTTCGTAGTGGGCGTAGACGGCGGCCTGATCCTCGGCCATCTCGGCGATCATGGCGTCGGCGCCCTCCACGATTTCATCGCTGCGTGCCTGCTTGTTGTCATCGCTCTGGCCGCGCATCTGGCCCGGCTCGGGCAGATAGAACTCGTCCTTCATGATCGAGTAGCGACCGGAGATTTCGTTCAGGCGCGCGGTGCGGTGGCGCACCCATTGACGCGCGACAAAGATCGGCATCTTGGTGTGGAAGGTGAGGATGACCTGCTCGAACGGCGAGGTGTGCTCGTGGCGCATGAGGTAGTTGATCAGGCCGCGATCCTGGCGGAAGCTCTTCGTGCCTTCGCCGTAGCTCACGCGTGCCGACTGGACAATGCGCTGATCGCTGCCCATGTAGTCCACGAGCCGCACGAACCCCTTGTCCAGAACCTTGATCTCCTGATCAAGAAGCGCTTCTGCCTCATCCACGACGATTCTCGCCATAGGATCATTATGGAATGGTTCGGGTTGGCTCGGGTTTGTTTGGGTTCGCTTTCGGAAGATGCCCGCTAATCCGAGCTAACCCGAACCCATCCGAGCCAATCCGAACTATCCCTAACCCAGGCCCAACTGCCGCCGCACCAGCGATAGCCCCAGCCGGCACGCTTCGAACTCTTCACTCAGCCGTCGGAACACCGGAGCCTCGTCGGCGTACCGTCCATGGTCAAACGTCGACACCACGTAGTAGCTATACGCACCTTGCTTCTCGCAGTCAATGACCCGGTCCGGGGCGGGGAGCGTCTGAAGCTGCTCAGGAAACATGCCGCTCCAAAACAGCAGGAAGTCGCCGACATGCTTGTGGACCTCGCGCTCGCGGTCGAACGAGCTCGCCTTGAGCCGGATATCGCCCTCGGCCACCATGTCGGTGACCGTTTTGATCGGCCGGCCCGCTTCGTCGCGAAGCTTGTAGATGTCGTCAAAGTGGACGAAATCCGCAAGCAAGTCACCCAGATAGGCTTCGACCTGCTCGTCTTTCAGGCCGAGTTTGTCGTGGAGCGAAGCATGTACCGCCTCGCGAAACCACATCTTGATGGCATTTGTCGCTCTGTCCATAAGGTTCACCTCATTGCCGATGAACTCGCGGCATCCCGCCGCTACTTTCGGTATTCCATACAGACTCGCGATCGTCGGTCCAGGTTTCGCAAAACTGATCAATCTAAGCGATGTCCGGACCAAGGGTTGCCCTTGATCCCGTCCTTCTTATCGGAGGAATACTCGCCCGTGAACGACTTGCCGTCGCCGCGCATGCGGAACGTGCCCGTGCCCGCGTCTCCGCCCGCCTTCCACTTAAACGTGAGCGTCTTGGCCTTCACGGTGCCCTCTAGGGTGCCGCTGCCGGACGCGTGGGTCCAGCTTCCCGTGACCTTGTCACCGCTCTGCGACATCGTCAGATCGTGCTTGTAACCGATCCGTCCGACCATCGAATGCCACTTCCCGTTGAAGTTCGCCAAGGTGGCCGGTACGGGATCGGTTTTCTCTTTCTCGCCCGTCACTTCGGTCGGTTGTGACTGACCCACGAAGGCGCTGTAAGAGTTCGACTGCTTCGTCAACTTGCACTTGAACATCTGGGCCGTGCCATCCTTGCGCTTGACCTCGACGAACACATCACCGATCGGCATTTTTGACCATGTGTACGGCACTCCGGGGCGTAACGAAACGGGCGTCAGCCCGATCATCGGCACGTAGCTGGCCTTTCCCTGAGCGTCTCGAACTGACTGCTTGACGGTTGCCGTGACGGGATCGGTGGAGCCGCGCGTCACGAACACCAAGTCGCCAACGAGAACCCAGTTGTCGCGCTGCTCGGCATTCGCAAGGTGACCGTTGGCATCGAGGTCATATGGGTAGTGGTGAGCCGGAATCTCCTCATACAGACCTCGCTCGTCCATCTCATCGATGACGGCATCTATGGCATCCTCGACGTTCGGCCCGTCTTTGTGCTTCTGCAGGTCCTCCATGCTGAGGCCGATGCCCATGTCCGCCGCGATCTTGGCAAGTTCCTCATGATTCACCAGGGAGAGCGTCACCTTGTCGATGTCAACGCCTTTGCTGCGTGCGTAGTAGCGGATGAAGATCTGGCGCTGCAAGTCGGTCTTGATCGGCTCAGGTGGTTTGTTGATTCGGGCGAGGCGGTCCACGAGGCCATCAAACTCCAGCATGTTATAAGCGCGTGGAATCTGGTGAGGAGAAGCGACCTTCATGAACTGAATCAACCGTTGATTCACAGTACGACACAGATCCTTCACGCCATAGGTTCGCGAGCCAACCCAGTCGGTGGTGCTTCCAACGGAGATGCCACGGTCGATGTGCGTCTTGAAGATATCGGGTGAAAACGGGTTGTGGCCCCATGTCGTGCCGTATCCCTTGTGCGGCTCCTCATCTTGAAACGCATGAAGAAACACGCCGACGTTGCCCACTGCGGGTGCACTCGTGAACAGGAACTCGAGTTGCTTGCGAACATCTCCTTGGGCGAGAATCGCGTCAACCCCGTTTCCCACCACGTCATCGTGGACCAGCTCGTTTCGAAACGCGTGAAACCTGAACCGAGCGTTCGTTGCGGTTTCGCGCATGTTCTTGAGAGTCAGTTCGCCAACGAGAAACTTCTCCATCTTGAAGCCGGCCGCATGACCGAGCACCGTTCGGATCGAGCGGATTCCAAACTCGGCAAAGTCCACCAGTCCCTCGCCTCGATCCGCTAGCAGCGACACCTGCCCGTGGCTCTGAACGGGCTCGGTGTGTTCGTCCCAATCAACGCTGCTGCAAGCGCTTGCGATTCGGAACGACTGCTCGGGCGTGTAGCCACTTTGGCGCGCGATATAGTAGGTCAGTGCATAGTGAACGTCGTCGTAGTAGGCGAAGGCCTGACCCGAGAAGCCCAGCGCGATGGCCAGACCCATGAGTCGTAGCGATGTGGTTTTCATACAAGCATTATAAGCCAGCCTAACTGACGTTCTCGACAAGAAAATTGAGATCCGGTCGACCTTTCCCCACCCGAGTCGGCATTATCCCCATTTCACGAAAAACATGGGGAAGAAAGGCGCGTCTTTCTCTTCCGCTGATCCGTCGTGATACTCTGCAAACCCCAAGATATGGTGGTTTCGCGCCGTTCAAAGCCCTAGATTTGGATTCAAGGGAACCTGAGCGCGCGTAGGAACATGAGGACACGGATGAAGATCGGACGCTATTTCACGACACCAGGACACGACGCTTACGAGGGCATTCCCTTCGAGCCCCGCCGTAGCGAGATCAAGAACCCGGACGGGTCAAGCGTCTTCAAAATGGAGAATGTGATGGTGCCCGCGCATTGGTCGCAAGTCGCCACCGACATCCTCGCCCAAAAGTATTTCCGCAAGGCCGGCCTCCTCAGCGGTAAGCCCGAACTTCGCAACCTGAGCCCCTACACGAAGCTCGACGTTGACCACGAGTCCGATTCGCGCGAAGTCTTCCACCGCCTCGCCGGTTGCTGGCGTCATTGGGGCGAGAAGTTTGGCTACTTCGACACCACCGAAGATGCCCAGGCGTTTTACGACGAGCTTTGCCACATGCTCGCCCAGCAAGTTGCCGCGCCGAACAGCCCGCAGTGGTTCAACACGGGTCTCCACTATGCCTATGGCATCGAGGGCGTTCCGCAGGGCCACACCTATGTCGACCCCAAGACCGGCGAGATGCGCCAGAGCACGAATGCGTACGAACGTCCTCAGCCTCACGCGTGCTTTATCCTCTCCGTGAAGGACGACCTCGTCAACGAGGGCGGCATCATGGACCTGTGGACCCGCGAAGCCCGCATCTTCAAGTACGGCTCTGGCGTCGGCACCAACTTCTCCAAGATCCGCGGCGAAAATGAGCGGCTCTCCGGTGGCGGCAAGTCCAGTGGCCTCATGAGCTTCCTGCGTGTGGGAGATCGCAGCGCCGGTGCCATCAAGTCGGGTGGCACCACCCGCCGCGCGGCCAAGATGGTCTGCCTTGACCTTGACCACCCGGACATCGAGAACTTCGTGAACTGGAAGGTCGTCGAGGAACAAAAGGTCGCCTCGCTCGTGACCGGGTCCAAGCTCTGCGAGCGCCACCTGAACGCGATCATGCGCGTCTGCGGTGACGACAACAACCCGCGCACCAACGCCGCCCTCCGCACCGCCATCGCCGAGGCCAAGGCCGCCGAGGTACCCCTCAACTACATCCAGCGCGTCATCCAACTCGCCGGACAAGGCTTCACCAGCCTTGAGTTCGCAACCTATGACACGGGCTACGAGTCCGAGGCCTACCTCACCGTCTCCGGCCAGAACAGCAACAACTCCGTCCGCGCGACCAACGCCTTCTTCCACGCCGTCGAGAACGACGACGACTGGATGCTCTACAAGCGAAGCGACGGCAGCGTCGCGAAGACGCTCAAGGCACGCGAGTTGTGGGAAGATATCTGCTACGCCGCTTGGGCGAGCGCCGACCCCGGCCTGCAATACGACACCACGATCAACGAGTGGCACACGTGCCCCGAAGATGGTCGGATCAACGCCAGTAACCCGTGCGTCACCGGTGACACCCTCGTCGCCACCGCCAAGGGCTACCGCCGGATTCAGGACCTCGTGGGCGAACAACCCGAGATCATCAATGGCTACGGCCGCCGCGCCCACGCCACCCGCGTCATCAAGACCGGAACCAAGCCGGTTTACGAACTCACCACGGCAAGCGGCTATAGGCTGCGCCTCACCGCCGACCACAAGGTGCTGACGGCCAACCGCGGCGACGTCCCCGCCGCCGAACTCACGATGGACGACATGTTGGTCCTTGAGCGCCCCGGCTTCGGCACCGTTAGCGTCTCTCGTGCCCTGGCCGAGATTCTGGGGGCCGCCGTCGGCGATGGATGCATCACGCGTGGCCGCGGCCAAGATCATCTCTTCATCACCCTCGGCAAGTCCGAAGCCGAGGTCATCCAGCGCATGAAGCGGAACCTGACCGCGCTCAAAGATGAACTCGCGGGCGATGGTCGCACGACCCGACCCACCACGGTCACCGAGACCACAACCAGCCTCCGCGTCGGCACCTCCGTGCGCGCCGTGCTCGAAGCCCTCACCCACTACGCCGTTCTCGATGCCAGGTCCGAAGGCAAGGCATTCACCGACGCGATCTTCGAGCTCGACCGCGATAGCCAAGCCGCCGTGCTCCAAGCCCTCTTCACCGCCGACGGAACGGTCGCCAACTATGGCGACAAGTCGCAATACGTCAGCCTCGACAGCACCAGCCGCGAGCTGCTCGGCCAGGTCCAGCTGCTCCTGTTGGGCTTTGGCATCAAGAGCAAGGTCTACGAGAACCGTCGCGCGCTCGGCCAAGACACCGCTCTGCTGCCCGACGGCAAGGGCGGCGAAATGGAATCGCCCGTCCTCCAGATGCACTCGCTGCGCATCAGCCGAGCTTCGCGACTCGTGTTTGAGCAAGAAGTCGGATTCCTCCCCGAGAGTCCCAAAGCGCAGGCGCTTGCCGATTTGAATCGGCGCGTATCGGCCTACGCCGACCCGATGTACGACGCCGTCAAGAGCCTCAACCCCTGCGGCATCGAAGACGTCTACGACCTCACCGAGCCGGAGTCGAGCCACTTCGTCGCCAATGGCCTCGTGGTCCACAACTGCTCCGAGTACATGTTCCTCGACGACACCGCGTGCAACCTCGCCAGCATCAATCTGGTCAAGTTCTACGACCCCGAAACCGGCGACTTCGACATCACCGGCTATCGCCACGCCATCCGGCTGTGGACCGTCGTGCTCGAGATCAGCGTGCTCATGGCGCAGTTCCCGTCCAAGGAAATCGCCCAGCTCAGCTACGACTTCCGCACGCTCGGCCTCGGCTACGCCAACATCGGCGCGCTCCTCATGCAGATGGGCATCCCCTACGATAGCCCACAGGGTCGCGCCATCGCCGGTGCCCTCACCGCGATCATGGGTGGCGACAGCTACGCCGCCAGCGCCGAAATGGCCAAGGAGCACGGCCCCTTCGCCAAGTACGACCGGAACGCCGCCCACATGCTGCGCGTCATCCGCAACCATCGCCGCGCCGCCTACAACGAGCGCGAATACGAAGCCCTCAGCATCAAGCCTGTCGGTATTGACCCCGACGAGTGCCCCACCGACATGCTCGCCGCCGCCCGCAAGGCGTGGGACGACGCCCTCGAACTCGGTGAGAAGTACGGCTTCCGCAACGCCCAGGTGACCGTGCTTGCCCCCACTGGCACCATCGGCCTGATCATGGACTGCGACACCACCGGCGTCGAGCCCGATTTCGCGCTGGTCAAGTTCAAGAAGCTCGCCGGCGGCGGCTACTTCAAGATCGTCAACCAGTCGGTGCCGATCGCGCTCACCCGCCTCGGCTACTCGGCCACCCAAATCGAAGACATCGTGAAGTACACCGTCGGCCACAAGAACCTCCCCCTCTCCTCGAGTGATCGTCTCGAGGGGAGGGGGCCGGGGGGTGGGGAGACTCCGATCTCCCGCAAAGCCTTGGCCGCCAAGGGCTTCACCGACGACAAGCTCGACGCCATCGACGCGGCCCTCGAGAACGCCTTCGAAGTGGGCTTCGTCTTCAACAAGTTCACACTCGGCGAAGAGTTCTGCAAGGAAACCCTCGGCTTTACCGAAGAGCAACTCAACGACTGGTCCTTCAATATGCTCGCCTCGCTCGGCTTCAGTAAGGAGCAGATCGACGCTACCAACGAATACGTCTGCGGCACGATGACCGTCGAAGGCGCGCCGCACCTCCAGAACGAGCATCTCGCGGTGTTCGACTGCGCCAACAAGTGCGGCGGCAAGGGGCGCCGGTTCATCAGTGCCGAGGGCCACATCCGCATGATGGCCGCCGCCCAGCCGTTCCTGTCGGGCGCGATCAGCAAGACGATCAACCTCCCCGGCGAAGCCGACGTCGCCGCGATCAAGGATGCCTACTGGCTGTCGTGGTCGCTCGGCCTGAAGGCGAACGCGCTGTACCGCGATGGCTCCAAGCTCTCGCAGCCGCTGAACGCATCGACCGACGATGCCGCCGCCGCGATTTTGGAGGCATCCATTGCTTCCGGTGAGTCCAACACGTCCGAAGTGTCCAACACTGACGATCAGCACGCCGCCATTGCCGCGGCCGCCGAGCGCCTCGTCTATCGCTACATCAGTAAGCGACGCGCCATGCCCGCCCGCCGAAAGGGCTACACCCAGAAGGCGCGCGTCGGCGGCCACAAGGTGTATCTGCGCACCGGTGAGTTCGAAGACGGCTCGCTCGGCGAGATCTTCATCGACATGCACCGCGAGGGCGCGGCATTCCGGTCGCTCATGAACTGCTTCGCGATCGCCATCTCGCTCGGCCTGCAATACGGCGTGCCGCTTGAGGAGTTCGTCGAGGCGTTCACCTTCACCCGCTTCGAGCCCAACGGTTCGGTGCAGGGCCACGACAACATCAAGATGTCCACGTCGGTCATCGACTACATCTTCCGCGAGCTGGCGATGAGCTACATGGGCCGGTACGACCTGGTGCAGGTGAAGCCGGAAGACCTTCGCGCCGACGCGGTGAGCAAGCCCTCGCAGAATCCGGAGTTCGACTTCGAAGAGGACGAAGGCGAGATCGACGGCGCGGCCCCCGGCTTTGCCGTGGAGCCACATGACTCCCGAGGCTTCGATAACTCGAACAAGCCAACACACAATCCAACCCTCCCTTTTGATGGGCAGTCTTCGACGAACGTGGGCTCGCCCGCGTGGCAGGTGGAAGCCCGGGACAAGGGGCACGTTGTGGTCGGCAAGATGGAAGGCCGCGCCGCGGTCGCCACCCCGAGCCACCCCGAGCCAACCCGAGCAACTCCGAGCCAATCCGCACCAACCCGAACCAACCCGACCGCTCAGCTTTCTGAGCAAATGCGCGTCGCGAAGCTGAAGGGCTACGAGGGCGACCCGTGTAAGGCGTGTGGTTCGTTCACGCTGGTCAGGAATGGGGTCTGCCTGAAGTGCGACTCCTGCGGAGAGACGAGCGGGTGTAGCTAGGGTTGAAGACGACGCGTTACTTCACCGAGCAGGTGCGGCGTAAGCGTCCCTACATTCAGGACGAGTGGATTGAGTCCGTCTTGGCGGAGCCAGAGGCTACAGAGGTGGAGGAATCGGGCCGCATCAGGCATTGGGGATTCATTCTTGAGATCGAGAAGTATCTGCGGGTCGTAACGCTTGAAGACGGGGAAACTGTGCACAATGCGTTTCCGGATCGTCGTTATAAGGGGCAACACTCATGAAGATGCATTACTACAAGGAAACCGACTCGCTCTACATCGAGCTGTCTGGCCAACCCTCAGCCGACTCGAACGAAGTTGCCCCAGGCATCGTGGTTGACTTTGACTCTGCGGGCAACATCGTCGGCATTGACATCGACAACGCGAGCAAGAAGGTCGACCTGACCAAGCTAGAGGCGGTTGATCTGCCGTTTACGAGCGTCGCCGTCGCATAAGTCAAACGCCATGCAGGATTTCCGAGGTCGACGGCAGAACCTTATGAACATGGTCCGCAACCTTGCCTTCCTCTGCGTGCTCGTCCTCTGCGTCTCCTGCTCGTCATCGAAGGGCGACTCTGGCAAAACCGTCTACCGAGACGGCCAACCCGCGGCGACCCACGTGCCTGACGGCGACCCGGAAATGGCAGCCGCCGAGGCCACAGCGCGGGAGTCTCTGCCCGAGTTTATCGCCGAGCTTAAGAAGGAACTGGCCAAACCGACGACTCAACTCGAGTTCTCGATCAAGACCGCGTTCCCCCACGATGACTCGTTCGAGCATATGTGGGTGGACGTGGAGAGATTCGAGAACGGCGTGTTTCACGGCACCCTCGGCAATGAGCCGCTCTACATCAAGAGCATGAAACTCGGCGAATCCGTGCAGGTGAAGCAAGACGCGGTCGAGGACTGGATCATCGTTGACGACGCCGGCAACATGCGCGGCGGCTTCACGGCGAAGTTGCTCATGGAGCGAGAAGAAGCGAAAGGAAAGTGAGATTGTGTAGCGAGTTTCAGTCTACACATCGCCAATGTTCAACCTCAGTTGCCAGTAGCACTTGGAGTGCCAAGGAGCACTGTCCGGGATGAGCCTGTGGATCGACCTCCCAGTTGTCGACGAAGCCGAAGATGAACTTGGAAGGGGCCCGTTTGCCGCCCTCGTGGCGGCTGCTCTTCTGGTTCAGAATAAGCGTCGAGCGACAATCGTCGGCTTGACTGGCGGATGGGGCACGGGTAAGAGCACCGTCGCTAACTTCGTGGTACAGCGGGTGAAGTCCGCTGATCCCGATATCAAAGTGATCCCGTTCGAACCCTGGATGGTGAGCACGTCGGAAGCTCTTGCCCGAGAGTTCTTCAAGGAACTGGGAAAGGCGGCATTACCGACGGACGACTCCAAAGGGTCCAAGGAGAAACGAGCTCGATTCTACAAGTACACGGCTCTGACCCTGGATGCACTTGCCCTAACGACTGATGCGGTTGGAACAGTTGGGGTTCCGTTTGCAAGATTGGCAAGTAAGGGGCTGAAAGACAGCAAGAAGGCAATCGACATTGCTGCGAAGGGACTCGAAGCCCAAGCGAATCAACCCACGCTCAGGGAAGCTCGGGACACGCTGAGCCAGGCTCTAGTCGAGCTCGAAAAAAAGGTCATTGTCGTGATCGACGACATCGACCGCCTCAACAAGGAAGAAGTTCGGACGGTCTTTCAGATCATCAAGGCATGCGCGGACTTTCCCAATGTTCGATACCTCCTGCTCTATGATCGGGACCAAGTTATTCACGCCCTGAAGGATTCGGTCAACGACGCCGACGCCTTCTTAGAGAAGATTGTTGGGCAGGCGTTTGACCTTCCACTTTCCACGAAGCAGCAGCGAGAAGCAATTCTGAAAAGGCACCTGGAAGCACTTCAGATTCACGACCTGAAGGGGAAGCCACTAGGCCGGTTGCAAGAGGTATTTCGAAGTGTCCTCCTACCAGGACTTCCCACCGTTCGTCATGTGAAGCGATTTGTAGGAACCGTTGCATCACTACTGCCCGGTGTGATCGTGGATCAGTATCGCAACGTCGATCCGGCGGACTTCCTTGCGCTGGAATTCCTTCGACAGTACGTTCCCAAGCTCTACAACGTGTTGCGAGAAGAAGAGACACCGGTTCCTGGTGGCCTGGTCTATGAGATGGCTAACTCTGAGAAGTTGGAGCAGCAGCGCAAAGCGGCACGAACGGCGGCGATTCCCCCTGATCAACCCATGATGATGCTTGCGACCGAGGCGCTAGCCATCCTGAACGATGACGTTGAGAACTTCGCGGGTGCGAGTAGAGCGTGGACGTTGCGGCAGCACAAGGAGAGGCGTTTTGCATCCGAGCATTGGAAGGCCGTATACCTTGGGTTTCATTCCGGCCGAGCATCCTTGAAAGATGAGGACTGGGGTGCGATGCGGGAAACGCTGACGGACGTCGATCAGGAACGATTGTGGCTCAAGCGCCTCTCAGAACCCGAAGATCGCACGATCTTCGCAGAAGCAGTAGCTGACCGCGCGGACGCTTTGACAGTAGATGAGGCTAAGGTTCTCCTTGAGGCCGTTGTTGCTTGGGGCGAGGTCCAAGTCTCAGAAGAGTATGATCTACTTGCTGGCGTCAGGGACCCTATGAGCGCTGTGTGGCTCATTGGAACGGCATGCCTGGTCCGCATCACCAAAGATGAGGACACTGTCGACTTCATGCTAGATGTCTTGAAGAGGACTGAGGCTGTAGCGTGCCTCGGATACATCAGCGGCATGGAGCATGAGCTGATCAAGAAACTTCGATCTCGGGGTGACTGGACGACGGCCGATCGATTCCGGGCATTGTCCGAGAAGCTAACTCCAATGCTTCGAGAAGTCGTGGAGTCGGACAAGGTCTTTGAGCATCCAAGCCCAGACGAGTTCCTGCTTGCGTGGCACTGGATGGACGGACAAGATGCCTACTCAAAGTGGTTCGACCAGATTTCAGAGTCTCCAGAGCGCCTTGCCAAGTATGTCAATCGTGTCATGGCTCTTAGAAAGAAGCAGGTAGGCTTCAGCGGCTGGGGCGGTGAAACCGATAGTGCATTCTTTAAGGGGCTCGAAACCCTCGATGACTCTTTGCTAACCGAGGATGGCATTTGGGCAAGAGACTACTGCCTGAAGACCATGCGTCAAAACGCTGGGCTCGTTGAACGCGAGCGAGATGAGGTCGACTGACCTACTTGGTTTCCCAAGCCGGCGGCACGGGGCATCGGAACCTCGGCAACCCGCTCTACTACCTCCAGGACATGTGCCACGAGCGGGAGTGGCCGACGTACACCGTGTTCGTGGTGCGCAAAGTCGGCAACCGGCGGGGGTTGCCGGCGCGGGGGTGTGCGTGATGACCCGCGAGGAAGTGGACGCCGAGATCGCCCGCATCCGCGCGGTGGATTGGCCGATCGAGCCGTGGTGGTGATTGGTCACGCTTGTATCTACCCCTCACCCCCCAACCCCCTCTCCCCACATGGGGCGAGGGGGAGTTTCGGAGAGGCTGTCGACCACATGGGGCGAGGGGGAGTTCAGCGCTTGCCGACCCAGTTCGTATCGATCCCCACCGCATACAGCCGCTCCTGCAACTGCCCCAGGTGGATCCCGAGGTGCCGCAGATTCACCAGTTGGTGGTCGAGTTTGGAGATCTTGTACCAAGGAAACCCCGATGTGGGCGACGCCAAATCCAACGCATTCACCCAACCCTCGATGTGCTCGTAGACAAACTCCACATACTCCAGCAGGTCGGCCTTTGAATACGTCGTCTCCTCGGGCGGCATGCCGTCCTCGTCATCGTCCCACAGCACCACCGCCGAGGGGACGTGCTTCGCCCACGGCGTAAACGACTCGTGGTCGGGCATGCAGTAGAAGTGCGTATAGAACAGGCCGTGGTAGGCGATCCGCCAGAACGTGCGCGGATGTTCGAAGGCGGCGACCCAGGCCTCGTCGGGGCACACTTCGATGCATTGGCGCACCATCGCGAGGCCTGCGCGATACTGACCAATCAGGGCGGGTTTGATCTCCATTTGGGTTAGCTCCAATGCCAGCCGCCGTCGCCCAGCAGCGTCTGAATGTAGTTCAGCTGGCCGCTGTGATACCAAACGTGCAGGTTCATAAACTCGCACCGCTTGAAACGGTTGGTTTCGCCTCGCTCGCTATGCATCGGCTCAAGCATCTGTGCCTCGGTCAGGCCGTCGATGGTGGCAAGGACCCGATCTCTTCCCTCGCGAAATGCGGCGAGCGTCTCCGATTTCGACTGCAACCCTTCCGGGGCGACAACCCAGGATACGGGCCACGAATCGACCGTCTCACCGCGCAGGAGCTGGCAAATCTTGTCGTTGATCAGCACGATTTCGTGGCTGATGTCGCAAACCCGGCGGGCGGTGCCGCCGAACTGCTGGGTAAACGCCTCTTCGGGGAGGGCCTCGAGATCCTGTTCGAAAATGTTGAGCGCCTGAGCGACCGCATCGCGGGCGTGGGACTTGAATTCCATGCGACAAACGTTACCATCTACGAACCGAATCTCGGTCTGTTCTCAACGCCGATCGTTGAGGAGAAGAGCTCGATCTTGCCGCAGGATGGACAGACATAGACGTCAAACGGCTCTTTGTTCACCAGGAGTTCCGCAAAGTCACCCATCATTCCATAGCGAGGCCCCTCATGAAAGTGCTTTGATCCCATGAAGATCATAGGCGCCGCACAGCGCCCACACGGAATCGGGGGAGGCTGTGGCAGGACTCGATCGGCGCCGCACTTCCAACACTTTTTGAAGTAGTCCTCGACTTCGTTGTCGCACGCTTTACATATCCACAGCCCTTCCATATCTCAATCTTACGTGGTCAGCAGCCGACGCGTTGGATCAGAAGCCGCGACCACCTATAATGCACGTATGCTCGCGCTTCTCTTAACCGTCGCCCAAGCCAAGCCGTTCGCCGCAAACGCCGAACTGGGCAAGCCGTATCGTGTGGGCGTCGACCAAGTCGTCATTGGCACCAAGGAGAAGCTCGAACCCATCCATTGGCGGACGATCACGCTGCAGTCGGTTCGGACCGCCCACGCCTTTGGTGCGCAGGGCGAGAATATCGTCGCGGAGGCCGGTCAGAAGCTGATCCTGCTTGACTTCAACATCAAGAACCCCGTCAAGCGTGATATCCGCGTCTCAACCTCCGATACGCTTCGGGTGAGAGTGTGGGAAGCCGACCAGGCGAAACTCTATCGCTACATCCGGGCCACGCTCCGGGACGGAGGCACGCTAAGCAAGACGCTCAAGGCCGGCGAATCGATTGACGTGACGATCATCCTCAGCGCGCCCGAGCGCACGCCCTTCGTCCACCTGGGGTTTGCCTACGAGCGAGGCAGCGAGGGTTCAACCCGGTGGTACGACATCGTCCCGATCGCGAAAAAGTCAACCTCGCCGTTTAGCACCGACGGATTCAACTTCGGACCATCGGCGCGCGGCAAGGCCGATGCTCCGATCGAGATCGAGGGACTACGAGCGACGTTCGGGCGCCCTGTGAAAAAGGCTGACCACTACGCGATGACGGTGACGTACACGAACACGTTGCGTATGCCCGTCTCCTGGGGTTGGCAGTATGCGTCGACCGACCTTCAGTTTGCGAATGGCACCAAAGTGGCGGCCTATCGCGCGGTGTATGAGCCGGGCACCGACACGATGTGGGGCGGACAGCTTGCGCCGGGCGAGACACGAGCGCTTGAGTATCGGTTCTATTCCCCGCCCGACAGCCCGCCGAGCCAACTGACGATGCAACTCGAAACGAGCAAGCGCAGCGTGATCATCTCGGACTTGTGAGTCACGCTGTCGTTGATTCAGGCCCGTGGGAGGGCGCGAGCTGCTGGAATTTTCCGGTGACCATGAAGCTCACGCGCTCGGCGATGTTGACCGCGTGGTCAGCGATACGCTCGATGTGATGCAACGCAAGCAGAAGCCAACTCGCGGCGACGACGTCGTCGGGAGTGCTGCGCATCCGGTCGTGGATTTGGCCTCGAAGCTGCCGGTAGAGGTCGTCGACCTCGTCATCTCGGGCGATCACGGCGGCTACGAGATCAAGGTCGCGCTTCACAAATGCCTGAAGCGCGTCGCGCAACATCGTCCGCGCCACACCCGCGATTCGGGGAAAGTCCACGGAGTTGGCGTCGCCGAGCTCCTTTTCAACCTTCAATCCCGCCTTGGCGATGTCAACGGACAGATCACCCACTCGCTCAAGGTCGGTCACCATCTTGAGCGCCGTGCCAACGAGGCGCAAATCACTCGCGATGGGACTTTGTAGGGCGAGCAAACGAACGCACCGCTCTTCGATGTCGAGATCCAGCAAATCAATCTCGTCATCGCTCCGAATGACCTCCATCGCAAGGTCGGCATCGGCCCGCACCATGGAGTCAACCGCGCGGGCCACCATCGCTTCGGCACGACTCCCCATATCCAAGAGAGCATGCTCCACTTCGGAGATTTGTTGAGACAGCACGTTACGATGGACGTTCGGATCCATAGATGTCTTTGTTAAGACGTCTCGAATCCGCGATTTGAACGGCGAATGTTAATCGTCGCCCAACAGAGCTATCAATTGCTCGATGTGATACACGTCGTGGCCCAACATTCCCGCTGCGTGTTCGGCAACAGTCATTGCGCCGCGCTCGGGGTGATTGAGCTTTGTGGCTTGTTGCTCATCGGTAAGACCCTGCAAAAAGACGACGGTGCGGGCTCGCTCAGCGGCGAAGCGCGCAAGCTGCACCTCAACATCTGTGATCGAATAGCCCTGCTCGATGGCGCGGAGGCTTTCGTCATAGGGCGTGACCGTATATCCCGGGGTTTCGACCGCCGGCTTCATGCGTTCGTCGCGAAGGATGGCTTCCCAATCCGCCATGTGCGCGATGACCTCGCGGGGCGTGAATCGGTCAGGGTGCGTGGGCGTATCCCATCGTTCGACCGGAATGAGCGACATCAGCCGCCGGAAGACCTCAGGAGTTGCCTGAAGGCCATGATGAATATAAAACCTCATCGCCGTCTATTCTAGCGCGTGGGAATCAGAGCGCGCCAACCTGTCGTACAATGTAAACGATGTTGAACCGCGCACGCATCTTGGGCACGCTCGCCCTCGGCTTCGTCATGGCGGCCTCCGCGCTCGCTCAGACGCCTCCTCAAACGCCCGCCAAGCTGACCCCCGAAGTCAAGGCCGAGGTCATCAAGGAGGTCAACCGAATCGTCACGAACGTTGCGTTTGTGCCTGGGGTTGACTTTGCCAAGTGGCAGGAGTTCATGACCAGCCAACAGGAATCGGTGGACAAAGCCGAAGACCCGCGTGCATTCACCCTGGCCGTGAACACGGCCTTGCGCCAGTTCGGCATCAGCCACATCGTCATGACGACGCCGGAAATGGCCTCGGCCCGCCGCACGCGTACCGCGGTCGGAATCGGCATTCAGATCCAACCGGAACCGGGCAAGGGCATTCGCGTCATCAACGTATTCCCCGAGTCGCCGGCGTTCGAGGCGGGCATCCGCGAAGGCGACCTCATCGTTGAAGCCGACGGCAAGAAGGTGGACAACCCCACCCAGGTGAGCGGCGAGGAAAACACTACGGTCGAGATCAAGTTTGAGCGGGACGATAAGCTTAAGACGGTCAAGGTCACCCGGCGCAAGTATTCCAACGTTCGCCCCGAGACGCTGACCTGGGTGAACTCAGAAACGGCGCACATCCGAATCTGGACCTTTGACGTGGGCTACAGCCAGTCCAACGTGGAGAAGCTCTTCAAGGAAGCGGCCAAGGCCAAGAACGTGATTCTCGACCTTCGCAACAACCCAGGGGGTCAGGTGCTCAACATGATCCACCTGCTCAGCATCTTGCTCCCGGAGAAAGCCCCCATTGGCACCTTCATTCAGAAGGGCATGGTCAGTCGCTACGTCACGGAGACGGGCGGCAATCCCACCGATCTGGCCGCGATCGCGAAGTTCGCCGACCGACCGTTGCGCGCTGGCACTCCTCGCGTGGATCGATACAAGGGCAACTTGGCGGTGCTGGTCAACCAAGGTAGCGGCAGCGCCTCAGAGATCACGGCCGCCGCCCTCAAGGAAAACTTGAACACGCCGATCATCGGCGCGAAGTCGGCCGGAGCCGTCTTGGTTTCAGTGATGAATCCGTTGCCTCATGGCTACATGCTGCAGTATCCGCTGACCGACTTTGTCACGCCGCAGGGTGTTCGGCTTGAGGGCAATGGCGTAGAACCGATCGTTGAGGCCCCGGGTCTGATTCGCTGGGGCGAGAAGGACGTGGCGATCGAGCGCGCGGTGCTGCTCCTGGGTCGCCTAGCGCGGCAAGAGGGCGGGTAATCTACGCTTCGTGTCGCTAGCCCTGACTCGTGAGTCGTTTTTCTGGCACAAGGTCCATTCGCTGACCGGTATCGTGCCCGTTGGGTTCTACATGGTTCAGCACCTGACGCTGAACAGTTTCAGCCTCGCGGGTGCCGAGCAATATGACCGGGTGGGCGATTTCTTCTACAGCCTGCCTGGGCACTTGTTGCTGGGTCTGGAAGTGATCGTGGTGATCATCCCGCTGCTGTTCCATATGATCTATGGGCTGTTCATCACGTCCCGGGCGCAGCCGAACTATGTCGGCACGCGCTATCGCTGGTCACACAACCGGATGTATTGGCTCCAGCGCCTCACCGGTGTGTTCCTGATGGTCTTCCTCATCTTCCACTTCGTGACCACCACGTTGCAGGTGAAGTTGAAGGGCGACCACACCGTGGTGAACTACGCCAGCATGCAGGCTCAGTTCACGAGCTACGGCTACCTGATCTTGGTGTTCTACGCGCTGGGGGTCTTGGCTTCGAGCTACCACTTGTCGTTTGGCGTGTGGAATTTCTGCATCCGCTGGGGCATCACGATTTCCGAGGCGGCACAGGCTCGGATTCAGCGGGTAGCGGTTTTCCTCTTCTTCGCCTTGACGCTTCTCGGATGGGCGGCCCTGGCCGGATTCCTGCGGCCCGAGCCTACCGGAGCGATCACTGCGATGCTCCGGTAGGATTCCAGTTCGAACTAGTCCATCGAGTTGTCCCCGTACAGCGTCTGGATGTAGCAGATTTGGCCCGAATGATAGATGCAGTTCCACTGGTGGATCAGCAGCACATCGGCGAGCGGCCACTCCTTCGTGCGTCCAAACGGCATCTGGATGATCTCATCGAGGCGCTCCGCCGGCAAGGCGCGAACAAACGCCTCAAACTTGGCGAGGTTCTCGTTGCCAGCTTGTTCGCACGCGTCTAGCGTCGTCAGCGCGGCCTTAGCGGCGTTGAACTCGGCCATGATCTCCTCGGTCATCTCGAAGCCGCCCATTTCGGCAATCTCCGATCCCCATGTCGGACTTAGCGCGCACTCAGCCGCGATGTCGAGAACCGAGCGGCCCGAGTCAAGCGGACGCCACTCCAACTTGTCGGCGGGCACCTTGCGCGCCTGGTGGAAAACGCCCTCGTGGGCTTGTCGAGTCAAGGTCAGAATCAGGTCTATCGTGGTCATAATGGCTCATTCTAGCCGATGACGTATACGCTTGTCTACACCTTAACCGAAACTTCTCCAAACGACCGCGACCAGCATACAGACGGCGAACGCCAATCCCAGCGGTAGCAGGGTCGCAACCGCTGTCCATTTCAAGCTGCGCGTTTCCTTGTAAATGGTCAGGATGGTGGTGCTACAAGGATTGTGGAGCAGGCTGAATAAGAGGAGATTAACGGCGGTCAGCATCGTCCAGCCGCCGTGCGATACGAGGACGTCCTTGACCTGCTGATCATCAAGCTCCAGCATCACTCCCTGCTGGGCCAGACTTGACTTCGCAACATTCAAGGTCAGCATGAGAATCGCCGGGACGACGATCTCGTTCGCGGGAATCGCAACGATATACGCCACGAGAATGACGCCGTTCAGCCCGACGAAGAGCCCAATAGGATCGAGCCCGTTGACCATCCAATACGCCACCGTTTGACCGCTCACGCTCACGTTGCTAATCGTCCAGATCACCAACCCCGCGGGGGCCGCCATCACGATCGCGCGCCAAAGAACCTTGAGCGTTCGGTCGATCATGGACGTTGCGATCGTCTGCATGATCCTCGGGGGCCGGTAGGGCGGCAGTTCCAGCGTGAAAGACGAGGCCTCGCCCTTCAGGAGCGTCCCGCTGAGAAGCTTCGAGACCAGGATCGTAGTCAGAATGCCGAGCACCGCCACACCGCCCACGGTCAATGCCGCGACGATGCTCTGCGTGCCTGTTGGCGCGAGGGTGGCGATAAAGATTGAGCTGATGAGAATCAACGTCGGCCAGCGACCGTTGCAGATCGAGAAGTTGTTGGTGATGATGGCGATCAGGCGCTCTCGCGGGCTATCGATAATCCGAGTCGAGATGACTCCGGCCGCGTTACATCCAAATCCCATCATCATCGACAGGGCCTGTTTGCCGTGCCCGCCCGACCACTTAAATGCCCGATCGAGGTTGAAGGCCACCCTCGGCAGATAGCCGAAGTCCTCGAGCAGCGTGAAGAGCGGGAAGAAGATCGCCATCGGCGGCAGCATCACGCTGATGACCCAAGCCGTGGCGAGATACATTCCGTCAACGAGAAGCCCGGTCAGCCACCAAGGTGAACCCAAGCCCACCATCGCATCGCGCAACATTGGATGCCCTTTGCCGATCAGAAGCTCGCCCAGCATGGCCGAAGGAACGTTGGCGCCCGCGATCGTCAACCAAAAGACCGACGCGAACAACAGGGCCATCGCCGGGAAACCCCAGATTCGGCTCGTGAAAACATCATCCAGGCGCTGGGTTAGAGCGAGCGCACGGCCTCGATTTCGCAAAGCACGATCGGACATCGCCGTCGCTTCGCCATAGATCGTCTCCGCAACCTGATCGCGAAGGGGCCGGGCTAGGCCATTGCGCTGTTGCTCGGCCAGAGCCAACAGATCGTTCATATCGCTGCCCTCACCGTGTGCGTGGTCATGCCGAGGGTGCCCGCCTGGAGTTCGTGCAGCACACTCGGATCGCCTTCAAGCAAGCGCATCGCCACCCAGCGCACGTTGTGCAAATTTGGGAAGTCCTTCTTCAGTCGCTCTGTGATGGGCTTCAAGGCACGCTCGACCTCGGGACCGTAGTCCACCTCTCGCGGAGTCGTTCGGCCTTCTTTGCCTTGGGACACACCCTCAATCGCGTCTAGGAGTTGGGCCACCCCCATCCCGATCCGGGCCGACATCGGAATGACCGGCACGCCCAGGTCCCTTGCCAGGGCCCGATCACCGAGCTCGATACCACGCTTTTTCGCTTCATCCATCAGGTTCAGCGCCACGACCACCCGTGGGGTGATCTCGAGGACCTGGAGGACCAGGGCAAGGTTTCTCTCAAGAGACGTTGCGTCGCACACGACGACGGTTGTATCGGGTTCGCCGAACAGCAGAAAGTCGCGCGCCACCTCTTCGTCGGGGCTGTTTGACAGCAGCGAATAGGTTCCAGGGAGGTCCACCAGCTTGTACTTCCGCCCACGCAGCTTGAAGCCACCGGTCGCCTGCACGACCGTCTTGCCTGGCCAATTGCCAACATGCATACGTAGCCCAGTGAGCGCATTAAAAAGCGTGGTCTTGCCCGTGTTGGGGTTGCCCGCCAATGCGACGACCGCATCGCTGTCTCCGGCGTCGACGCCAAACTTCTGAAAATCAGGCTTGAGGCCGCAGGTCTCGCAGGGTTGGCTCATGCTGCCACCTCCACTTCGATGGACTCGGCTTGCTCCAACCGCAGGGCAATCACGGCGCCGCGCACGAGATAGGCGACCGGATCGCCCAAGGGCCCTGTTCGCAATCGCTGGATAGGCGTACCCGGCACGAAGCCAAGGTCAAGCAACCTCAGCCGCTCGCTCCCTTCGGCCGTCAGGCCGACCACCCGAAACTCCGTTCCGCTTGCTTGCGCCAACGTCATGGCCCTATCATAGCACAGGCTATAAAGATGGTGGTTGGGTCCAAAGTAAACTGGGTCGGTGAGTGGGAGACCCAACACCTTTGCCCGAACCCGGGAAGACCACCGGAACGAGATGGCCGAGGACTACGTCGAGCTGATCTATCGGCTCGAAGGTCAAGCATCGGACGGGGTTCGCACGGTGGACTTGGTTGAGGCGCTTGCCGTTGCTCAGCCCACGGTCACGAAGACGTTGGAGAGGCTCCAACGCGACGGTCTGGTTGAGGTTGAACCTCGGCGCCGGGTGCTCTTGACGGACCGAGGTCGAGAACTCGCCCGCGCAAGCTTGGAACGCCATGAAATCATCGTGTCTTTCCTCTTGGCCATCGGGGTCCCCGAAACGCACGCCGAGTTGGATGCGGAGGGGATTGAGCACCACGTGAGCGAGACCACCCTCGACGCCATGCGTCGGTTTCTTTCGCGCTAACCATCTACAATGAGCCATGCGGTGGGTGTGCCTTGCCCTTCTTCTCTTCCTCGCCGGTTGCGCTAAGCGCGACTTCCGCAGCGATGAGTTCCAAGTCGATCCGAATACGCTTGTCGCCTCCTTGGGCATCAATCCGGCCACCTTGGATCCCGCCGTCTCGCAAGATTCCATCACGAACGACCTTCTGCTCCACGTCTTCGAGGGGCTGGTTGGCTGGTCAGAAGATAACCAGATCACACCGCTGCTCGCCGAATCTTGGACCATCAGCGACGACGGCCGCACGTACACCTTCGTCTTGCGAGACGCAAAGTTCCACAACGGTGAACCCGTCCACGCCACCGACGTCATCAATAGTTGGCAACGGGCCGCGAGCAAGGCGGTCGCGTCGCCCGTGGTCGAAAACTACCTGGGCGACATCGAAGGCATGGCTGATCTGCGTGCCGGCAAGACCGACGTCCTGTCCGGGGTCGAAGTCGTTAGAGACCAAGTGCTGCGCGTACGCCTCAAAGCTCCAAACGCCGCGTTCCTCGGAAAGCTCACCTATCCGACCGCCGCGATTCTCCCCTCAGGCACGCCTCCGATCCGCGACGTCAAGGCCATGATTGGCACCGGGCCCTATCGCGTCGTCTCCTACACGCCTGAGGCCGAAATCGCGCTGACCCGATTTGACGATCATCACACCGCCAGGCCCAAGGTCGCCAACCTGACCTACCGTGTTGTGAAGGATCCTTCGACCCGCATGACCCTATTCAAGACCGGCCGCCTCGACTGGGCCGGTCTCACGCAGCAGGACTATTCGGCCGAGCGCGATCGGGAAAACGTCAAGCTCGTCGACCGCCCGGCGACGTTCTACATCGGCATGAACGGAAGCGTGTACGAGCCCTTCAAAGACGTCCGAGTACGGCAGGCTTTCAATCACGCCGTCGACCGCGAGCGCGTCGTGTCGGACGTGCTAGGCGAGCTCGGAGTCGTCGCTCAAGGCATCGTGCCGCCGGTGGTGCCCCAGGCAAACTCCCCCAAGCCTTCGCTCAGATATGACCCCGTTCGTGCCCGCTCGCTTCTCCGTGAGGCGGGTTGGGAGGACAAGCTTCCCCCGCTTGATTTGTGGGTTTCCGATTCGCTAGGGGACCGGCGCCGCTCAGCCGAGCTCGTCGTTTCGATGCTCCGTGAGAACCTCGGCGTCGACGTTCAGATGCGGCTCGTCGAGTCCTCCGTGCTGATCCAGCGAGCGACCCGCAAGGAACTCGGACTCTTCTTCGGGAGTTGGTACGCCGACTATCTCGATCCTGAGAACTTTCTTTCGGTAGTGCTCAGCAGCTATGGTCAAAACCGAGCAAGTTGGTCCAACGCCGAGTTCGATCGGCTTTGCCGCGAGGCCGACTCGATGCCGCCCGGAGAGGCTCGCCTGCAGCGCTACGCGGAAGCGGAATCCATTGCGCTCAAGGATGCCCCGTGGATTCCGCTGTATCATCCGCGCGAAGCAGTTGCGCATCGACCCGGTCTCCTGGGCTTGACTTCGAACGCGTTCGGCTTGATGCCGCCCGTTTCAGTCGAGCGACCTTAGATCGCCAGGCAAGAGGCCCAGATAGTCCTTTAGCGACTCACGAAGCGACCGCGCCGTGGAGAATCCGGCTCGCGCGACCGCGTCGCTCAGCGCCCCCCCTTCAAGGAGGCACATCACGGCCGTCTCCGTTCGCAGCCGATCCACGTACTCATGGAAACCACAGCCAATCTGCTGCTTAAAGGTCCTCGAGAAGTGGAAGGGGCTGTACCCCGCCTGGTCGGCGGCCTCTTGCAGATTCCACACGCGGTCTGGAGTCGCATCGACTTCCGCCAACAGCGCCGAAAACACGCCGGCGTCGGCCGGGCAAGGACGGATGCAAATCCGTGAGGACTCAGCGAGCAGAAGGGCTACCAGCTCGATCACGACTGAAAGGAG
>CAZPHD010000030.1:0-39512 GCA_964586225.1 uncultured Fimbriimonadaceae bacterium
ATGGTAGCGGAGGAGGGACATATAGCAAACATATAACGTTCTGACATTGATCACTTTTTCCGCCCAACTCTTGGAAAATACCCCCACCGATACCCCCAGAATCCCGAATTTGCGCCAAACCGGCACAAGGGTGCGATCGGCCGACTAATGTTCGAAAACTGGCAGCTCAACCGCCTCATTGAACGGCGGAAGTTGGGCCGGAAGCGGAAAGGCAGCTTTTATATCTTTGAGCGGATTAAGCGGACAGCGACTGCTGACCGAATCGCAAGCCGGTGCATTAGAGAATGGTTTGGAGAAACCCCTCTTGGCATAGACTTTTGCCGTCGTTGAGACGCCCCTGCAGGACAGCCAACACGGAGCCGAGAGCCACAAACTAAATCGGTTTACTATTTAGCGCGCCTTTCCTACCATCCAGAGATGGCGAGAGAAACCTTTACGATTGAGGGCGCAGGCGCGATTTCTCTTACAGCCGAGGCTGAGGGGGATGCCTACGCTAAACCCGTCCTTCTTGCGCACGGCGGCGGGCAGACACGGCGCGCGTGGAGAAGGGTGGTCAGCGAGCTGGCTCAAGCCGGCTTTCGCGCAATCGCCTTCGACATGCGCGGTCACGGAGACAGCGATTGGTCGCCATGCGGAGCTTATGAAATGCGCGACTTCGCGGCGGATCTGGTCGCTGCAGCGTCGCGCCTGGACCAGAAGCCAGCGCTGGTCGGCGCTTCACTGGGCGGGCTCGCTGGACTGATTGCCGCAGGGGAGCTTGCTCCAGGTAGCTTTGCTTCACTCACATTGGTCGACATTGCCCCGCGCATGGAGCCCAGCGGTGTGATGCGCGTGGTTGGTTTCATGGAAGAGCATGTCGATAGCGGCTTCGCCTCACCAGAGGAGGCGGCCGACGTGATCGCTCGCTACATGCCGCATCGTCCCAAGCGGGGCGCGAGCGATGGTCTGAAAAACTATCTGCGGCAGAAGTCGGATGGGCGCTTCTATTGGCACTGGGACCCGGTGTTTATCCGTAATATAATGTCAGCCAGACAAGGCGACCCAGAGAGCCAAGAACGTCAATCGGCAATGCTGAGCCAAGCTGCGGCGAATCTCACGCTTCCGCTTCACCTCATCCGAGGCGGCTCTAGCGATCTTGTTTCCGAAGAGGCCGTTTTGCATCTGCGACAACTCGTCCCCCATGCAGAATACACCGATATTGCCGATGCCACGCACATGGTCGTGGGCGATGCGAACGATGTCTTCTCCGCCGCTATCGTCGATTTCCTAGGGCGCCATCACTCTCGCGATACGGCTCAGCCACAGGGGACGAGGGAGCTATGATCGATCGAGAGCGCTTGCAGGAAATGCTGCATATCGCGCCGTTTCACCGATGGCTTGGGCTTGAGATTGCGACATGCTCCGACCAGGGAATCGCGATCACCATGCCATGGCGCGAAGAGATCGTGTCGAACCCTATGATTGGGTCGGCGCATGGAGGGGTCCTGGCTTCACTGGTCGACCTCACCGGGCTTTATACTCTGCTTGCCGGGGGCGTCGCGGCGAGAGCGACGGCCGATCTGCATGTCGATTACCACCGTCCTGCAACCTCAGGACCTCTCACTGCTCACGGACAGATCGTGAAGATCGGGCGACAGATTTCGGTGGCGGAAACCCGGGTTCTCGAGCCCGACGGCAAGTTGGTCGCCAGCGGCAGGGGCGCCTACTTCTCGTCAACCGGATCAATTGATCAGCGCGGCGGGACTATTGATCTCGAACAAGCTCTTGCCACCCAAGGCCCAGCGACTTCTGCAGCGCAATCCACGCCAGCGTAAGGGCGCCTTTTGCCCGGACGAGGTCTGCTGAGGCCTGCTGCTGTTCTCGCAGGGCCCGGTTGAGGTCAGCCTTCGAGATCGCTCCTGCGGCAAAACGTTGGCGGTTCAGGTCCGCCGCGCCGTCAGCCTGCTTCTTGATTTGCATACTGGCAGCGAGCGCAACACGCTGCTGGCCGAAGCGAGCCAAGGCACGTTCGGCGTCTTGCAGTGCCAGAAGCACCGTCTGCTGGTAATTGGCGACTGCTTCGTTGCGCGCCGCCCCGGCTTGGTCGATCGCAGCGTCTACCCTGCCGAAATCCAGAAAATTCCACTGGAGGCGCGGGATCGCAAGTGCGGAGAATTCGCCGACATCGACAATGTCGTCCAACGAGGATCCGCCGAGGCCCAGGATCCCTGTGAAGGACAATTTCGGGAACCGCGCCGCCTCGGCCACCCCGATCCGCGCCGTCGACGCGGCAAGAGACCGTTCGGCCGCCCTTATGTCAGGCCGACGCGCCACCAGGCTTGCCGGATCGCCGATCGCGACCTGCTCTGGCGGCATGGGAATGGAATGCGCAGTCGTGAGCGCTGCATCAACTGATCCCGGCACTTGTCCGGTCAGTATAGCGAGTGCATCAGACAGGACTGCGATATCCGCTTCAGCTTCGGCAAGTTGTGATTTGAGCATCCCCAGTTCGGCATTCGCGGTGCCTACCGGGAAAAGCGGCAATGCACCGCGCTGATAGCGTTGGTATGTCAGCGCCAGGATCTCTTCCTGCAACGAAATCTGCGCCTCAAATTGCTCTGCGCGGAATTGGGCCTCCCGCAAATTGACGTAGGTGCTGGCCACTTGGGCAGTCAACTGGACCTTTGCGTCCTCTGCATTGGCCACCGTTGCAGCAGCTTGGGCATTGCTGGCCTCAATGCGCCTGCGCGAGCCACCGGCAAACTCCAGTTCCCAGTTGGCGTTAAGGCCCACATTGTAAAAGCTGAACGAGTCATCGGTTTCTGCGTCGGAATTGGTCTGCTCTGACGGGGGGGGCGCCCCGCCTTGAAGGTCGAGACCAGGAAGCCGGCCCTGCACGGTGGTGGCCTGTGCCCCAAGCGATGGCATTCGACCCGCACGGTCTTGCCTGATGGATGCCCGTGCCTGGGCAATGCGCGCCTGCGCTGCGGCGAGCGAGGGGTTGCCGGACAGCGCAGCCTCCACCAGCCGCGTCAACTCGGGATCGCCGAGCAGCAGCCACCATTGAGCGACAACCGGATCAGATGCGCTCACATCACTGCCAGCGCGCACAAAGCGAGTGCCCGTGTCTGCTGACACAACTTCCGGGGGGCCTGCATAATCGGGCCCTGCCGTGCATCCAGCTAGCAAGGCGATAGTGACAAGCGGAGGTAGCAAGTGGCGCATCGTGTAGGGCTCAGTGCATCGAAAGGGAGACATTTTTTGGAAGCGGCCTCAGGAAGAGGACCAGCGGAACCGTCGCGAGGGTCAGAATCCCCATAACCAGGAACACGTCATTGTAGGTCATTATGAACGCCTCGCGTTGGAGGGTGCGGCTCAGGACGGCCATCGCCCCCTCCATGCCGCCGAAGTTTCGCGCCAGCCCTTCGAGATAGTCCTGTAGCGAAACGCTGTTCGCATTCAGGGTCTCTTCCATCCGCCGGCTATGATGCCAGATCCGCTGGTCCTGGAACGAAGCGAGGGCCGAGAGGGCGAATGATCCGCCAAGATTGCGGGCCGCGTTGAAAATGCCCGAGGCATCGCCCGCGTCTTCCTTGGCCACCGAAGCCACCGTTGCCTGATTCAGGAACATCATCGCAAGGATCATGCCGACACCGCGCAAGAGCTGGCTCTCGGTAAAAACGGCACCACCGGATTCTGCTGTAAGGCTGGTGCTGACAAAGCAGCTGACCGCCATCAGCAACATGCCGGCGCCGACGGCGATGCGAATGTCGATCTTCCGGATCATCAAGGGAAGCACAGGCATCAACAGGAAGGCCGGGACGCCCATCCAGAAGATCACCAGCCCGGTCTGAAGCGCGTTATAATCAGAAATGATCGCGAGGAACTGCGGGATGACGTAGGTCGAACCATACATCACCATACCCAGGGCGAGCGCCATGATCGCGACGCTGGCGAACTGTCGATTGAACAAGAGCTGCAACTTCAAGACTGGCTTGCGTGCCTTCACCTGTCCGTAGATCAGCGAGGCAAATCCGACGACTGTGATGATTGTGAGCCAGCGAATGAGAGAGGATTCAAACCATTCCTCGCGGTGGCCCTCCTCAAGGACGACCGTAAGTCCGCCCAGCCCAAAGATGAGCCCGACAATGCCCGCCCAATCCGCGTCAGTGAGATAATCCCACTTTGGCTTTTCGTGGGGCAAGCCAACGAACAGCAGGAGCAGCAGCAGGCCGCAGACCGGCACATTGACAAAGAAGGCATAGTGCCAGCTCAGATTCTCGGTCAGCCAACCCCCGATCAAAGGCCCCATCACGGGGCCGAGGATCACTGTCATGCCGAACAGGGCCATTCCGATGGGCTGCTGATGTGGCGGCAGCCTTTTGGCCACGATGGTCATTGCCGTCGGAATGAGCACGCCGCCCGTGAAGCCCTGACCCGTGCGGCCGATGATCATTGTCGTAAGGTCGGTTGCAATCCCGCACAGCACCGAAAAGGCGGTGAACGCGCTGACCGCGATGATGAGGAGGGTTCGCAGACCGAACAGCCGTTCCAGCCAAGCGCTCAGCGGAATGACGACAATCTCAGCAACGAGAAATGACGTAGCAATCCAGGTGCCTTCGGCGCCTGTGGCACCGATCTCGCCCTGAATGACGGGGAGTGCGGAATTGACGATTGATATGTCCAGCGTCGCGAGCATGGCGCCAAGCGCGCCCGCGGCCACAGCGACCCAGGCAGTAACGTCTGCGTTCTTTCGGCTCCCGGCCGGCCCGATCGAAGTGTCCTGCGCTGCCAGTATCTCGGTCATTGAGTCCGACTCGAGATCTCTTCCAATTCGCCGGCAGCATTCCGAGTGTCGACCGTAGCCACTACCGACATGCCGGGAACGAGCAGACGCCGCACTTCAGGGGGAGCATCGATAGCGATGCGGACGGGTATCCGTTGAACGATCTTGGTAAAGTTGCCGGTGGCATTTTCGGGGGGGAGGATGGAAAATTCCGCGCCCGTTCCCGGCGATATGCTGTCCACTCGTCCCGCGATCTCAAGGTCTGGCAGGGCGTCAACTTCGAGCCTGACGCTCTGGCCGGCCCGGATGAGGCCGACCTGCGTTTCTTTGAAGTTCGCGATCACGTAGATCGCGCTCACCGGAACCACCGTCATCAAACGTTGACCCGGCTGCACGAACTGGCCCACCCTGACCGAGAGATCGCCGACGCGGCCGGCCTTGCTGGCGCGCAGCAAGGTCGATTCAACCGTAAGGTCGGCTGTTTCCAGCTGAGCGCGAGCAGCGTCCGCCTGCGCCTGGGTCTGGCTGATCTGCTCGAACAGGGTCCCCCGGCGAGCGGTCGCGGCAGCCACCGCCGCCTGCGCAGCGGCGAATTCGGCCCGCGCCTGCCGCGCCTGCGCCTCATACTGGTCTAGCTTTTCCCGCGGTTCGGCTCCTGTCGCGGCAAGGGGCCGATATCGCGCCACCTGGTCGTTCGCGAGGTCCAGTGCCGCGCTCGCGGCGGCGAGTTGGGCCCGCGCCTGGCGAATGGCTGCATCCTGTTCGGCTACCTGAGAACGGATTGTGTCGGCACCGGCCAGGGTCGCAGCGATCTGCGCGCGCGCCTGTTGCGCTTGCGCCTGATAATCCCGCAGATCCAGTTGTACGAGGGCTCCGCCGCGAGCAACCTGCTCGTTCTCCCCCACGAAGACCTCTTCGACGTATCCCGCTACCTTGGAAGAGATAACGACGCTGTCGGCAGCGACATAGGCGTTATCGGTCGACTGCATGTACTGTCCGTAGGTTACGTGCCGGTAGTACCACCAGATCCCGCCAAGCAGCACGGCAAGACCAACGATGATTAGCACGATGCGCAAGCCACGCCGCGATTGCGGTTTCGTTGGGGTTGTGCCCTCCTGCTCCGGTTGGTTGGAGTTATCGGTCATCTGACTCTTCCGGCAGCCTCAGTAAAAGGTGAACGCGTCCCGCGCCCTATGAGCCGTGAGCCAGATAGTAAAGGCATTTAGCAGTTTGCATTTGGGCATCCGAGGCTATCCGGCTACACAGCGCTATGGATGAAAAACCAGATACCATGTCACGGTCTCAGCGTCGGCAGAAGGTCATCACCGATGATGACCGCATTCTCTATCTTATGGACGAGATCAGTCGCGGCGCGCGCAGAGTGTACGATGCGAGGGTCGCCAGGATCGGTCTCAATCAGACACAGTGGAGGATCATCGGACAACTTCTTCGCGATCCTGCCCTTACGCAGGCTGAAATCGCCAAGAAACTGGAACTGGAATCGGCGACCATCGGCCAGGCGGTTGCAGGTCTTTGCGCACGCGGGCTGATGAAAAGGCTTCGAGCTGAGACGGATCGGCGAGCGTGGCAGCTCATCCTCACGGAGCAGCTTGACGATCTACTGCCCGAACTGAGAAGCTCCGCGGATAGGCTTCATGGTCTGCTTTGGCGCGACATTGCCGCCGACGAGAAGCGAACGTTGCAGCAGATTCTTGCAAGGGTATCGGAAAATCTGGACCAACTCCGGGCCGAGGCTGAGTAAAAACATGGCTTCGCCCCCGGAAAAGCCTATCGGCAGCATCGCTCGCGCCGCGGAGATCGGCCAAATCCTAATGAGGCACGGCGCGAAGAATCTCGCCGGAGCCCTCGGGTTTATTCCCTCTTCGAACAATGTCATCGATCCTCGCGAATTTCGTCCGGCCGCAGTTGTGGCGTTCCTCCGTGACATCGGGCCAGTCGGCATAAAACTGGGGCAGCTCCTCGCCACCCGAAGCGATCTGTTTACCGAACACTGGATCACGGCATTCTCAACCCTGCACGATCAGGTGTCGCCAGTGCCCTTCGCAGATATCGAGCCCGTACTTGCTTCAAGCTGGGGTGAGGACTGGCGGAACGACTTTGCGCAGTTCGACGAACAGCCTTTGGCGTCCGCCTCGATTGCACAGACCTATTCCGCCAAGCTGCGAGACGGTAGCGAGGTCATCGTGAAGGTTCGCCGCCCGGGCACCGCCGCGCGGATGGAAGCCGATGTGCGCCTCCTTATACGCCTTGCCGGGATCGTGGAAGCACGGTCGCCGGACATCGCGCGCTACCGGCCAGTCGAGTTTCTGCGGACCTTCGGCCGCAATCTTGCCTGGGAGATGGACCTCGCTGCGGAATCCCGAGCCTGCGAGCGGATCGGCGCATATCTCGAAACCATCGGCGTCAGGACCCCGGCCATCCATTGGGAACTGACCGGGCTGCGGGTGAACGTTCAGGAACGCCTGTACGGCAGGCCCGCGTCTTCGCTGGGCGCCTCATCGGGCGATCCGGAGGTGGCGGCGTTCGCCAAGCGCTATGCCAACGCAGTCCTGCGCATGATCATTCTGAACGGCGAATTCCACGGCGACCCTCATCCCGGCAATGTTTTCCTGATCGGCGAGCAGGATGTCGGCTTCATCGACTTCGGATCGGTCGGGACGCTCACCAAGGCCAGGCGCGACGAGATCGTCCGCCTCGTGCTTGCGATTGCTGGTGAGGAAACCAGCGATGTCGCGGATGTCCTGCTCGCATGGGCGGGGGAGCCGAAGGTGGATCGCGATGCGCTCGCGGTGGATCTGGATCAGTTGATTGGAGAGTTCAGGGGGACCGTGCTATCTGGCATCGAGTTCTCGCAGATTTTTTCCCGCGTTTTCGATCTGTTGCGGGATTATCGACTGGTTCTGCCACCTGATCTGGCCATTCTTCTGCGTACCTTGTTGACTGCAGAGGGCTTCGTCCGATCGCTGGCACCGGACTACAACATCGCCGAAGAGACCCGGCCGATCATGACGGAGCTTCTCGCCGAGCGGTTCTCGCTCGGCAGCGCTCGGTCGGGTTTGAAGAGACTTCGCGGTCAGCTGCTGGGGTTGTCGGCGTCCTTGCCCGACATACTTGCCACTGCGAACTCGATCGCAAAGTCAGGATATGTGCCGGTTCAGCTCGATCCGCTCAGTATCGAGCAGCTCGCTGGACTTCGCAATGAGCGTCAGTCCTTGAAAGGCCCTCTAGCTGCCGCATTGATCATAGCTAGCGCGTTGCTTGTCGATCAATCCTGGCTTCTGGCTGGCGGCGCGCTTGTGATTGCTGGGGTGGTGCTCATCCGAAAGTCATAATGAAGGAGCAACTTAATTCGTGCACGGTCACGATACGGCAAAGCCGAACTTAACGAGGATTTCATGCGCCTCACTTCAGCGACCAAGACGCATCGCGAAGAAAATTTTTCGACCTATTGCGATTGAAGGCTTATTTTCCTCAATCAGACGAAACTTTGGAACGGCAGCTTTCAGGCGTGTCCTCGCCTGACTTTATGGCCGCTATGAGGGCGCCAAACGGACATGGCGTCTCTCTGCTGCTCAGGAAATCTCGCGCATCCTGTGGGTAAAATGTGGGGGCGTGTCGCTAAGCCGAAACAATTTCCGCTCGAATTCAGTGGTTTAACTACCCTCTATGGCAAGCTCCCGTTCACCGGGACTGAGAGGAAGGGCTCATGATGTCTCTATCGGAGAGATGCCCGAATAAGTAGGATGCTGCTTTGAGGAACGAGGACGGAAATGACTAACCCAGAAATTGGCAAGAGAATCGTCGCCGGCCATATTGACACTAACTACCACGAGGCTGGCTCCGGTCCGCCGCTGGTCCTTATTCACGGATCAGGGCCTGGAGTGACGGCTTTCGCCAACTGGAGTCAGATCATCCCCCCGCTCGCCGAGCATTTCCATGTCTATGCGCCCGACATGGTCGGGTTCGGCTACACCGAAACGCCCGACTCCCTCACTGATTTCACCCTCGACGTCTGGGTCGGCCAGATCATCGATTTTCTCGATGCGATCGGGGTCGACAAGGCCTCCTTCATCGGCAACTCCTTCGGTGGCGCGTTGAGTGTCGCGACGGCAGCTCGTCATCCCGAGCGGGTTGACCGGTTCGTGCTGATGGGTGCGGCAGGCCTCGAGTTCCACATCACCGCCGGGCTTGAGGCCGTGTGGGGGTATCAGCCATCGCTTGAGAACATGCGTAAGCTGATCGAAACGTTCGCGTACAATTCTGCGCTCGTGACCGACGCGATCGTCGAATCACGGCACAATGCCAGCATCAGTCCTGGCGCCTTTGAGGTCTATTCCCGACTCTTTCCGGAGCCTCGCCAAGCCAGTATCAGCCGCCTGGCGACCCGCGAAGACCAAATAGGCGCGATTCAGCACCGGGCGTTGATCGTCCATGGCCGTGAAGACGAGATTATCCCCGTCGACGTTGCCTATAGATATTTGGCACTGTTGAAGCGGTCGGAACTTCATGTTTTCGGAGAGTGTGGACATTGGACGCAGATCGAAAAGCGCAGTCGCTTCCTCGACGTCGTCATTCCTTTTCTTCGAGACTGAATCACGACGTCGGTTTGCGAGAAGTGCTACAGTCCTGCTCCGCCATCCCGTCCTCAGGGACCGCGTCGCGATCGGGAGCCACGACCGCAACGGGGAGGCGAAGCGGCATCTCGCAACCCCTTTGCAATGGCCCAAAAAGCCGGCGAGCGGGGTCCCTTGCCGCCATTGAGCCCGCACCAGCCGGATGATAGGCCGGTCGCTGGACCGAGGAGCCGCCATGGAACTGACCACCGACCATATGGAGCAATTGATCAGGACCTATTTCGACGGCTGCAACGAAGCGGACGTCGAGAAGATGCTGCGCTGCTTCGTACCAGAAGGGACGCATTATTTCCCGCCGGGAATGTATGAGGGGCCGTTCCGCGGCGCCGACACAATCGCGCGCAAATGGGTCGACGCGGTGGAGCGGCTGGGATCGATCTGGACGGTGGACCAGGTGATCGCGGATCCGGCGACCGGGCGCGCGGTGATCGAGTGGACCCACTTCAAGACCAAGCTGGGGCAGGTGCTGCGCGGCGACGAATGGTATATCTTCGACCGCGAGAGCGGGCTGATCCGGGAGATCAGGGCCTATTATGCCTCGCCGCAGGACCATTCACTGACGCTGCTCGAGCTCGGCGGCTTCGACTATGAGGGACGCGGCTATCCTATGGCGCCTCCGTTCGAGCGGGGCGGCACGGACTAAGGCCCCCGGGTCAGGAAGACGCCGGCTTGGCGAGGAGCGACCTGAGCGGCACCGAGGAGTCGGCGAGGGCGGCGGGATCGAAGGCCCTGCGCGCGGGGATCATCCGCTTGGCGACGGCCATGTCGGCCGGGCGGTTCACGGTGACGACGCCCTCCAATAGGTCGTCGGCGAGATAGAAGAGGGTGAAATCGCCGTCGGAGACGCTGCCGCGGACGACCGCGCGGCATTCGTCGCGAACCCGGCCCGCCGACTGGATGTTGAAATCATATTGGTCCGACCAGAAGCTGCAGGGCTGGCACGCGTCGACATCCTCGCCGAGCATGGCCGCGGCGGCGGCCTCGGCCTGGGCGGCGGCGTTGTGGAAGGTCTCCAGGCGGGCGCGGCCGCCGAAGAAGCCGGGCTGGTTGGCGACGTCGCCGGCCGCATAGACGAAGGGGCAGGACGTGGCCGAGCGGCGGTCGACGAGAATGCCGTTGTCGACGTCGAGCCCCGCCTCGCGGGCGAGCTCGTCGGCAGGCTCGACGCCGATTCCGACGACGACGGCGTCGCAATCGAGCCGCTCGCCGCCGTCCAGCGTAACGCCGCGGACGAGGCCCCCTTCCCGCTCGAAACGCTCCGGCATGCGGCCGAAATGCGCCTCGACGCCGCGCTCGGCATGGGCGCGGGCGAGCCAGGCGCCGGCAACGCTGCCGAAGCTGCGCAGCATCGGCGTCGGCGCCGGTTCGACCGCCACCACGCGGGCGCCGGCCCGGGTCGCGGTGGCGGCGACCTCCGCGCCGATCACGCCCATCCCGACGACGAGGATTCGCGCGCCCGGAGTCAGGGCGCCGGCGAGCCGAGCGGCGTCGTCGCGAGTGCGAAGATAATGGACGTTGGCCGCGCCCTCCAGCGCGGGCAGCCGCCGCGGCCGCGAGCCGGTCGCGAGGAGGAAGGCGTCGGCCTGGACATCGCTTCCGTCGGAAAGGCGGACTTCTCGGGCGCGGAGGTCTAGGCTCTCGGCCTTGACCCCGAGCCGCGCCTCGATGCGATTGGCTTCATACCAGTCGGCGGGGCGGAGCAGGATCGCCGATTCGTCCCCGCCCGGCCACAGATAGTCTTTGGAGAGCGGCGGCCGCTGATAGGGGAGCCAGGGCTCCTCGCCGATCAGCAGGACCCGGCCGTCGAAGCCCCGCGCGCGCAGAGTTTCGGCGGCCCGGGCGCCGGCTAGGCTGGCGCCGATGATGGCGACGGTCCGGATCACCCTGGTGTCTTTAGGCTCGTTCACGGGCAAGCTACCGCGAACGAGCCCATCAGTTAGAAACGATATTCGAGGCCGACGCCGACGCGGCGGGGGCGCTCGTAGATGATGTAGGTGCCCTGCGGCCCCGGCGAGATCTGCTGCGCGACCTTGGCGTTGGTCAGGTTGCTGGCGAAGAGCCGGAGGGTCAGCTGCTCGTCGGCCGTGGTCCAGCCGAGCTCGCCCGACAGGATCGTATAGGGATCCTGCGAGAGCGCGTTCAGATAGTCATAATACACCCGCGAGCTGCGGAAAAGATTGCCGGCCAGATGCCCGCGCCCGCCGGCCATGTCCCACTGATAATTGCCGCCGGCGTTGATCGTGAATTCGGGCGTGCGCACCAGCTGGTTGCCGGCGACGTCCGCCGAACCGACGATGTTGCCGCCCGTCGGCCGCGGCGTGAACACCTGGGCGTTGGGGAATTCGTCATATTTGGCGTTGGTGTAAGCCAGAGCCAGACGCAGAGTGAGATCGTCGACGGGCTGCGCGGTGGTTTCGAACTCGCCGCCCCAGATCTTCGCCTTGGCGGCGTTCTGAAGGATGAACGCGCCAGTGGTCGCCCGGGCGGTCGCCTGCAGATCGTCATATCTGTAGTGGAAGAAGGCAAGGTTGGTGCGGAGCCAAAGCAAGGGATCCGCCTTGATGCCGATCTCGGCCGCCTTGATCGTCTCCGGATCGACCGCGGTGGGCGCCGTGCCGAAGGTGTTGAAGACGCCGCTTTTGAAGCCCGTGCCGTAGCTGGCGTAGATATTGGCATCGTCGGTGAACTGGTAGCGAAGCGCGGCGCGATAGGTGAATTTGTTGAAATTGGCTTCCGCCATTCCGAAAGGCAGCTGGTTGTTGTTCACCTTCTGCGAGAAGCGGCGCTCCTCGGTCGTGTAGCGGCCGCCCAGAGTGAGGAAGAGCGAGGTGCCGAAGCGGTAGGTGCCTTCCGCGAAGGCCGAGTAGGAGGTCGTCTCCGCCCTCGGCGAGAGCAGGGTCGGGACGACCGGGGCCGTCGGAGAGGTCCGGTTGACGATGGTGACCGGCTGGGTGCCCTCCATGAAATAGCCATAGGCGCCAACGATCCAGGTGAGCGGGCCGTTGCCGGCCGAGAGCAGCCGGATCTCCTGGGTCAGCGTGCGCGGGAAGACGCGCATGAACGTCTCGCCGAGCAGGAGATTGGAAGCGTCGGAATCCGCCACCTGGTGGACCCGAGTCTTCATGTAGGCGCTGGTCGTTTCCAGATTTACGCCGCCGAGTTCGATGCGGGTGCGCAGCGAGAGATCGAGCCGGCTATAGTCGGAGACCGGGAGCGCGTTGAGCGACGCCTCCCAAGGCTGGTTCGGGAGGATGACGCCGGCGAAGGGAGCGCCGGCGGAATTGCCCTGGAAGGGCTGCTGCGAGGCCGTCTCGTCATTCGTGTCGACATAGGCGGCGGTGACGACCGCGCTGATATTGTCCTGCTCGAAGAGAAGCTTGCCGCGCACCGAGGCGACGCGAGTCTCGCCGAACGGCTCCCCGCCGCTGAGATTGGTGATGTAGCCGTCATTCTTGCGGTAGAGGAGCGCGAGATCGGCGGCGATGTTCTCGGTGAGGCCGCCGGTGACATAGCCGCGCAGATCGATGTCGCTCGCATCCTCGCGCATGCGGCCGTAGCGGGCGGCGATACGGCCGCGGGCCCGGAAGCTCGGATCCGGCGTGATCACGTTGACCAGGCCGCCGGTGGCGTTGCGGCCGAAGACCGTGCCCTGCGGGCCGCGAAGCACCTCGACGCGGGAGACTTCAACGAGGTCGATCTGGGTGGAATAGGGATCGCCCTGATAGACGCCGTCGACATAGACGGCGACATTGGCTTCGTCGCCGACCGAGAGGCCGCTCGAGCCGACGCCGCGAATGCTCGGCTGCATGACGTTCTGGTTGCGGCCGCCGTTGAAGTTCGGGATCACCTGGGTGAGCGTGCGGACGTCGCGGACGCCGGACTCGGCGATGCTGTTGCCCGAGATCGCGGTCACGGTGACCGGAATCTCCTGGAGACGCTCCTCGCGCCGCGTGGCGGTGACGACGATGTCCTCAAGGCCGGCCTCGGCCTCTTCGGTCGGCGCCGCGCCGGGCGTGGTGACGGCGTCGGAGGTTGCCTGCTCCTCGGCCGGATCGGCCATATCCTGCTGGTCGGCCGCGTCCGCGGCGGGCTGGGCGTGGCTGATCGAGGCGATGCTGACCGAGCCAAGAAGGGCTGTTGTATACGCCATAGTCCGGAACCGCATTCCCACTCTCCCCAACGGCCCCCTCAGGGCCTTCTCTGATGCCTCTCTGGGCAAATCTCCCCGCACCGAAACGCTCGATACGAGCTAAACAATACGCATGAGTATGTTGCAAAACCTCGAATGGGTGTCAAGCGCCTTTCCGGAGCTTCAGACCGAGCGCGCGCTGAAATGCGCCACGCCCGCGATCCACCCGGGCGCCGGGGCATAGTCGCGCTGGACCACCTCGAACGGCCCCGCGCTCGCCATCGCCGCGGTCGCCGCGACCCAGGCGAGCAGCTCGTTGGCGCCCGATCCGGCGACCTCGTCGACCTGCTCGGCGGTGAAGGCGTCGAGCGTCGCCCAGTCCTGTCGCTCCAGAAGGTCGAGAACCTCCGCATCCCAGCCGGGGTTGAGCGGCCGGACAGGTCCCTCCCCCTTCGCCGCGGCGGCCGCGACCGTGGCGATCCGCCCTTCCCGCTCGGCCTGCTGCTCCGCCGTCATCTTAGCCCCGATCAGGCGGCTGCGGACCTCGGGCGGCGCGGTCTCGATGCGCGGGACGAGCGGATCGTGGGACAATCCGCCCGAGGCGGCGAACAGGATCCGCTTGCCCGAACTACTCGCGAACCGCCCCACCGCCTCGCCGAGAAGCCTTGCCCGCCTGTAGGTGGGCAAAGGCGGCGCGGCGCAGTTCACGAAGATCGGGACGAGAGGGTAGAGGTCGGCGCGGCCGAACAGCATCTCCCACAATTGGACGAAGCCATGATCGACCACCATGTCGTAGGAAAGGGCGGCGTCGATGTCGGCGGCGCGGACCGCGTCGAGAAGCGCCAGCGCGCTGGTCTTGTCGACCGGCAGCGCCTCGGCCCGCGTCGACCAGTCGCCATAGGAGCGGGCCTCGGCGCCGACGCAGAAGCTCGGCATCAGCGCGTAGCTGAAACCGTGGAAATGATCGGGCGAGAATTGGACGATGAGGTCCGGCTCGAACGCTTCCACCAGCGCCCGCATCCGATCGAAGGACGCCCGCACCGCCGCGCAGACCGCCTCCTCCGCCAGCGTGCCGTCCAGCATTACCGGCGAGTGGGAGGCGCAGGCGAGAGCGAAGGGCATCAGCCGAGCGTCTCGACCCGGTGGCCGAGCAGGAAATCGATGTGGATGCGGTTGAACGTCTCGGGGTCCTCGAACTGCGGCCAGTGGCCGCATTCCGGCATCACGACGAACCGGGCGCCCGGGATCATGTCGGCGATCTGCTTGCCCTCGGTCGGCGTGGCGGTGGGATCGTGCGACGTCCAGAGCACCAGCGCCGGCGCCTCGATTCGCGCATAATCCTCGGCCGTGAACATGTTGCGGCGGCGGATCTCCATCTCCTGCAGGCAGAGGATGCTGCGCATTACCTCGGCATAGCCGGGCTGCGAATAGACTGTCTGGCGGGTGGCGATGAGATCGTCATGGACCTTGGCGGGATCGTGCATCAGCATTTCGAGCCGCTTACGGATGAATTCCCAGTCGGGCTGCTCCACCGCGCGCATCGACAGCGTCTTTATCCGCTCCATCACCTCGGGATGCGCGGTCCAGCCGCCGGTGGTGTTGAGCACCACCCGATCGACCGCCTCGGGGTGGTGGATGGCGATGTAGCTGGCGATCCAGCCGCCGAGCGATTCCCCCGAGATCAGCGCGCTGGAGCGGCCGAGCGCCTTCATCACGGCGAGGGCGTGGGCGGCATATTGCGGGATCTGGTAATCGATCGCCGGCTTGTCGCTATAGCCGTGCCCGACGCTATCGAAGGCGACGGTCCAGAAATGCTCGCCATGGGCGCGAAGGTTGCGGACATAGGCTTCGGCATGGCCGCCGGTGCCGTGGAGGAGGAGGAGCAGCGGCTTGTCCTCGGATCCGCTCATCAGATAGCGGGTACGGACGCCGTCGGCATCGACATAGCCCTGGCGGAATTCGAGCCCGATGAGGTCGGACCAGATGCTTTGATGGCTCATTGACTGCTCCCCATGACGCGGCCCTCGGCCCCCGGCGTCGGGGTCCATTCCCGCGATAGACGATGATATTTTCCTTGCCAGTGCAGCAGCGGCCGCTTCGGCCAGTGGCGGACGCGAAGCACCTGCCCGACAAAGACGGCATGGTCGCCGCCGGCATATTCGTTGACCCGCTCGCATTCGATCCAGGCAAGCGCGCCCTGGAGCAGAGGTAGCCCGAACAGGCCGGCTTCGCAGGCGGCGCCGGCGAAGCGGTCCTCGCTAGCGCAGAAGCGGCGGGATTCCGCCTCCTGATCGTCGGAGAGGATATTCACCGCGAAATGACGCGCCTCGCTGAACAGGGGATAGGAGAAAGCGCTGCGGCGAAGGCTCCACTGCACCAGCGGCGGCTCCAGCGACAGCGAGGCGAAGGAGCTGACGGTGAGGCCGTAGGGCCTCCCCTCCCCGTCCAGGGTCGAGATGATCGCAACTCCGGTTGGGAACTGGCCCATGGCGACGCGGAACAGGCCGGGATCGATCGCCGGCGGCGTCTCGCCTTCGGGGAGCACCGCGCTTGTCATGCCGCGCGGTCCACCGCCGAGGCTTGCCCGGGCGGGTCTCCGGCCAAGGCGAGCGCGGCATCGACGAGGCGGCGATAGTCGCTGTCGTCGACCGAGAGGTAGGCGCCGGCGAGATTGCGCACCGGATCGCCCGCATAATAGCGCTCATATTGGACGAGGCGCTGGCCGAAGGCTTCGCCGGCGAGATCCCAGGCGAGCTTGAACAGGCGGACCCGGTCGAGCGAGGAGAGCTTCGCGCCGCAATAATATTTGCCGGTGTCGCCGGCGAGCTCGGGAACCGCGAAATCGGCGCCCGACGGCATCAACATGAAGCCGCCGGCGCCGATCGTCTGCAGCACCTCGATCACTCGCGGATAGGCGCTCGCCATCATGATCCTGAGATTGTGGAGGGGCGCGAGAGCCGGCCGCCAGCTGCCCGACGGCAGCCTTTCGGCCTCGGCCTCGGCGCGGGCGAGACCGCTCTTCAGATGCTCGACGAAGCAGACGCATTCGCCGAGCATCTGCTGGACATGGAGGAAGCTGTCGGCGCCGGTCGCCCGCGCCACCGCCATCGCCAGCCCAGTGGCGAGCTGCATCTTCGCCAGCGCGCGGATGTTGGTCTGATAGGCGGTGTGGTTGCGGATCGAGGTGCGCGGATACATCTCCGCCGCCGCCTTGACGTTGCGATAGCAGAAGACGCGGTCCCAGGGCACGAAGACGTCGTTGAAGACGAGCAGCGCGTCATTCTCCTCGAAGCGGGTCGAGAGCGGATGATCGAAACTCGAGCGGCTGCCGTCGAGCGTATAGGGCTCGCGGCAGATCTGGCGCAGCCCGCGCGCGTCCGCCGCGATGGCGAAGATGACGGCATGGTCCTCGTCGCCGGGCTTCAGGCCCGGCAAATTGTACATCAGTATCTCGTCGGCGATGGGCCCAAGGGTCGCGATCATCCGCGCGCCGTTCATGATGATCCCTCCCTCGACCTCGGCGGTGACGCGCAGGTGAAGGTCGCCGAGCTCGTGGCTCGCCTTGGTGCGATCGTTCTGCGGCGTGACCAGCGCATGGCTGAGGAACAGGTCGTTCTTGCGGACGAAGCGGTAATAAGCGTCGAGATGGTCGGCGAATTTCTGCCCGTCCTGGGCGAAGAAATCGCGGCTCTCCCAAAGCGCGAGCAAAGTCGCGTTCATGAAATCGGGCGAACGGCCGAGCAGGCCGAAGCTCGCCTCCGCCCAGAGCCGCATCCCCTCGCGGCGGCGGCGCAGATCGTCCGGCGACCGCGCCTCGAGGAAGGAGATGCCGCAAGTCTCGCCGGTCTCCGGATCGGTGCCGGTCAGCCGGTCAGCATAGGCCGGCTCGAGCTGCATGTCGTAGAGCGCCGCGAGCTGCCGGGCGACCGCCGCGAAAGCGGGGTGATCGGCGACGTTCGCCACCCGCTCTCCGCCCACCCACACCTCGCGGGGGCGGCTCCTCAGCCCCTCCAGATAATCGGCGCCGCTCCTGATACCCATCCCGCTTTTCCACTCCGTTCGAAGGCGGTCTGGCACCGCCCTTGCCTGCCTATTCATTCGGCCGCGGCAGCGGGCGCTTCAACGGCGGAGTCGGAAATGTTCATGGTGAGAACAGCGTCAGGGAATGTCCGGCTGTTCGTCGAGCCGGCGCTCGATCGCGGCGATGCAGGCGCGAAGCGGCGGCAACAGGGTGGAGGCGGCGGCCTCGGTGGAGAGAGCGGAGCGGAAATAGACGATGTTCACCGCCCCCACCGCCCGGGATCTTCGGCGGACCGGCAGCGCGATCGCGCTTATGTTCGCCTCGATGAGGCCGTCGCTATAGCCGTAGCCGCGCTCCCGGACCCTCTCCAGCATCCGCTCCAAGGCCTGACGGTCTTCCGTCTCCGCCGCATCCTCTCCACTCGAGGCGCGGACCGACTCGAGCGCCTGGTCGAGTTCCCTGGGAGACATGGCGGCGAGCAGCGCTCGGCCGAGCGCGGAGCGGGCGATCGGCCGGTGCTGGCCGACCAGCCGCCGGAAGAAGGTCATGCTGGTCAGTCTATGGGTCGAGGCGAGAATGGTCAGCCGCCCGGCGACGAGCGCGGCATAGTCGCTCGGCCAGCCGACCTCGGCGACGAGGCCGTCAAGCTCCTCCTGGGCGATCTGGAGGGCGAGATCGTCGCTGCGGATGCCGAGGCCGATGCTGCCGAGCTTGCCGGCGAGGAAGTAGCGGCCGTCGTCGGGTCGCCGCACCGCATAGCCCGAGGCGACAAGCGTGGCGAGGAGCCGGTAGACGGTCGAGCGATCGATCGCGGTGCGGCGCGCGAGCTCGGAAGGGGTCGACCAGCCGAGATCCGCCATCGCATCGAGCAGCGCGAGCCCGCGCTCGAGCGAGCGCACCTCGCGATAGGGCGTCCCTTCCGCGCTCACCCGGCGCGGCGAGGATGCGCGGGCCCAGGCGGCGCCGGGTCAGGCCATCGCATCGGGAAGGTTCAGCAGGAAAATGAGGCAGATCTCCAGCTGCGAGCGCAGCGCCTGGCGGCCGACGTCGCGGTGGATGACGTTGACCCCGATCAGGTGCGACAGGGCCAGCAGAGCGGCCGCCTTCGCCCTCGGCAGCGACATACCGAGATCGAGGTAGATCTGGGTCATGATCTCAAGCCGTTCGCTGTCTACCTCGGAAAGGGTGCGGCGGGCGATCTCGGAGCTGCGCGCCCATTCGCGAAGGGCGTGCTCGATCGGGCCGCCCGGAATGTCGGGGCGGTCTTCCGACGCCACCTTGATCAGGAAGGACAGGCGCTCGCGCGGATCCTCGATATTGGTCTGGATGAACTCGGCGATCCTGAGGGTCGAGGTTTCCTGCCAGAAGCGCAGCATCTCGTTGAGGAGCGCGTCGCGATCCTTGAAATGCCAGTAGAAGCTGCCCTTGGTGACCCCCAGCTCGCGCGCGAGCGCCTCGATGCGGACGTTGGCGACGCCGCCGCGGCCGACCTCGACGAGCGCCGCGCGAACCCAGTCGCGCTTGGTAAGCCTGTCCGCCTCCGGACCCTTCGCCTTGGTGAGTCGCTTGGCCATGCTGATCTTCTACCCCCCCATTGGATATGCGGGCACCAGCGCGCCCGCACAACGCCCTGCTCCGTTCCGACTAGATTTCGGCCACGTTGACAAGGACCTTGCCGGTCGTCTCGCCATTCTCCAGCGCGGCCAGGCCCTGTTTGAGGTCGGCGAGCTCGACGAGCCGCCAGAGATGCGGGCGGACATGTCCGCCGACGGCGAGCTCGACGAGCTGCTTCTGGATGGCCGAGATGAACGCGGCCTCCTTGTCGAAGCTCCAGAACACGCCGATCGCGGACGCCGCCTTCACCAGCAGGTGGTTGGCGGGGATCTGCGCCGGAGCCCCGCTCGCGAAGCCGGCGAGCATCAGCCTTCCGCCCCAGGCGAGCTGGCGGAGGCTGAGCAGGCTGGTCTCCCCTCCGACGGGGTCGAAGACCATGTCGACCCCGCCCGGCGCAAGCGCCTTGACCCGCTCCGGCCATTGCGCGTCGCGATAGTTGATCGCGTGGTCGGCGCCGTTGTCGAGGGCGAGCCGGCACTTCTCTTCCGACCCGGCGGTGGCGATCACCCGCGCGCCGCGCCAGGCGGCGAGCTGGGTGGCGGCGATGCCGAGCCCGCCCGCCGCGGCGTGGATCAGGACGGTCTCGCCCTGCTGGAGCCTGCCCTTGCCGAACAGGCCGACATGAGCGGTGGTGTAGGAGACGGGCAAGGCCGCGGCGTCGGCGAAGGAGAGCTCGTCGGGGAGCCGGACGAGCCGGCCGGTCTCAACCGGGCAATATTCGCCGAACGCGCCGGCGGGGACCTGGGCGAGGACGCGGTCGCCCGGCCCAAAGCCGCTTCCCAGGGGCGCCTCGGCGACCACGCCGGCAATCTCGCTGCCGAGGACGAAGGGCGGCTGGATCTTCACCTGGTAGCGGCCCCTGACGGCAATCCCGTCGGCGAAGTTGAGGGCGGCCTTGCTGACGCGGACGATGACCGTTCCTTCGCCGGCGGCGGGGCGGGCAACGTCCTTGAGCACGAGGTCGTCGAGCGATCCCCACCGTTTCACGACCCACGCCTTCATCATCCGCATACATCCCGCTTGCCTTAACCTAGCATACGGTGTCGTATGTTATGGAATTTCGCAAGCCACGAATCGGACGAGAAAATGCAAAGACAGACCTCCGGCGACGCGCCCTGGCGCCGCTTCTACCATGAAGAGGCGGCGGCACTGGTCGACGCCCGCCCCTTCCCGCTTTCGAAGCTGCTCGACGATGCCGTCGCGGGGCATGGCGACCGCCCCTTCCTGACCTACGAGGGCGAGACGCTCAGCTATTCGGAAGGCGCCCAGCTGATCGGACAGCTCGCCGCCGGGCTGGCGGAGCTCGGCATCGGCAAGGGCGACCGGGTCGGCTACCTGGGTCCGGCGCATCCCTCGTTCACGCTCAACTGCTTCGCGCTGTGGCATCTCGGCGCCGTCCATGTCGGGATGAACCCGCTCTACTCGGTGGCGAGGCTGGCGGCCCAGGCGGCGGATGCCGGCCTCTCCGCGATCCTGACGCTGGACGATCCGGCCCTGCTGGCGAAGGCGGCGGAGGCGGCCGCCGCCCTCCCCCGGCCGATCCCGGTGATCTCGGCCAATGCAAGGCGCTGCGACCCGACCGCGGACAGCCTGGTGGCGGATGCGGCGCGAGGCGTGAAGCTCCGCGATCTGGCGGGCGGCTCAGGCTCAGTCGAGCGGGCGGCGATCGATCCGGGTAATGACGCGGCGGCGCTGCAATATACCGGCGGCACCACCGGCACTCCCAAGGCGGCGATCCTCACCCACGGCAACCTCGCCGCCAACGTGCTGCAGATGGCGTCCTGGTTCCCGCAGCTCGAGCCGGGGCGCGAGGTCCTGCTCGCGGCGGCGCCTCCGACTCATGTGGTGGGCGTGGGGCCGACCCAGAATTTCACGACGCGCTTCGCGGGCGAGCTGGTGTGGATGTCGCGGTTCGAGCCGAACGAGGCGCTCCGCCTGATCAGCGAGCGCAAGGTGAGCGTGCTGCTCGCCCCGCCGACCATGTATATCGCCCTGCTCGACGTGACTGCCGGCACCGGCTTCGACTGGTCGAACATCCGCAGCGCCCAATGCGGCGCAAGCCCGGTGCCGCTCGAGCTGAAGCAACGTTTCCAGAAGGCGAGCGGCATCTGGATCACGACCGTCTATGGAATGACCGAAACCTCGCCGGCCGCGGTCTATTCGTCCCCGCATCCCGAGCATGCCGGCGCGACGGGCATTCCGCTGCCGGTGACCGAGGTCGATATCCGTTCGCCCGCCGATCCAACGCGCCGCGTTCCCGCAGGCGAGGCCGGGGAAATCTGCATCCGCGGACCCCAGGTGATGAAAGGCTATTGGCAGCGCCCCGAGGAGACTGAGAGCGCCTTCATCGACGGCTTTTTCCGGAGCGGCGATATCGGCAGCATGTCGGAGGACGGCGTGGTGACGGTGCTCGACCGGCTGAAGGACATAATCATCGCCAGCGGCTACAATGTCTATCCGGCCGATGTGGAGAATGCGATCCTTCAGCATCCGCGAGTGCGGGAAGTGGCGGTGATCGGCGTTCCCGACCGCTATCGCGGCGAGACGGTGAAGGCGATCATCAGCCTTCGCGAAGGCGATCTCGACCTAGAAGAGCTGCAGCGGTTCCTGGCCGGCAAGCTGTCGCCGATGGAGATCCCCAAGCAGCTCGAGATCGTCGCGGACATCCCGAAGAACGAGAATATGAAGATCTCGAAGCAGGCGCTGCGCGAGCGGGAAGCCGCGGCGCGGGCCGAGGAGGCTTAAGTCGCCGAAGGCTTCTTGGTGACCGCATTTTCCGAGTCGTCAGTCGATTCCGACCGACTTGAAAATGCTAAGGCAGAACCACGTAGAGCAGGCCGTCCTCGACGAAGGTCGCGTAGGAGGCCACCGGCTCCGTCACCGGGAAGCAGAGCGGCGCGCCCGTCCTGATGTCGAAGCGGCCCGAATGGACCGGGCATTCTATCTCATGGCCTTCGAGCCAGCCTTCGGAAAGCGACGCCTGGCCATGGCTGCAGGTGTCGTTCAAGGCGTGGAAGCCGTCGTCCGAATGGAAGACGGCGATTGGCCCCGATCCGGGCACGCAGATCTTGCGCGCTTCCCCGACGGGAAGCGAATCGGCCGGTCCGACCAGGATGCGCTGGCCAGAGACGCTCGGACCGGTCACGGAAGCACCGCCGCCGCGCCGGCCTCGGCCTTGGACTTGCAGATATCGAGCGCCACATCGACGATCATGTCCTCCTGGCCGCCGACCATGCCGCGCCGGCCAAGCTCGAGCAGGATCTCGCGCGCGTCTAGCCCATACTCGTCCGCGGCCCTCTCCGCGTGGCGAAGGAAGCTCGAATAGACGCCGGCATAGCCGAGCGTCAGCGTCTCCCGATCGACCCTCACCGGCCGGTCCTGGAGCGGCCGGACGAGATCCTCGGCCGCGTCCATCAGCTTGATGACGTCGCAGCCATGCTTCCATCCCTTGCGGTCGGCGACGGCGGCGAACACTTCGAGCGGCGCATTGCCCGCGCCCGCGCCCATTCCGGCGAGGCTGGCATCGACGCGGATCGCCCCCTCCTGCACCGCGACGACCGAATTGGCGACGCCGAGCGAAAGGTTGTGATGGGCATGGATGCCGCGCTGGGTCTCCGGCTTCAGCACGCGATCATAAGCACGGAGGCGGTCGGCGACGCCATCCATGTCGAGCGCACCGCCGGAATCGGTGACGTAGATGCACTGCGCGCCATATTCCTCCATCAGCCGCGCCTGCCCGGCGAGCTGCTCTGGGCCGCTCATGTGGCTCATCATCAGGAAACCGGAGACGTCCATGCCGAGCTCGCGGGCCATTCCGATATGCTGCCGGGAAACGTCGGCTTCGGTGCAGTGGGTGGCGACGCGGACCGAGCGGACGCCGAGGTCATAGGCTCGCCGCAGTTCGTCCACCGTCGCGATACCGGGCAGGATTAGGGTGGTGAGCACCGCGCGCTCGAGGACCTCGGCGACGGCGCCGATCCATTCCCAATCGGTTTGCGTGCCGAAGCCGTAGTTGAACGAGGTGCCGGAAAGTCCGTCGCCATGCGCGACCTCGATCGCGTCCACTCCGGCCTCGTCCAGAGCCTTGGCGATCGCGCGGACATGATCGAGGCCGTAACTGTGCCCGATGGCATGCATGCCGTCGCGCAGCGTGACGTCCTGCACATAGATTTTCGTCTGGGTCGGATCGAAGCTCATGCCGGCGCTCCCGCGCTGAGCAGCCGGTCCGCAATCTCCTCGCCGGTCGCCTTGGCGGCCGCGGTCATGATGTCAAGATTGCCCGAATAGCTGGGCAGATAGTCTCCCGCGCCTTCGACCTCGAGGAAGACGGTCGTCTTCAGCCCCTCGACGTCGCCATGACCGGGGATGTGGAGCGGCCGGTTCGATCCGAACCGCTCGAACTGCACGTCCTGCTTCAGCCGATAGCCCGGGACATATTTCTGCACCTGCTCGACCATCGCTTCCACCGAGGCGCGAACCGCCTCCTCGTCGGCCATGTCGGAGAGGGTGAAGACGGTGTCGCGCATGATCATCGGCGGCTCGGCGGGGTTCAAGATGATGATCGCCTTGCCGCGCTCGGCGCCGCCGACCGTCTCGATCCCGCGCGCCGTGGTGCGCGTGAACTCGTCGATATTGGCGCGCGTGCCGGGCCCGGCGGAGCGCGAGGAGACCGAAGCGACGATCTCGGCATATCGCACCCGCGCCACCCGCGCGACGGCGGCGACGATCGGGATCGTCGCCTGTCCGCCGCAGGTGACCATGTTGACGTTGGGTGAATCCAGATGCGCGCCGGCATTGACCGGGGGGACGGTGAAGGGCCCGAGCGCCGCCGGCGTGAGATCGATCAGCCGCTTGCCGTCGCGGCGCAGCAGCTCGTCATGCTGCTTGTGCGCGTAAGCGGAGGTGGCGTCGAAGACGATGCCGATTTCGCCATAGCTTTCCATCCGCATCAGGCCTTCGACGCCTTCATGCGTGGTCTGGATGCCGCGCTCCCGGGCGATCGCCAGGCCTTCCGAAGCCTCGTCGATTCCGACGAGCGCGACCAGCTCGAGGTTGCGCGGCCGCTCGACCATCTTGATCATCAGATCGGTGCCGATGTTGCCGGATCCGATGATCGCGGCCTTTATCTTGTTCATCCGATTTCTCCATCGGCATCCATTTGAATTGCGATTTGGGCGAGCCGCTTGCGGTCGACCTTGTTCGCCGCCGTCTTCTCGATGGCGTCGACCAGAGCGACGCGCTGGGGAAGCTTGTAGGCGACGAGATGCTCGGCGCAGAAAGACAGCAGCTCCTCGCCCGTCACGGCGCCGGGCCGGCGCAGCATGGCGAAGGCCACCGGCACCTCGCCCTTCCGCTCGTCCGGAATTCCGACCACGGCCGCCTCCGCGACGGCGGGGTGGCGCGCCAGCACTTCCTCCACCTCACGCGGGTAGACGTTGAAGCCGTTGACGATCAGCATGTCCTTCTTGCGATCGACGAGCGTGAGGAACCCAGCTTCATCGAGGACGCCGACGTCTCCGGTGCACAGCCAGCCTTCGGGATGGCCTTCAGCATCGCCGCGATATCGGCTGACGACACGAGGGCCGCGAATGCGAATCTCGCCGACTTCGCCGACCGCCAGTATCTTTTCCTGATCCGCCAGATCGACCACCTGCAGCTCGATGCCCGTCAGGGGCCGGCCGACGGTCCCGAAGCGATGCGTGCCGTCGACCGGGTTGGCGGTGATCGGACCGGCCTCGGTCGAACCAAAAGCCTCCAGTATCGGCACCCCCACCCGCTGCTCCCAGGCCTTGAGCGTCTCGAGGAGGAAGGACGAGCCGCCGCCAGGGCAGACGCGCATGGTCGACAGATCGGCCGCGGCGAGCCGATCCGAGGCGAGCAGACCGACATAGATCGCCGCGGGCCCGCCGCTGAACACGGTCACTCCGTTGCGCTCGACCGCCTCCAGAACCAGGTCCGGGTGGAAGCGGGGAATGATGACCAGCGGCGAACGGCTGTAGACGGGGTTCATGCAGCCCATGAGAAAGCCCCAGACGTGGGAGGTCGGGGCGACATTGAGCCACATCTCGTCGTCGAGCCGCGTCGGCCACGCTTCCTCCATGCCGGCGACCATGTTCATCAGCGTGCGGTGCGGCCGCTCGACGCCCTTGGGGATGCCCGTGGTGCCGCCCGTGAACATCAGCGTCGCCATCGTCTCGGCATCGATCGGCACCGTCGGGCGGGGCGCCTCCGCCGCGACGAGGGCTTCGAGGGCCAAATCCCCTTCCCCCAGCGCGATCAGATCTTCGATACCCTGCGCCCTGGCGGCGGCCGGCGCGTGCTGCTCGAAACCCGCGCGGACGAGCATCGCGCGCGGCGTTGAGGAAGCCAGAAGCGGCGCGAGCTCGGATGCGGTGTAGGCGGGGTTGAGCATCGTCACCTGCGCACCGGCGGCCAGGGCGGCGTAAATGGCGATATTGGCTTCGATCGAATTGGGGATCAGGACCGCGACCCGTTCCCCGGCGACGCCGATGTGGGTCAGACGCTGCGCGACCGCGGCGACGGCCCGGCCATAGTCGGCGTAGCTGATCCGCCGGTCGCCATCGATCAGGGCCGTCCTGGGCCCGGCTTCGTCCATCGCATGCCAGAACATGCTCACGGCATCGGCGAAGGGCAGACGCCGGTGAGCGGGATCTCCCGCCACGGGGGCGCTTCCCGGGCCGGTCGGAGAAGCTGGCTTCGTCATAGGAAGGTGTTGATGTTCTTGGCCTGGAGGACGGTCTGCTGAAGCTGGATGAAGCGGCGGGCGATCTTCAGATCGCCACTCTCGTCGCGGCGGATGAGGTCGCGACGCCGCGCCGTCAGCTCAAGCTGCTCCGCCTCGTTGCGGTGGCGGACGTTGAACACGACGGAGTAGACGGTCCATTCGTTCGGCCGCTCGGTTGGCTCCACTTCAATATTGCCGACCATGTGAAAGTGGCGCGTCGGCGGGTCCTCCGCCCATGCCGTCGTCTGAAGCGCGCGTTCGACGCGCTTCTTCAGATAGTCGAGGTCGTCATCGAAATAGGCCATCCGGCTGAGGCTGATCTTCTCCGCCTTGTCGGCGCGGTAGCGCGCCTGAATCCCGGGCATCCAGTAATGGATGTCCTCAGCCATCAGCCCGAGCCAATCCTCGTAGCGCTCCTCGTCGAGCAGCCTCGCCTCGCGATAGAGAAATTGTTCGATCTCGAAGGCGAGATCCCGATCGACGGGAGGCCCGTTGAGCCGTGCTGCCGAAGTGTTGGTAATGTCCATCCCTGGTCGTTCCTAGCGCGCGGGCACGTCCGCCCAGCTGGCGGCGGTCATCAGATCCAGCCAGCGCTGGTAGAAAGCTCGGTGGTTCGCTTCGTTGACCTGATTGCTGTGGACATGCCCCTTCAGCTCCGGATGGTCGATCTCAGACCCCAGGCCGAGACCGGTGTGAAGCTTGCGACGCCGAGTCACGACACCGGCGTTGGAGGCGGTGCAATGTTCGAAATTCTCGCCATCGTCCATTTCGAACACACCGGCCGGGGAGAAGGTGAGCATCACGCCGCGGCGATATTTTTCCTTCAACGACTCCGGGGCATTCTTGTTGAGGAACACCCAGGTGTGAAGCTCGGTCTCCGTCGGCCCTTTCGGATTCCAGGTGCGGAAGGTGTTGTGGCCGGCGAGGAAGGAAAGATTGGGGAACACCGTGGCCGAACTGAGCGAGCCGATCATCCGGCTGCGCATCTTGCCCAGCCGTTCCTGGAACCTGGCCTCGCTGTCGCGGAGATAATCGACGATTTCAGGTTCGCCCAGCGTCGCCGCATTGCCGATGAAATCGGTCCCGAACTCCCAGCCATGGCCATTGGCATTGACCTGGAAGGACCGATCAGGGTGCATCCTGGGCGCCTTCCCGAACAAAGCGAGCAAGGCGGAACTGTGGGTCCAGGTGGCGTGATAGGCGTCGCCGATGAAGTTCTCGGCGGGGAACTTCCAGTTGCACTTGAGGCGCGACTTGATGTTGCCGTCGACGAATTCGATTCCGCCCTCGTCATTGTCCAGCAGCACGTCGAGGTACCAGCGGAAGTCGCCGAGATAATCGGCGAGCGACGGAGCCTCGGGATCGAAATTGGCGAAGTGCATTCCGCCGTAGCTTTCGACCCGTGCCTTGTGGAGGCCGAGCTTCTCGCGGTCGAAAGTGGGATTGTCCTTGTACAGATGCTCGGCCGTCACCCCGGCGAGCGCACCGTCCAGGCCATAGGACCACCCGTGAAAGTTGCAGGTGAAGCGGCGCGCGCTGCCAGCCTCCGCGAAGCAGACCCGGTTGCCGCGATGGCTGCACGAATTGATGAAGGTATGAACCTGGTTGTCGCGGGCGCGCGCGACGATCACCGCGTCTTCGCCGACATAGGTCGTCAGGAAATCGCCGACGTTCGGAATCTGGCTGTCATGGGCGACGAAGATCCAGCTTCTCGCGAAGATCCGCTCGAGCTCCAGCGCGTAAATGTCCGAATCCCAGAAGATGCTCCGGTCCAGCCAGCCCTGACCGGGATCGACCAGCGCCCGAAGCGCCTCGACATTGTCGGCCTGATGGCTTCGCGGGTGAAGAAGCGACATGTTCAGGCCTCGACGGTTGCGCGTTGAAAGACAGGATCGCCGGCGGACCGCGAACCGGCGTGGATCTGCGCGAAGCCGAGCCCGGTCACGCCGCCATCCCAGGCATGATATGCGAGCACTTCGCCCTGCGCGCCCGGCAGCGCGCCCATCACCGCGAGGTAATGGCGGATCTCCAGTGCACCATTTCCGCCGCGCAGCATGGTCTCGCGGTCGGAAAGGGTGAGGAGCGATCGGGCGTCGCCGGACGCAATCGCGTCGAGCACGAAACGGTCGAAATCCTGCTCGATCTTCCCCATCTCGCCGGTTCCGACCCAGTGGCTGATCCCGCCGCTTCCGAAAATCACGACGCGCTCATCGCCGTCCTGCGCCTCGACCGCGGCTCTCAGCATCGCGCCGAATTGATGCGCCCGCTGAAGGCGGATGTACGGCTCCACCCCGCTCGCCATGTAGACGGGCACGGTCTTCACCGATCCGTCTTCCGGCAGGCAGAGCTGGGCGGGCACGCCGATCGCATGGTCGACCGCGAGACCCTTGGAGACGGCGAGGTCGAAGCCGGCCTCCTGCGAATAGGAAAAGATGTGCTTCGCCAGCCCGGGATTATGCGGGATCGCCTTGTTGGGGACGCCGGGGAGCTGATCGACCGGGCCGTTGATCTCGCCGAGGCCGATGAGGAGCTGCGGAAGGCATTTGGGACCGAACAGGATGTAATGGTCGGCGCCGATAATGATTGCCGAAGTCGCACGCAGTTCGGCGACGCGGCGCCGGATCTCCGCGTAAGCCTCGAGGACCGAGCCCGGGTCCTTCTTCCGCGGGTTGATGAACACCAGCGGGTCATGCGACATGATGAAGCCGCCGACGATCGCGCTCACGACGCCGCCTCCAGCTGCGACTGCAGCGTCGGCATCTTGCCGAGATATTCGGGCATCGAGCGGGGGCCGTGGAGCCCCATGTAGAAGCCCATCAGCAGCATCGGATTGAGGCCGCGCCGGAACAGCTCCGCCACCTCCTCCTGCGCCACCAGGCGGCGCTCTTCCTCGTCGAGCGCATAGCGGCCGAGAAATTCCTCAGGCTGCTCGCTGTAGGTGCGCCGCGCCTTCCCCGAGCAGCCGATGTCGTAGAGGCACTGTTCCAGACCGTTCGAGCTCATAACGCCGCCACCCCTTCAAGGAACGCCTCTAGCTCGCCGACGAACCGGTCCTCGCGCTCCAGCTGCACCCAATGGCCGCATTGGCCGAAGACGTGCAGCTCCGACTTGGCGAGGTGACGGTGCATGCGCACGGCGACGTCGAGCGGGATGACACGGTCTTCCCGGCCATGGAGGATCAGGGCCGGAACCGTGATCGCGTCGAGCTGCTCCAGCGGCACGCCCCGGACGATGCGCGGCTTGTCACCCTCGGATGGCTTCGGCTGGAGCTTGCGGATCGTGTCCATCCCACTGTTCACCTTCGCCACCGCGAAGCGCGCCTCGACCATCTCGCGGGTGACGATCGCCGGATCATATGGGAAGCGCTGCATCATCGCCTCCATATTCTCCAGCGTCGGCTCGAAATTGTAGCTGTCGGCGAGCCCGCCGGTCTGCTCGAACTCGCCAGCCGGCGTGCCCATCAGGACGAGCGAGTGGATGCGCTCGGGGTGCCGGCCCATGATCGCGAGCGAAAGAGCGCCTCCGAAGCTATTCCCCACCAGAGTCACCTGATCGAGATCCAACGCCTCAAGCAACCCCGACAGATGAGCGACCCACAGCTTGATGTTCGGCTCGCGATCCTCCGGGCGCTTGGTAAAGCCGAAGCCGACGATGTCCGGAGCGATCACGCGATATTTCTGCGCGAGGCGGGGAATGACACGCTGCCAATTCTGCCAGGCGCTGACTCCGGGGCCAGAACCATGCAGAAGCACCAGAGGCCGTCCGGAGCCGGCCTCATGATAATTGGTGGTGATGCCGTCGATCTCGATCGAGCGGCCGACGTCGGGAAGAACAGAAGTCATAGCGCGCTTTCCATACTTTAGAGTACTGAAACTAGCCGAGCCGGAGCCCTTGTCAATCCCGCCGCTTACCGGCGCCGCCGAAAAACTCCTCCTCAAATGCGTTGCACGCGTCAATACCTAAAGGTATGTTCTGCGCGCAACAAAGCGGAATGAGACCACAGATGGGATGGCTGGAGGGGCAGATAGCCCTCATCACCGGCGGCGGATCCGGCATCGGACGCGCGGTCGCCACGCGCTTCCTTCGGGAGGGCGCCACCGTCGTCGTGCTGGATCGCGACGAAGAGCGCCTCGCTAGCCTCGAGGAGGAGCTCGGCTCCGGATGCGCGACCATAACGGGCGACGCAGCCAATCCGGACGTGGTCGCGCGCGCGGTCGGACTCGCGATGGAGCGTTTCGGCCGGATCGATGCGGCGATCGGCAATGTCGGCGTGTTCGACTGGCACAAGCGGCTCGATCGAATGACGGCCGCGGAGCTCGAAAAGGCGGCGAACGAGATGGTCGCGATCAACCTCAAATCTCACCTGTTCCTGACGCGCGAGGCCTATGGGCCGCTCAAGGCCAGCGGCGGCAGCCTCATCATCACCTGCTCCACCGCCAGCTTCCGTGGCGGCGGCGGCGGAGCACTCTACACCGCGACCAAGTTCGCCCTGCGCGGCTTGGTCTATCAGCTTGCCCATGAGTGGGCGCCGGAGGTGCGGGTAAACGGCGTCGCGCCGGGGGGCACCGTCACCTCCCTTTCGGGGCTCGACGCGCTGGGTTCGGCGGATCGGCGGGTCAACGGCGACGAACGCATCATCTCGGCGATCGGCTCGGCGACCCCGCTGGGCTTCGCCGCCGCGCCCGAGGATCATGCCGGACTCTATGTGCTTCTCGCATCGCGGGAGAATTCGCGCGGCATGACCGGAAGCATCATCGTGAGCGACGGCGGACTATTGGCCAGGATCTGAAGAGGGACAAATGAGCAGAAGCGCAATCGAACAAGCCGCACGGGAATTGCGGGAAGCCTATGGATCCGAACCGGTGGAGCCGATCCGCGAGCGTCTGCTCGAGAACCTCCCGGAGCTCGGCTACGAGGTTCAGGAGATCAACACGCGCTTTTGGGAGGCGCATGGGCGCAAGATCGTGGGGCGGAAGATCGGCCTCACTTCCCCGGCTGTCCAGTCGCAGCTCGGCGTGCATGAGCCCGATTACGGGATCCTCTTCAAGGACATGGAGGTGCCCGATTGCGGCCGCTTCTCCGCCGCGAGCGTCCATCAGCCGCGGGCCGAGGGGGAGCTGGCGTTCGGGCTCAAAGCCGCCCTTAACGATCCCGACGCGAGCGAAGCGGATGTGGAAGAAGCGATAGAGTGGATGGCGCCGGCCATCGAAATCGTCGGAAGCCGGGTACGCGATTGGCAGATCCGTATCGTCGACACGGTCGCCGACAACGCGTCCTCGGGCATGTTCGTCGTGGGGAGCGACCGCCGGACCTTTCGCCGGGCGGAGGCGGACGGGCTTTCCATGGAGCTTCTGGAGGATGACAGGGTCGTCTCGGCGGGAGCGGCGAGCGCTTGCCTGGGAAGCCCGGTGACGGCGCTCACCTGGCTTGCCCGAAAGATGGCGGCGGTCGGCCGGCCTCTCGGCGCCGGCGACCTTGTGCTGTCCGGCGCCTTCGGATCCCTCGCCCCGATGGCGTCCGGTCACCGCTACACGCTCAAGATGAGCGGTTTCGCGGAGCTGTGGATCGACTGCACCGACTAGCCTCGTTCGCGATCAACTCGAACCGAGCCACGAGCCTATTTTCCTTTCCGCGATTTTCTGGCCAGATCATCTGGCTAGAAACACTCCGAGCGGTTTCACTCCGCAGCTTCGAGCTCCCGGACCGCGGGGTTCTGGAAGGCGGCGAGGCTCTCTTCGCGCTCACGCATCGCGGCCGCCAGATTGCGTGCCTTGATGTGGCCGAAGCCCCGGATCGAGTCCGGGTAGGCGGCGAGCTTCACTGCGCGGTCGTGATTGGCCGCGTCGAGATCGGCGAGGATGCCGGATACCAGCTCCACATATTCCTCGATCAGCCGCCGCTCGGTTCGCCTTTCCGCGGTATAGCCAAAGGGGTCGAAGGGGGTTCCCCTCAGCACCTTCGCCTTCGCCAGAAGCCGGAACATGGGCAGCATATAGGAGCCGAAGGCCTTCTTGCGGGGATGGCCGGTTACCGGATCGCGCCGAGCGAGGAGCGGCGGCGCAAGGTGGAAGGACAGCTTATAGTCCCCGGCGAACTGCTCCTTCAGCTTGGCCTCGAACTCGCCCGACGTGTAGAGGCGGCCGACCTCATATTCATCCTTGTAGGCCATGAGCTTGAAGAGGTTACGGGCCACCGTCTCGGCAAGCAAGGTCGACGACGGCATCGCCCGCGCCTCGGCGGCGCGGACATCCTCGACGCATTGTTCGTATCTGCGGGCGTAAGCCTCATTCTGATAATCGCGCAGAAACGCAACGCGCCGCGCGACCAGTTCCTCGATGGAGGAGGAAAGACGCGTGCAAGCGGGCGCGCGCGACTCCTCCTCGCGCCCGAGCAAGGACTGGAAGGCGGTGGGATCCGACACGGCCAGGCGGCCCAGGCGGAGCGCCTGCAAATTGAAATCCACCGCCACGCCGTTGAGGCTGATCGCCCTTTCCACCGCTTCCAGCGACACCGGAAGCAGCCCCCGCTGCAAGGCCGCGCCGACGATGAACATGTTGGTCCCGATGCTATCGCCGAGCAGCTGCGTCGTCACTCTGGTGGCATCGATGAACAGCGAGCGGCCTGGCTCCAGCACGGCTTTCAGCCGCTCGAGGATCCTGTTGCCCTGGAAGTCGATGCTGTTGTTGATCGTGAAGGCGGCGGTGGCGGTCAGGTTCTGGTTCACGATGCCCACAGTCGATCCGGGGCGAAGCAGGCTCATCGCTTCACCCCCGCCTGCCGTGATCATATCGCAGCCGAGCAGCAGATCAGCCTCGCCACATGAGATGCGTGCTGCCGACAGACGGGACGGATCGCTTACGATCCGCAGGTGGCTGGAGACGGCGCCGTTCTTCTGCGAAAGGCCGGTCTGATCGATGACACCACCGGCCTTGCCCTCGAGGTTCGCCGCCATGCAGAGGATAGCGCCAATCGTTACCACGCCGGTCCCGCCGATGCCCAGGATCAGGACCGCGCGGTCTTCGTCCACCGCAGGCGGAGGGTTCGGGATGGTCAGATTGGACAGATCGAGAGCGCTGCCTGCCTTGCGCTTCCTCAACGAGCCGCCCTTGACCGTCACGAAGGACGGGCAAAAGCCCTCAACGCAGCTGAAATCCGTGTTGCAGCTCGACTGATCGATCACCCGCTTCCGGCCGAATTCCGTTTCGAGCGGCTGGACGCTGACGCAGTTGGATTTCACCGAGCAGTCGCCGCAGGCTTCGCAGACGAGGTCGTTGATAAAGGCGCGCTTGAACGGTGCCGGCTGGGCGGCACGCTTTCCCCGCCGCCTCTTTTCCGCGGCGCAGACCTGATCGTAGATGATGACAGTGACGCCGTTCGTCTCGCGCAGCTCGCGCTGCACCAGCTCCAGCTCTCCGCGTGGCCGCACGGCGACGCCCGAGGGAACGGGTGCGCCTTCATATCGGCCGACATCGTCAGCCACGATGACGATCTTTTTCGCACCTTCCTGAAGCAACTCGGATGCCATCTGCCAAGGCGCCAGCTGACCCTCGATCGGCTGGCCACCGGTCATCGCCACGGCATCGTTGTAGAGAAGCTTGTAGGTGATGCTGACCCCGGCAGCGATTGACGCGCGGATCGCAAGGAAGCCCGAATGATAATAGGTACCGTCACCAAGGTTCTGGAAGACGTGCTGCTGGTCCGTGAAGGGGGCGATTCCAATCCAGTTGGTGCCTTCACCACCCATCTGAACCGGCCAGAGATGGGGCCGGTGCGGCATGAATGCAGCCATGGCGTGACAGCCGATTCCCGACAGGGCGATCGACCCCTCAGGCACCTTCGTCGAACTGTTATGGGGGCAGCCGGAACAGAAGAAGGGCATGCGTGCGAATTCGGTCGCCGGACCGGCAATGTCCTGCATGCGCTGGCTCAATTCCGCGTAGCAGGCCCGGAGCGGCTCGTCGACCAAGCCAAGCTCTTCCAGGACGCGCATCAGGGCTTCCTGGATGAGCGGCGGATTGAGCTCATTTACCTGCAGGAGGAGAGGCCGCCCGGATGCGTCCACCTTTCCGATCAGCTGCGGACGGCGATCCGCCGGCTCGTGGAAGAGGATCGTCGCGACCTGCGGCTCGATGAACGCCCGCTTCTCCTCGACCACCAGGACCTGGCGGTGACCGGCACAAAATTCGCGCATCGCGAGAGGCTCCACGGGCCAGGTCATCGCAAGCTTGAGAACGCGAATCCCGAGAGCCTCCGAGCGCCGCTCGTCAAGGCCGAGCGCATTCAGCGCCGACATGACATCGAGCGCGGCCTTGCCCGCCGTCACGATTCCCAGCGTGCGGCGCGGGCTGTCGCGCAGCACCCGATCGAGCCGGTTGCGGCGGACGAAGGCCTGGGCGGCGGGCAGCCGGAAATCCACCGTCCGCCTCTCCATCGAGAGCGGAGTTTCGCCCCTGATGATGTTGAGCCCCTCCGGCGGCCGCTCGAACTCCTCCGGTAATGCCCATGTGCGGGCGGGATCCATGAGATCGACGACCGCGGTGGCGTCGGCCGTGTCGTTGACGCATTTGAAGCCGGCCCAGAGTCCGGAATAGCGGGAAAGGGCGAAACCGAAGGAGCCGTATTCGAGGAAATCCGCCACTGAAGCCGGGTAAAGGACTGGGATCAGTGCCGCGACCAGCGCCTGCTCCGACTGATGTGACGTGGTGGACGACTTTGCCGCATGGTCGTCACCGGCATAGACCAGCACGCCTCCCGCGGCCGATGTGCCGGCAAAATTGCCGTGCTTCAACGCGTCTCCCGCACGGTCGACGCCCGGCCCTTTGCCGTACCAGGCCGCAAAGACACCGTCATGCCGGGCTCCGGGGAAGAATCCGACCTGCTGGGTGCCGTAGATTGCCGTCGCGGCAAGCTCCTCATTGACTCCCGGCTTGAACACGATCCCGTGCTCGTCGAGCTGGCGCTGCGCGGCCCACAATGCCGAATCGAGCGAGCCGAGGGGCGAGCCCCGATAACCCGAGATGAATCCCGCAGTCCGCAGGCCATGACGAGCGTCGGAGCGCCGCTGGTCGATCAGGATACGGCTGAGCGCCTGGGTGCCGGAGATCATCACCCGCCCCTCTTCCAGCCCGAACTTATCCTGGAGTGTCACATCGCGCAGCATGGTGGCCTCTTCTTTCCTCTTGAGGAGCTACCATTCGCATGGGTATGGTAGCAAGAGGGATGTGCATATCAGGAAAGGATCCGACGCTGACCAAGGGAGAAGAGCTGAAGCGCAACTGGCTGCTGCTGCTCACCGCGCTCCTCGGCGGTGCGATGCTTCCGATCCCGATCTATTCGGTTAGCCTGTTCATGGAGTCGTGGGGCCGCGAGTTCGGCTGGTCGCGTCCTGAAATGGGTCTCGCGAACAGCAGCTTCACCATCGCCATGGTCGTCGCAGCCCCCATTACCGGCCGCCTGATCGACAGGTTCGGGTCGCGGGCGCCCGCGATGATCTCGCTCCTGCTCCTGGCCGGCATGTTTGCCGCAACCTCGCTGGTGAACGAGCAGATCTGGACGCTGTATGCGGCCTACGCCCTCCTCGCCTTTGCCGGGTCCGGGACGTCGCCGATCGCCTTCACGAAGACCGTCTGCGCCTATTTCGAACGGGCACGGGGCCTCGCCCTCGGCATCACGGTGACGGGCACCGCGCTTGCGAGTCTGCTGACGCCGCTCGTCGTGGCGGCGACCATCGAGAATTATGGCTGGCACGGAAGCTGGATCGCCTTTTCCCTTCTCTCTCTCGCGCTCTTCCCGCTCCTCTTTCTCGGTTTGAAGGATCCGGCGAGACCGACACCCAGAGGGGCCGGAGATGAGGAAAGTCCCGCTGCCCCGCTCGCCGGCCGTTCCCTCTCCGAAGTGGTGCGAACCCGCGGATTCTGGCTGATGGGCGGCGGCTTCTTCCTCACCAGCACCGCCATCCTCGCCGCCATCGCGCACATGACGCCGATCCTGCGCGGTAGCGGCCTCAGCACCGAAGCGGCGATCCTCCTGCAGTCTCTGATGGGCATTGGCCTCATCTTCGGCCGGCTGCTGTGCGGATATATCGTCGATAGGGTCTTCGCCCCGCTGGTCTTCCAGATGATCTGCGCGATGGGAGCCGCCGGCTTCCTCCTGCTCGCTCTGCAGGGGGGAGCCGTGACTTCCGCGATCGGCGTCGTTCTCGTCGGCGCCGCCATGGGGGCGGAGTACGACCTCGTCGCCTATCTCGTTTCGCGCTATTTCGGCATGGCTCATTACGGCCGCATCTATGGCTGGCAATATGCATTCACGATGCTCGGAGGCGTGGCCGGCCCCTTCATCATCGGCGGCCTTTACGCCGGGACAGGCGACTATCTGGTCTACCTGCTGCTGGCTGCCGCCATGCTGGTCATTGCCGCCTTGCTTCTGAGGGGGCTCGGCCCTTATCCGAGGAGCTTCGACGCCTCATGATGCAAGCCCCGCTCTGAGGCGCGGCTTGGGCCTCACACCTGGAGGGCTATCCAGGTCGCTTGGGCCGCCGCGACGAGGCGTCCGTCCTCGCCGTGTATCGCCGTGCCGACCTGGTGCTTGCGCCCGTCGCTCTCGATCCGCCATCCGCTGACGACGAGCGTATCGCCGACCCGCGGACGCTCGTCGATGCGCGCCGTCATTCTCCCCAATATCGCCAGGTCGACCCGATCCTCGATGGCGAAAAAGCCGGCGCAATCGAGACCCGCCCAGAGATATTCGATATCGACCCGGCCCGCTCCGTCGCCAAGGCTGGGATGGGCTATCCAGGGCGCGGCGACCATCTTCCGGCCCTCGACAGGCCCGGTAAAGATGCGAAGGCCGTCGCCCTCCGGCGTGTTCGTCCCGCAGACGAAGCAGTCCGGCACCGGATGCTTATGATAGCCGCTGAAGCGCGCGCTCGCGGCCTCGGCCTCGGCCATCGTCGGGGGCGGCGGCACTTCGAGGACCAGCGGCGCCCGTGCGGCGGATGCGACGAGGTCATTTCCATCCATCAGCGCGGCTTCCCCACCCTCGATCGTGATCCGCATGTCGTGATCGAGCGGGGTCCGGCGACGCAATGTGACAACGCAGTTCGAACCGCCAAGTTCGCGGGCAAGCAGGCCGGCGACATAGCCGCCATTCCCGCTCCCGCTCGGCCCCTGGAACCGATTTGCGATCCTTATCGATTTTTCGTGCATCGCCCTGCCTACGCTCGCCGTGCCTTTTCATCGGCTGCAGGAACGGCTACCATTCGCATCCGTATGGATCAAGGAGGTGCTGGTGGAAGGCTATCGACGGGTCGTGACGGGCGCGGATGCGCAGGGAAGATCGCGTATCGTTGCGGATGAGCAGGTTAGGCCGACCGCCTTCCAGCAGACCCCTGGCTTCCGGACCACCTTCCTGGCGGCGACTCCTCCCGCTATTTCCGCAAACGCCAACGCCGCCCGGCCGAACGTTGCCGAGGGCCCCATCGTCCCCGCCGCCGGAGGAGCAAGTTTCGTCATCATCGACTTTCCGCCCGACGCGGTGATGTCTGCGTCCGACTTCGATCCCGCGGCAGCAGGTCAGGAGATGCTGGATCTCCTCCCCGGCTTTGCCGAGGCCTTCGATCCCGAGGCCCCGGGAATGCACAGAACGCCGAGCATCGACTATGCCGTCCTGCTCGCCGGTGAGCTGTGGCTCGAATTGGGCGACGGCAGCCTCACGCGGCTGAGCGCCGGCGACTCGGTAGTCCAGAACGGAACGCGGCACGCCTGGCGCAACCGTTCGGTGACCACAGCGACCCTCGCCGTCGTTCTAACGGGCGCTCCCGAAATCACTTGATCGACGTCTTAGACACCGTCGCCCCCCACTTCTGCCATTCGGGGTGCGGGTCGCGGTGCTCATAAGCCTTCCCGATGTCATCATCACGAAGGCTCCGCGCCCATTCTCGGCACCTACCTGACAGCTGGCCCTGTCTTAAGGGTGGGGCGTGGGGCGCAGGCGGCGCCGCGCGTCGGGGTGACCGTCGCCTTGCTCTGTGTCGCCTTCTTTCTGCTGCCGCAGCCCAAGCCACGCTACAAGCCTGGAGAGGAGCCGGACGCGGAGGCGGTGACGGATGAATAGCTTTAACCAAACATGCATGAATCGAAGCGGCTGCCGAACAGGCCGTTGTTCGTAGTGTCCGCGAGCGTCGTCTCCAGCACGTAGGGTGCCAACGAGGCACCGAGTCCGGCTCCAACACTTTTTTGGCTGTGCATCTCGCGGGGAAGGTCCGGGCGGTTCCATCGTTCGGGTGTCCGATCTAAGTCCGCTGCGTTCAATGGAGCCATCTTCATGCCTCAAGCTTCCGCCTCCGCGCCGCCTGTCCTCTTCTCGTCTGATGCGTCCTTCCGTGAATGGTCCAGCGCTTTCCCGACTGGGTTCGTGCTCGATCTTCGCGCCAACTTGTCCCCCGAGTACATTATGCTGCACAAGCCGACCTGCCGACACATCGCGTATCCATACCATCATGGCGCCTCGACGGAGCGCGGCTATCGCAAAGTTGGCGCCCTGACCGTCGCTGAGCTAGCGGGCTGGATCTCTGCTAACCTTCCGGATGCACGGTGCATCACGGCGGCGTGTAAGTCGTGTGCTCCGGCGCACGACGAGGCCGACTTGATCGTCTCTGCCATCGGCGTTGCCCTATTCGACACGACCGCTGATGAAGATGTGCGAACGCGCGTCCTTCGATCGATCGTGGAGCGGCGAGGCCAATCCAGATTCCGAAGTTCACTTGTTGAAGCTTATTCCGCAAAATGTGCGATTAGCGGTTGTGAGGCGTAAGCGGTCTTAGAGGCAGCTCATATCACCTTATCGAGGTGACCCCAACGACGATGTCAGGAACGGCCTGTTGCTCCGCTCGGACCTGCACACCCTTTTCGACTTGATGCTGCTGTGGATCGACGAGCAGATGTGCGTTCGGGTCAGGCAAGATATGAAATCCACCGCGTAACGGGAACTCGACGGCAAGGCGCTGACGATGCCAGCTTCATGTGAGCACTGGCCAAGCCACGATGCGCTCAAAGCCCATCGGGAAGCAGCAAAGAATATGTAGCTTGGGCGCGGATCTGTGGCTCTCACTGTCCGGTCATTGGCATAGCTGACACAGCCACTCGCCACGACAAAATGTCCGCTACCCGGAAGCTCGCCGGCAGCGTCCGACGTCCGGCTTTGCCGCAAAGCAGTCATTTCGGTTGCGCAGGCTATGGCCTCCCCTGCTCGAGCATTTATGCCCTTGGTCGACTCGTCATGCGGAACTCGAATTCCAGGAACCTTGCGGAGAATCCGGGCTTGGATCGTCTTCGCAAAGCCCTTGTGTTTTGATGGAAAATTGCTGCTCGCCCCGAGATTGCAGCTGGGGGTATCGCCAGTTTCAAATGCTGCCGAAAATACGCCCACTGCTACCCACAGGAGGCTCCACGCTTCAGGCGAACCCATGCGGACGCATACGGCATCAAGCGGACTCGCGCGATGGCACCTCTGTTATTGTCGTCAGTGATTTGGTATCCATCCGGTGAAGGCCGCACCCGTTTCAGTTAGCGGTCACTGGGTTTGAT
>CAZPHD010000031.1:0-35584 GCA_964586225.1 uncultured Fimbriimonadaceae bacterium
CCTCTTCTTTCTAGGCAAACTCGATCTCAACCCACTCAAAACCCCATAGAGCCCAGATTTCAGATTTCAGATTTATGTTTTTTGATTTCAGATTGGGAGAGTTTCCCCTTTTTCCTAAATCTGAAATCTGAAATCACTTCAAGGTCACCGTCACCGTCGTCTTCAGCTTGCGCTCCGACTCGGCTTCGGAGCCGACTTCCTTGACTTTGCTGACGGCGTCGGCAACCACCTTGGACTTCGTTACCAAGCCGCGCGCGGTATTGAACTCCACATCACCAGTGCCGCTAACCGTTGTGACCACCCTGGCGAAGGCATCTTCTTCCTTCGTGACCACGTTCTTGGAGGCATCCTCCAGCGTCGTGTAGGTCTGGTTGAGCTTCACGGATAGGAACAGCGTCTCGTTTTCGTGCTTCGTCGGGGTAACGGTGTAGCTCACTTCGCTATCGCCGAACTTCTTCTTAAACTCAAACGGCTTGCCCACTTCGAGTTCACCCGCGGGAAACTCAATCGGCAAGTAGGTGATGTCCGGAAAGCGCTTGGCGTCAAGCCCAGGCAGGCGAATCGGGAGAGACACGTCGGGGGCGTCGGTCTTGATGATCTTGCCCTGCGGGGTCAGCGAAAGGGTGTTCTTTGGGAAGAAGGGGCGGACGCTATCAACGGTGAACGGGAGCGGCGCGCCGTTGAACTTGACTTCAAGCTCGGTGAGGTCGCTCTCCGCGCGCGGGTTCCTCTCTTCGTCGGGGCCAAGTCCCTTGACCACCATGCCGATTTTTACATCAAAGACGCCTTCCTGTCCCCCGAGAACGGGGACAAAGCCATCGAACTCGACCTGAACGTTGTAGGCGAGGGGAGCGGTCGGGAGTTTGTAGGTGACAGGCTCGATTCTTGGGAAAGTTGCCGCCAAGGAGAGGAGTGCGAGGGCGGCGAAGGAAACTTGCTGGGCACGACCTGCCCCACGTGAGCTTGACCCGTTGTTCATTGTTTTAGTCTAACGCGTGCGGCACGTGGGGCGTTTCCATGCGTCTAAATGAGCATGATGATCTCACCCCTCGTGATTGCGGCCATGCTAAACCAAGGCCCGGAGATTACGGTCTACAACCAAGGCTTCGGCCTCGTCAAGGAGTCGCGCTCGCTGGGCTTACGGGCCGGGCGTCAGACGGTGGCTGTCGAAGACGTCGCCGCACTGATCGAGCCAAACTCGGTCGCGATTCGGTCGGTGGGGCGCGCCGACGCCTTCTCCGTCTTGGAGCAGAACTACCAGTACGACCTTATCAGCGTTCAAGCGGTCTTAAACAAGGCCGTCGGCAAGGAAGTCCGCTTCCACCGCGTGCTACCGAATGGTCAGCGGGAGGTCGTGATCGGAACACTGCTCTCTTCGCCCACCGCAATCGTGGGAGGGCCAAACGGAAACTCAACGCAGACCTACAACGGAATGGTCATCCGCACGCCCGAGGGCCGGATTCTGCTCAATCCGAGTGGCGAGATCGAGGTCACCTCGCTGCCCGAAGGGCTGATCTCCAAGCCGACCCTTCTGTGGGAGATCGAATCCAGCCAGGCGGGCGATGTGCCCGTCGAGCTGAGCTATCTCACGCAGGGCATGAACTGGGAGGCCGACTATGTGTTGCAGATTGACGGGCTCAACAACGCTGACTTGCAGGGCTGGGTCACCGTAACCAACAATTGCGGGACGACCTATGAGAACGCGAAGCTCAAGCTTCTCGCGGGCGACGTCCAGCGGAGCCGACCCGAGGCTATGGCGGATGCCATGAAGATGCGGGGCGCTGCGGCCGGCGGCGGAGGCGGCTTCGAGCAGGAATCGCTGTTCGAATACCACCTCTACACCCTCCAACGGCCCGCCACGATTCGCAACCGCGAAATGAAGCAGCTCTCGCTCCTTGAAGGCAAGGGGTTGAAGTACACGAAGAAGCTGATCGTAGACTCGATGGCGCCCTACCGCGGATGGTATCCGCAGGAAGGGCAGGTCGGCGTCGGCGATGTGAAGCCGCTCGTCAAGGTCGAGTTTGTGAACAGCGAAGCCAATAAGCTGGGCATGCCGCTGCCGAAGGGAACGGTCAAGGTGTATCAGCGCGACAAGAGTGGGAGCGTGCAGATGCTGGGCGAAGATCAGATTGACCATACGCCCAAGGATGAGCGCATCAGCTTGACTGTCGGCCGCAGCTTCGACGTCCGTGCGACGCGAACCCGCACAAACTTCCGCCGAATCGCCAACAACCACACCGAGGAGACCTTCACGGTGGAAATCCGCAACCGCAAGGAAGTGCCGGAAACGGTTCACGTGTTGGAGCGGCATTGGGGCGACTGGAAGATCAGCAACAACTCGCTGCCCTTCACCAAGCTTGACGCGAACACGATGGAGTTCAAGGTCGACTTGAAGGCGGGCGAGACGATCACGGTGCAATACACGGTCAACACCAAGTGGTGAGCCGCACAGCGGACTCGAAAAGACGTAAACTCAAATGAGCATGTCAACGTTCACGAAGATCCGCCTGCGGATTCGCCGACAGGCCGCCAAAGATGCGCCAGTCACGTGGGAGACGTTCGAGATCCCGTTCCGCGAAAAGCTGAACGTGATCTCGGCCCTGATGGAGATCCGCAAGGATCCGCGCACCGTCGACGGTAAGCCGACCAAGCCCCCGGCTTGGGAAGCAGCGTGTCTCGAAGAAGTGTGCGGCTCGTGCACGATGAACGTCAACGGCATGATCCGTCAGGCGTGCACCGCGCTCATCGAAGACGTGGGGGGGCTGAATGGCGACGGGCTTGAGGTCACCCTCGAGCCGATGAGCAAGTTCCCGCTAGTGCGCGATCTGATCGTGGACCGCTCGAAGATGTTCGAGAACTTGAAGAAGATCAAGGGCTGGGTTCCGATCGATGGCTCGTACGATCTTGGTATGGCGCCTCCGCAGGATGATCAGATTCGGCAGATGCGGTATGCGTTGTCGCGATGCATGACGTGCGGCTGTTGCCAGGAAGCCTGCCCGCAGGTGAACGACAAGTCCGAGTTCGTCGGCCCGGCCGCGGTCGCCCAGGCGCTGCTGTTCAATCTCCACCCCATCGGCAAAACGATGGAGAACGAGCGGCTTGAATACCTGTCCTCAGAAGAAGGCATCACGGGTTGTGGCAACGCGCAGAACTGCGTGAAGGTGTGCCCCAAGGGCGTGCCGCTCACCCAGGCAATCGCCCGGATCAACCGAGATACGACGATTTACCGCTTGAAGAAGTGGGTTGGCATAGCGTAGGAAGCGCACTACCCGTGGTAGTGCGCTTCCTTGCTGCGGATCACGTCCGGACACCTAACCTAGTCAGGAGGTATCGTCGGCCGAAAGTCCAAGTTCTCAGGTGTCGTGTACGTGTCGTTCGGCGGATATCCGTGGGGTGTGTCGGTCGTGCCGCCGGGCACTGAGCAGGGTCCTCCCGTACAGTTCGTATTGAGATTGACGTGTCCATAGGACAGAATCTCCTCAATGCAGAAGGTCGTCTCATTTGTGCCTGGGCAGTAAATGGTTCTTCCCATCGCGTTGTAGCGGACCATTACGTTGCAGTTGGGCGGATGCGGACCGGAACCGCCGCAGCCACTATACCAGTTGTTGCATGCGTAGAAGTAGAAAGCCACTGAAGGAGAGACTTCCCAGTAGGTGTTCTCGTCGCACAGGTTACTCTCGATGTTCTCGATGTCCTCCTCGCACTTGGGATAGGTGGTCTGGCATGAAGCCGACTGACCGAACGCGACCGCGCCCGTCGCCATCAATGCCACGATGGACATACCCAACGTCACGATGTTCCAGTTTGATTTTGTCTTCATTTGTTTACCCCTGGTTGGGCTGAGGGCCTATGAGCCTTACTTCGGAATTCCTCCATCCACATAGACGGCTCGTCAAACCAACCTACATGGCCATCAAGCCGCACTCCGAGTACAACTCCCACGTCTCCCATCACCTTGACTGGGTTACCATCACCGTCGAAAGTGGTGAACTCTTTGTTGGCACCCGTTTTCTTGCAGAAGAACGAGGCCACGATAATGGGATCCACCTTGATGTCAAACGGATATTGTGCTTTGTAGCGAGCTTCACCTCTGAGGAAACCGATGTTCCTCGTGTAGTTGTAGTTCAGATTGCCTGAACCGCAACCCGGGAGCCGCTCCTTAAGGCCAGTAGGCTTGATCGGCGTCTCGGGTAAGTGCGCCTTCACTGCCCGCAATGTAGTGGGGTAGCGATCATCATAGTCTCCCATGTAGATGTTGATGGCCGCGCTCAACTGCTGGAGTTCGGCCCGGAAGTGGGCTTCGAGGGCCCTGTCTTTCGCCGGGCGGAGGGCCAGCGTCAAGATCACCGCGATCGTTCCGACGATCGCCGTTACGACCAGAATCTCAACGAGCGTAAATGCTCGTGACTTGTTCATTTGTTCTCCTTGCCGACACTGAAGGTTGCCGGCTGGCCAACACGCTGGATTCGGCCATCCCATACCTCAAAGATCAGTGGAGGGCCATCGCCCCTCACATTCATTGCGGCAAAGAATGACTCGGGCACCCTAACGAGGGTGCGACTCGGAAAGAGATCAGCGGCAAACGAGTTTTGGGCTCCCGTGAGGACCGTGACTGAGTGGTTCTTGCTGAGGGCCTCAACTCTCCTTTGCAGTCCGAGTTGTGCGCAGGGGGCACATTCGGTGACGACGACAACGATGCCATTCGACGCCGGTAGGATATCTGGCGGGAACTTCGTGCCAAGCCTTGGCCCAAGTTGTGCGGGTTCTGCAGGCGGCACCATTCTCGCTAAGTGCCAGCGAGCCTCTGGTGAAGCCGCCGCAAGCAGCACGATTGAAGCACCGAGAATCGGGATGACGCGCGCTGCCATTCGCAGCGGTCTATCGCTGCATGCCAACTCTAACCATAGCGGTAACTGCGCGAGCCAGAACAGCGCACAGAATGCGCACATTTGGACCCCCGCACTTCCAGCCGCCGCGAGTAGCCAGAACCCGGCCAATAAGGTCAGACACAAGAGCCCGTCGGGCCAGTGCGAGGAGCGGAGACGCCCCCAGCCACAAACGATCCCAAGCGTACTGACCGCAACTCCTGCCCAGGCTAATCCACGGGTTAGATGTTCTGGCCAATGTGCAGCGTACTGGCAACTGGAGCACCATCCGAAAGCGATGGTGCCAGCTGCTAGCAGCCCAACAACGCGAGAGCCAGCAAGCCACTTTGGCAGTGCGATCCTATTTCGACCTTGGATGGCTATAACCAACGTCGTCCTCATGTTTATCTTAACATGAGGACCGTCACGATGCCAAACCAATCTGACGATTCTTATACTTTTCTTATATGTCGGGTTTCCTGGCCGCATCTGGGAGCGGGATCGCAGGAGTCGGAGTAAACTCTTCGCAGGTGCATTCTCAATCATCGCCTCACTGGTGCCTCAATCGTGGCCGCACCTTGCTGAAGGCTGTGACTCAGAACAACGTTGGATTAGCATGATAACACTCCTCGCACTCGCCGTCATGGCCGTTCAAGAACCGGCCGTCGTGAAGATCGAACTCCCCAAGTCGGTGAAGCCCGGCGCGGTCGTCAAGGGCAAAGCCATGGTGACCTTCACCGAGGGCTGGCATGGGTATCAGAACCCGCCCACCGACAGCTATCAGAATCCGGTTGCGCTCAAACTCGACACCAAGGGCTACAAGCTCACCAAGGTGACCTATCCGAAGGGCGTGGTCAAGGACTTCGGCGGCACCCCGACCGCGGTGTATGAAGGCACCGTCACGATCAACTTTGAGTTCACGGCTCCCAAGAAGGTCGGCAGCCACGCGCTCGCCTTCACCGTGGACTACCAGCAGTGCAACGACTCGACGTGCCTTCCGCCGTCGGACGCCAAGGTCAAAGGAACGCTGGTCGTCAAGAAGTGAGTGCGTTTCACGCCGGGTCCGTCGAGATCGGCGGGGGCAAGCTGGCGATCATCGCCGGACCGTGCCTTGCCGAGTCGTCTGAGCTTTGCATCGAAGTCGCGGAACGCGTGCAGGATCTGTGTCGGCAGTTCGACTTCGGCTACATCTTCAAGGCGTCATTCGACAAGGCGAATCGCACCTCTGTAGGCACCTCGCGCGGCGCGGGCTTGGACGCCGGACTGGCGATCCTCGCCGACATCAAGCAGCGATTCAACGTGCCGGTCACGACCGACGTCCACCTCCCGGATCAAGCCGCGCCCGTCGCGGAGGTCGCGGATATCCTGCAGGTCCCCGCGTTCCTCTGCCGCCAGAGCGACTTACTCGAGGCTTGCGCCCGTACCGGTAAGCCGGTGAACGTGAAGAAGGGCCAGTTCCTCGCGCCGTGGGATGCCAAGAACATCGTCGAGAAGCTTCAGGCCTTTGATGCCCGCGGAATCATGCTCACGGAGCGCGGCACGTCGTTCGGCTACAACGCTTTGGTTGTGGACATGCCTGGGCTGGAGATCATGCGAAGCTTCGGCGTGCCGGTGTGCTTCGACGCCACCCACTCGGCCCAGCGTCCCGGTGGGGCGGGCACAAGCTCGGGTGGAAACCGCGAGAGCATTCCCGCGCTCACCCGGGCGGCGGTGGCGGTCGGCGTGGATGCGCTGTTCCTTGAGATTCACCCCGATCCCGAACGCGCGATGTCCGACGCGGCGACCCAGTGGCCGTTGAGCCAGGCCGAAGCGCTGTTCGCGCAGATCGCCCGAATCCGTGCGGCAGTAGAATAGCCGACATGGGTCGAACCGCGCGCATGGGTTCTCGGCGCGTCATCGTGGCCGCTCTCCTCGCGTTTGTCGCCCTCATGGCCCTGCTTCATATGGGCATCGGCACGGTATATCTGTCGCCCGCCGAGATTCTTCAAGCCCTGTTCCAGCGCGACGACTCGACACACGCCAACATCGTATGGGCGCTACGCTTTCCTCGTGTGATGGCGTGTGTCTGCGCCGGGGCGCTCCTCGGCATGACCGGCGCCGCGTTTCAGGCCATCTTTCGCAACCCGCTCGCTGATCCGTACGTGGTTGGCGTGTCTTCGGGAGCGGCAGTGGGGGGTGCGCTGGGGATCGTGCTGGGCATCGGGGTTGGCTGGGGCGGCTGGTGGACGGGGCTAGGGCCGCTTGCGATGGGCACCCTAGGCGGACTCGGCGCGTTGGCGCTCGTCATCAGCCTCAGCGTGCGCCGGGGTGTTCTAGACCCGAGTTCCCTGCTGCTGACCGGGGTTGTGTTGAGCGCGCTGCTGTCGTCGGTGCTGTCGCTCATTCTGCTCTGGAGCGGCTACGACACGAACGTCGTCCTCGGGTGGCTCCTTGGACACATGTCGCCTGCGCATTGGAACCGAGTGACCGCGATGGGCACGGTGTTGCTGGTGACCGCACCGATTCTGCTGCGCTACGCCAAGCAGCTCAATGTGCTCGCGATCAGCGATGAGACCGCGCAGCGCCTCGGCGTTGACCCGCATCGGCACCGGCCGCTGATTCTGGTGGTGGGGTCGGTGATGGTTGCGGTGACGGTGGGCTCGATCGGGATTGTGGGGTTCCTCGGGCTGGTTGCGCCGCACATTGCGCGGCGGTTGCTGGGGGTGGATTGGCGTTATTCGATGCTCGGGGCGGGGCTGGTGGGGGCGGGGTTGCTGTGCGGGGCCGACCTTGTGGCGCAACGGATCATCGCAAACGCGGAGGTTCCGGTGGGGATCGTCACGGCCGTCATTGGGGCGCCGTTCCTCATTGCGTTGATGCGCCGCGATCGGTAGTGGGAGGGCGTTGCTCTGTCAACGCCTAAGGTCATGCGTCGGCATCGATGACCTTGACCACGACCGTCCCCGCAATCATGTCGTGCAACGTGCGGCCTTGGGCATTGCTGAAGAATGTTAGGTCATCGATGAGGGTCCAGGCATAGGAGGCGTACGCAATCGGCTGGCCCCATGAGGATGAGTGGGTAACGACCTCACCCTGCTTCACTACGGTCCCAAAGGGAAAGACCGAGGGTGGCGCATGATACACCGTCATAACCGCTGCGGCGATCATGACCAAGCTGAACCCCAAGTCCACAGAAGACCTCAGGGCCGCCTCCCGCCAACCTATGCGCTCTCCATCAATCCTGATCACCCGAATGCGCATCAGGCGTCTGCCCAAGGTTTGACCATAGAGCGCGTGGAGGCTTATGAGATAGCCATACGTGATCAGTGCGCCTAAGGTGGACGACCCTATGTGACCGATCAGGTCCGTGATCGTGGGAACAATGAGCAACAACGGCACGAACACAATGGTGTCAACGACGAACGCCAGGATACGCTGCCCGATCGTCGCGTAGATCATGGTGCGGTTACGAGCCAGTCGTCCCATCGGTTGCGGACGCCGAACTCCAGCTGCTGATAGTCGTTTGCGGAGTTCAAGAACAGGACTCCCGGCGTGAAGTCAATGCTCACGCCGTGGCTACCGGGCGAGTTAGCGTTATGCCCCTCCCAGGCCACCGCCGCCGAAACCGCCGCTCGCACCTGGGCACACGCGAGCTTCACGCTTGGAATGTCGGTTTGGGCTTCGAGCTTCAGACAAACGTCAACGAGGTCGCGATAGTAGCGCGGCGGACTGCTGTTCGGACTGTAAGATTGCGCACTGGCCCGCACCGCAACAATCGCATCTTGGAGCGCACTCCCATGCGCCATGAGTTCCACGGCCAGCGAATCAATCGCGCGCTCCAGAGCGTCGAGCTTTGACGTGTCGAGCGAACTCTGGGTGATCTTGCGGCTGGCATACCCCGGAACGGAGAGCATGCCGTCTACAAACGCCTTGGTTAGATCGCGGGTCGAGGCATCTGGCTGATCTCGGAAGCGGGCAAAGACCGTGTCGTAGGGATAGCCTTCGGCGGGCGGACTTTCCTCGCTGCCGACGACGAAGCTGGTGACGCCCCGCACCTCATACGCCACCTCGAACATTTGCATGAGGCTGGCGTCCCAGGCGAGGATATCGACCGGCATCCCCGCAAGTGCCTTCTTGAGATCCCAGATCTGGATAGCGTTGCGGGTTTGGTCATCGTAGGCAACGGCGCGAGAGAGGGGCTGATTGGGCGCGCGCCGCCAGCCGTTGCCATGGCCCCAGATGATGAGCACCGTGCGCTCGCTCGGAAAGTGGGTCTTGCCCCAATTCACGAACTCGCGAAGAGACTCCCATTTGCCCATATCTACCTGCCCACCCAAGTCTTGGATCAACTCGCTGGCGATGCTCGATCCCTGGTCGGGGCGCACCAGATAGCGGCGGGTGCCGTCGAAGCTGGAATTCGGATAGGTCGCGGTCGATTGCTTCCACTGAACGACGAAGCGCACGTCGGGATTCTGAGCGACGCGCTCCATTTGATTCATGTTTAGGTCGCTAAACGGGTACAAATCACTCGCCGCGCTCATGTAGACGAGCACGGTCCACTTGCTGTTCGAGGTCTGGGGCGGCGTGGTCGTGATACTCGAGGCGCCGATTTGGCCGGTGGGTTGGTGCGTCGCGCGGACGGCACCTTGCCCGGCCGTGCAGGCTTGGAACACGCCATCGGCGTTGACGGTGCCGATCCCGCCGAGGACCGTCCAGGTGAAGGCGGCGTCCGGGCTGAAAGTGGGCACGCCTGCGGCGGTGCGCGCATGGGCGAAAAGGCGAATGCTCCGCGGCACCGCGACCTGAGCCGTGTCGGGGAGCACCTTGATGCTGGCGCTCGGCGCGCCAACGGCCAGGGTGAGCGTTTGGGTCGAACCGAGATGGATGGGCATTTCGAGAATGCCTGTGCGCACGCCGGTGAGGGTCGGACCCGAGTAGAGCTCACTCCGGAGCCGATGCGCGCCTGCGGTCAAGCCGTCAAGGCGGGTTGAGACGACGGTGTCGGAGGGCGATTCGACGATGACGGATCGGATGAGGGCGCCGTGTTCGGTGGTGATCGTCAGGCGGTAGGAGCGGCCACCGCCGGGTTGATCGCGAAGTCGCCAATCGGTGTCGACGACCAGCGCGGATGTTGCGGGCGCACCGCCGCCGCCTCCCCCACCGCACGCGATGATGATGAGCAGGGTCAGAAATGCGAAGAGGTAGCGCACGATGTATAGGGGACGGTTTGGGGGGAGGTTCGGGTTTGAACGGATTTGATCGGGTTTGTTCGGGTTGTGCGGGTTGGTTCGGATGCCTGGGCACGCGCCCCAACGGATATCCGAGGCAAATCCGAACAATTCCGAGCTAATCCTAACGCGACCCCAAGATCTTCCGCACTTGCTCCGCTTGCTCGGGGGTATCCACGGCCAGCTCCGTCCCTGCTCCTGGCGCCATGAAGATGCGGACGCCGTGGTGCATAAATCGTAGCTGCTCAAGCGACTCCGCCGCCTCAAGTTCGCTCATCGGCCAGGTGCTGAACTCCAATAGCGCATCTCGCCGATACGCATACAGCCCCACGTGCTTCTTCACCGGAATCCGTCGCTCGTTGCGCGCAAACGGAATCGCGTAGCGGCTGAAGTAGAGCGCAAACCCCTCCGCGTCGGTGACGACTTTCACCGTCGCCGGGTCGTCATACTCCGCCGGCGGGCACTCGCTATAAATCGAGCCCATCGCGCGGGAGGAATCCGCAAGGAGTGGGGCCGCACACGCCAAGATGCTCGCCGATTGAATCAGCGGCTCATCGCCTTGCACGTTCACATACACATCGGCCTCGACCGAACGCGCCACCTCGGCAATCCGATCTGTCCCGGTGACGTGGTCGTGTGAGGTGAGCATCGCTTCGGCTCCAAAAGAAGCACAAGCCGAGACAATCTCGTCGTCGGGCGTGGCCACGATCACACGATCTCCCACCCCGGCGGCCGCCGCGGCTTCCCATACCCACTGAATCATGGGCTTGCCCAGCAGATCGGCAAGCGGTTTTCCGGGAAATCGAGTGGAGCCCATGCGGGCAGGAATCACGATGGCACAGCGCATGGCTGGAGTATGCCCGAACCTAAGTCGAACGCGTCGCTCCAACAATCAGGCTCAAAACTCTAACACCTTTCTTCACATTCCCCCTGAGGAATCTACCGGGAACCCTCCATAATGTAGGTGTGCGACACGCGACCCGGAGGTTTTCAGGTTGCCGAACCTAGTGGGAGGCTTAGCAGCGCTGGTGGCGCTTGCGGCAGGCATCCTTGGCCGGGTGGACCCTGTCGCGACAATCGGACGTGCGGGCCTCGCATTTTTGCTTGGTTGGCTCCTAACTCAGGTGTGGTACGTGTTCTTTACAGTAAGGGTAGAACGCGGAACTGCCGATAACGAGCCTTCAAACTCAATGTAGCCCGCGACCGGACCGGAGGATTGACTTCACATGCCGTTATCAGCCGAACAACTTCAACGGGCTTGGATGGATTTCAAGGTTTACAAGCAGGGCAGTGCGCGCGACGACCTCATCAATCACTATTCCTACTTGGTGAAGATCACGTCGGGCCGCTTGGTGACCAGCCTGCCCGGTGGGCTAGACCGTGAAGACCTCATTGGTGCCGGAGTCATCGGCCTTGTGAAAAGCGTGGATCAGTTCGACCCCACGCGCGACGTCAAGTTTGAAACCTATGCTATCGCGCTTATCCGGGGTGCGATTCTGGAAATGCTCCGCGACGAGGACTGGGTTCCCCGCTCAATCCGCGAGAAGCTGAAGGCGCTCGACCGCACGATGATGCGCCTCGAAACCGACATGGGCCGCCCCGCTACGGGTCAGGAAGTCGCCGAGGCGATGGGCATCACTGTCGAAGAAGTGAACGAACTCCTCGTGCGCATGGGCCGCACGAATATCTATTCTCTGGACGACATCCTCTCAACGGGCGAAGGCGACGACCATGTTCATTTCGTCGAACTGATCGAGGATGAGACCGCCAATCCCGGCGCCGAAGTTGAGGGCCGCGAGATACGCCGCATGCTGGCTTCGGGCGTGGACCGGCTCCCCGAGCGCGAGCGCCTCGTGATTGCACTCTACTACTTTGAGGGTCTCACCTTCAAAGAAATCGGCAAGGTGCTCACAGTCAGCGAGTCGCGGGTTTACCAGCTTCATACGCAGGCGATGAACCGTCTGCGCACGTTTATCCAAGCGGAGGGCGGTGTAGCCGCAAGTTAATCGTGGGCGAGATCGAGCGCGTCCATCGCCTCGGACACCTGCCCGCGATGCCGCGGATCGGGGACCAATCCCGCGGCCGCCGTCCGTTCGATCAGCAACGCGAATCCCGCGACGATAAGTTGGAACTCACCGAGACCGAGTTCGCCGAAGAAGCTGCACCCGTTGAATCTGCCATCCCGGTAGAAGAGCCGTATCACATCGATCTTGAAGCCTAGGGGCACGTTTTGTGCGTCTCTGGCGTTATTCAACGATGCGGCCTAACGCAAGGAAGCGCGGCATCACCTACAATGGAAAGAACATGTATGTTCGGGGGCAATCGTTTTGAAGACGCATAACACGAGTCTAGCAATCGGCGCTTTCGCAGGGTTCGCCGCCTGCGCCTTGGTCTTTGGAGTCAGCGGATGCGGCAAGGGTGACGAAGTCATCGCCGTCGTCAATGGCGAAGCGATCACCAAGTCGGAGTACTTCACCTATCTGGAGTTCAAGCCCGACGTTCGCGTGCAGACCGCCAACGGTTCGGCGGCACTTCCGACCGACGGCGTCCTTGGTTTCCAAGCCATGCAGGATCTGATCTCGCAGAAGGTCACCATGCAGCTTGCGAAGGACCGCAAGATCTACCCGACCGACGACGAAATCAACCGCGAACTGGAGTTCCGGAAGAAACTAAACCAGAACTTCTTGGCCAGCCTCACGTCGCGCGGGCTTACGCTTGAGATGATTCGCCGAAGCCTGACGATGGACCTCATTCAAGAGAAACTCCTGACCAAGGACATCACGCTCACGACCGCCGATGTTGACAAGTACATCAAGGACAACCCGAAGGAGTTCATCGATCCCGCTCGTGCGGAGTTGTCCTTCATCAAGGTGAGCGACACGCGAACTCGAGCCGAAGTTGACAAGCAACTGCAAGCTGGCCAAAGCTTCACGCAGGTCGCGGTTCGCTACTCCGAAGCCCCAGACGCCAAGCGTACCAACGGCAAGCTGGTCGACCAGAACACGGGCCAGAACCCGACGCTGGATTCGCTTCCGGTCGATGTTCGAAACGCCATCGCCAACTTTGACGGAGGCCAAACGACCGAATGGGTCCGCATGGTTGATGGATGGGGCAAGTTCTACGTTCACAAGAAGATTGCTTCGAAAGCGGTCACCATGGACGACACGAAGAAGGAGTTCCTTCGACGCCTCTTGGCCAAGCAAAAGGGCGCCCAGGCTATCGATCTCGATCGCCAGATTCTCACCAAGCTGAAGGACTCGAAGGTCGACGTGCAAAAGTCAGCCTTCCAGGATATGTGGAAGAACGCTTATCAGCGGTTCATGCTTGAGAACAAGTTGGAAAGCGCCACCGGCTCCCGCGGCGAGTAATCCAACCCGGCGACGGTTGCAAAAGGGCGAGTGTTCCCACTCGCCCTTCTTGGTTTGAACTTAACCCGGTAGAATTCGGGCATGGTCCGCGGAATCTTCAACTATCCCCTTCCCTCCAATGAGCCGGTGCTGAGCTACGCTCCCGGTTCCCCCGAGCGCGCCCGTCAAGAGACCGTGCTGGCCGAGCTGAAGGGGCAGGTCGCCGACGTGCCGATGTTCATCGGCGGCCAAGGAGTGCGCACGGGCAAACTGGGCGATCTGCGTCCACCCCATGAGCACGCCCATCTCCTCGGTCACTTCCACCAAGGCGACGCCAGCCACGTTCGCGCCGCGATCGATGCGGCGATGGCCGCCAAGACCGCCTGGGAGGCGATGAGTTGGGAGAACCGCGCGGCGATCTTCCTGAAGGCCGCCGACCTCATGGCCACGAAGTACCGCCCGTACATGAACGGCACCACGATGCTTGGCCAGAGCAAGAACGTGTACCAAGCCGAGATCGACAGCGCGTGCGAGATTATCGACTTCCTGCGCTTTAACGTCCACTTCCTCGACGAGATCTACCGACAACAGCCGGTCAGCTCAACGGGCGTGCACAACCGGATGGAGTATCGACCGCTGGAGGGCTTTGTCCTCGCCGTCACGCCGTTCAACTTCACCGCAATCGCCGGCAATCTGCCGACCGCGCCCGCGATGTGCGGCAACACCGTCGTGTGGAAGCCAGCGAACACGCAGATCTACAGCGCGAACATGATCATGCAGGTGCTTCGCGAGGCAGGTTTGCCCGATGGCGTGATCAATCTGGTGTACACCGACGGCCCGACTGTCGGCGAAGTGTGTTTCGGCGATCCGAGCTTCGGCGGGGTGCACTTTACGGGCTCGACCGGCACGTTTAACCGCATGTGGCGCGCCATCGGCGAGAACCTCGACCACTACCGATCCTATCCCCGCATTGTCGGCGAGACGGGCGGCAAGGACTTCGTGATGGTTCACCCGTCGGCGAACGTGGATGTGGTCGTAACAGCTCTTCTCCGCGGGGCCTTTGAGTATCAAGGTCAAAAGTGTTCGGCCGCGTCGCGGGCTTACCTGCCTTCAAACCTTGCTGCGGAGATCAAGGAGAAGTTGGTCGCGGGGATCAAGACGTTCAAGATGGGCACCGTCGAGGACTTCTCAAACTTCGTCAATGCCGTCATTGATGAGAAGGCGTTCGACAGCATCGCCCGCTATATCGACGGAGCGAAGGCCGATCCGGATTCTGAGATTCGCGTCGGAGGGGGCTACGACAAGTCGGTTGGCTACTTCATCGAGCCGACCGTGATCGAAGCCAAGCAACCGAAGACGACCACAATGTGCGAAGAGATCTTTGGCCCGGTGCTGACCATCTACGTCTACGACGAGTCGAAGTACGAGGAGACGCTCGACATCTTGGACTCAACCTCTCCCTATGCCCTGACCGGCGCGATCATCTCGCAAGACCGAGCCGCGATCGATACGGCGGTGTGGAAGCTCCGCAACGCGGCGGGCAACTTCTACATCAACGACAAGCCGACCGGAGCCGTCGTCGGACAGCAGCCCTTCGGCGGCGCGAGGGTGTCAGGCACGAACGACAAGGCGGGCTCGGCGCTGAACCTCTATCGATGGCTCAGCGCCCGAACGATCAAGGAGACGTTCGTGCCTCCGACGGACTACCGGTATCCGTTCTTGGGGTAGTTGGTAGAGTTAGCAGTTGGCAGTTGGCAGTTGGCAGTTGGCAGTTGGTAGTTGGCAGTGGGCAGAAAAGTAGTTAGCAGTGCTCCGAGGAGTCCAACCGCTATAAACTACCTGCCGACTGCCCAACTGCTAACTGCTAACTGCTTAACTTCCCTACTGCGCAACCACCTTCGCTTCAAGATCCTTGGCCAGTTGCTCAAGGTTCTTCTTTATCTCGGGATCGCTCACGGTAGCGGCAACGTCCTTCACCGCCGAAGCGTGGGCGCGCTCGAGGGCCTTGGCGGGATCGATCTTCACGTGGGGAGTCACGCCGGTGCCTTCCCAGTTGGTCTTCGTATACGGATTGATCGCGCGGCCACTAGGAATGAAGCATGAGAAATGGTCGTGGAGCCGCACGACCCCACCGGGGTTTGCCCCTCCCCAGGTGTTCTCACCAATCAACGTTGCCCGCTTCAGTTGCTGGAGGTTGTAGCTACACTCCTCGGCCCCCGAACCGGTTCGCTTGCTCACCAGCACGTAAACAGGGCGATCCAGGTAGCGAGGTGCGGGAAGCTCCTTCAGCGTCCAAAACTCTCTGGTCTCATTCCCCTCGCGGAAGTAGATGCTGTTCAAGTGCACGGGCTTCTCGTCGAAGAAGTAGCTGCAGAAGAGTTGAACCCCGGCGGGGCTACCACCGCCATTGTCGCGCAAATCGATGATCATCGCGTCAGTATTGGCAAGGAACTTCATGGCCGCTTCGACGGGTCTGGCCATTTCTTCCGGCTGCGCGAAGAAGTTGAACTTGACGTAGCCGACGTTGCCCGACAGCCGCTCCACCTTATGGAATCCTGTGTTGGCGAAGCGAATCTCCCACTGTTGGCGCGCGATCTCCTCGGACGAGGGTTCCCGAGGGTTGGCGCGTGGCGGTAGCGCTGTCGGCGAGTAGCGGAACCGAAGATGGGCGTCCGTCACGTTGGCGGTAAGGATCTCGTTCACCTTCGTCGAAAAGGCAACCGGGTCTTTTAGGTCCCGATATTCGGCTTGGGCCCGCCATTCCTTGAGTGCTGATTCAACCTTCTTGGCGATGTCGGGCATGACGTAGCGGGCGTTCATCTCGCGAACGAGACTGTCCATCACGCTGTCCTTGGTGGACTGATCCAAAACGGTCAGTTGCCCACCGGCTTGGCTCAGCAAAAGCGCAGTAATGAGAGTGGTTGTAATCATGGTGTTTCCTTGGAGTTGCGGACTCCATTGATCAGGAGGTCCAACATTGGGTTCAAACGGCGGCGAATGCCGTCAGGGCTGCCGAGTTCACGAACGCTCAGGCTGTAGGGCAGGAAGGCATTCGTTGCCAGCAGCAGACTTTCGGCGGTGGAGTCGGGATCGGGTGTGCTAAGGCCATCTCGGAGAACGCCGGCGATCAGGTCGCGCTCAACCGTGAAGTAGTGCTGACGCCGGTTCATGTACGCAGGCCGCACGACCTCGAACAGTTCGTCGAGGCTGTGATGGTAGGCCTGGACCTGCTCGACACGCCCCATCACGCGGCGCTCTAGCATGGACCTCAGGCGGGTCAGCGGGTCACCATGGCCGTTTGAAAGCACGATGAGCTCGGCATGCACACCTTCCACAACCCTTCCAATGCTCGACAAACCGACGTCTTCCTTGCCTGTGAAGTACAGGTAGATGGTGCGCTTGCTGAGTCGTGCTTCGCGAGCTAGGTCGTCCATGGTCATCTTCCGAAACCCGTACTTCGCCATGAGTCGATCACACGCATCGAGGATCGCCTCACGGGTGGCCGGATTCGCCGCAGGTCGAATGGGCTCAGCTAGTGCCATATTTCTAGCATACACGATTGCACGTTCTTCGTTCTTTGTGCAGTGGGCCTTTCGCCCCGGATGAGGCACCTTAACAAGTCTCATCATCACTTAACATTTCGATGACGACTCCTTAACATGACTGCTCCACGATCATCAGCGGAGGAGATTCATGCTCAATCGTCATTTCAAGACTTGGACGATGTTGGCGGCGGCGGTGCTCGGCACCTCGCTAGCCATCGCTCAAGACAAGAACACCGCGGAGATCAAACCCGCGACCAAGGACAACAAGACCCGCGTCGCCAAGGCCATGGCGCCTCGTGTAGAAGAGGTGAAGAAGCTTCGCGAGCGCGCCAGCACGGTCACGACTAAGATTGGCGAGTTGGCGTCCAGCGGAAAACTCAACACGAGCGACGAGACCGTCGCTGCACTCAAGGAACTCGTTCAGGAACTCGCCACGATCAACGAGCAACTGAAGAAGATGCAGGATGAGATCGAGGAGATCAAGGGCTGGATCGAGGGCCAGAACGAGAACCTCCCGATCATCGCGCAAGACATCAGCGACCTGAAGAAGTTCAAGAACGGATCGTACATGCAGGTCCAGTTCAACGACGCGCAGAACAACGCGGGCACGCCAAGACCCAACGACGGGTTCAACATGCGTCGCACACGGTTTAGCCACACGGGCACCATCGATGCGCGCACCAGCTACAAGATGGCGGTTGACTTCAGCTCGGGCTCACAGCGGCTTGGCGCCGAACTCAAAGACGCGCAGATCATCTACGACATTGAGCCAAGCGGCGACAAGGTGGGCACCCAACTGCTCGCTGGCCAGCAGAACATCCCTCTCGGCTACGAGCTTGAGCGCTCGTCGACCGAGCGCGAGTTCCCCGAGCGCACAGCCTACAACCGAATCATGCTTGCGGGTCAGCGCGGTCGAGGCGTCTACGTCCGCCACGGTATCAACGAGAACCTCGTGGTCCATGCCGGTACGTGGAACAGCCTTACCTACAACGATCCGCAGCAGGTCGAAGCCAACACGTTCCGAAACCTCTCGGGGACGCGCCTCGCCTACTCCGCAGGCGTGAAATATTCAACGCCGACCTACGAGTTCGGTGTCAGCGGCTTCTGGGGCTACCGAAACGGGATCACGTTCACGCCAACCGGCGGCACTGCGGTGACCACACCATCAGGCGATCGCCGGTTCATGTACCTCGATGCGGCCTGGATCATCAACCCGCAGTGGACGCTTCGCGGCGAAGTGATGCTCGGTCATGATCGCGTGCCGACGTTTAGCGGCAGTGGAGCCAGCCGACGCACGAACATGCGATTTGGAGCGGTCCGTGGCAATCACCTCCAGGTGAGCTACATGCCGAACTATCGCAACACGATTAGTGCGCGAATCGAGTTCTTTGACCCCAATACGGGCGTCAACGACAACCAGCAGGCCTGGGGCCTCGCCTGGTCCTACATGTTCAACCCTGGTATGCGCCTCACGTTCGCCCACGAAGTCTTCAAGGAGCAGGGCATCGACGTGAAGAACAACCAGACGACCATCCGCCTTCAGGTGCGGTTCTAGGAGATCATCCATGCTCACAACACTCATTGCGGCAACGATGCTCACGGGGCAGTCGGGGTCCGTTTCCATCAAGGGCTCGGATACCTTGCTCATCATCAACCAGCGCTGGGCTGAAGCCTTCGGGAAGTCAAACCCGAACATCTCGGTCAGCGTGACGGGCGGTGGTTCGTCGATCGGCATCCGCGCGTTCATCAACCGTGTCGCCGATATCTGCGCGTCTTCGCGGAAAATGAAGGCGAGCGAGATTGGCAACGCACGGAGCAATCGAGCGATTGCCAACGAGATTCCGGTCGCGCTTGACGGCTTGGCCATTCTCGTTCACTCGACGAATCCGGTCAAATCCTTGACCATGGACGAACCACGCCGGATCTACACCAGCCACATCAAGAACTGGACTGATCTTGGTGGTCCGAACATGCCGATCACGGTGTACAGCCGCGACAGCAACTCCGGCACCTATGGCTTCTTCCAAGAGAAGGTTCTCCGCAACCAGAACTGGGGACCGCAGGTGCGCTTCCTGCCTTCCACCTCGGAAGAGGTGCGCGAAGTCGCTCGGACTGAGGGCGGAATCGCGTATGGCGGTGTGGCCTACTTCATCAACAAGAAGAACACGAAGATCCTGCCAATCGCCGCGGCCAAGGGTGGCGAGCCCATTCCTCCGACCGAGGAGATGGTGCGAAGCAAGAAGTATCCGATTTGGCGATACCTCTACTACTACACCAACGGCAAGCCGACCGGTGCGACCAAGTCGTTCATCGACTTCTGCCTCTCCAATGAGGGCCAGAAGATCGTTGAGCAGGTGGGCTACTACTCCGTCAAGTAGTCCCGTTTCCGGCCGGGGCTTCTGCCCCGGCCGCACCCATCATGAAGAGAAGTCGTCTTGTTGACCGAATCATGGAGCGCCTTGTGGCGTTCTGTGGTATCGCGGTCGGCCTCATGGTGGTCGGCATGTTCGCATATCTTGCGCTAGAGTCACGATACGCGTTCGATCGCAAGTTTCCCTATGGTTACCGCATCGCCGCGCAGCCGGTGGACACCCCACGCAGTGACGCGGTCGAGATGGATCCCAATGCGAGCGTTTTGACCTCGCACATGGATGGCATGGATGGACTTGACGACAAGGAGTCGATCCCCATGCCCACGATCGAAGAGCTCTCGGGCGTTGCTACGCTCGCGACCGGTAGCGTGGTGGACGGGAATCTCGACAACACCGATCCGACGATGTTTGCTCGTGACAACTGGCGGGCTTGGCACGGCCCTGGCGAAGATCGACAGTTCTATCTTTACGCTTTTGCGACCCCGGAGCACCAAGGAGACACGTTCGTGCTCCGTTGGGAACCGGATGCCGCCTTCGATCCCGATTTGAGTGTCCACAACCTGCGACTCAAGCTGATTCGTGCACCGGAGGGTTTGAGTACACCGCCTGTAGACATCGATCTGGTCGCCAACTCCAAAGGAGAGATCGAGCTTCCGGCCTACATTGCAAAGACCAACGAGGATCGCACCAAGGGCTACGTGTTCGCACTTGAGTCCACGTCCAAGGGAATGAGCCCAATGGCGGCGACGCTTCGCGGGTTCTTCAAATCAGAATGGGCCCCCACCACTCAGTATCCGCGCTATGGGTTCTTGCCCTTGGTGTTGTCAACTCTGCTGATCACCGTGCTGGCGATCGGCTTTGCGATTGTGCCGTCGTTGCTCACTGCGCTCTACCTGAGTGAATTCGCTCACCCGCGCCTCCGAGAGTGGCTGAAGCCGATCATTGAGCTTCTGGCGAGCATTCCCACCGTCGTCCTTGGCTACTTCGGGCTCATGATCCTCGCGCCCGGTCTGATGGCGGGACTTGGCAAAGCCCTCAGCCTGGAATCGGGTCGATGTCTCTTGACCGCCGCCATCGTGATGGGTGTCCTGATCATCCCAACCATCGTGTCGGTGGCCGAAGACGGACTGCGAAACCTACCCCGCAGTCTGCGTGACGGCGCCGAAGCCCTTGGCTTGACTTCGAGCGAGGCGATCCGACGTGTATTACTTCCAGCGGCAAAACCTGCACTCTACGCCGCACTTCTCCTTGGTTTCGCCCGTGCGATCGGCGAGACGATGATCGTGTGGATTCTCTCGGGCGGCACGCCTGCCATGCCCAACGGCCTGAAGACTCTGGTGTCCTCAACGCGCGGCATCGCCGACACAGTTGGGATTGAGATGGCCAACGTTGAGTTTGAGCAGCCGCACTATGGCCACCTGTTCCTCATCGGCCTCGTGCTCTTCGCCATCACCATCGTGTGCAACTTGCTTGGCCAGCGGCTCGCGAGGAGGGCATCGTGGCGGGCTTGAGCACCCTGAGCAAGGCCGAGCTGTTGCAGCGCGACGCGCGCCGTAAACAGTCGGGACGGTGGCTCGTCTGGTCGGCTTGGCTGGCCCACGCCGTGGTGGTTGCGCTCACGCTTGGCCTCATTGGAACCATCCTGTACAAGGGCCTGCCTGCGATCAACTGGGAGTTTCTCTCTTCGCATCCCGAGGAAGGCATGACGAAGGGCGGCATCTGGCCCATGCTGCGCGGATCGATTCTGCTGATGCTGGGCACCCTGGCCATCACGTTGCCGTTTGGGATCCTGGGGGGCATCTACTTGGCCGAATACGCGGGCGACGGCAAAGTGGCGCGGTCGCTCCGGGCTTCCATCGCCACACTCGCCGGCACACCTTCCATCATCTTTGGTCTCTTTGGCCTCGCCATCTTTGTGCTCAAGCTGAAGCTCGGCACCTCGCTGGTGGCCGGGTGGTTCACCTTGGCACTCTTTTCAATCCCTGTCGTGGTATTGACCACCGAGCAGGCGCTCCGCGCCGTCCCCGACTCCATCGAAGACGGGGCGGTCGCCCTCGGCCTCTCCAAGTGGCAAACCATCTGGCGCGTGCTCTTACCGACGGCACTCCCAGGGGTCATGACTGGGCTCGTGCTCACCGTCACCCGCGCTGCGGGCGAGGCTCCGCCGATCCTGTTGACCGCCGCAATTTACTACTCGACTGAACGACTGACGCTGGGTTGGGAGACCCTATCGCGTCCCGTCGCCAACCTGCCCTATCACCTGGCCGAAGGTTATCGCCAGGGAGGGGTGATTCCGGAGAACATCATATGGGGAACCTGTCTGACGCTCATGCTCTTCGTCTTGACGATCAATATCTTCGCGATTCTCGTGCGAGCTCGCGCGAGGAGGAAGGCGGGATGGTAGCCGTCGCCACCACCACGAAGTCGGCCGTTCGGGCCGAGAACGTCAATCTGTTTTACGGCACTCACCAAGCGCTCAGGAACATCAGTTTTGAGGCTCCGGCTCGTCAGGTCACCGCGATGATCGGCCCGAGCGGATGCGGAAAGAGCTCCTTCTTGCGCTGCTTGAATCGGATGAACGACCGCGTCCCGGGCGCGCGCGTCACCGGCAGGTTCGAGGTGGCGGGGCTCGATCCCTATGCCAAGGGCGCCGACCTGATGCAACTGCGCCGTGCCCTCGGCATGCTCTTCCAAAAGCCTAACCCGTTCCCAAGCACCGTCTTCGAGAACGTAGCCCTCGCGCCGTCACTGCACTACGGCGTCAAGGGCTCGACCCTCGAGGGCATGGTCGAGGATGCACTCAAGCGAGCTGCAATCTGGGACGAAGTCAAAGACAAGTTGAAGAAGAGCGCGCTCGAACTCTCAGGTGGGCAACAACAGCGGCTCTGCCTGGCACGCATGCTGGCCGTCGAACCCGAAATCCTACTGATGGACGAGCCTTGCAGCGCGCTCGACCCCATCTCGACGGGCAAGATCGAAGACCTGATTACTGAGCTCTCGAAGGATTACACGGTCATCATCGTCACGCACAACCTTTCGCAAGCGCACCGAGTCAGCCAACGGTTGGCGTTTTTCATGCTGGGCGAACTGGTTGAGTTGGGGGACACAGAAGCGGTGTTCGCGAACGCCCAAAATGAAATGACCCGAGATTATCTCTCGGGTCGTTTCGGGTAGCAGCTTCGCGTTAGCGCAGGATGCCGAGGTAGCGGATCAACCAGTCAAGCACGAAGTCGATGTAGTCGTCCGTGTGATCGTGGTCGCCGTCGTCGTGTGAGTGGTCGTGGTAGTAGTTTCGAGTACCACCAGCCGGCCGGTTAACCGTCACGCCCACGCCAGGTGCGGGCTTCGGGCCACGTGGCAGGAGCGTCTCCGCATTGGCGATGTTCAGCGCAACCACCGCCGCGTTGGTTGACGATTGCACCAGATACTCCGGAATCGAGTGGCGGGGCGTGTCATTCTGAGTGTGCCAAATGAACCCGTAGTCTGCGCGACCCGCCTCGATCGTGAAGAATCCCGGCACGCCCTGCCAGTTGAACGGAGCGTGGTCGCTGGAACCACCGCGCGGCATTTCCCGTAGGACATCGAGTTTCATCGTCAGATCGGGGAATGCGGCCTCGACCGGAGCCATCGCCGCCTTGAGCATGGGCACCATGTTCTCGAGGCACTGGTAGCCGCCCTGATAGTTCGTTCCACCGTCGTCATTGAATACGGCCGAGATCTTGTCCAGCGAGTCCTTGTGCTTCTCAACATAAGCGCGTGAACCGAGAAGGCCCTGCTCCTCCCCGCTCCAAAGGATGAAGCGGATCGTGCGCTTGGGCTGGATGCCGAGCTTCTTGAAGAGGCGGGCAGATTCTAGAGTGACCGTCGAGCCGGTGCCATTGTCATTCGCACCGACCGAGCCGGGGCCATCCCACGAGTCGAAGTGACCGCAAATGATGACCATCTCGTCGGCCTTTTCAGTTCCTGGGAGATCGGCGATGACGTTGTACTGCGGAATCGGCCCTGGGATGAAGCGATTCTCGATGTCAATCTCAAGCTTGCATTCGCGACCGGCCTTTAACGCCAAGGCGATGGAATCGTAGTCGCTCTTGCGGACGCGCACTTGCACTTCCTTCGGCAGATTGTTCATCGTCAAGCCGGTGAAGCGACCGCTGGTGTGCACCCGCTCATCGGCAGTGCCGGTGATGCGCCCCGCCAATCCTGCTGAATCAAGCGCCCGATCGAGTTCGCTCGGCCCACCCTGCGGTCCACGCATGCCCGCTGGACGCCGCATCAGAACCCACGCGCCCTTGAGGGAGTCCTTGATCTTGTTGAACTCCTCCATGGTCTCGGGCGCGAGGATCGGCTGGATCGTCAACTTGCCGTTCGTGCCCGGTGTCCAAGCTGGGGTGGTGAAGACCATTTCGGACTTCCACGGTGCCACCATGCGGACGGACTGGCGCTTGCCGCGCTCAAACCCAATCGGCACTTCGCCCCATTGCTCAAGTCGTGCGTTGTCGTAGCCCCACTCTTTGAGCTGCTTAACCGCCCACTGCTGGGCGCGCTCAAGATTCGGCGAGCCGGTTAGGCGAGGGCCGTACTTGCTGGTGAAGTGTTCGAGCGTTTGGAAGGCGCGATTGTTGTTCTTGCCTTCGTTGATGAGCCGGGCTACGTCGTCCGACTGCGCACTTGTGGTGGCCGCGATCGCGAGCCCAATACAGAGCATGATGTGTCGTTTCATATCGGTTCCCCACCCGCATGTTAGCCGACTTTGCATCTGTTTGCCAAGCGTAACGCTTGTTTTCGTTGCGCGTCCGTTGCGTGGGGAGGTCGGGAATGACACGACTTTGGTGGGTATTCGGAGTGTTGGCGGTTGCCGCGAGTGCGGTTGCGCAGGGTGGATTTGGAGGTGGCGGCTTTGGCGGCGGCCAAGGCGGATTTGGGGGAGGAGGGCAAGGTCAGGGCCAAGGCGGAGCAGCTCAGGGGCAGGGCCGTGACGGCAGTGATTCGAACCTCCGCGGGCCGTTTCCCTACCTGAATCAAGCCGAGACGACCAGCATCCTCACACCCGGCGAATACGTTGAATGGACGCTGGACCTGAAGCAGAGCCAAGTGGTCATCGCGGAGGCGCGCAGCGAAGCCTTTGACCCAGCGTTAGAAATCGTCGAGGGTGAGAAGGTGCTCATGGACAACGATGACCGCTACCCTGGCGATCAGCGGCCGCTACTCATGTGGACATGCCCAAAGGATGGCAAGTATCTGCTCCGCATCCGCTCGTTCCGCGGTCGCGCCGGCGGGCAGGTGTTCTCGAGGCACGTGGTGCTGAACTGCCGCCAGGTGGTGATTGGCAGCAATGTCTTGGGAGACCTCGGTGAGCAACCTGTCTTACTTAGAGTTGCCCTCAAGGCGGGCGATGTCGTGCAACCGTTGATCCTCTACCAAGATAACATCGCGCGCTTTATGCCCTCAACCGCGATCACGTCCGTTGGGCTGCCATGCCCAAACCTCATCCCTGAGATCACGGCGCAAATCAGCCGGGCGATCTGTGCCCCGGTTGACGGCGACTATTACTTCTATGCCGGGCCCGAGCTCTTTACGCGACCCAACTGGCACGTTCTCATCGAACGCGTGCCTGTTGTGCCGGTCGCTTCGCTGGCCGAGAACTCTGTCCAGCAAGGCCGCCATTCTTCCATTTGGTCAATCACGCTCAAGAAGGGAGATTTCGTCAAGCTCGACCTTGGAGGCAGCCGGTTTGGACCTCAGCTTCGGCTCGAGCCTGCGCCCGACTTGTCCGCATTCGATCCGAAGCACCATCCCTTTGCCCCGAGGCCTCCACAGGATCGTATTGATGCCTTTGCGACGATGCCTGTAATTGGCGAAGGAGAATCGGCCATCGGAGTCATCGCGCGGCAAGACTGTACGCTCTGGGTCACCCGATCTGCGACCGATCAAAGAGAGCCACATCGCCTCAGCATCATGCCCGGTAGTCAGGAAATCCCTGCCGGAACCGCCGAGGGCCGATTGGCGATGAACTCAGTCCAGCACTGGGACTTCCAAGCGAAAGCTGGCGACGTCGTCAAGCTCACCACCACGATCAAAGGCTTTGCCTCGATCCTTTCAATCACGGCACCGAATCACCAACGCATAGCCTCGATGGCAACTTATGCGGAGGATGACCGCGCCCAATCCGTCTTTGTCGCCAGCCAAACCGGACGCTATATCGTTTCAGTATCCTGTCAGGGCAACGGCGGGACTGGAACTTACTCAATCAACCGCCAGGTGGTTCCCCCGGAAGTTCTCCAGCCAGATACCCCGATTGAGCACGAGTTACCCACCGGCGATGTCAAGGTTTACAAGGTGACCTTCGATACGGGCACCCTGAAGTTGCTCAAGGTTCAGTCCGCCCGAGAGATTCAACTGACCAATGCGACAGGAGGGGCTGCGCATATCGAGATGTTTCGAATTGGCCAGACCCTCTACTACCACGGCATCTTTTCGAGCCCAACTTCGTTCCTACTTGTGGTTCGTGGCGGCGGCCCACGATACCGCCTCTCGTTCGTTGATCCGCCCTAGCCTAACCTACACGCCAGCGTGATCCGATAATCCCAGTATGGTGGATGGGATCACGCTGGCCCTGGCGGTGGTGGCGGTCGGCTGCATGATCGGCGTGTGGCGCATCACTCGACCAAGTGAGGAGCCACGCCGCGCCGTTGACCACTACTCGGGTCTGGTGCGACGCAACCCGAAAGACACCGCTGCCCGATTCGAACTTGGGCTGGCCCTCATGCGGCGCGGACAACTCTCCGAAGCCATCCACGAGTTTCGGCTGGTGACAGAAATCGAGCCTAAGCACGCTCAAGCCCATCACCGACTGGGCGTCTGCCTGCTCTCGGTCGGCAACGCACCGGCGGCTCTTCCCCACCTTGAACGAGCAACCGCGCTCTCTCCGATCTATGCGGAAGCGCATGCCAGCCTGGGGGCCGTCCATGAGATTCGAGGAGACCGCGTCGCCGCCAGAGGCGCCTACCAGCGAGCCGTTGGCATCGACCCCAAGTTGGCCATCGCCCACTTCAACCTCGCTCGATTGTTTGCTCAGGAGGACGAACCGGCCAAAGCCCTCGCCGCTCTCAAAGACGCCGTCAAAGCGGATCGCTCGATGTTTGAAGAAGCGAAGTGCAGCCCAGACTTTGACACCGTGCTCGGTGATTCAGGCTTTCGCAGATATCTGTTTGGAGCGGAAGCGGCGTAAGTTCATTTTGGATTTGCGATTTTGGATTTTGGATTGAACCGAGCAAGACTCCGCAATCTGAAATCCAAAATCCTCAATCTACAACGCTCCAAATCGTATCACCGACTGGCTGCCGATCTCGACCTTGGCTTTCCGGTAGTCCTTCACAGGAATCGTGTACGGATTCCCAAATACCTGCGGATTGCGGGCGACAAGCGGGAACCAGGTCGATTGAATCTGAATCACCATCCGATGCCCCGGCTGAAAAGTGTGGAATACATCTGGGAGTCGCACCGTCACCTTGTCCGCACGACCCGGAGTAAGCGGGGTCGGCCTCTCAAAGCTGTTCCGATAGCGAGCCGGCATCACTTCCGCTCGGACCAAACGCATCTGGCCCGCTAGCGTAGGATGATCCGCCGGGTAGTGATCAATCACTTTGACGATGAAGTCAAGGTCGGTAGCATCGGTGGTAAAGCTCAAGTCCGCGAACACCGGCCCGGCGATCGTAAGCTCCTTCTCCTGCACCGGAAACTCGTAAGTCAGCACATCGGGCCGCGAGACCGCAAACGTCTGGTCAGCCACCATATACGTCGAGTTGCGACCCCTCAAAGTCCCCGGCATGTACGGCACCGGCGATGCCGGATCGCTTACATATTCGTCGGTCTTAGACTTCGCGGAAGAGAGCGTCCGCCGAGTCTCCACGGCACCCGTCGGCGGCCATTGCTCAAACGTCCGCCACTGATTGCGCCCCGTGTTAAACATCTGAACCTTGGGGATGGCTTTCGAGCCCACCCCGCGCAGGTGCCGCTCGAAGAACGGGAACTCAACCTCTTCGCGGAACCACGTTGACGGCGTGCCTCCGAACTCCAAACCAGCATAGCGTGCGCCTTCCCCACCGGCCCACGCCCCATGCGCCCAGGGCCCGACCACAAAGTGCTGCGTCACGCCTGGATTCAACTTCTGCACGTGCGCATAGGTGTCGAAAGCGCCGTAGAGATTCTCCGCGTCGAACCAACCGCCAACCGTGAGCACCGCGGCCTTTACGTTCTTCAGGTGTCTCGGCGTGGACCGCGCCTTCCAGAAATCGTCGTAGTGCGGATGGTTGATGATGTCAAGCCAAAACGGGATGCGACCCTTAAAGTAGGCCCGCTCCAGGTCCTGCGGAGAGCCCTTCTCCAAGAAGAACTGATACGCATCGGGGCGGTTGCCATACCCCTCAATCTGCGGGTGGCGAGCGGCGGGAGCATCCTTGTCGATGCCAAAGCCGAAGTAGAAGTCGAAGTTGTCCTGGAGGAAGAACGCACCGTTGTGATGGACATCGTCGCCAAAGAACCACTCGCTTACCGGCGCCTGAGGCGAGACCGCCTTGATCGCGGGATGGGTGTTTGCCGCTGCGCATGCGGCGTAAAAGCCAGGATAAGAGATGCCCCAGACGCCGATGCGACCATTGTTGTTGGGCACGTTCTTCAACAGGAAATCGGCCGTGTCGTGGGTATCGGTGCTTTCATCGGTGGCTTTCGAGTCGCCTTGCAGCGAACGTAAGGGCTTGATCTCTTCGAACGTGCCCTCAGACATGAACCGCCCCCGGACGTCTTGGAACACGAAGATATAGCCGTTCTCGATGAACTTCGACGACCCCCCAAACCGTTGCGGCGGCATCGCGCGCTCGCCATAGGGTCCCGCCGAGTAGGGCGTCCGCTCCAAGAGCATCGGCTTGTCACCGGTCGTGTGGGTTGGCACGTACGCGATCGTGTGGAGCTTCACGCCGTCTCGCATCGGAATCTGAAACTCCAACTTTCGGTAAGCAGGAGTTTGCGGAGTCAAAACCGCGACGGCGAGGACAACGTAGAGCACGTTCTGATTATGCTTCAGGCGGCCCATGAGGCGGCTCAACGGCCGCGCGCAGGTCCTTATAGTGGAGGAACAGTCGCATCGGGTTCGTAGGCGACGGGACCATCCCAAGTCGCTCATAGAATGCGCGGGCCGATTCGTCGATGGCGTCGACCACGAAGAACCGCACGGGAACATGCCCGCTCATGACGGCCCACGTCCTCCAAAGCGCGTCGGCGAAGAGTGACCGCCCGAGCCCCCGACCCTGAAACCGCTGATCAATCGCAAGCCGGGCCAGGAGGATTGCCGGAATGCTTGATGGCATGCCGCGGGAGATGCGTTTCGGTGCCTCTTGGGATTGCACGTTCAAGTGCGCGAGAGTGTAGTACGCGACGACCTCGGTCGACTTGGTGGTTACCACATACGTTCTCGAGAGCATCGCGGTTTGCTTCGCGAGCGCGTGGACCTTGAGGAACTCGTCCAACGTCGGCTGCCCACAAGCAAAGTGTTCCAGTTCGTGCTCGTCTGACAACAGAGCAGGTGCCGAAAGGTCAGTCATCCCAAACCGGCTTCTCGCTCATCAGGGCACGCAGCTCCGGGAGTTCGCGGGGTGCCTGGTCCATCAGGCGATTGACGAGTTCGAATTCAGCCTGGGAAACTAAGAGCGTGCGCTCAGCTTCAAGAACCCGCTCAGCTTCGCTCAGTGAAGCCTCCAGCACAAACTGGCTTACGGTCGTTCTTCGTGCTTCCGCCGCATTCTTCAGAATCACTTTCTGAGCCGAGTTGGTGCGAATCGAGAGTCGATCTTCATTCGCGGGCGATGGCTTTACTCGTTGCATGACATTCCAGTAAACGCTGCCGGAGAGCAACGTGTTCCCATTGTACACCCAGAATCTGTGTTCAGTTGATCTTGAAGCGACAATTGCGCTAACCTCAGACTGTGAAGGGTGATGACCTCGTCGCCTGTGGTTACGTGCGGCAAGTCTCCAACGTTGCGGCCGAGCGCGTGGGAATCCTCATCGTGTCTGGATGTTGGCTGCTCATTGGTCTTGATTTTCGTCAGAGCTACTTCGCCGTGCTCGTAGATGTGTTGATCGGCGCAATGCTGATGGTTGATTGGCTCCGCGCGATCGGTCGTATCAAGCAGACCATCACGGTCGAGTTTCACCTCGTCACCCCGCTCCGCGTTGAAAACCGCAAGTTCAAGTACAGATCGTTCGGGATGCATGTGCCGACGATTGAGCTCTGCGGGTCGGCCCGGCACGCCGTTCTTGACCTCACGCCATCCCCAGTCCCGAATTGCTGGCAGATGCGAATGCCCCGCCAATTGCTCGAACCGCAGATCATCGAGGACCATTTGCGGAGGGCGTTTGATCCAACGAGTCGAGGCCACGAGCGTCGAGCCGCCCTGAAGTCGGGCTCCGAAGTGCGCTAACCTAGCCTTGTGAACGATCCGAAGATGGTGAGGAATGGTGAAGTCCATCAGCGGCCCACCTTGCCCGACCTTCGACTGGCGCTGCTGATCATCGCGCTGGTTTGGTTCCTAGCCAGCATCCCCTATCGGACTTCGACTCGCTTCTTCTGCGTCGATCTTTGTATCGCACTGCTTGGAGCGATTGTGTGGCTTCGTTCAGGGTCGCTCGTGAAACAGTCCATCACCGTGACCTACGAGCTCAACCCCGAAGTCCGCCGCTCGTTCACCTACTGGTCGCTCTACATGCCTCAGCCTGCCACCGAGATCCGCGATCCATCGGGCCGACTCCTGCTCAAGTTGGTTCCCCTCCGTCATAAGAACTCGTGGGAGTTGCTCGTTCCGGCGGACGTGCCTTACTGGAACGCCCCTGACTACATCGAGGATCATCTCCGAATGGCGTTTGACTTTCGCGAGCGCCGTCAGTTGCGCGGCCGACTCCCGTCCGAACCTTAGGGGCCTGCAAAACGTCTTGCAGTTACTCATGAGCCTTCTCGCCGCGCTCGTCCTCGCCGCCCCGCTCCGCGTGCTGTTCCTCGGCAACTCGCACACGCAATACAACGACGTGCCCGCGCTCGTCGCGGGTCTCGGGCGCGAGCGAGGCAACTCAATTGTTACCGAGGTGCGCTACGGCGCGACCCTTTATCACATGCATGGCGATACCCAGATTCGCAACACGGTCGCCAGCGGGCGCTATGACGTGATCGTGCTCCAGGCCCAAGCGCTCTCGACATCCCATAAGTATCGCTACAGCGACGCCGAGGCGATCGACTTCGCGAAGTCGGGCAAGAAAGCGGGGGCCAAGGTGTTCCTCTTTGCCGAGTGGCCACGCCGGGGCGTGGATGAGACGGCCTACATCGAAGGGATCTATAAGCGGATCGCCGACGCGAGCGGGGCCACGATCATCCCGGTTGGCCGGGTGTGGGATTCGGTCTTGCGACAGCGCAACCTGACCCTCTGGGCGCAGGACGGCAACCACGCTACGCCGCTCGGTTCGCGAGTGGCCGCGTTCGCGATCTACCGCGCGATCACGCAGGATAAGGCCGAAGGCAACCCGCGGCTGGACCTTGACGCGCCGGTGGCGGCGCTGTTCTGGAAGTCCGCGGAAGTGGTGGTTAAGTAGCGCTGACCCAGTCCACATCAACGCCGCGTGCCATGAGCAACTCGGTCAGCTGACCGACGTGGCCTTGCAGGTGCCTCAGGTTGAGTAGCTCGTGCGACAGCTTCCCGATGTTGGGATACCAGTGGAAGCCGCTTCCGGAAGCCGCAAGATCGAGCGCATCAATCGTCCGTGGTAGGAGTTCCTCTACGAAGGCCAGATAGTGAAGAATCGCCAGCTTCGAGTGAGCGGGGACATCAGCGGAAAGCTCGTACGGTTCAGTCGCCCAGGGTGGTGTCCACATTCCGGCATTCGCCTCGCGGTCATAGACGGCAAGGCCCACCGGCCGTTGAAACGCCGCCTCGCCTTGGCCCAGATAGAGGTGCGTGAAGTAGACCGTATGGAAGGCGATCCGTTCGAAGGTGCGCGTCAGCGTGCGGTCTTCATCGGGCGGGCAGGGGAATTCGGTCGTCCACAGGTCGTCGGGGCAGGCGCCGATGCACGCGCGGAGCATGGCGAGTCCGGCGCCGAATTGCTCTTTGAGAGCTTCGCGGATTAGGGTTTCCATCGTTTGCCCCGACTCGTTCCGACGTGACCGTCGGTCATCACGGCCTGCGGGCGGCGGCCGTGACGATCGACGACGTCCGCTTCGGTGCCGCTCGCGTTGGGCGTTTGCGCATCCATCTCAAAGATCAAGACGGTCTCGGAGGGATCGGCGATCTCGGTGGCCGGAACCTTCGACAGATTGCGATTCATCGCGTAAGAGTAGGGCGACGACGCAAGAGGGCACCTCGGCGGTTCGGCGTGACCGATCAGCGTTGCCCACCGATCCGCGGGCGGAAACACGTCGTCGCTGGACGCGATGTAGATGTGGATGCTCGTGGAGAGGTTCTTAAGGTTTGTGTGGCACGCGCTACTTCGTGCGGCAACCTTGGCGCTGAGCACGACCGGCATGAATAAGGCCGAGAGACAGCAAACCCCGACCGTCCCGATCAAAGCCGCCTTCCGCGCACTCTTGCGCTGGCCCTCTCCGAACATCCACCGAATGGGCAGGACGGCAAGCAGCAGCGCCAAGCCGAGCAACACCAAGCCCATGACCACTTGAGACGATGAACTCGGCTTACCCAGCGCCGCGCCCCCGATTCCCGCCAGAGTGAGAGCCGTCACCACGAGAAGTGCCTGAGCGACGATACGCATGACCGTTGTTATTGACGTTTGCCCGTCGAGATAGGGTTCTGGCACCCCTTCAGGGTACGGGGCTTTGCTTCGATGCACCCCGGTTCACCGGAGTCGAGCCGGGGCTAAGCTCTGCAACCCCTCCGGGGTCCCGTAGAACATGATCTCGCGTTGCCGGATTGTCGCGAATCCAATCGGCCACTTGATCCCGATCATCATCCGTCCTGATCCCGATGGGATCGCGGACCTTAGCCCAGTGGTCGACCCCGGTCGAAACGGGGTCCACGTCGCTATCCCCTCCCCCGCACCCTGGAACACGCCTACGGACGCCATTGCCTCGGTGCATCGCGGTTGCCCGTCGCATGGCCATCCGCGAACGCGACGATGAAAAAGCCGTTGTGCCTCTCGACCGCGTCCTTGGCGCCGCCGTGCGCGTTCGGCACGTCCGAGTCCATCTCGAACAGTAGCACCGTCCGCTCGGGACTCGCAATGCTCATGGCCGACACACCGCCGATCGCGGTGTTCATGCCGTAGCTGTACTTCGTCTTGGCCTCATTGCATCGGAACTCCATCTTTGCATAGGGCGCCAGCGCATCGTGCCAGTTCTCGGCGAGCGGGAAGACGTCGTCCGTGTCGGCGAGATACACGTGAGTGGCGGTCGAGAGCTGTTTGATATTGGAAAGGCAATTGCCCTGGGGGGCAGGACGAGCGCTCTGGAGCACCGGAGTCATCGTCGCAGAGGCGAACCAAACCATGAACGTCCCCAGCAGGGTCGCCTTGAGCGGCCCTTTGTAGAATTCCTTGCCGTAAATGAACCGAACGCCCACCACGGCAAGCACAAAGGCACCGGCCGTAACCCAGCCCCCCAGGTTCGACTCACTGGGCGTCGAGTTCTTACCGAGCCACATGCCACCGCCAACCCAGGCGAGCCACAGCACGACGAGGACATGCAGAACTTTTACGACTTTGTGCATGGTCATAGACGCCGAGGCGGCGTCTGAGGGTTCTGCGGTCCACGTGACCTCGAATTCGGGGCCTGCCAACTCAAAACGCCCCAATGCTTCACAATGATAGATATGGCCCTACCACCGCACGTTCCGATCGCCGTCAAAATCTTCCCCCACTTGGTCGAATGTGCAAAAGAGGGTCGCCGAACCAACTATGATGAGCTTGGCGAAGCCGCCGGCCTGACGACTCGATTGTTCAGCCGACCGCTCGCGTTCATTCGGGATTGGGTTTGCATCGAACACAACATCCCGCCGATTTCAGCTTTGGTCGAGAGGAAGGGCGGCACCTCCGTCACCAACCGGTTCAACCCTGTTGCATGCGCGACGATGACCGCAGCGGAGTACGCAGCCGCCGAGCAGGAAGTCATCCAGCAGGTGTACGACTACCAAGGCTGGGATCGGGCGCTTTCAGGCTTGCAGACTCTGTTTCCGGAGTAGCTTGCCGCAGCCTATGCGTTCTCGCCTCGTGGTCGGTAGCACATCGCCAGCGCATCACGGAGATCCTCGATCGCGGTGGCGGCGCGTGCTCTGGCCGCCGCTTCGGCAAGTCCCTCGTGGGCCGCTAGGACGTCAGCCACAAAGGAAACAAGCTCTTCCAAGGGTTCTTGGTCTGCAGGCAAGGCCTCGAGGAGCATGCCGACGTGACTTCTGATAATGACGAGTTCCTTGGGCTCGCACACTCTTAAGCACTCGCGCATCCGTGACACGGACTCTCGGTTGCTACAGAGGTAGTCCGCAATTGCCTCATGGAGAACATGGTGCCTAACTTCCCCGCCTGGGAGTTGGTGGATTTCAGGGTGAGATAGGAGTTCGCGCATTCTGTCGCGAGCTTCCCCTTAAGAGCGGGCCTCCCAGCTCAAGAAGTAGCCTAAAGACGCGACTAGTAGCGCGTCGTGGATCGAGATGGACCAAGTTCCATCAACGAAGCAACGGTCGTGGAGTTGCCGCCATCCTTCCTCTCGCTCGAGGAAGGAGAGCTTGGCTCCCTTGTCGAGAACAAGCTCGTCCCATGCGTCGTAAACCCAGGTTATCGGAATCATTCTTCTCCGCTTAAGCAGACCGAGCGTCTTTCTCAGCTCGCATTGTGGCCCGCAATGCGTCGTTCACCGCTTTCGAGCTCTGGAAGGCCCTGGCTACATCCGGATCGAGCGTCACGACGCTGCCATTGCTTGTAGGCTGATAGTGCAATCCTCGCTGCCCGGCGGAGAAGTCAATCTCGCGGTCGAGAGGATCGGCGGGGTCGTGCGCTAAGTTTCGCCTGGGCATCGCTCAAGTTGTCGACGCCGAGGAACCGAAACACGACCTGAACGGCCGCCTCGACAACGTCTTTGGCCAAGCCATGTTGAGCGGCGACGGCCTCAACCGACCCAAAGTCAACGACCTCGCGGAACAGCCTCGTCTCGCCGGGGTGCATGAGGCTTACGCACTTGGGAAGCTTCGTCCGTGCCATATCCCTATGATACGCCCGCGCTGATCCCAAAGGGATCGAAGAGCTTAGCTATGGACAATGAGCCAATCAGAAATGCTACAGCCCAAACCACGTCCGCATTCGTTCGAGAAGTGTGGGCCTCCCATCCGACACCTGGACATCGACAAGGGCTTTGCCCGCCGCTCTGCGCGACTCCCATCCTTCATGTAATGTCTCGACTGACACATCGCCAATCTGTTGCGGCACATCCGCAATCGTGACCGTAATGACGAGCTCACTTCCACAAAGTCCAGTCGATGGTTCAAGCCAGGTACATACATGATCCGCATCTAGGATTGAACGCACCTGACGAGCGACAGCGAGTGGCTGACCGGGTATCAGGTAGCGGTAGGCTCTCCGGCTACATCCCCCGTCCTTGCTGTACACGGGAGGGCCGTCCAAGAATCGGTCGTAGCCCGACCCCAACGGCCCCGCCGCACCCCGAAGCGAGAGGAGAAGGTACATTGAGCCCAGTGAGGTGGCAACAATTGCTGTGACCACCCACAACAAGAGCCTACGCTTACTAATCCCCGTAATAGCCAACATTCGGCGATGCGAGGTTGTAGTCTGCACTGGTCACCGATCCATCTCGATTGAAGTCGCAAAGTCCAACTGAGTAGTTGTCGCCAACATCCCATTGATAAGGCAACACGGTTGTACTGATGTTTGCGTAGACAAAGTCCACCTCCGCCTGCGAAACATAGTTGTCACCATTCAGGTCCCCGAAGAGTAGCGTTGCATCAACCCCCGACAGGCCAACAGAACTGTCATAGGTAACGTCAACGCGCTTTCGCAATGAGCCAGGAACGCGCAGGTAGACTTTGTAGTTCCCCGAAGACAGACCTGGCGGAATCTCATAGGAACCGCCGTCCAAATCGGCCGCCCACAAATCGACCAGCACGTTGCTTGACGTGTAGATGTCCGCAAACAGATCGCCCGAATCACAGTTGACCGCTCCAGCTAAGGCGGCGATCGTGCCGGTGGAAAAAG
>CAZPHD010000031.1:35594-38042 GCA_964586225.1 uncultured Fimbriimonadaceae bacterium
CGCCTGGCCAATACGCCCGCGCTTGTGCCGTTATTGTGCTCATCGGAAGCACGAAGTACGATATCTTGCCAAGGCCGCCACTTGTCCAACTAACGGTTTGCCGAAATGCTTTCTTGACGCTCACCGGGGTGCTGTTAGATGGCTCAAGTGGGGAGTTTGCAGATGTGCAGCTTAAGGGCCCAATGATCGCGTTCACGATCGGCACATATGAGTATGCATAGGAAGTGCCGTTGGCGTACTCAACTTGCGCTCGACCATGTGCGACTCCAACAAATGATCCATAAAGAACGACAGACGTCCCTGGTGACGACTCCGTGGTCTCCAACTTGTATTTAACACTGAGACTTGTCGAACAACCTTGATCGTCCGTCCCGGATTGATTCTTCCGCCGTGTGGCTGTGCGAGACAACGTCACTTTCGTGGCGTTTGTATCCACGATCTCAACAGCCAGGTAGGCAGGAAGGGAGTCGTTGGGCGACGTGTATGTCGTGACGGATGGTGGGTCACCGCTGGCGATTGCGGCAACCGTCCAGCCCTGAGCCGTGATCGACGTGCTGAACAATCCAGCAGAGATAGCCAGTAATGCGACTAGCATGAACGGTCCTCCTTGCGGCCAAAATCGGCGGCAGATGCTGCAGATCTCTTTGGCTCGCCACATAATCATACAACATTTTCATTGAAGAATCAACAAAGAAAGGACAGGTCCATACCCGCGTGACCTCAACGAGCGACGAAACGAGCCTACCGATGGCTACGATTAGCCAACGCTCGACTCCAGACTCACCCCGAGCAGCTTCTGTGCTTCCACCGCGAACTCCATCGGTAGCTCGCGGAAGACTTCCTTGCAGAAGCCCGAGACGATCATGTTGATCGCGTCCTCCGTCGAGATGCCCCGCTGGTTGCAGTAGAAGATCTGGTCTTCGCCGATCTTGGAGGTCGAGGCCTCGTGCTCCACCGTCGCCGTCGGGTTCTTCACCTCGATGTACGGGAACGTGTGCGCGCCGCAGCGGTCGCCCATCAGCATCGAGTCGCACTGCGAATAGTTGCGCGCGCCCTCGGCTCCGGCATTGATCTTCACCAAGCCGCGGTAGGTGTTCTGGCCGTTGCCCGCTGAAATGCCCTTGGCGACGATCGTGGACTTCGTCCGCTTGCCGATGTGGATCATCTTCGTGCCGGTGTCGGCCTGCTGCTTGTTGGCGGTGAGCGCCACCGAGTAGAACTCGCCGACCGAATCGTCGCCCTGCAGAATCACCGACGGATACTTCCACGTGATCGCCGAGCCGGTCTCGACCTGCGTCCACGTGATCTTCGCTCGCGTGGCGCACTTGCCGCGCTTGGTGACAAAGTTGTAGATTCCGCCCTTGCCCGTCTTCGGGTCGCCGGGATACCAGTTTTGGACCGTGCTGTACTTGATCGTCGCGTCATCCATCGCGACCAACTCAACGACCGCGGCGTGGAGCTGATTCTCATCGCGGGCCGGCGCTGTGCAACCTTCGAGATAGCTCACATAAGCGCCTTCTTCGGCGACGATCAGCGTGCGCTCAAACTGGCCGGTGTTCGCGGCGTTGATGCGGAAGTAGGTGCTCAGCTCCATCGGGCAGCGGACGCCCTTGGGGATGTACACAAACGAACCGTCCGTGAACACCGCGGAGTTCAGCGTCGCGAAGTAGTTATCGCTGTAAGGCACGACCGAGCCGAGATACTTCTGCACCAACTCGGGGTGCTCGCGAACCGCTTCACCCATTGAACAGAAGATGATGCCGAGTTCGTAGAGCTTGGCCTTGAAGGTGGTGGCGACCGAGACGGAGTCGAAGACGGCGTCGATGGCGACGTTGCCGTGGAGCGCATCGGCGGGGCTGGCAGCGGCACCCTTCACGTTCAGCAGCACCTTCTGCTCTTCGAGCGGGATGCCGAGCTTCTGGAACGTGCGGAGGAGCTCGGGGTCAGCGTCCTCGAGCGAGTCGAGCACCGGTTTCATCTTGGGCGCCGAGTAGTAGGCGATCGCCTGGAGGTCGGGGTCTTCATAGGCGACGTTCGGCCACTTCGGCGGGCGCATCGTCTTGAGGTGGTTGAACGCCTTCAGGCGCCAGGCGAGCATCCACTCCGGCTCTTCCTTCTTGAGTGACAGGGCGCGAATGACGTCTTCGTTGAGGCCGGGCTCGAACTGGTCGGCTTCGACGTTGGAAACGAATCCCCACTGGTAGTCGCGGTTCGCCCACTCTTCGAGGAGGGCGGTGGATTCGTCGATTTCTTGGGTGGCTACGGTGGGTTTGGCGTCGTGCTCTTGGAGCTTGTTCAGGTCAATACTCATGATGTGTTTCGAACGCGCCCACTCGGGAGACCCGACATCGCGCGCTCAATCCTTACTACGACGTCAAGTTTACCTTTGGCGGCAATTCCGCAGGCACGAATCATCCTGCGGCTACGGGGATTGGGAATGAGATGAGG
>CAZPHD010000032.1:0-3509 GCA_964586225.1 uncultured Fimbriimonadaceae bacterium
GGCAAAAGGTGACACCGCCCAGGAAAGCGCGGAGTTGGGCGCGCAGAGCCTAGCCGAGGGCGACGTTGAGAAGGCGATTGAGCACTTCCGCGCCGCGGTCGAGCAATCGAAAGACGACTCGGTTGACCATCAACTTGATCTCGCCGGGGCCTATGAGTATGCGGAGATGATTCCGCAGGCGATGAAGCAGTATCTTCAGGCGCTAGAAGCCCATGCGGACGCCCCGGAGCCGCATCTCGGCCTCAGCCAGCTCTACAAGCGCGAAGGACGCTGGCGCGAGAGTATCACCGAGTTGGAAGCCGCGCTGAAGAGTGATCCCGAGAACGCGTTCCACCACTTCAAGTTGGCCGAGTTGTATGCGGAGATTGGCGACCGCAAGTCGGCGCTGAGTGCGATTCAAGCGGCGGTGGTCCATGCGCCGGACGATCCGTTCTATCACTACTGGCAGGGTGATTTGCTTATTGCAATGAACCGCCCCGACGACGCGGTCGATGCGCTTCGGGCGGCGGTCGAGCTTTCGCCGGGCGATGACTTCCTCTTCCTGAGGACCGCGGTAGCGTTTTGGAATGCCGGCCGCACGGCGGAAGCGATCAAGGCCGTGCGGCTAGCGAGCGATCTCGACCCCGATCAGGCGCTGTATCACGGGGTGCTCTACCGGTTCCTCGTTGAGAACGGGCAGGCCGAAGAGGCGGCGCTTGAGGCAAAGCGTGCGCAGCAACTGGACGACTACGATCGCGAGCGATTGCGGCGACTGTTGGCCGAAGTCAACTTAGAGCCCTGACGGGTATCCTCTGCCCCGTCCATGGCAGTTCTTGTTGACCGTTCGACCCGGGTTGTAGTGTGCGGCATGACCGGCCGCGAAGGGGCTTTTCATACGGGTCAGATGATCGACTACGGCACGAATGTCGTAGCCGGCGTGACCCCAGGCAAGGGAGGAACGGAGTTCCTTGGTCGCCCGATCTTCGACTCCGTCGAGGAAGCGGTGGCCGCCACCCAAGCGAATGCCGCGCTCATCTTCGTGCCCGCTCCGTTTGCGCCGGACAGCGTTTTGGAGTGCGAGGCGGCGGGACTCCCGTTCGTCACGCTGATCACGGAGGGCATCCCGATCAATGACATGCTCAAGGTGGCGAACAAGCTCAACTCCACCCGCAAGACCCGCCTGCTCGGCGGCAACTGCGCGGGCATCATTACTCCTGGGCAATGCAAGATGGGCATCATGCCCGGCCACATCTTCGCCGAGGGCCCGGTCGGTCTCGTGTCTCGCTCCGGCACGCTTACCTACGAGATCGTGTGGGAGATGACGAGCAACGGCTTCGGCCAAACCACCTGCGTCGGCATCGGCGGCGATCCCATTCCCGGCACGCGATTCATCGAAGTCATGGAGATGTTCGAAGCCGACCCCGAGACCCAAGCGGTGGTCATGATCGGCGAGATCGGCGGCACCGACGAAGAGGCCGCTTGTGAGTTCATCAAGACGATGAAGAAGCCGGTCGTTGGCTTCATCTCCGGTCGGACCGCGCCTCCTGGCAAGCGCATGGGCCACGCGGGCGCGATCGTCTCCGGTGGGCTTGGTACCGCACAGTCGAAGGTTGATGCGATGCTCGCCGCCGGGGCGAAGGTGGCCGATAAGACCAGCGATGTGCCGCAGCTTCTCGCCGAGGTGATGGGCCGATGATGCGCGAAGTGCACGCGACCGACCAAGCTCCGGCCGCGATCGGACCGTACTCTCAAGCCGTCCGCGCGTCGGGCAACTTTCTTTTCATGAGCGGCCAGATCGCGCTTCGCCCAGACGGCACGCTGGTTGAAGGCGATGTGCGCTCGCAGACCGAGCAGGTCATGGCGAACATGCGCGGCGTATTGGAGTCGGCGGGACTCGGCTTTGGCAACTTGGTGAAGACCACGATCTTCCTATCTTCGATGGACCACTTCGCGGTCGTAAACGAAGTGTACGGCGCGGTCTTTGAGGGCGAGCCTCCCGCGCGGTCGACGGTTGCGGTGGCGGGCCTGCCCAAGGGTGTGGACGTCGAGATCGAAGCAATCGCCGTCTACTAAGGTGGTTTGGGCGTCCCGCCCATTTCGAGAACGCTGAGGTCAATCCGACCTTCGTAAATCGCCTTACCAACGATGACGCCTTCCGGACCCAGCGTGCGGAGGGCGTCAATGTCTTCTGGCCCCGAGACTCCGCCGCTCGCGATCACTGGCACTCCGGCCGCGGCCATGAAGTCGGCCAGCGCTTCCAAGTTGGGACCCTTGAGCGTGCCGTCCCGGCCGATGTCGGTGAATACGAAGCGGTGGGCGCCCGCCTGAACCATCGCTTGGGCGAGGCCGCCCGCGGTTAGGGTGGAGGTCTCCAGCCAGCCTTGCGTCGCGACCAGTCCATCGCGAGCGTCAATCCCCGCGACGACGCGATCGCCAAACCGGGTGAAGCACTCCGTGGCAAAGGCGGGATCCTTGACGAGAACGCTTCCGAGGATCACGCGTTGCACGCCGAGGTCGAACACGCGCTGAACGTCGTCGAGTGTCCGCAAGCCGCCGCCGAGCTGGACCGGCACGCCGATCGCTACAATGTCCCGGATCGCCTGCAAGTTGACGGGGTGACCGGCCCTCGCGCCGTCGAGGTCCACCACATGGATCCAGGCGGCTCCCGCATCGGCAAATCGTCCCGCGACTTCCGCAGGCTCGCCGTAGACGGTGACTTGGTCGTAGTCGCCATGCACGAGCCGCACGCACCGGCCGGAGAGCAGATCAATGGCGGGGAAGATCATCATGCGGACCACTCCAAGAAGTTCCGCAGCAACCCTAGCCCTACAGCGCCACTCTTCTCCGGGTGGAACTGCATGCCCCAGACGTTCTCTCGCTGAACTGCCGCCGCGAATTCAATCCCGTGAGTACACGTGGCCGCGATGTCCTTGGAATCGGCGCACTCCGTGATCAAGCTGTGCACGAAGTAGACTTGTCCTCCCGCCGGGAAGCCAACCGCCATTGGTGAGCCGGCCCGAAAGTGGAGCTCATTCCAACCGACGTGCGGGACCTTCACGCCGAGGTCAGCGGGAAAGTAGACGACCCGACCGGGAAGCAATCCAAGGCCCGCGCATTCGCCGCCACCTTCCTCGCTCGTATCGAAGAGGAGTTGCTGACCCAGGCAGATGCCGAGGAGGGGTTGGCCGGTGCCGACAAATCGGCGAATGGCCCCGGTGTGCGGCTGCAGTCGTTCCATCGCCGCCGCGAACGCTCCGACGCCCGGAATGATGACGCGAGTCGCATCCGCCAGGTCGGTTTGGATTCGAGCTGGGTGTCCGAGATGCGCCAAGGCGCGCTCAACCGAGCGCAGGTTCCCCATCCCGTAGTCGAAAATGACCGTCAATCCAACTGGCCCTTTGTCGAACCCGGGCCGCGGCGTTCGGCTCTTCGCGTGGCCGCATGGAGGGCCCGCCCGACGCCCTTGAAGATGGCCTCCGCGAGGTGATGGTCGTTCTCACTGCAGATCCGATGGACGTGCAGAGTAATGC
>CAZPHD010000032.1:3519-37709 GCA_964586225.1 uncultured Fimbriimonadaceae bacterium
ACGCACGGAAGAACTCGCGAATGCACTCGGTGCTGAGGCCACCCAACTTCTCGCGACGAAAATCGCAATCAAACGTCAACACGCCCCGCCCGCTGATGTCGACGGCGACCAGCACCAACGCTTCGTCCATCGGCGAATGCAAGCTAGCATAGCGCTCAACCGGGTCGCTTTGGAGGGCCTCGCGGAAGGCCCGACCCAAGACGATGCCCACGTCTTCAACGGTGTGGTGGTCATCAACCTCCAGATCACCCTCAACGGAAAGCCCCAAGTCGAACTGACCATGAAACGCGAGTTGCTGTAGCATGTGGTCAAAGAATCCCACCTGAGTCGAAATGTCTCGTCGACTACCGCCGTCAAGGTCAAGAACGGCATGGATGGAAGTTTCGGCCGTCTCGCGGTCAACTTCGGCGTATCGAACTGAGGTGGAGTTCTTGGCCATGGGTCATTGTGGCACGGACGCTAGTCGTTCACCATCGCTTCGCGGTCCAGTTGCATGCGCATCAGCTGGTTATTGCGGGAGAAGTTGACCGTCACCTTGCTTCCCACGGGGCCATCAAGCAACGCCGACACTTCGCGGTAGCCGATTCGACCGCCCAGTTCTTGACCGTCAATTGAGAGGACGGAGTCTCCAACCTTGATGCCGGCGCGCTCGGCTGGAGAGTCGGGAGTCACCCGATAGACTCGAACCCGATTCAGGCTCCCGTCATACGCCGCCGTCACTCCGGTGGACCCCTCGGGATCATTGCCTACCTTTCCGGTGAAGTTGTCCAGCCATACGCGGCGGCGGCTGTAGTCGATGATGATATTGAAGTTCTTCAGAAATCCGAAGCCCACGGTGCCATCGCTTTCGGCCGTTCCTGAGGGCAAGTCGATGATGTCCCAGTAGCTCACCGGCACGTCGACACCATAGATCTTCGCGCCCTCAATCTTCTTGGTCCAGCTATCCACGGCCCCACTCGCCACAAAGCTCTGCTTGACGAATTTGGGCTTGTCGCTCGGCTTCCAAAGGCCGACGCGCTCCAGCACATCGCGATGGGTTGTCGAGTAGAAAGCGTTTCCGGTGTCAAGGGACAAGAGCAGCTTCTTGCCGTTGGCCATCTGCACGTCCAGCTTGATTGCCCCGTGGCCGATCGGCAACATTTTCATCAGGAAGGTGCGCTTGTTGTCGGGCGTACGCGAGTTTATGTCGAGGGTTTTTGGGTGAAAGATAAACTTACTCTTCTCGAAGTTGATCTCCGTGACGTAGTCTTTGACGACCTCGAATCCCATGATGCCGTCGCAGTGGGTGTTGTAGCTGAACGAGAAGTCAGCCGGCTGCATCACTGCTTCCATGTCTGCCGTCTCGATGGTCTTGCTGCCGAGCTTGACCGAGGTGAGCTTGACCGTCGACGCTTGGAACTCGCCAACGAAGTCCCGCAGGGTCATCGTGCCCGTGGACTTACCGAGATTGATGCTCTGGTCAACCACGAACGCACCACTGAAGCCGGTGTCGAACATGAACGACAAGTTCCGGCCATTTACGGTGGCATCAACAATAATCGCATTCTCGGCGAGTTTGAACGGCACCTCAATCGGTGCCGTTTGCGCGACCAGCAGGGCCAAGCACGTCAACATGATTAAAGTTTATACGCGCAAAGCCGCCTAAGAAGTTCGGATTACTGGGGTTTCCTGCCCGCAAGCATGTAGATCGCTTGAACAGGGCCACAACAGCAACAGATGCAGTAAAGGACCAGCCAGAGCCAACTGGCGCGCCGATCAATGATGTCCATGATCATCCACGTGAGCGCGCAGACCCAAACCCCAAACCCCAGAATCTGGATGAACGGATTTTGAGTCTGCGTCGGCCGAACTCCGGGATTCTCCATGGCGAATCGCACGGCTTCAGACGTGGCTGGAATCTGCACAATCATGAGCAGGATGTAGACTGCGACCAGCGCCCACCCGATGGCCGTCCAGGTCGGGCCCAACTGCTCGATAAACGCGATCTTATGGGTGCTGCCTGCATAGCCCGGTCGGGGAGGTCCGTAGGGACTCGGGGGCTGTCCGCCATAGGGATTCTGCCCGTACGGGCTTTGGATGTTGGGATCAACCCCCTGAACCGGCGGTACCGCTCCTTCGGAGGGCCGCGGAATTGAGGCGACGCCAAGCTCGCGTTCCAACTGAGCGATCAGTTCGCGCGCTCCTGCGTGCGCGGGGTCGAGCTGAAGGGCCTCGCGGGCTTGGGTGAGCCCCTCGACCTTCTGATTCTGCCGCACCAAGTGAACGGCGAGGTTGTATCGGACCTTGGAGTTTGTCGGTTGGAGCTGGATTGCTTCCTCAAACGCTCGGGTCGCCTCGGCGTTTTGGTTCAACTGGGCGAGCGCGACCGCCTTGAGCGAGAACGCGTCGCCGTTCGTTGGGTCCAGCATGATCGCTTGATTGGCAAAATCGAGCGCTTGATTGAGTTGTCCCGTCTGGAGCGACTGAGTCGCTTGTTCGATGAAACTTCGAGCCTGTTCTTCCGACATCTAATCCTCTCCACCAACTGTGGCTGACTGAGTGTACGTTCTTGACGTGAGGAAAGATGCGGCGCGGGAACGCAATCTGCGCGTCGATTCTGTATACTCAGCTAGCTTTGCATGGCGTGACTACGCTCAACTAGGGGTAGGTGAATTCAGTGAACCTTAAACTTCGATCGGCGGCCTTTACGGCGGTCGCTTGCTTCGTTTTCAGCGGTCTGCTGGCCGGATGCGGCAACAGCGGCTCTTCTTCAACAGGTGGTACGGGCGGTGGTACGGGCTCGACCGGGGCCAGTCTGTCACCTGGCGACCAGACGCCCGATCCTAACAAGATCAAGATCGGCCTCGTCGCCAGCATTAATGGTGACCTCAAGCCGTGGGGTATGGACAGCCAAAACGGTGCGCTACTTGCCGTTGATGAAATCAACAAGGCGGGCGGCATCGGTGGCAAGCAGGTTCAGCTCCTGATCGAGGACTCGAACTCGACGCCCGAACAAGGCAAGACCGCAGCCGAGCGGCTGATCTCCAAGGGTTGCGTTGCGGTTGTCGGCGAAGTTGCTTCGGGCATTACGGCGCAGATCGCCCTCGCAGCTCAAGAGAAGAAGATTCCGGTTGTGGCCGTTGGCGCAACCAAGACGGATCTACCTGGAATCGGCGACCACGTGTTCCGAGTGTGCTACACCGACGACCTTCAGGGCCCGGTCATGGCGACCTTCGCCTACGAAGAATTGGGCCTCCGCAATGTCGCGATCGTCACCGACAACAAGCAGCCCTATTCGCAATATCTCAGCAAGACGTTCCGCGACAGCTTTGAGAAGCAGGGCGGGAAGATCGTGGACGAGCAGTTCTACGAGTCGAAGCAGACCCAGTTTGGTCCCGTGCTCACGAACCTGAAGGCAAAGAATCCGGACGGCTTGTTCCTTTCGGGTTACTTCACGGAAGTTGGACCGATCGTTCGCCAAGCGGCCGAAGCGGGCATCAACGCCAAGTATCTCGGCGGCGACGGCTGGGATTCGGCCGACATCCTCACCTCGGGTGGCGACGCGATCCTCGGTGGGTTCTTCTGCAACCACTACAACAACAAGGAAGATCGGCCAGAGGTCAAGACCTTCCTTGACAAGTGGAAGGCGGCCTTTGGTGGCGAGCCCGGAACTACGATGGGTGCACTGGGCTACGACGCGGTTGGCTTAACGCTCGATGCGCTGAAGCGCGCGAGCGATGTCAGCAGCCCGGCGAGCCTCCTGTCAGCGATCAGCGAGACCGAGGGCTTTGCCGGCGTCAGTGGTGTCATTACCCTCAAGGGCTCGGGCGGTAACCCCGACAAGCGAGCGCTGGTTGTCGAACTTGCCAAGGAAGGCCAACTCTACAAGAAGGCCTACGAAGTCTCGGAAGTCAAGCGATAACGTATGGACTTTGGCATGCACCTGTGGGCAGCGTTTGAAATGTCGACGCTGCCCCAGCAGCTTGTAAACGGCTTGCTTTTGGGGGCGATCTACGCCCTCATTGCGCTCGGTTACACCATGGTCTACGGCGTGTTGCGCCTGATCAACTTTGCCCACGGCGAAGTGTTCATGCTGGGCGCCTACACGGCGCTCTTTGCCTCGTGGTTCCTTGGCTACGGCAAAGGCACCACGCTCGAGACCTCCGGGCCGCTCAATCTAGCGATCCTGCTGATCGCGAGCATGTGCGTGTGCGGCATCGTGGGCGTTGCGATTGAGCGGTTTGCATACCGTCCGATGCGAAGCCAACCCCGCATCGCCGCGCTGATCACCGCGATTGGGGTTTCGTTGCTCATCCAGTACGGCGGTGCGCTGGTGTTACCGATCGCCCCGCCGCCCAGCATCAACGAGAAGGTCAACCCGTATCGCGGCGTCGTTGAAATGAATCTCACGGCCCCGGACGAGACTCTCTTAACCGGCTACGAAGAAGCGAAACTCGTCTTCACGGCTGCCGAAAAGGAATGGACGGACGCCCAGGCAGCCAAGGCTCCGGATGAGACGATTCGCACCTTGCGCGATAAGAAGAACGAGGCCAATCGCACCATGGGCGACCTCCAGCGACGACTGGACAACTCGGGTGTTAAGATTCGAATTCCTCAGGGCCAGCTCATCATGTTTGGCACGACGATCGTGCTCATGTTCATGCTGACCTATCTGGTCATGTTCACCTCGGTGGGCCGCGCGATGCGCGCCGTCTCCCACGATTTTGATTCCGCATCCCTCATGGGCATCAATGTCGGCAAGATCGTGACGATCACCTTCTTGATCGGGTCGATGCTGGCGGGTGCGGGCGCGATGATGAATGCCACGTTCCTGGGCACTCCGCTCACCACGTTCTTCGGCGTGATGCCGGGCGTTAAGGCGTTTGTCGCGGCGGTCTTGGGTGGCATTGGAAACATCCCCGGTGCCGTGCTGGGCGGCTTCCTCATGGGTTTTGCCGAGACGGCGGTGATTTGGGCCGGATACGGCCAGTATAAGGACGCTATCGCGTTCATCGTTCTGATCGTTGTTCTGCTGTTCCGACCGGGCGGGCTCCTCGGCTCGGCGAAGGTGGAGAAGGTATGAAGTTTCTCGCCGTTCGCGCGGGCTCGATTGCGATTGCCGTGGCCGCATGCTTTGCTTTGCAGAGCTTCGCCCAAGGCAAAGATGATCTCTTCTTCCGCCTGGTGTTTCTTGCCGGCCTCTACGTGACGCTCGCGGTCAGTCTCAACCTGATCAACGGCATTACGGGCCAGTTCTCTATCGGCCACGCCGCCTTCTACATGGTGGGGGCGTACGCGGCGGGTTATGCCGCGAACAACTATGCCGCCGGTTGGGGAATCACCGGACCGCTCTTGATGCTCGTGCTGCTGATCCTCGGCGCTCTCGTAGCCGCAATTGCTGGCCTTGTGGTTGGCCTGCCCTCATTGCGCTTACGCGGGGATTACTTGGCGGTCGTCACTCTCGGCTTCGGCGAGATCATCCGCATCTTCGTCCAGAACAGCACCCCGCTTGGCGGAGCGTACGGGCTGACGGTCGATGCGCAGTTCAAGTTCAAGTATGTGTGGATGGTCTGGCTGCTGGCGATCCTCTGCATCGCGGTTTGCCGAAACCTTCTGAAGACGGCGCACGGACTGCCCTTTCTCGCTGTTCGCGAGGATGAAATCGCCAGCTCGGCCATGGGTGTGAACGTCACCCGCGTGAAGGTGACGGCGTTTGTGATTGGGTCAGCCTTCGCGGGCGCAGCCGGGGCGATGCTCGCCAACTACGACGGGTTCATTTCGCCCACAACATTCCCGATGGAGCTGTCCTTTACGATTCTCACGATGGTCGTGCTTGGCGGGACCGGCTCAATCACGGGATCCGCTTTGGCGGGTGGCGTGCTCTTCTACATTCCCGAATACCTGCGAGATCGACCTCCGGTGTCGGGGGCCTCTCTTGTGGCGGCAATGATCGCTCTGGTCGCGGCGGTGTATGTGGTGAAACGGCTGGCCGACCATTATCACGGTGAGAAGCTCACGCGGGCAGGGCTGTACGTTGCTACGATCGTCGGGGCGATCGTTTTGCAGATCATCCTCGCTGCGATGTTCAAGAACGTGCCAGGACTCGCGAATGCCAGCTTTGAGGCCGCCAAGCTACGCATGGTGATCTTTAGCTCGACGCTCATCATCTTGATGCTCTTGCGCCCGCAGGGCGTGTTTGCCCACCACGAGTTCAGTTGGGCTTGGGTTATGAAGTTGTTCGGCAAGAAGACCCCCACGACGGCGGTGTCGGCATGAGCCTCTTGCAACTCGAAAAAGCGACGATCAAGTTCGGCGGACTTGTGGCCGTCAACGAGGTCTCATTCCAGATCGTTCCTGGGCAGCTATTCGGCCTGATCGGCCCTAACGGAGCAGGGAAGACGACGTGCTTTAACCTGATCACCGGCGTATACAAGCCGACGAGCGGCTCGATCAAGTTTGAGGATCGCGAGATCTCGGGCACGCCCGCAAACAAGATTGCGCATCTCGGCATCGCCCGCACGTTCCAGAATATTCGGTTGTTCGGAGCGTTGTCGGTGCTTGAGAACGTCGTCGTGGGCGGCTTCTTGCGGCATCGAACGGGCCTTGCCAGTGCGATCGCGTATCTGCCGAATGCGATTGACGAAACCGAGCACCTCAAGAACGAGGCGATGAAGTTGCTCGAGGTCGTCGACCTTGCGCATGTGGCGAACGTCAGGTCGCGAGACTTGTCCTACGGCATGCAGCGGCGACTGGAGATTGCCCGCGCGATGGCTACCCAGCCGAAGCTGTTGCTCTTGGACGAGCCTGCCGCCGGCATGAACCCGCAAGAGAAAGTCGACCTGACGGGAACGGTTCGCCGGATTCGTGACGAACACGACAAGACGGTCCTGTTGATTGAACACGACATGCGCTTCGTGATGGAGCTCTGCGAGAACATCGTGGTGCTTGACCATGGCGAGGAGATCGCCCAGGGCCCGCCAAGCGAGATTCGCACGGACCCGAAGGTAATCGAGGCGTATCTCGGCGAAGCAGTTTAGGCGAAATGAGTGAGAGCGTGTTGCTCCCTGACGGTCGACCTAGTGATTATCTGATTGCCTCGGTGACTCGATCGCTGACACCTACTTCACACTTTCCTTTTCTTGTGCGATGGGAGGTTGCAAAGTATGAGGGCCGGGCGCTGACGCTCCGGTTCATCACGAATCGCTCCCTGTCTTATGATGAGGAGTTCGATACGCTCTCAGTTGCGGTGGCGGAAATCACCGCGGATTACCGGGAAATAGACGTCGACTACGAGTGGTGCTTGGCTAACTAGGCTTTCGCGCAACCGCGATCACACTGCTACCCCATGGAAGCGCCACCGACTCGATCCAGCGAGCTTCCACTTCTTGCAGATCAATCAACGCCGCATTTGCCCAGTCGGGCACTTTTGGGAGGGATGCCTTCGCCGGACCACGGCGGAGCTTCTCGAGGGCTCGCACCATGATGACCACCGGAAACAAGAAGAACACGCTGTAACTCAGTCGGCGAATCTGGAAGCCCGCTTCAGCGAGGCGCGTCCGAACCTCGGGGCGAGTGTAGCGACGATGGTGCATGAGCGCGACGTCGTGCGGCCCCCACAGCCAGCGGAACGCGGGCACGCTCAGCACGAGCACGCCCCCCGGTCTCAACACCCGAAACGCCTCGGCAAAGGCGGCCCTGTCGTCCCCGATGTGCTCGAAGATGTCCAGCGCGAGGACGGCGTCCACGCTGTTGGACTGGATGGGAAGCGCCTCGCCATTGGCCAGCACCAGCTCTTCGACTCCGCGCTGCCGGCAATAGGCGAGGGCTTGCGGGCTCATGTCCAGCCCGATCGGCCGCGACCACTGAGCAAGCTCGGTTGCGATGACTCCCGTCCCGCAGCCCAGATCGAGCACGATCGGATGGGGAGAGGGGGCAATTGCCCGCTTCAACAGCCGAATCGCGAGTCGCCGCCGGCCCACGAACCACCAATAGCGGTCCTCGAGCGCGAACATGCGGTCATATTCGGCGGTCTGCACGCGCTACGTCGAGTCCTTTGCGAGTCGCTTGGCCTTGCCCATGAGCCTCAACTTCACGAGATCGAGCAGCGACTTGGGCACGTCGCGCCACATGACGACCTTCGAGCCTTCCTGATGCGCCCATCGAATGGGGACCTCGGCAATCTCATGCCCGAGGTCGCGCGCAATCATGAGCGACTCGAAGTCGAAACTGAAGCCATTGAGTTTGCACCGGGAGAACACGTCCTCGGCCACATCTGCCCGAAACAGCTTGAATCCGCACTGCGTGTCTTGGATGCCGGGGACGGCAAGCGCTTGAATAAGTTTGTTGGCGAGTCGGCCCAGCATCTCGCGGTAGAGCGGCTGCCGCTTTTCAAGGCGACTTTCTCGCATCGGGCGGGACCCGATCGCGATCGGGGCATTTTCGACTGCGGGCCAAAGCTTCTCGATCTCTTCAATGGGCGCCGCGAGGTCGGCGTCGGAAAACAGCTTCCACTCGCCCTCGCACTCGACCATCCCGCGCCGCACGACGAACCCCTTGCCGCGGTTCGGGACCGACTCGATCAAGCGGAAGCGATCGTCGGATTTGATAAAGTTTCGGACCATTTCATTGGTCTCATCCTTGCTTCCGTCGCTCACCACGGTGACGGTCCACGTGTAGGGTTGGGCTGCCAGATACTCGCGCACCCGCTCCAGAGTGGGCAGGATGCGGGCAACTTCGTTATAGGCCGGGATGACCACGGCAAGACGCGGAATAGCCAAGGCTTGCCGATTCTACCGCTCGTCAGGCTCGCTAGGTCCAGGGCCGACATTGCTCGCCCATCCCGTCAGCCGTTCCGATCCAATCATGATCGCTACGGCCATTGCGATCAACCCGCAGAAGACGATGAACTCCGTTGAGGCACCTGGTGGGGGTTGATCACGCTTCGACGCCAAGAAAGCGCTTATGGCGGCCGGAACACTGGTGAACACGACGAACAGCGATATCCCGCGGTAGACCAGCGCGCTCCATGAACTTGGCGTCAAGGCCTCCGGCTCTTGGCTGTCGGTCAGCAGTCTTGACATCCAGCCTGCATGGACCCACATGACGTAGGCCGTGAGGAAGAGAACCGCAGTTGCGACGTAGGTCGAACTCGGACTGAACCAACTGATTATGTCTTCGCTCGTCGAGGTCCTGGACATCTCGATAAACTGGGCGACCAAGGGGATCTGCCGGATCCCCATCATCAGCACGAGGATCGCGAACAGACGTGATCCCAGAAACGCTACCGAGCGGGCATCCATGAATCAAGGACGCGACCCCAGGGGGTTAGGTTGCGATCAGTTCCCCGAGAGCTTCCGACCCATCTCCTCGTTCCGCGCGATGTAATCACGCAGGTTTGCAGGCACGTCGCTGTCCACGAAGATCGCCGTCACCGGGCATTCCGGTTCGCACAACCCGCAATCGATGCACTCATCCGGGTTGATATACACCATGTCGTCGCCCTCGTAAATGCAGTCCACGGGGCAGACGGTCATGCAAGATTTGTCTTTTACGCCAATGCAAGCTTCTGTGACGACGTACGGCATCGCTAGGATTGTGGCATAACCACCCGAAATCTGCCGCCATCCAAGAGCCCGCGTCGTATACAATAGAGAAGAATCTGGAGATTCCTGTCAAGATGATCACTCTCACCGAACGCGCACTCACCGAACTGAAAGATTTGTTGACCCAGCAAGGCACGCCCGATGCAGCCCTCCGCGTGTGGGTCGCTGGTGGTGGATGCTCTGGTCTCTCGTACAAGATGGCACTTGACGAGGGGCAGCCGGACGCTGAAGACAAGCTCTTTGAGCAGGAAGGCATCAAGATCGTCGTCGATCCGCTCAGCTTGAACTATATGTCGGGCAGTAGTGTCGACTATGTCGAGGACGCGATGGGCGGCGGATTCAAGATCGAGAACCCCAACGCGACGGGCTCGTGCGGCTGTGGATCTTCGTTCAAGACGGCCGACTCGGAGGCCGGCGGTGGCGGTTGCGGTTCCTGCGGTTGCCGCTAAGCAGCCTCGGCCTGGTCCTCGTTGAGAAGCCCGCCATCGGCAAGGACGATCTCCCATGCCGCAACTAGGTCCGGGTCGAGACTCCCACGAAGCACGTCTTTCTTGAGTTCACTTAGGGCCGCTGACGGCGACATGGCTTTGCGGTAAGCGCGAGTTGAGGTCATGGCGTCGTACATGTCGGCGATCGTTGCAATTCGAACGAGCAACGGAATCTCATCGCCAGCAAGGCCATCGGGGTAACCACGGCCGTTCAATCGCTCGTGGTGCCACCTCACGATGGGCACGCACGCCCTGAAGTAGGGAATGTCCTCGATCACGTTGGCCCCGATCGCGGGGTGCATCTTGATGATCTCGAACTCCTCATCGGTCAGCCCCGAGGGCTTGGTCAGAATGTGGTCCGGCACGCCGAGTTTGCCGATGTCGTGCAGCAGCGTACCCATGCGCAAGATGAGCCGATCCTGCTCGCTCACGCCGATCGCGTCGGCCAGTTGTAGGGCGTATCGAGTCACGCGCTCCGTGTGTCCAGCCGTATACGGGTCTTTTGCTTCGATGGCCTTGACCATCGCCCGGATCATCGCCTCAAGATTGGCTTGAAGCTCCTCGTAGGTCTCGTTGAGATCATGGTGCTTCGCCTGGAGGGCAATCGCCGTGCGCTTAAGGCTCGTTATGTCTAAGTTAAAGCCAATAAAGTGATCAAGTTCTCCGTCTGATCGGAATACAGGCACCGACCTCCATTCAAAGTATCGCTCCTGCCCGCTGTGGTCAAAGGTTCGGTATTCCATCCGCAGCGACTCTTCCTGTGACTCAGCGGCCTCAATCTGCCAGCGAAGCAACGGCCACTCATCGCGACCTACGGCCCGCTCAAACGCAACCTGAGGTGCCACGACGGGCTCGCGCATCATTTGGTCATCCCATTCCCAGTTGGTGGACAAAAACTCGCCACTGCGGCGAATGAAGAGCCCGACCGGGAGATTGTCGGTGAGCTGCAGATAGGAGGACTCAAGGGCAACAGCACGATCGCGTTCTGCCGCAAGTTCGTGATCTCGGTTGCGCCCACGCAAAACGGTAGCCCCAACTCCCACAAGGAAGAGGCTCAAGGCGATCCACAGTACCTCGTCAACCGAAACACTGCCAAAAGCCGACATGGCTCCGACCGCCAAGCCGGCAGCACAAGCTACGATCAGGCTTCCGACGCTGCTTGCTGACTTCATCAATGAATGAGCCCTTCCGAGTATATCTTCGGCGATCCGAAAGGTCGAACCATGCAAAGAAAAGCGGATACCGTAGTCGTACGGTATCCGCTAGGCTGGATTTTAGCCGGTGTTTAGTTCTTCTTCTTCGTGATGAGCACGTGACCGGTTGACGGATCGTAGTCAACCTCGACATCCAGGCTCTCGCGAATAAAGGAGAGCGGCACGATGGTGCGGCCTCGCTCAATGAACGGCGCTAGCTCCATGGAGACTTGGATCTTGTTCACGAGGGCAGTGTGATCGCCGATCTTGATGAACACTTCCTTGCCCATCCCCGACGCGCTCAGTGCCTTTGACAGGTTCTCCCAGTCCACTTTGCCGCCCGCTTGCTCAAAGAGCGCCCGGAACGGGGTGAGGGCGATTCCATCTTGGACTCGCGGCTGAACATCAAACACCACCGGAGCGGCGTTCAAGACGATCGTAAACGATCCAACGTTCGGCAGTCGCTGTCCCTTCGAGATCGCAATCTTTGATGTTCCGAGGGCTGCGGCCGTGGAAGTGACGCCTGTGGCCGTCGGATTCGCGATCTTAACTTCGATCGTCCCGCGCGGCGCGGTCACATTGGCCGGGTTGGTCACGCTCGGCGTAATGTTACGCGTTCCCATCGTGACGGCCTGACCCGCATCCATCGTCTTCAACGGCGTGCGCGGCGCGGTTACGGGGCGAACATCATTCTTTGCTTGCGTGGCTGCAGCGACGGGTGCGGTGATTGCGGCGGTTCCTGCAGCCGTGGTTGCGGCCGTCGTCGGCACCTTCGTGGGGACCGGGTTCGTCACGGCTGACTTCGGAGGCGTGATCGCTGTGACCGGGACCGTGGGGTCGGGATTTCGGTTTGTGCGACCGCCGGGGTTGTTCACGAACACTTTGACCTTTCGGGTCTTGTAAGTGTTGCTTGCGTCGTCAACGACCCAAGCCTCAACTTCGTGCCAACCGTTGGTTTCGCGCGACGTGTCCCAGATGAATGCGAACGGCTGCACGTTGGTCATTGAGCGGAACTGACCGTTCACGAAGAAGCTGACGTAGCTATTCTTGAGATCGCGGCCGAAACCGACCTTGATCTCGATCGGTCCCATGATCGTCGAGCCTACTTTCGGATTGATCAAGTAGACCGGGCCCCGCTCACCGAGATCGGTGGTCACGATCGTGCGTTCGGTTCCGAGCAGACGACCGTCCTTGTCAAAAAGGCGGACTTCGACCTCGTTGTCGCCCTCGCTGAGAAGGCTGGGATCGAGCGTAAAGCTGGATTCGCCCTGCTTGTTCTTCGCGGTGACTGGCTTCGTTCCGTAGCTGGTGCCGTTTACGCGAAGTTCGACCATTGTGGCGGCGACGCCGCTGAACTTGATGTTCAGCGTCGGGCTGTTCGCCGATCGGTCAATGAGAATCTTGGCTTCGTCGAGCGGAAGCGCAAGGGCGGCCGAACTGGCCGACAAGACGGTAATCCCGGCCAAAACGGCGAGCGATGCGATCAAGTTCTTCTTCGTACCCATATCCCCACTCCAATCTGTCCGCACTTCAGCGGACACCCAACAATACAACGGAAAGGACAGGAAAGTCAAGGGCAAAGGTTCGCGGAGGCCTCTAGATTTGACAAATCGAGCCGATAATGCGGTTTTCGCTTCCCCGCGCAAATCCGGGCCAACCCTATCCAATCCGAGCAAATCCCCCGAGAATGAGGTATAAATTCGCGTCCGTCTGGGGAGTTGCCCGAGTGGCCAATGGGAACAGACTGTAAATCTGTCGGCGAGAGCCTACGTAGGTTCGAATCCTACACTCCCCACCAGACATTGCCCTCGTAGCTCAGCGGCAGAGCACTTCTTTGGTAAAGAAGAGGTCACGGGTTCGATTCTCGTCGAGGGCTCCATTCCCCTGTTGCATTCAATACCCTGCGTGGGTGAGTCCCCAGATGAGTGTGGATTAGCCTTGGCAGCGCCAGTGAGATCGCGGCCGATCAGGCACTGGAGAGGAGGGTGCGCGTGACGCCGTGCAACACGTCTCACTGAGCTTCAAGATGTCCTGCAGGACAAGACTGTTCTCTCCGTGGCGGGCAATGTGGGGCGGGAGCAGCGTCGCCAGAGGTCAGTGATGCGCTTTGCGTGGGTCTCTTATGGTCCGATGTCGAGGAGGAATACGAAGGTGAGCCGCATCATGCACTTGACCGACTCCGCCGACCTTGTCGTCCTGCTGATCCGGTTTTGTCGTCACAACTACAAGGAGGTCATCGACTATGCCGCCAAGAGCGGCAAGCAGGTGGCGACCCTCAAGGCTGGACTCGGTATTCACCGAGTGGTCTATGATCTCCATGCTCGCCTCTGTCGGTCCCAATAGCCATGCAAACCTTCCCTGCAACGCCAGCTTTTGTGTGGTGAGTCGCAAGGACGCGTAAGGCATAGGCCCGGTTCGCGAGGGAGCACCGGTGGACTAGCCCGTGCCATAATCAAGCGAAAAGCAAGGAGCCCAAATGTCCGCTTTTCGCGAAGGTCTTAGCTTCGACGACGTTCTACTTCTTCCCCGAGAATCTCAAGTCCTCCCCAGTGAGGTCGACCTCTCCACTCCCTTCCTGCCGGGAATTTCGCTCAGAGTTCCCATCGTGTCCGCTCCGATGGACACCGTTACGGATGCCCGACTAGCGATCGCCATTGCTCGCGAAGGCGGCGTCGGTGTGATTCACCGTAATCTCGACATCGAAAAGCAAGCCGCGGAAGTCGATCGCGTCAAGCGGTCGGAGCACGGCATCATTACCCATCCGATCAAGCTCGGCCCGAACGAGAAGATTCAAGACGCCCTTGACCTGATGGAGCGCTACCACATTAGCGGTGTTCCCATCGTCAACGAGCAGGGCACGCTCGTAGGCATCCTGACGAACCGCGACATCCGCTTCGAAACCGACTTCACCAAGGCGATCCACGAGCGAATGACCAGCAAAGGGCTGATCACGGCTTCGGTGGGTACCGACCTTGAGCAGGCTGAGGCGATCCTAGCGGAGCATCGCATCGAGAAGCTGCCGATCGTGGACAATGACGGCAAGCTCATGGGCTTGATTACGATCAAGGACATTCAGAAGGTCAAGCGCCACCCACATGCCACGAAGGACCACAAGGGCCGATTGGTGGTTGGCGCCGCGATTGGCGCGCTGAGACAGCCCTACGAACGAGCGAAGGCGCTTCAAGAGGCTGGCGTTGATTTCATCGTCATTGATGCCGCCCACGGCCACAGCCGAGGCGTGATGGAGTGCGTGAAGATGCTCAAGTCGAAGTTGCCTGACCTCAAGGTCATTGCGGGCAACGTCGCGACGAAGGATGGCGTGCGCGCACTCTACGATCTCGGTGCCGACGCGCTGCGCATCGGCATTGGGGCTGGCTCCATCTGCACCACTCGAGTAGTGGCGGGCGTTGGCGTTCCTCAGTTCACGGCCGTGATGGACTGCGCCGAGGAGGCGCTAAAGCTCGGGATTCCGACGATTGCCGATGGCGGCATTCGCTCATCGGGCGACGTCGTGAAGTGCATGGCGGCGGGAGCAAGCTGCGTCATGATGGGGAACATGTTTGCCGGATGTGAAGAGTCGCCCGGCGAGCTTGAGATCTACCGCAACCGCGCCTACAAGGTGTACCGGGGCATGGGCTCGATTGGTGCGATGAAACAGGGCTCCAGCGACCGCTACATGCAGGTCAAGGACACGGGAGCCGCGATGGTACCGGAGGGCGTCGAAGGTCGAGTGCCCTATAAAGGGCCGCTCAGCGAAACCGTGGTTCAGTTGATTGGTGGCCTGCGCTCAGGTATGGGCTATTGTGGTGCGTCGAATCTTGAGGAGCTACGTGCCCGCGCTGAGTTCATCAAGATCACCGGCGCGGGACTTCGCGAGAGCCATCCCCACGATGTGTGGATCACCAAGGAACCGCCGAACTACTCGTCGCCGTTCGCCGGTGGCTCGGAAGAGTAGGAACGTGGGATGTTGAATGTCGAATGTGGCTTAAGATCTTTCCAGCGACATTCCACATCCTACATCCCACTCACTCCCCCAACGAGTATCCCTGTCGAGCTGAACCGTCAAGACCAACGGGCATGTTGCCCGAGGCGATGGCGACCTGCTGCAGAAAGCAAACTCCTAAGCAAACGGCCAACGCCGCCTTGACCAACTCGCTACGCAATGCCCGCCCCGACATGCTCAGCATGTTCCCGAGCGAAGCCTGAGCCTCAACCGGCACGGTTTCCGGGTTTTGAGCCCAATGGTCCCAGCTGTGCATCCCCTCTCTTTAGGCCCCCGTGTATAATGCGGAGACCCTCGCTCGGGGCAGGGACTAGAACAACATGAAGCGCTTTTTTCGCTGGCTGAAGGCCATTTTCAACCGGGGCATGGATCGACTCGAAGATCCTGAGGTGATGCTTGATCAGGCTCGCCGGGACATGCAAGAGGCCCTCGTCTCGAATCGTGAGAAGGCTGTTCAGGCGATTACACAACGGAACCGCCTTCAGACGATGTACAACGAGAAGCTGAAGGAAGGCGAGAAGCTTGAGCAGCAGGCGATCCTTGCGCTTCAGCAGGACAAGCGCGACTTGGCTCGCAACTTCGTGCGCGAAAAGGCCAACAACGACGCCGTTCTCGCCCAACTTAAGGTGTCTCTTGAGAACGCGAATCAGGCCGTTGACGCGGTCAAGGTCGCGATCAAGCGTCAGGAAGAGGAAGTTCGCAAGAAGGCCGCTGAGGCCCTCGCCATGAAGGCTCAATGGAAGCAGGCGCAGATTCAGAATTCGATCAGCAAGGCGCTTGAGGGTTTGACTTTCGAGAACCAGTTCGAAGGCTTTGGCGCGGCTAAGGAGCGCATCGAAGAAGCTCAGGCTGAGGTCAATGCTCGCAATGAGATGATGAACAACTCGCTGCAGGGCAAGATCATGGAGATGGAAGACCAGGCGATGGACTTGCAGGCCGAGGCCGACTTGGTCGCCCTGGAAGAGCGGCTGGGCATGAGGCAGGCGCCTCAGGTTGAAGCTCCGGTAGAGCAAGCGATCTCGCTCGGTGGGGCCGAAGATGTGGCTCAGAGTGAGATTGATCGCCAACTCGAAGAGCTAGAGAAGCGATCCGGCAATAGCTAGCATAGACCGTGCCAAGACTCCGAATCGTTCGCGATTCGGAGTTTTTTTGTTGCTTGCCCTTGATTTCTTGTACAGAAAAGCGTATACTTAACAGAGGTTCGGCACGTCTGAACCTATAGAACGCAGGAAGCGAAGCCTAGCTGTATCGGTCGCTAGGGGCAGGGGCTTGTAAGGAAACTAGGCAAGTTTGCGAGTCCAGGCCACGGAACGGACGATCCGGCACGGCATCAGCTCCTGAGTTCAAAACTAGCAAGGAGCAAATGCAAGGAATGAACAAAACCCTTAAGCTTGCGCTCGGTCTGGTGATGTCGGTTGGCATCCTCAGCTCGGCCATCGCGCAAGATCAGTTCCCGGATGTCCCGGAGAACCATTGGGCCTACGAAGCCCTCGCCAACATGAAGCGAAACGGTCTGCTCGTGGGTTACCCCGACGGCCTGTTCCGCGGCGGCCGACCGGCCACCCGCTACGAAATGGCGGTTGCGATCCACGCCACGTATCAGCACCTGAAGAACATCACCGATGGCCTTCAGACGCAGATCAATGAGCTTAAGAATCGCCCGGGCGGCACTGACGTCAACCTCAAGCCGATTCAGGATGCTCTCGAAGCGCTTCAGCGCGACGTGAACTCGATGAAGGGCTGGGGCGAGGACATCGCCAATCTGAAGCGAATGGCTGCCACGTTTGAGAAGGAGCTTGCCTCCATGGGCGTGGACGTCGAAGCGATGAAGAAGGACCTCAAGGACCTGAACGATCGCGTGACGAAGCTCGAGAAGAACGCTCTGCCGATCACCATCCATGGTGACGTCAACTTCTTCGTGCAGCACGGCAACGGAACCAGCGGCCGCTTCGGCCTCGGTACCGACGGCCAGCTCGTGGGCGGCACCGCCGACCTTCCGGGCAGCCGCGCCGCCGGCCTCCTCGACGGTATGAGCGTGTTCCATGAGGCTAACCTCAAGATCGCCGGTACCAACGAAGAGGGTCCCAAGTGGCATGCCGTTCTCACCGTCGGCAACATGATCGGCAACTATGGCAACAGTGCGATGAACACGGCTGCCGGTGGTCAGCGAAACGACGAGGGCAACACCTTCGTTGGCTTCCGCCGAATGGTCGCTGAGTTCGACGAGTCGCTCGTCGGTCAGAGCTTCAACGCGAAGATCGGCCGCATGGGCTACAAGATCAGCCCCTACATCTACATGGCTCCGGATACGAACCCGTACTACAAGAGCGGTTTCGACAACGGTGAGTGGACGATGGACGGTGCGTTGCTCGGCTTCAACTTCGGCCCGGCCAAGTTGAACGTCATGCTCGGCCGCACGAACCGAGGTCTCCTCGGAACGTCGCCGGATTCGAACATCTTCGGCGTTTCGGCTGGTGCCCTCGGTGCCGGCGCTCCGGGTGTGGTCGGTCACGGCCCCAGCCTGGTTGTCGCGGACACCACCTTCGGTGCCCACCTGAACCTGCCGCTTGGTGACAACGGCGGCGTCGACCTCGCCTACCTCATCCACAGCCAGAACACGCCGGCCGGCGTGCCTGCCGTGGACAACGCGCACGTTTTCGGCGGCGACCTGAAGTACAACTTCGGTGCCATCGCCCTGAACGCGGGCTACTCGCAGAGCAACGTCTATCGTGGCAAGACCGCGGTTGTTAACAAGAACAACTACGCCTGGCACGTTGGCGCCAACTACGAGACCGAGCGCTGGGGCCTGGGTGCGGGCTACCGCGAGATCCAGCGACACTTCGCGGCCGCTGGTGACTGGGGCCGAATCGGCACCTGGTGGAACCCGACCGACGTCAAGGGCTTCCACGTGGGCGGTCACTTCGACGTTAGCGACTCGCTGACGCTGAAGGCCAAGGCCGAGTGGCTGAGCGGTATCGGCAAGAACAACATCCAGACCTTTAACGGTTCGGGCGTGTTCTTCAATGGTCTCCGCACCAGCGACAAGGTCGAATCCTACAAGATCGACCTTCACTACAACATGAACAACGGCTGGAACGCCATGCTCGGTGGTGAGTTTGTTGACTTCCGACCGACCGGTGCCACCTCGCGCGCTTCGCAGCGATGGTACACCCTCGGCCTGGGCTACAACCTCTCCGAGAATGCTAGCCTGAAGCTCATGTGGCAGATCAGCGACGCCAACGCCCGCACGACGGGTCTGTGGGCCGCCCCGGGCAATGCCACGGGTCGCTTCACTGGCAACCTGATCACCACGCAGCTCTCGATCAAGTTCTAACTTCGGTTAGACACGGTCGAAAGCAAACGGGCCCTGAACTCCGGTTCAGGGCCCGTTGCAATTGATTGCCTCCAAACGTAGTAAGGTAAAGCCATGAACCGCAAGAAGCTCACTCTCGCTCTAGTCGTCACGTTTGCCCTCGGTGCCCTCGCCGCACCTCAACTTGAGCAGCTCATTAAGATCGGTGGCGTGGCCGCCGTCGTCAACAACTTCGGCAAGGACATGAACAAGGGCATCAATGGCCTGACCGGACACAAGGACACCACCCGTATGAAAACCAAGGTGGTTACGATCTTATCGGTCGGCCTAGGACGGAGCAGCGCTGTCGGAGCCGCCCAAGTGATGGGCCCGCCCGCGCTTGTGGACAAAGTCGCCGCCGTTGCTCAGCCTGAAGCCGATCTGCTTGGCGGCACCATCCGGCTGAAGGCGCTGATTCCGGTTTCCAGTAAGGACGTTATCAAGTCGATCCGAAAGGTTGACGGCGTTGCCGTGACCGGCATCGTCGACATCAAGCTTTAACGCTCGAGCTCGGCGAGGAGCCGCCGGCAACCTTCGTCGAGCATTTCGAACACCGTGTCGAATCCCCGATCGTGGTCATAGTATGGGTCGGGGACGTCGCGGTCGAGGAAACGACGCACGCGTGTGGCATCGGCACCTGCCCAAGCAAGCGTGTCGCGTAGGTTCTGCGAGTCCATCGTCAAGATCAGATCGAACGATGTAAAGTCGTCGGTCTCCAACCTTCGCGCGCGGCCGTGGTGAGCAATGCCGTTTGCCCTGAGCGTACGCAAGGTGCGCGGGTCGGCCGATTCACCCACGTGCCACGCTCCCGTCCCCGCCGAGTCCACCTCGATTTCAACCCCCGACTCTGCTGCGCGCTGCCTGAGGATCGCCTCCGCCATCGGACTCCGGCAGATGTTTCCTAGACAAACAAACAGGATTCGCACAAAAGCATCGTACCAGGGAACATAACAACGTCAAATCGTGATATCATGATATGACGTGAATGACGTTGTTCTTCTTGGCAAAGCCCTGAGCGACCCGACGCGGGTGAGAATCCTCTATGCGTTGCTCCAGTCGGATCTGTGCGTGTGTGAGATGGTCGACGCCCTGGAAATGGGGCAGAGCACTCTCAGTTCGCACTTGCAGACCATTCGGCAAGCCGGGATCGTCGAGACCAGCCGCCGCCATAAGATGGTCAGCTATGCCCTGACCGCCGAAGCTCGGCCGCTCCTTGCCGCCGTCATGGGACTCAACCAAGCCGCGCTCGAGGCCGATCGCCGCATCAGCCGCGATTTGCAGCGGGTGCGCGAGCGAGTCCAACTCAGGAAGAACGACATCTGCGTACTCGGTCCAGGACAACTCGACCGATCGGAGGAAACGAAGAAATGAGCGAAACCAACACCTGTCCGTGCTGTGCCAACGGTGCCTGCGCCTGCCCGCCTTGCCAAGACGGCGAATGCAAGTGCCCCTGCTGCGCGAATGGCAACTGCCCGTGCCCGGAGAACTGCCCGAACTGCGACTGCTGCTAATGCGCACGCCACTCATCCTCTTGTTGGCGGCGACGTCGGTTCATGTGCTCGCTCAAGAAGCGACGCAGACGCCGCCGCCAACTCGTCCCACTCAGGTTCCGACGTGAGCCGGGTGACCCGGCGAAGGCCAGTTCCTCGGTTCGGGGAACATCAAGGGACAGTTCCAACTCACGGGTCGATTTGCCGATCTCAAGGCGACCCGCCCACGCTGGCGTCTCAATGTGGCCTACGGGGCGACGGATCGGTTACTGATCGGCGTCGAGTACAACCCGGTGGTGGGCGAGCTGTTGCCGACGGCAAACTACACGGCGCTCTTCGAAACCGATCGGCAACCGCTGATCTCGTTAGGCACGTCCAGCGATCGCATCTTCTCGCCCGAGGGAACACGGAGCTACACCATTACGCTGGGCAAGTCGATACCGCATTCAGGATTGGCGCCGTACGTCGCGCTCAACTGGAGCACGTGGGAAGATCGGTTCACGTTCCCATTCGGCATCAACTATGCGTTACATCCCGCGTGGGATGCGATGGTCCAGCACGACGGTCGCAACACCCACTGGTTGCTCACGTGGAAATCCCGATCGACTTCGGTCAGTCTGCTCTTGGTCAAGGGCCGCTATTGGGGCCTCAGTGCGGGCGTCCGCTTCTAAGGAGAACTTCATGATTCCATCACTGCTCATTGCATTCACCCAAGACACCCCGGTCCAACTGCCCAAGTCGGAGATTCCGAAGACTCCTCAAGTCTGCGTGGTTTGTGAGGCCGACGGGGTTGGTCATGGAGCCGAAAAGGCGGTGGCGGCGGTCCGATACAAGGGCGCGATCTACTCTTTCTGCAATCCGGCAGAGGTAGGGAAGTTCACGAAGGATCCGAACGCCTACCTTCCGCCGGTGCTTCCGCGCGCGATGCCTGAGTTCGCTATGCCAGACACGACCGGAAAGGTGTGGAATCCGGACGCGATGAAGGGTCGCTTGATTCTGATCGACTTCTGGGCGACGTGGTGCAAGCCTTGCAAGGAGATGAAGCCGATTCTCGAGCGAGTCTCCAAGCAGTTCGCCTCGCTGACCGTGCTTAGCGTGAGTATTGACGAGAAGCGGTCTGAGTTTGACAAGTTTATGACCAAGAACACGTTCGCGAATCCGGTCTTATATGATGATCGTGGAACTTGGGCGAAGTGGGGCGTGCGCGTGGTGCCAACATTCTTCTTGGTCAAGGACGGCCAGATTGTGGGCCAATGGGCCGGTAAGAAGTCGGAGAAGGAAATCGTCGAGTTGGTCCGCAAGCACGGATAATCCGGGAGGGTTGCGCTGCGTCGCAACCGAGACGTTTTGGCGATGACTGAGCATCGACCTCCCAAGGGGTTGACACGCGCATAATATGCAGGATATAATGCATATTATGCAAGTGCAAGAACGCCGAGCCCGCATCCGTGAGCTGATCTACGAGAACCCGCAAGTAACTCAAGATGAACTCGTGGCGCAGCTCCGAGTGGAGGGGTTTCAGCTCACTCAAAGCACCCTCAGTCGCGACCTGAGCGAGCTCAAGATCGCCAAGCGAAAGGGCATCTACGTTTTTACCGATGAGCCAAAGAGTAACCTCAAGCTTCTTGGGTTTCTCAGTGCGGTTCCCGCTGGGCAGCACTTGATCGTCGTGCGAACCGAGATCGGCGCGGCTCAGCGAGTGGGCGTGCTGATCGATGAGATGAACGTCGGCGGCGTGGTCGGCACTCTGGCCGGTGACGATACGATCTTCCTCGCACTGGAGAGTCCGGAAGCCCAGGCGGCGGTGTTCGCCGCGCTGGAGTCGGCGGTTTGAGCCAGGTCGTTCTTGCGTTCAGCGGCGGACTGGATACCAGTTGGTGCGTGCCGTATCTTCAGGATCAGGGCTTCGACGTCGTTACGGTGACGGTCGATACCGGCTTCACGCCCGACGAATTGACGCAGATCGAAGCTCAGAGTGCAGCTCTCGGTGCAGCCAGACACATTACCGTTGACGCGAAGCGCGCTTTCTTTGACGAAGTCCTTCGCTATCTCATTGCGGGCAACGTCCGCAAGGGTGGGGTGTACCCACTTTGCGTTGGCGCCGAGCGCGCGATTCAGGCCCGCGAATCGGCGCGTGTGGCGAAAGGGCTCGGGGCCGACGCGATCGCTCACGGCAGCACCGCCGCCGGCAACGATCAGATCCGCTTTGAAGTCGTCCTCCGAACCCTCGCTCCCGACCTCAAACTCCTCGCGCCCATCCGCGATCTCGGCCCGAAGCGGCCCGATCAGGTTGCCGATCTCGAAGCCAAGGGTCTGCCGATCCCCGGCTTTGGGGCGGCCTATTCGGTGAATGCGGGACTGTGGGGCGTGACCATCGGGGGCACGGAAACGAAGACCTCCGGCGGCATGATCCCCGAGGCGGCGTGGGTCCGAACCGCCGGTGCCTTCGACTTCCCCAAACCCGCCCGTATGCTGCAGATGAGCTTTGACCAGGGCATTCCGACTGCCCTTGACGGCATGGCCCTAGATCCCGTGCGCCTGATCGAGACGCTTGACACGCTCGCCGCGAGCTACGGCATCGGCCGCGGCATGCACCTCGGTGAGACCATCCTTGGCATCAAGGGTCGGGTGGCTTTCGAGGCGCCCGCCGCGACGGTCATTCTCGCCGCCCATCAGGAACTCGAAAAGCTGGTGCTCACCGGCGGCCAACTCACCACCAAAGACAGCCTTGCCGCAACCTACGGCGACTACGTGCATCGAGGCCTCTGGACCGATCCCCTCTGTCGGAACATCGAAGCGTTCTTGCGGGATTCGCAGACGCGAGTGACTGGCACGGTCACCGTAGAGCTCGCCCAGGGCCGATGCTTCGTGGCTGCATGCGACTCGCCCTACTCCCTCATGGCGGCCAGCCGCGGTGAATACGGCGAGGCGATTGGTGAGTGGACGTCCGCAGACGCGATCGGCTTCTCTCGCATCTTCTCGCTGCCGAGCGAGCTTAGCGCCCGCGCTGGGAGAGACCAATGAAGCGTGTTCTCGCCGACAAGATCGCCAGCGTTACCCGGTCGCTGCCGCTTCGGCGCGATCTACGTGTGTCGGAGACGATTCACTGCGAGGAGGGTGCGGTCGTCGCGGTGCGGATTCTCAACCAGAAGTCGCACTACAACACCCTCGAACTCACGACCGGGCGCTTCGCTGCGATCAAACCAGGCGACATCATCGTGGGTGCGCTGGGCTTTCGAAATGCTCTACTGGGCTACTCGGGCGTCATTCCCGAGCGGCTGGCCCCCGGCGACTATGTCCAAGTGCTGAACTTGGGCGGCGTCATCGGGCACTGCACGAGCTTCTCGCCGAGCGTCGGCGAGCCATTTCAGGCGGAGGTGCTGGGCCAAGTGCTCACGTTTGGCGAACTTGGCAGCCGAAAGGGAACCCCGGCGTCGATCGCCGCTTCATCACCCTTAATTGACCAGCTGCCGACCGTCATGACCCCGGTCATCGCCGTCGTCGGCACGTGCATGAACTCGGGCAAGACCGAGGCGTGTCTCGCGCTGATCCAGCAACTCGTCCGAAAGGGGCTTCGGGTGATGGCGGCCAAGACGACCGGCGTCAGCTTGCGTCGCGATGTGCTTGCGATGGAAGATGCGGGGGCCGAGCGCGCGCTCATCTTCACCGACTTCGGCGTCGTCACGACATCCGCGAAGACGTCCGCGCCGCTGACCTGCACCATGCTGAGCGATCTTGATCAGTCCCACGCTGACGTCATCGTCGTTGAACTTGGCGATGGCCTGATGGGCGATTACGGCGTTGATGCCATCCTCGAGCATCCGGATCTGCAGCGACATCTGAAGCACATCGTTCTCGCTGCCAACGACCCCGTCGGAGCATGGGGCGGCGTTAAGATGCTTGCCGAGCGATACAACCTGCGGCCTGCGGTCGTCACCGGCCCGGCGACGGACCACGAAGCCGGAACCCGCCTGATAGAAGCCCAGCTCGGCGTGAGCGCAATCAATGCTCGCTCGCGCCCCGAGCCCTTCGCCAACCTCTTGATTTCCACCCTCGGACTCTCTCATGCCAAGTAAGAACCTTCCCATCGTTGTCCTCGGCGGCTCCGGCTATGTGGCCGGCGAGCTTGTGCGCCTCCTTGTCCAGCATCCTCACTTCGATCTGCGCGCGGTGGTCAGCGGTTCGGCGGCGGGCGAGCCGATCGCCAAGACGTTCCCGCACCTGGCACCCGCGCTCGGCGATCAGGCCTTTGCGAGCCAGGCCGAGGCCAAGGAGTTGCTGAGCAGCAAGCGGACGATCGGTTTGTTCTCGGCGCTCCCCCACGGCGAAGCCGCGGCAATGCTGGCCGACTGGATCGCCGATGCCGAAAAGGCGGGATGCGAGCTGAAGGTGGTTGACCTAAGCTCCGACTTCCGCTACAAAGATGCTGCGGAGTACGAGCGCGTCTATAAGCGTCCCCACGCCGCGCCGCACCTGCTCGACCGCTTTGCCTGTGCCTTGCCCGACATGCCCGGTGCATCGCCGGACACCGACTTTATCGCCCATCCAGGTTGCTTCACGACATCAGTGGTCCTGGCGATTACGCCGTTGTTGGCGCATGGGTTCGTGGACCCGAACATCGTGGTCACCGCGATCACCGGCAGCACCGGCGCGGGACGACAGCCGCGCGAAGGCACCCATCACCCCGAGCGCCACGGTGGGCTCTGGGCCTACGAGCCGCTGCGTCACCGCCACCAGCCGGAGATGGAGAACCTGGCTGCCCTCTCGGGGACTCGGCCGAGTCTGGCGTTTGTTCCCCACAGTGGCCCGTTCTCGCGGGGTATTCATGCTTCGATCGTGGCTGACCTCAGGACCGACGCCGACGAGGCGGCGATCGTGGCGGCGGTCAAGGATTTCTATGCAGGAACGCCGTTTGTGCAGGTGCGGAGCACTTGGCCGTCTGTCAAGGACGTCGCGGGCACGAACATGGCCCACCTGAGCATCCGCCGGGAAGGCGACAAGCTGTTTGTGGCGAGCGTCATCGACAATCTCACCAAAGGCGCGGCAGGGGGCGGCGTGCAGTGGATGAACGCACTCTTCGCGTTCGATCGGGCGGAGGGCTTGCGTCTGCCCGGTTTGGGGTGGGCATGACGCAGTTCGTCGACCTGCTTGATTTCACCCCGTCCGAGATTCGGACCCTGGTCGCGCTGGCGAAGGACCTTGAAGGCAGGAAGGACCTGACGCACTTGAAGCATCAGGTCGTTGGCCTGTTGTTCATGAATCCGTCGCTGCGCACGCTGGTCTCTATGCAAACTGCCGTGGCGCATCTCGGTGGCACCAGCGTGGTCATTCAGCCTGGCCAAGGATCGTGGAAGCTGGAACTGCGCGATGGCGTGGTTATGGATGGCGATGCCGTCGAGCACATCCGCGAAGCCATGCCGGTGCTGGCGGAGTATGTTGATCTGCTCGGAGTGCGCTGCTTTGCGGAAGGGAAGTCGCTGAACGATGATCTTGCCGACCGGCCGATCCGCGCGATGGCGGAGCACTTCGGCGGCCCATTCGTGAACCTGGAGTCGGCGGCGGGCCATCCTTGCCAGTCGCTCGCCGATTGGAAGACGCTGGACGATCTGGGTGTTCCCGCGAGCGGCAAGTTTGTGCTGAGTTGGGCGTATCACCCCAAGCCGCTGCCGTTTGCCGTGCCCCAGTCGGCCTTGACCATGGCACTGATGCGCGGCATGGAAGTGACGGTCCTGCGACCGCCCGGTTTCGACTTGCCCGACCGTGTGTTGGCCAACGCACAGATTGCCGCCCAGCATGGCGGTGGCACCTTCCGCGAGACGGCTGACCGCACCGAAGCGCTTACGGGCGCCCATGTTCTTTATGCCAAGTCTTGGGCCAAGCCCGACGTCTACCGCGACGCTGAAGCCGATCGCCTCGCCCGAGAGCCCTACCGCGATTGGACCGTCGACGAATCATGGTTCTCCTCCGCTGAACCGGAATCTAAATTTATGCACTGTCTACCCGTTCGCCGAAACATCAAAGTCACCGATGCCATCCTGGATGGCCCACGCAGCGTTGTGGTTCAGCAGGCGGGTAATCGCCTCCACGCTCAAAAAGCGATCTTGGCCACGCTCGCTGAAGGAGGCATTCGATGATGGGTCACGCTTCGATCGCGGCGTTGCGGCACGCGGTGCCCTATCTGCGGCTGTTCCGAGACGCGACGTTTGTCGTTAAGGTGGGCGGCGAAGCGCTCGTGCGGCCGGGCGGCGCCGATGCGCTGATGGAGCAGATCGGGGTGTTGCACTCGCTGGGCGTGAGGATTGTCTTGGTGCATGGCGGAGGTGTTCAGGCCGATGCGCTTGCCGAGCGCCTCGGGGTCGAGTTTGAGAAGATCGAGGGCCGCCGTCGGACGAACCCCGAGATGATCGAGGCGATGATTCTTGCATTGAATGGGGAGGCGCGGGCGGCGTTGCTCTCGGCGGCGCGAAAGCTGGGCATCCCGGCGGTCGGCGTGAGCGGGATGGATGCCGGATTTATCTCTGCGAAACGCCGAGGACCGACGACGCTGGCGAGTGGTGAGGCGGTTGATCTTGGTGAGGTGGGCGAGATCGAGGAGGTGACGCCGGAGTTTCTCGATGATCTGCTCGGTTGTGATTATCTGCCGATCGTCAGCCCTCTGGCGGGAGACGACGAAGGAAAGTGGCTCAACACCAACGCTGACACCGTGGCCGCCGAAATCGCAGTGTCGCTCCTGGCTGAGAAGGCCATTTTCATGACGGGTGCGCCGGGCGTGCTGGCGGATCTCGACGATCCGCACTCGCTCATCTCAGAGCTATCGCTCGCGGAGATGGACGCGATGATCTCGGACGGGTTCATCCAGGGCGGTATGCTCCCGAAGGCCTCGGCGATTGCGCGGTGTTTGCGCGGCGGGGTTCCGAGAGTCCACGTGGTCTCTCATACTTTGCCCGACGCCCTCCTCACGGAGGTGTTTACCAACGAGGGGTCGGGAACTTTGATTCGGCTGGATGGAGAGGAATAATGGGCGACGTGCTTCAACTGCACCGTGATTTGGTCAGTATCTGTTCGGTTTCGGGGCAAGAAACGGAGATCGCGGACTTCGTCGAAGAAGCCCTCTCGGTGGCAGGCGTCGAGGTTGAGCGTGTGGAGAACAGCGTCATCGCGCGCACTGGCTCGGGGCCAACCCTCGTGCTGAACAGCCACCTTGATACGGTTCCCGCCCAAGAAGGTTGGACGAACGATCCTTGGACCCCGGTTGTGCGCGATGGACGCGTCATCGGGCTCGGGGCAAACGACGCCAAGGCCAGCGTTGCCGCGCTGATGACGGCTTTTCTGGACGCGGTTGAGTCACGCCCAGAGTGCGAGCTGATCCTCATGCTCGCCGAGGGCGAAGAGACCCTGGGCATTGGCACGCAACGGTGCCTTGCGCATCTAGGCCGCCAGCCGGATGCCGCCATCGTCGGCGAACCCACATCTCTTGCCAGCGCCACCGGGCAGTACGGCCTGCTGATTGCTAACCTCACCACCCGGGGCGAAGCTTGCCACGCGGCCCATGCTCACGTGATGGGGCGCAAGAACCCGATCTGGGAACTGGCTCGCGATCTGGTCGCCCTCGAAGGTCTGGATTGGGGAGCTTCGTCGCTCCAGCCGACCGTGCTCACGGGTGCATCGGCCAAGAACCAAGTGCCGGGATCGGCAAGTGCGTCGCTCGATGTTCGGCTCGAGCCGAGCCTTTCCCCCGAGGCCGCGTTGGAGCGGATCCGGGAGCGGGTGAGCGGGGAAGTGACCGTGCACTCCGATCGTTTGCGTCCCTATGCATGCCCTGAAGGCGCGAAGTTTCTGTCGTGTATTCCGGAACCACAGTTCGTAAGCCGAACAATGTCGGATATGGTGTTCTTTCAAGGCGTTCCTACCGTCAAGATCGGACCTGGAGATTCCGCGCGATCGCACACCGTTGATGAGTATGTGTTGGAAACCGAACTATTACTTGGCGTTCAGGTCTACACCCAAATCATTCAGCGGTTCGCCGAGGTCATGGCGTGAGGCGGCTTTGGGATAAGGGCGGCGACGCCGACGCCTTGGTGATGGCGTTTACGGTGGGAGACGATTACCTCTGGGATGCGCGGCTGGTCGAGCACGACGTGCGGGCGAGCACTGCCCATGTGCGGATGCTTGCGACGTGCGGACATGTTCAAGGCGACATTGCGGATCGGATCGCGGAAGCCTTGGCGCAGATCGGGGCCGCCCATGCAAACGGGGAATGGGCGATTTTGCCGGAGGAGGAGGATTGTCACACGGCGATCGAGAACCGTCTGACCGCGAAGCTCGGCGACGAGGCGGGGTGGGTGCATCTCGGCCGCTCGCGCAACGACCAGGTGCTCACGGCGGTGCGGCTTTATCTCCGCGAGGCGTGTGAAGTGCTGGCTCAGGGTGCGGAAGCGGTGGTCGAGTCCTTGTTTGCGATTGCGGATGCCCAGGGCGATCTGGTGATGCCGGGCTATACGCATCTTCAACGCGCGATGCCAAGCAGTGTGGGGCAGTGGGCGGAGGGGTTTGCGACCGAGTTGCGCGACGATGCGGTCGCATTGCGAGGTGCCGCAAGGCGCGCGATGACGAATCCGCTGGGATCGGCAGCAGGTTACGGGACGCCCGGGCTAGAGCTTGATCGGAACCAAACGACTGAAGAGTTGGGCTTTGCGTCGGTCCAGCAGCCCGTGACCGCGGCGCAGCTGTCGCGAGGCAAGGCCGAAGCGGAAGTCGCCTTTCAGGCGACGCTCCTGTTGCAGGACCTGGGTCGATTGGCGAGCGACCTCGTGTTGTTTGCGACCGCTGAGTTTGGGTTCGTGGCGTTGCCCGAGCGGTTCACGACCGGGAGCAGCATCATGCCGCAAAAGCGCAACCCGGATGTGTTCGAGCTCGTCCGTACGCACAGTGCACAAGCGTCTAGCTATTTGCTCTCAATCTTGAACATAACCGCGAAGATGACGAGCGGCTACCATCGTGATCTGCAGTTGATCAAGCCGCCGCTTTTTGGGCTGATTGACCGGGCGACGGCTTGCTCGGAGGTTATGGCGCACGTGTTGCCGGGGGTGCGACTCGTTGAGGGTCGGCTGAACGCGGCGATGGATCCGAGCTTGTTTGCGACGGAAGAGGCGTATCGGCTGTGCCAGGCCGAGGGCATCCCTTTCCGCGAGGCCTACCGGCGCGTCGGGGCGAAGTATCGCTAAGGAAGTGGCGCGGCTGGAGGGATTCGAACCCCCGACCCTCTGTTCCGAAGACAGATGCTCTATCCACTGAGCTACAGCCGCGCGTGAAATCTCATTTTACCCGTCGCAAACTCGCGCACGAGGTACTACACTGAGAAAATCAAAGCTGAGTACCCAACATGAGCAAGCTTCTCGCCGACCTACGCGCCGCTGTCGGCGACCCCAATGCCGACTTCCGCGATGGCCAACAGGAAGCGATCCTCGCCTGCCTCATGCCGCCGTATCGCGCGCTCGTCGTCCAAGCAACCGGCTGGGGAAAGAGCATCGTCTACTTTCTGGCGACGCGCCTGCTCCGCGACCATGGCCGCGGTCCGACCCTGGTCGTCTCCCCGTTGCTCAGTCTCATGCGCAACCAACTTCCCGCGGCTCGGCGCATCGGCATCCGGGCGGAACTCTACGCCAGCAACAATACTGAAGACTGGGAGCGGATCGGCGAGGCTATCGCCATGGACGAGGTTGACTTACTGCTCGTCTCGCCAGAACGGCTCGCCAACGACGGCTTCTCGCGACTGTTGCGTTCAACTTCACTTTCCAAAGTTGGGCTGATCGTCATCGATGAGGCGCACTGTATCTCTGACTGGGGCCACGATTTCCGCCCCGACTACCAGCGCCTAGGCGAGCTCCTGCGCCGCTTGCCGCCCACCACGTCGGTCCTTGCGACGACCGCCACCGCGAACGAACGTGTGGTCGACGACATCAAGCAACAACTCGGCGGCGATCTCACCGTCCAGCGCGGCCCGCTCGCCCGGCGAAGCCTCCAGCTTCAAGTGATTCCCGGCTTCAGCTATGCCGAGCGGCTGGCGTGGCTCGACACCTATCTCGGCACAATCCCCGGCTCCGGCATCATCTACGCTCTCACCGTGCGCGATGCCGACCAGGTTGCAAGTTTCCTTGCCTCGCGGAGGCACGCGGTCAGCGCTTACCACGCCGACATCGACAACGACAGCCGGGTCCACCGCGAACAACAACTCCTTAACAACGAGGTCAAAGCTCTCGTGGCGACGGTCGCCCTCGGCATGGGGTTCGACAAGCCGGACCTTGGCTTCGTCGTTCACTTCCAAAGCCCCAGCAACCTCGTCGCTTACTACCAGCAGATCGGACGGGCGGGGCGCGCCCTTGACCAAGCTATTGCCGTGATGATGATTGGTGAGGAAGACGACCGAATCCACGAATACTTCATCAGCCACGCGCGTCCGCCTCTGGAACACATCGAGATGGTCTTGGATTGCTTAGCTGACTCCAGCAATGGCCGAAGTTGGCAGGAACTGACTCGGGTGCTGAACCTGCGCCACGCCGAAATCGAGCGGGCTCTGAAGGTCCTTTCCGTCATGCCGTCGTCGCCCATCATTCGCGTGGACGGTCGATTCCAGCGAACTCCCAATCCGTACCGCCACGACTTCGAACGTGAAGATCAGCTCGCTCGCCAACGCTTCCGCGAGCGTGAGCGGCTGGTTGAGTTCTCACAGACAACCCGGTGCCTTATGGAGATGGTCCGCGAGGAGCTGGACGATCCTCATGCCGAACCGTGCGGTCGATGCGAGAGTTGCATTGGCGAGCCGATTATCCCGCTAGACCTCGACGAAGACTCGCTGGAGGCGGCGATGGAAGCCGTTTCGGGCGTAACGCTGAAGATTGAGCCGCGCCGCAAGTGGCCAACTGGCGCGCTGGAGAGCCACGGATTCCGAGGAAACATCAAGCCCGAACTCATGAACGAACCCGGCGTGGCGATCGCGGTTTACGGCGACCCCGGAGTTGGTGCATGGGTCAAAGAGGACAAGCGGAAGGGACGCTATCGAGATGAACTCGTCGATGCCGCCCTGTCGACCCTCCGGCGGAAGCTGGGCGGCCTCACGTTCACGGCCGTTTGCGCGATTCCTACGCAACGCGCAAACAACCTCGTGCCCGACATTGCGCGCCGGATCGGGACCAAGCTTGGCGTGCCCTACCGAAGCTGCGTTGGGCGGAAGCGCGACGCCGAGCCTCAGAAAGCCCAACGAAACTCGGCCCACCAAGCGGCGAACCTCGACGGCGTGTTCGTGATCTCCGAGCCAGTCCAGGGCACCATACTGTTGGTGGACGATATGGTGGATTCCGGTTGGACCTTGACGATCGTGGGCGCGTTGCTTCGGCAGGCGGGCGCGGACGCCGTTGTGCCCTTCACGCTGGCCTCGACCCGCGGCCGGGAGACCGACTGATGGAACTCCGCCCCATGGTCCAACTGGCGTTGTTACTGGGTGCGCGCTGGGCGGAGAGCGACGCCAAGCCGCTGAGCAACGGCGAATGGCATGCCCTGGCGCAAGACTTGGATGATGAGTCCGCCAACCGGATGCTCATGGGCGAACAGCCAGACGACGAGCGGGTCAAGGCGCTCCTCGGTCGCGGGTTGGGCGTCTTCCAACGGGTCGACCTATGGATGCAGGCCGGGGTGTGGATAGCTACTCGAGGTTGTGAGGCTTATCCCAAGCGTCTTGAACCGCTCGGCTCACGCGCACCCATGCTGATCTTTGGTTACGGCGATGCCAACTTAGCCGATTCCAGGCTTGCCGTCTTCGGCTCGCGGAATGCCTCGCCCACCCGGCTAGAACTCGCGGCCGAGATGGGTCGCCGGTGCGCCGAAGTGGGTATCGGGCTGGTATCGGGGGCAGCGCGAGGCGTCGATGAAGTTGCAATGCTCGGCAGTTTGGAAGCCGGGGGGCGGGCGCTGGGCGTGGTCGCCGACTCGCTGCTCAAGATCGCGGGCCAGCGTCGGTATCGCGAAGCGTTGATGGATGATCAGCTCTGTCTGATCTCCGAAGTCCATCCCGAAGCGGGCTTCGAGGTCGGCAATGCGATGTCACGCAACCGGCTCGCCTACGCGATGGCCGACGCCGCTCTGGTGGTTGAGGCCGAACCCGACCGGGGAGGCACCTGGGCGGGAGCAGTTGCGGGGCTTCGCGATGGCGTGCAGGTGTATGTGCTCGACGGGGCGATTGCCGCCGAGGCGCTGGCGAAAAAGGGGGCCATCATCGTTGATGCTGCTTTCTCACCCGAACACATGATCGCGCGCGAAGTCCCCGCCGACTACGTGGCACCCACAACCAAGCTCAAGAAACGGCAACCCGAATCGGGCACGCTGTTCTAGGGCTTCGCGAGCACAAAGCAGGCCCTGGCAAAAGCCGCCTGATCGAGAATCTCCGGGTTCGAATCCACATTCGTTCGGCCCCAATGGCCCGGTACAAACCCACGCTCAGAGCGGGCTGCGTAGAGCTTGGCCAAGGCTGGTTCATACACAGGCCGCGGCTTATCCGCGATCAGCCACGCCTCAAGGAGCAAGTGCGCGAACTTGCCAACATCCTGAAACCGCCCGTCACGCAGCCAACGATCGTGCGAGGTCGGCATCATCGCGGCGACGTCTTCCTTCAATCCCAGCCGCGCCGCGGTGTGGATCATGAGCGCCGTGTTGTAGCTCCACTTCGTCTTGTCGAGCTTGCCTGTGTTGGAGAGGTTGTCCCAGTAGAGGTGATCGGCGGGGTCTTGGAAATGCTTCTGCGTCCAGTCGTACAGTTCGCGGGCTTTTGTGCGGAGTTTGGCATCGTTAGTGTGCTTGGCGACGGCCAGGCAAGCGGCCGCCGTCGGCGCATTGCTGCAGGTGTTGCGCGACGCCTTGTCGCTCTCCCGCCAGTAGATGCCCCCATCCTCGGCTTCGCCGCTAAGGGCAAAAGACAGCGCCTCTTCGGCCCAGGTGAGATACTTTCGATCCCCAAGAATCTCGAAGGTCTCGACCAGCGCGAGCACCATCCAGGCATTGTCGTCGAAGTAGCGGTCCAGCGGTTTGGGCGCGGGGAGAACGTCGTAGCCGCCCTGGTTCCAGTAGATGCGGGTGGCGTCGGCGTACTCGCGGAGTTGATCCTGGTAGGTATCGTCGTGCCGCGCGGCGGCGTTCAGGGCGGATAGCATGACGCCGACGCCCCAATTGAACGCGGGCTGTTTCCGGTCTGCGTGTTCGGCATAGAGCTTGGTCGAAGGGATGTAGAACTCGCGGCGGAGCATCGCCATGGTTTCTCGCCCCATGGTGGCCAGGTCGGGCGGGGAAGACAGAGCGAGCATGGCAACCAATGCAATCACCCCTCTATCTTAGCGCGGCTAGTTGTTGCCGCCGCCCGACATGAATGGGCTCCACTTTGAGCTGGGCGTGTGCGTCAGGTCCGCCAGGCGGGAGATATAGAGGCCGATCGCGTCGCCAAACTCGACCGTCGTCAATGTTTCCTTCGTTCCCGTGACGAGCGGGCTGGTCTTGGCGACAAACCCCCACGAAACTAGCCGCTCGATTTGAGATCGAGCTGGCGACTTGACTGTGATGCTCCTCGCATCAAACGCGATCCGCTTGGGCGTGAACTTGAACTCGCCCTTCAGCTCGTCCACGAGGCGCACCATTCGGGTAAGGATCTCGCCGCGCTGCGCGGGATTGGCCGACGACACCATCGGCGGGAGCGTCTTGTTCTGGCGCGTCAGCCGGAAGAACGTCGTTTCGATGCGGCGCATCGTGAGCGCAACTTCGGCTTGAGTGACTGGACCGTTCACGGGCGCGACCGAACGCTTCTTGAGCGAATCCAAGCCACTCTGGGCAACGCCCAAGGTCACCAAGGCCAAAACCGGACCGATCATCCACGCTCGCACCATGATCCTATCTTAGCGTAATCGCGCGAGCAAGTGGGCAGTAAGACAGGGCGATGCTCTGTCATCGCCAGAAACGATTACGACAAGGGGAACCCATCCAGGTTAGAAATGAGCATACCGACACACAGGTTACACATTGTTCCGGACACATAGGTTACACCTGG
>CAZPHD010000033.1:0-36463 GCA_964586225.1 uncultured Fimbriimonadaceae bacterium
CCGATCATGGGCTTCGCCTGCTCGGGCACCGCTACTACGATTCCTCGACGGGACGGTTCATCTCCAAAGATCCGATTGGCGATGGGCGGAACTGGGCGGCTTATTGTGAGGGGAATCCGGTTCTCGCTGTTGACCCTTCAGGCTTGGTTATCCAATGGCTGCTAAAACACTTTCTGGAACTTGGTATTGATCTCCTGATTGAGCTCGTATTCGAAGAGATGGAGTCTCGACTAGGGCGCAATGGCTCCACTGTTCATAAGGAGCTCGGGGATATCACGAAGAGAGCTGCAAAACAGCTGGGATTGGAAGGTTGGGTGCATGTAGAACAGCCCTACTTGCGAGGAAAGCCTACCCCGAATCGCATACGGCCCCTCGGTTGCGTGATTCCCGATGTAGCTTTAGGGCCGAAAGATAAACCTTTCGCCACTATTGATTGGAAAACGGGCAAGCGGGGCATGACCCGAAGACAGCGAGAAGGGGTAGTTACGCATGTGTTCACTACTCGTCCTGGCCTGATAATGGAGGTCGGCAGGAAAGGCCTGAAGAAGCACATAGTTTATGGGAGAATGCACTTGCCATTATGACGAGACTCGAAGAGGCTGCCCAGAAGCGATTGATCGAGCGTCTGTCTGTGTACAACGACGTTGAAACCAAGCAGGACTCCTCAATCGCCATCTTGCGCAATGAGTGGGAGCTCTACTCAGTCTTCGTCAGTCGTCATCGAACGCTGGAAGAACTTCAACTAGTGGCACTTGTGAAGTCGCTCATCTGTATTGGCGAAGGACACAATCATCTAAAGTACATCTCTTTATTCGAATGCCCATTGCACGCAAAGGCGACCGTTATTGAGGCGCGCGAGTGCGCAGATCGAGCTGCTGAAGTTGTGATCAAGAAGTTGATTGATGAGCACGATAGGCAGCCGATCGTTTGGCGATACTGTCGGGATATGATGTCGGCGACCCACTCGCTGGCTTATTACATGGTGGCGGGCGACTCCAAAGTCGTCGAGCAGTGTATGGAGCCGATCCGTGATTTAAACCAACTTGGACCTTTCTATCCCAACTCAGACGATGCGATGAACCCCGAACAGCTCTTGGCGGAAGCCCTCTACGCGCTCTACTTAGTTGATCAGGAACGCTGCCGCCAAGTCATCCTTGAGACAGTCGAGCGAAACCGAAAGGCGATTTTTCCGAGATACCGCCATCCAAGTTGACTTACGGATGCCGACTCATTCACTACCACGGAGTGACCCCGACCATCCATGGGACGCAGAGAGTTGATTGGTTTCACTCGCCTGGCCGGGGGTGACCACGAGCTCGTTTGGCTACAACGGCCTGGATGCTCGCGTTTCGAAGACCGATTCGACGGGAACGTACGGCTTTAAGCGAAACGGCGCGGGCGTAACTGATCCCGTGCTGTCGGATGGGGCGACCACGTACACGCCGGGAATCTCCGAGCGGGCAAGGACGGTAACTGGCCCATTCCTTGTAGCCTGCAGATCCGCAAGCACGATTCATCTTGCGGCTACAACCGAAACGAAGAATCTCGCCTCGTCGGCATGACGTAACCTTGGTTGACGACGTCTTATGGATACAACGGGTTAGGTGCCCGCACATCAAGAACCGTGGGAGCAAGCACGACGACCTATAAGCGCGCCGGGGCGTATGTCACCGACCACGTGCCGAACGTGACCACCGGCCAGTTCTCGGCAAACTAGACACCATGAGAATCAGGCGACTGAAAGCAGAGGCGTCGTGGCTTGCCGCACGCAGGGCAAGGCTTCTTGAATGTGATGCCGAAGATGCGAAGCTCTGGTCAGCCAAGCACGGTGCGAGAATGTGTACGGTCGCGTGTCACGACGTACGCTGGTCCGCTGCGCCCATCATTGAGCGATGCAAGGACGTGCTCGAGTTTCCGGACTGGGCGGGGGATAACTGGGATGCCTTCAACGACCTCATTCACGACCTGTCGTGGTTCAAGGACGAGCGACTCGTCGTCTTGTTTAGTGATGTCGCCAAGACCTCCACGGCTGGCAGGATGATCAGGTTCTTCTGCACCGTTCCACTTGATCGCTTCTACTTCCCAAAACCGAAGATTGTCTTTCTCATTCACTATGCTGATGTCTCGAGGTCAGGACCTAGACAGGACGCCTGATCTAGCCTAGACAGGTTCGACCATCCACTCCAAGTTGCCTACGCGTCGAGGAACTGGAAGACCAGGCGATGTGCTCCAGGTAAGTTTTCAGGCAAGTGAGAACTATGAAGACATGTCTCATCACGATCGTCACGCTTCTCCTCATCTCGGGTTGTCAGAAGAGTGATTTGAAGCGAGTGGAATCAGCTGATGACTTGATTGTAGGATCCATCGCAGAAGCATCTGGCGCATTTGTGCAGGAACATGGACGCTTGCCCGACCGCATTCAGGATCTTGCATCCTATTTTCCCGACATTCCATTGGATGGGTTGACGGTCGAGTTTGAACTGGCTCCTGAAGATACTGACGTTGACCCCCTGTTGAGGGCCGTCGTCGTTAGGGTCACCCGGGGTGCCAGTTACGGGTGGAAGTGGTATGGAGGCTTTTACTTCGGCAAACCTGGTCGGGACTGGATTCTCGTTTCACCGTTGCTCAAAGAGAAGTACCAAGAGCCTTACCTTGCATGTGAGGTTGCGTTTGAAGTCAACTCGTGGAAGCTAAAGGAGAACCCCGGGATGCCCAACTGTCGAGACGTGCTTATCCCGGACCGGTTACGGATCGGAACAACACTGGAGGATCTTGTGATTTCGGAGGAGAGGTGGTTTGTCGTTGATCGACCTGAATGGAAGAACCGCTATGCCTTCCCCTGGTCCGGGCCCCGCAAGCTCGATTCGATGCGCGTTCTGGCCAAAGCAGAGTAGCTTCCGGTCAGATTGTGCCTCAAGTCCACCGCGGTGCTAGCCAGAATGCGAGTGCGAGCACAGGGCTCGGGATGTCGTCCTCGTTGACCTAACGAAGCCGGGGCTGTCGACGCCTTATGGCTACAACGGATTGGACGCGAGGACATCGAGAACCGTGGGAGCAAGCACGACGACCTATACGCGAGCCGGAGCGTATGTCACCGACCACCGAATATCCGCAAGCACGATGCATCTCGCGGCTACAACGGACCTCCCGCAAGCACGAATCATCGTGCGACTACAACCGGACGCGGGAAGCTCACCACACCGTGCGAAGCTTCCGAGCGGCTAGCCATTGCTCGCCAATTCGACGCTGAGCAGCTTCGCCCGCCTCATTCACCTTAACCGTCAGCACCTTGGTGACCGTCGCCACCACCGGCACGTCGAGCACCATGGCCGATCCGGAGCGCACCACCTCAACTGTCACGTTCTCCCCGGCTTTCAACTTTGCCATCACGTCCCGCAAAGCCGCCTGCTGTTTCATTCGTGAGCCCTCGATCGACACGCCCGCGATCTTCTTCACCGCATCGCCCGCAAGCAAAGGCCCGCTGGTGACGCGGCCCACCGTGGTTCCCCGCGTCGGGTCGGGCGTCAACAACGCCCCCAAGCCCAGCGTCGTTTGGTCGACTTCCTCAAGCTTCAATCCCGCCTTCGCCAGCGCCAACTCCACCGGGACCTCGCCGGGCTTGCGGATCAGGTTGTCGTACACCTCGCCCATCGCGTCCCCGCCAAAGCGGATCAGTTGCTTGCGGATCTCGTCTTCCTCAAAGCCCGGCTGGTCGTCCTTGGTCATGTCCCAAAGCGCGAGCATCACATCATCGAGCGAGTGCTTGCCTTCCGTTCGGGCACGCATCTCGAGGTCGAGGATCATGCCGCAGATCCAGCCCATGCTGTAGTAGTTCACGCGGTAGCCGCCCGAGTTGCCACGGCCGTTGGCGGCCTCGCCGACGCGGAGGCTCGCGTCGTAGGGGCTGATCTCCATGCGCGCGGGGTTGCGGCGAACGGTGCCGAGGTTGTCCACGATGTCCTTCATGAAGATTTCGCGCCCCGCCCAACCGTAAACGTGGAGCAGGTAATGGCAGTAGTAGTCGGTCACGCCCTCCATCCACCACAGCGCACCGGTCTCGGGAAGCTTGGTGTAGTCGAAGGGGCCAAGCGGCTTTGATCGAATCCGCTTAACGTTCCACAGGTGAAAGAATTCGTGGGCAATGACGCTGATCGCGCGAATGCCGAGGCCGCTGGCCAGCGTGATCTGGGTGCTGCTCAGATGCTCCAAGCCGCCCGCGCCGTCGAGGTTGTCGGTGACGTTGAAGTGCCACACATACTTCTCGTAGGGTGTGCTCTTGAAGAAGTCGGTCTGGTGGAGCGTGACGTCGCGGCATGCCTTTTCGAGGAGCGCGAGGTCCATCTCGTTCCGCGCACGCCCACGGATGACGATTTCATGGGGGCGGCCGCGCTCGGTGTAGGTGATCACCTTCAGATCGCCGGCGCTGACCGGATTGTCGGCAAGCACGTCGTAATCGGGGGCCTTGAACCGCTTGCTTCCGGGGGCAGTTTCTTGGAGTCCGGCATAGACCGGCCATCCCTCAGGGGTCTTGACGACCAGGTCACACGCCTCACGAATCCGGTTGACTTCGTACAGGTAGGTTGAGGGTCCGCTCCAGTGGACGGCACCGTCGGCCACCACGGTGGCAACGTCATATTCGAGCACGGTCTGGGCGGCGGGCTGAACCGTCCACGTCACGATTTCATTCTCGATGGTTCGGCGCTCGGCGCCATCGCCATAGGCCTTTGGGAGCTTCGTGCGGGTTTCGGTGACGTTGAGCGTTTGGCCGCTACCGTCCGTGGCTTTGAGATTGCGAACGAGGCGATGATTGTCGGCAAGGCGATAAGAGCCGGGTGCCCAGTTGGGCATGCGCACGGTGGCTCCAGTCTGGGTGTTGGGAATCGTCATTCTGACCTTGAGCGCTGAGGCGTCAGGGTCAATCGTGACCTCGTATCGAATCTCCGTGGCACCGAATGTGCAGAGTCCCAGAGCCAACGTCAACAGTGCGAACCGCGTCATAGCGCCCATCTTACCGCCCGAACGGAAGGGGCCCTAAATGCAGTCGTATACTGAGAGAGAGTGTCTTGAGGAGGATTGACAAAACAATGAAGTGTCGCTTAGGGGGAGGATTGCTTGCGCTCGGCATGGCCGCGATTGGCGTGAGCCAAGAGGATTCGCTGACCATCATGTTGCGCTTGGAGGAGAACGCAGCGAAGCAGGAAGCCATCGCGCTGGCGGCGATCTACGGGATTCCGGTTCGCCAGGAGTTCCCGGATGGGACGATCATGGAGTTGATGCGCTTTGAGCACGGCCGACCAGTTGTTTACATCACGAACAACGTCAACGCGGCGTTGTCGACACGGGCCAATCGCGTTAGACCAGGAGGCGGGGCCGGCCTCAGTCTAACGGGGAGCGGCATAACGCTCGGCATCTGGGATGGCGGAAGTGTGCGGAACACGCACCAAGAGTTTACGGGTCGGCTGGTGATTGGAGATGGCTCGGGGCAAAGTAGCCACGCGACTCACGTCGGCGGCACGATGGTCGCCAGCGGCGTCGATACCGGGGCGAGAGGCATGTCGCATCAAGCGTTGCTCCGGAGCTTCAACTGGAACAGCGACACGTCGGAGATGTCGACGGAAGCGAACAACGGCCTTCGCATCTCCAATCACTCGTACGGCACCGTGACGGGTTGGAGCCAAAGCGGGAGCACGTGGTATTGGTACGGCCAGATGTCGCACACCGAAGATGCCAACTTCGGCTTCTACAACTCATCGGCCCGAAACTGGGATCTGCTCGCAAACAACCGACCCTACTATCTGGCCTTCAAATCAGCAGGCAACGATCGTGGCGATGGCCCAAGCAATCAGCCGGTTACGCACAAAGAGTGGAATGGTTCGGCTTGGGTTGACGTCAACACGGTTCGGCCGCTGGACGGCGGTACGACCGGCTACGACACGTTGCCGACAACATCGAACTCTAAGAACATGATGATCATCGGGGCGGTCAACGACGTGACCAACTACACGGGTCCCGGCAGCGTCGCCATGAGCTCGTTCAGCGGCTGGGGTCCGACCGACGACGGCCGAATCAAGCCCGACATTGTCGCGAATGGCGTGTCGCTGTATTCGTCAACGAGTTCTTCAAACACTTCGTATGGCAACTCCAGCGGCACATCGATGTCGTCTCCCAACGCGTCGGGCAGCGCCGGACTGATTGTGCAGCACATCCGGAATCGCTTCGCCGGACAAGATTTCCGTAATCACGAACTCCGCGGCTTGATCATCCACACCGCCGATGAGTGTGGTCCCAACCCGGGACCTGATTATATGTTCGGCTGGGGTCTCATGAATGTCGAGGCGGCTTGCGCTCTCCTCACCGAAACCACGACGAACGGTCATCAAAAGCAAGATTCGCGGGTTCGGTTTGACACGTTGGGGCCAAACCGCGCCAGCATGACCCGCAAGTTCACTTACGATGGGTCGGGACCGATTAAGGTGACGATCTGCTGGAACGATCCGGCGGGCACATCGCCACCCTGGCAGGTTGATCCGACGACACCGATGCTCGTGCGTGACTTGGACGTTCGGGTGATCGGTCCGACGGGCACCACGCACTTTCCGTGGGTGCTCAACCCGGCCAGCCCGGCCAACGCGGCCACGACGGGTGATAACGTCCGCGACAATGTGGAGCAGGTCTACATCGCTTCGCCGATCGCGGGCGACTACACGGTCGTCGTCAGCCACAAGGCGACGCTGCCGTCCGACCTGAACTACGTTCTGCTGACCGATAACCTGATCCGGAAGGTTGGTGTGCTTGATACCCTGACCATCTCGCCAACCGCGGTCACGGGGGGCAACAACGCGACGGGCACGGTGAAGTTGGATGGGCACGCCTACTACGGAAACGTGACGATTGCGCTCTCCGACAATGGCACTGCGATCACGACGCCCGCGTCGGTTACGGTCGCATTTGGCAGTGACACGGGCACGTTTACTCTAGGGACGCTTGCGGTTCCGACGTTTTGGACGGGCACGGTAACCGCCACCCACGAGGCGATTACTCGTACGGCCACCCTGTCGGTGATGCCAGCCCTGGCCCTGCAGTCGCTTACTTTGAACCGCGAGCGCGTCATTGCCGGCGAGACCTCTCTGACTGGACTGGTCGTGTTGACGGCAGTACCTTCAAGCAGCGTGACCGTTGATCTGTCCGACAACTCGGCGTTCATAACCGTGCCGGGAACGGTTGTTCTGCCAACGGGGACGCGGTGGAAGACTTTTGCGGTCTCGCACACATCCGTCCAGGCAGTCAACACGGGCACAGTGAACGCGACTTACAGCGGCGTCACAAAATCTGCGTCGGTCATCTTGAGCCCGCCTCCCGTGCTCCAGACGTTGACGGTGGTGCCCTCGACGATCAAGGGTGGTACTTCGGCGACGGGAACGGTTGGCTTGAGCCTACCGTCACCCACGGGCGGGGTGAACGTCGGCCTGAGCACGAACACGACGGCGATCACGCTACCGGCTTCGGTCGCCGTTCCTAGCCACACGACATCGGGGTCGTTTACGGTCGGAACCGCTGTGGTGCCCATCACCCTGCAGCGAACCGTTAATGCGATCTATCGTGGGGTAATCCGAACGGTGACGGTGACCATCACGCCGTAGGGGGTAGCTCGGGTTGGCTCGGGTTGAGCTCATCCGAGCCAACGCGAACAACCCAGCATTTCTACTTGTTATGATTTAACCTTGGCATAACGGCCCATTTTCGGCTATCATACGTGGGTGTTTGCGGCCACCCGGCCAGCCCGGGACGGCAATGAAGCCGACCCCGCGACCGTTTGGAGGATATTGAATGAACCGAAAGAGCGCATTTACGCTGATCGAACTTCTCGTCGTTATCGCAATCATCGCGATTCTCGCGGCGATCCTGTTCCCCGTGTTCGCCCAGGCAAAGGAAGCCGCAAAGAAGACGGCGGGTCTGAGCAACCTGAAGCAGAACGCAGTTGCCGTTCTGATGTACAACGCCGATCATGATGGCGTCTTTGGTCAGAGTGCTTACTCGACGAACACCGCCAACGGCATCGTGATGCCGGGAGCCCGCGTTTATGCGATTTTCGACGCGCTTCAGCCCTACACGAAGAACAAGGAAATCCTGAACGCTCCGGGTGACGAAAACGCCATCCGATGGACGCAGATTCTTGCCGCCGTGGGCATGACCCCGGCTGAGGGAATCACCCGCGCCAGCTTCGCGTTCAACTTCGCGGTCTTCGAGGATCCTGCCGTGGCGCCGACCTTGATGGGCAATGACCCTGTGCTCAACGAGAGCGCAGTGGATGACGTGGCCGGTACGCCCATGTTCTTCGATTCGAAGTACATCATGGCTGGCGAGACGAACATCAACGTTCCCGCCGGTGCCGATCCGCGATTCCCGTATCGTGCGCTTTACCGCGTGCCGGCGGGTCCGCTTGATCGAACCAACTTCCCCGGCTTCCCCCGCTACACGAAGGGCGTCTCGATCAACTTCGTCGACGGTCACGCCAAGTGGTTCAAGGGCAACGCCTCCATGCAGGAGAAGACTGCTCCTGACATCCAGCAAGCTGGCAGCCCGGTTATCGAGTGCTTTGAAATGCCGTACGATCTGAACGGCGTTCCTGGCCTCATCGCCGAGCCGCGCCCGTAAGGGTCCGCCCGCAAACCGTATCGCCTCGCGTCGTTTCGACGCGGGGCGATGTCGTTTTCGGTATCCTCCCCCCGTTCATGAAAGTCGGTGTTGGATCGGATCACGCAGGTTTCCTCTACAAGCAGGCAATCGTTGAACACCTTCGGGCTCAGGGCCACGAGGTCACCGACTACGGCACCGATTCGGTCGAGTCGACCGATTATCCGCTCTTTGTGCGCCCCGTCGCTTTGGATGTTGCGCGGGGCGTGCTCGAGCGGGGCATTGTCTTAGGGGGCTCAGGGAATGGCGAGGCGATGGTTTCGAACCGGGTGCCGGGGATTCGATGCGGTGTAGCCTGGAATGAGGAGTCGGCACGGCTAACGCGCCAGCACAACGACGCGAACATGCTGTCCCTCGGCGAACGGATGATGACGCTGGAGACGGCCCTCCACTTGGTCGATGTGTTTTTAAGAGAACCGTTTGAAGGTGGCCGACACGTGCGGCGGATTGAGTTGATTGACAAACCCTAGCTAGAACGCCGGTACGATAGCAACCGGCGACTACCGTAGGTGTCAGAATCTGACAACGAAATGAGCGTGCACCGAGAGATGCTGATCGCCGGTCACTTCATCGGCGGCCCCTGTGATCAGGCCGTCGGGAAGCTCTTGGTACGCAACCCCTTTGACGGCAGCGTCGTGGGCACCGCCGCCGAGGGAGGATGGTCGGAGGCCAATACGGCACTCGATGCCGCGTACGATGCATTTCGGACCCAAGAGCTACGCCCGGACGAACGCCGCGGCCTCTTGCAGCGGATCGCTGATGCCATCGAGCATCGGAGCGAAGAACTCGCCCAACTCCTTGTCCGCGAAATCGGCAAGCCCATCACCTGGGCACGCGGCGAAGTCACGCGCACGGCGATCACCTTCAAGCTCGCGGCGGACTACGTCCACGCCACCGACCCGCAGCCGGTCGAACTTCCCTACGATTCCCGCGCCTCGGACTACACCGCCCAGGTCGCCCGCTTCCCCGTCGGCGTCGTCCTCGCGATCGTGCCCTACAACTGGCCGTACAATCTGGCCGCTCACAAGATCGCGCCGGCGCTCGCCAGCGGTAATGCAGTCGTCGTCAAACCCAGTAGTCTCGCACCGCTGAGCACACTCACGCTCATTCGAATCATCCACGAAGCGGGATGCCCTCATGGACTCGTCAACGCGGTGGTCGTACCCGCACCCATTGCCCAGAAAATGGCCCTCGATCCACGGGTGAACAAGCTGAGCTTCACCGGCTCGCCCAAGGTCGGCTGGATGCTCAAAGAGAAACTCTCGGACAAGCGGGTCACCCTCGAACTCGGAGGCGATGCCGCCGCCATCATCGCCAGCGATGCCGATCTTGACTGGGCGATTCCCCGCGTGGTCGCCGGCGCGTACGGTTACGCGGGCCAAGTGTGCATTGCTGTCCAACACGTCTGGGCGCACGCAAGCCGCTATGATGAAGTGCGCGACCGACTGACTCAAGCAACCCGAGATTGCCCGACCGGCGATCCGGCCGATCCCCGCACCGTATGTGGGCCGATCATCAACGAGGATGAAGCCGACCGGATCATGGCGTGGATTGACGAAGCCTTATCAGCGGGTGCCACGCTCCTCGCGGGAGGCGAGCGTCACGGAACCGTCATTAATCCAACCTTGCTTGAGAACGTGCCCGACTCCACTCAACTCAGTTGTGAAGAAGTCTTCGGACCGGTCTTAACCTTACGTCGTTACGAGCATCTTGCCGAACCCATCGCCCACATCAACGCCAGCCCGTACGGCATTCACGTCGGCGTTTTCACGCAAGATGACGCCCTAGCGGAGCGAGCTTTCGCCGAGTTCGACGTCGCTGGGGTCGTCATTGACGACTTTCCCACCCTCCGCTTTGACGTTTTGCCTTACGGCGGCGTAAGAAAGAGCGGGTTTGGACGCGAGGGCATTGCCTACGCCATCGAAGAGATGACGGAGTTGAAGTCGCTGGTCCGACGCCGCCGCGAGTAGCCATGTCGGTCATTCACGCCCCTCGAAAGCCTGAACTCGATGCCCGACAGCTTACGTTCCTGGGCATCACATTCTTCGTGCTGCTCATCTTCTTCATCCGGCTCTGGTATCTGCAGGTTGTGAGTGCCGACGACTACGCGCTCGCCGCCGACAAGTATCGCCGCAGCACCGTCGAAACTCTCGCCCCTCGCGGACTGATCTTTGACCGGAAGAACAACCTCATCGCGGGCGTCCGGCCAGAGCTCGTCGTTACGGCCGTGCCCAACGACATCAAGAAGAAGCCGTGGGTGATCGACAAAGTCGCCGGCATGCTCGGCGCCGACCCCAAAAAGCTCATGGAGAAGGTCGAGGACGGTATGAGCCGACCCTACCTGCCGACCCCGATCTACGTCGGAGCAAAGATTGATGTTGCTTCTCGACTGGCCGAAGCCGGAGATCATTTGCCGGGGATCGGCGTAGCGACCATGCCCATGAGGCACTATCCGAACACGCGGGACATGGCCCACCTGCTCGGCTACGTGTGGACGCCCGACCCCAACGACGTCGAACGATTCAATGAGAAGGAGTGGTCGCTTCCCAGCTATGTCGGTAAGCAGGGGATTGAGTGGTCGCTCGAACAGTATCTCATGGGCAAGCCGGGAACCGAGACGGTCGAAGTCGATGCCCGGCGCCGTCCGGTTCGGGTTGCGGGGCGTGAGAACCCCACGCCCGGTGAGCGGATCATCCTCACCATCGACCGTGATCTGCAAAAGTTTGCCAACGAGCAACTCGCCCAAGCCAGCGAGCGCATCGGAGGCAAGAAAGGTGGCGCGATTGTGGCCCTAGATCCGCAGTCGGGTGAGGTGCTCTGTTTGGCCAGCTTCCCGAACTACGACACCGGGCTCTTTCGGGGCGGCATCTCCCGTGCCGAGTTCAAAGCCCTGCAAGACGACCCCTCCAATCCGATGTGGAACCGCGCCATCGCCGGTCAATACTCGCCCGGATCGACGTTTAAGATCATCACCACCATTGCCGCTGCGCAAGCCGGTATCTGGGATCCCAACCGCGCCGTCATCTGCCGCGGCTACTACGAGGTCGGCAATCGCAAGGTGAAGTGCCTCGGCAACCACGGTGCCGTCACCTTCCGCACGGCGTTCGTCAAGTCATGCAACGCGTACTTCAGCGATTTCGGATTGCGCGCGAAGCGACTCGGCCTCAATGCCGCCGCTGAATCCGCAGGTTTGCATCAACGAACGGGCATCGAGCTACGTGGCGAGCAAACCGGCACCCTCCCGACCGACGAGTGGCTCCGGCGCGTTCAGCGCAAGAAGCCCGGCGAACCCATCGAGTGGTACCAAGGCATGACCGTCAACATGGGCATCGGTCAAGGCGAGGTCAACGCGACTCCGCTTCAGATGGCGAACGTCGCCGCGCTGGTTGCCAATAGTGGTGTGAACTACCGCCCACACTTGCTGAAGGCACGCATCACCCCCGAGGGGCGCATCGAAAACACACCCGAAGAGCTTCATCGACTTAACATCGATCCGCGAGTGTGGAGCGAACTCCGCCAGGCCATGGTTGGGGTTATCGAGACCGGCACCGCTCGCTCGGCCGCCATCCCCGGTATCCGTTGGGGCGGCAAAACCGGCAGCACCGAAAGCGCGGGCAAGAAGCTGACGCATAGCTGGTTCGTGGGTTTTGCACCCGCCGACAACCCCCGAATCGCAATCGCAGTTGTCCTGGAGGAAGCCGGCCATGGCTCCGACTTCGGCGCGCCGATCGCGGCACGAGTGGTTGAGCATCTCCTGCGGCCACCTGCCGTTCCTTGAGCGCCGGATGCGTCGGGACGAACCCACCGACGCCCTCATGGGCTCTCCCTATCGTAGATCCCCGCATTTCTACTTGCTTTCTACACTTAGGCTGACTAACCCTGTATAGTGAAGCATGAGAACATTTACGGCGCTCGCTATGCTCGCCATCACCACCGTCTCCTACGGCCAGGCCCAGACCACGCTCACCTCCGCCGGAGGCTCTTACACCTTCCATGCGGGAAGCTACACTGGCTCAGCGAACAACCTTGGCGGCGGAGCCGACTTCTTCGCCAATGGCGTGGCCCAAGACTTCGCCTTCCGCGACATGTGGGCCTATCGCATTCAGGGCGACAGCCGCGAATACATGGTGCGCAGCAACAATGCCGTCTTCAACAACACCACCAACACCTGGCACGCCCAGATGTTCAAGGGACAGAATGGCACCGACACCGCGCCCATGGTCGAGATCAACGTGTACTACACGCTCGGTGCCCTGAGCCCCACAAGCCCGATCCTTCAGAAGTGCGTCACGCTCACGAACCTCACCAACCAGAACCTTGACTTCTCGCTGTTCCACTACATGGACTACGACATCCCGACGACGGGCACAGACTTCTTCTCGTTTCACTCGTTCAACGGCACGACCGACCTGATTCGGCAAAACAACACCGCCAACCCCGGCAACTTCCAGGAAACCAGCTTCAGCGGAGTCGGCGGCCCCGTCAGCTATCAGCACGGCCCGCTGTACGGCACGTTCTTCACCAACGCCTTGATCGACACGATGAACTTCAGCGTCGATCCCGGTAGCGGCGACTTTGGCGTCGGGTTCCAACTGGACGCCACGCTCGCCCCCGGCCAGACCAGTGTCTGCCCCGGATGCTACACCGCGCTCAATGGCACCGTCCCCGAACCGGCGACCATGCTCGCGATCTGCCTGGGTGCCGCCGGCCTCATTACCCGTCGCCGAACCCGTTGACAGCGCTTCTCCTCGTGAGCCATAATTAGCAGTCCCCATGTGGGACTGCTAACACTCACAAGAAAGGAGCGCTAAACGATGAGCAATCTCAAGCCTCTCGGCGACAAGGTCGTCGTGCAAGTTTTGGAATCAGAAGATAAGACCGCGTCGGGCATCTATCTCCCCGACTCGGCCAAGAAGAAGCCGCAAACCGGCAAGGTCATCGCCACGGGCAACGGCCGCGTCCTCGACAACGGCGAGCGCAACACGCTCACCGTCCAAGTCGGCGACGTCGTGCTGTTCAGCAAGTACGGCGGCAACGAAGTGACGGTCGACGGCCAGGACTACACGATCCTCGACGAGGACCAGATTTACGCCGTGTTTGCGTAGCAAGCAAGTTGGCGTGTTAGCTTGTTGGCGTGTTGGCGTGTCGGAACCTAAATTGATGGACCGAAGTGAGAAGATCGCCTCGTTCGAAGACCTTGAAATCTGGCAAGTCGGAATGGACTTGCTGGTTGAGGTTTACGGCGTCGTCGAGACCTTCCCGTCTAACGAACGCTACGGACTTTCGAGTCAGATCACGCGAGCGGCAATCTCCGTCCCATCCAACATCGCTGAAGGATGGGGACGAGGTCGGGGCCAGAGCCAAGCGCAGTTCTTGCGAATCGCCCGAGGCTCGGTGTTCGAGGTGCTCACGCAACTTGAAGCCGCTCGACGCCTCGGATTTGCGGCGGACCCGCCGGTCTCTGAGTTGCGAAGTCGATACGTTGTACTTGGCAAGCAACTCAACGCCTATCTGTCGTGGCTCGAATCAACCCTCGTGCGCGAGGAAGTCGCCCCTTACGGCGACCAACCACCAGCCTAACAAGCCAACACACTAACAAGCCAACACACTAACAAGCCAACACGCTAACAAGCCAACACGCTAACAGGCCAACACGCTAACAAAGCCAACACACCAGGAGAACCCCATGCCAGCAAAAAACCTACTCTACGATGAAAACGCTCGTCGCGCCCTTGAGCGCGGCGTCAACAAGGTCGCCGATGCGGTCAAGGTCACCCTTGGCCCCAAGGGACGCAATGTCGTCCTCGACAAGAAGTGGGGATCGCCCACGATCACCAAGGACGGCGTCACCGTCGCCAAGGAGATCGAACTCGAAGATCCTTACGAGAACATGGGCGCCCAGCTATGCAAGGAAGTCGCCAGCAAGACCAACGATGTCGCCGGTGACGGAACCACCACCGCGACCGTCCTCGCCCAGGCCATCGTCAACGAAGGCCTTCGCTACGTCGCCGCCGGTGGCAACCCCATCGCCGTCAAGCGAGGCATCGACAAGGCCGTCGAGGCCGTGATCGCCGAGATCAAGAAGACCGCTCAGCCCATCAAGGACAAGGAGCAGGTCGAGTTCGTCGCCACCATCGCCGGAAACGACAACGAGATCGGCAAGCAGGTCGCCGAGGCCATGGACAAGGTCGGTAAGGACGGCGTCATCACCGTCGAAGAGAGCAAGGGTCGCGAAACCAGCCTCGAAATCGTCGAGGGTATGCAGTTCGACCGCGGCTACATCTCGCCCTACTTCGTCACCGACCCCGAGCGCATGGAAGCCGTGCTCGAGAATCCGCTGATCCTCATCCACGAGAAGAAGGTCAGCAACGCGCAGGAGTTCCTGCCGTTCCTCGAGAAGGCCGCCCAGGCTCGCCGCCCGATCCTCATCATTGCGGAGGACATCGAAGGCGACGCGCTGGCCACCACGGTTCTGAACAAGATCCGCGGCGTGCTCCAGATCGCGGCCGTCAAGGCGCCCGGCTTCGGCGACCGCCGCAAGGCCATGCTCGAGGACATTGCGATCCTCACCAACGGCCGCTTCGTCAGCGAAGACCTCGGCACCAAGCTCGAGAATGTCACCATCGACATGCTCGGCACCGCTAAGAAGGTCGTCATCACCAAGGAAGACACCACGATCATCGAGGGTGCCGGCTCGAAGGACGCCGTGATGGGCCGCATCGCGCTCATCAAGGGCCAGATCGACAAAACCGACAGCAACTACGACCGCGAAAAGCTGCAAGAGCGACTTGCGAAGCTTTCGGGCGGCGTGGCCGTGATCAAGGTCGGCGCTTCGACCGAGACCGAGCTGAAGGAAAAGAAGCACCGGTATGAGGATGCGCTCTCGGCCACCCGCGCGGCGGTCGAAGAGGGCATCGTGCCGGGAGGCGGCAGCACGCTGCTCCGCGCGGCGCTTTCGTTGGATGCTTCTTCGGTGAGTGGCGATGAGCTGACGGGCTACACGATCGTGAAGCGCGCGCTTGAAGAGCCGCTCCGCCAGATCGCGACGAACGCGGGCCTTGAGGGCTCGGTGATCGTTGAGAAGGTGAAGGGCTCCGCGGCGGGCTTTGGCCTGAACGCGGTGACCGGCGAGATTGTGGATCTCGTGAAGGCGGGCATTGTGGATCCGGCCAAGGTGACGCGCTCGACGATCCAGAACGCGGCTTCAATCGCGGGCCTGGTTCTGACGACGGAAGCTTTGGTGGTTGAGAAGCCCGAGCCGAAGAAGGCCCCCGCCATGCCCGGCGGCGGCATGGACGGCATGGACTTCTAATGGTGGATCGGGCGTCTCGCCCGAGGTTTGCAGGACCGACTCGGTCCTGCTTTATGGGCTGCGATACAAAGTTCGCAGCCCGTTCTTGTGTCTGGCAAGGGACTTCATGAAGACTCGATCAGAGGAGTTCCTCGCTCTGCTTGGCAAGAAGACTTTCCTATCCCTGTGGGCGATTCCTAATCCGTTCAGAGACACAGTCGATCCAAGACTTCCGGGCAAAGAGATCTGCGACCTGCTCGTCGTTTTCGGTGAAGACGTCATCATCTTTTCCGACAAGGAAATCTCCTACTGCCGTGACAAGCCGCTAGAAGTGGCTTGGCCCCGCTGGTATAGGAAGGCTGTTCTAGAGTCTGCCGCCCAGCTCTTTGGGGCCCGAGACTGGTTGATGGAGAACCCGGAACGCGTCTTTACTGATCCGAACTGTGCGCATCGACTTGCCCTGCCGATTCCCTCGCCTGATCGCATACGCTTTCATCTTGTGGTGGTTGCGCGAGGAATTGCTCAGGCTTGTGCCGAACACTTTGGCGAACGCGGGACGCTTATGCAAACGAATAGCGACTCCCCCGATCAGCTACCTTTCACCACATTCCAGCCAGATCCGCGGCGAGGCTTCGTCCATGTGCTCGACGAGATTTCTTTAGAGTTCGTCTTGGAGCATCTTGATACAACGGCAGACCTGGTCGAATACCTCACAGCGAAGGAACGATTTTTCCGCCGACCACGAGCCATTTCAATCTGCGGTGAGGAAGATGCGCTGGCAATGTATTTCAGCAATCCCGTCAGCAAGATTGGATACGACTTTCCAACCCTAGATGGGGAGGACAATGCGCTTGCGATGTGCTTTGCCGGAGGCTATTGGGACGAGTTTGTTGAAACGACCGCATACACAGATTGGCGGGCTGACGTCGACGCAAGCAGAGTCTGGGATGAGTTCGTTGAAAGGTGCATCTACTTTAGTCCACACGGGCCGGAAACGTGGGATAAGGACATTACGCCGGAAACGAGCGAGATCCTGCTACGCATGCTCGCAAGCACGAGCCGGATTGAGCGTCGATTCATGTCAGCTAAGGTTGTCGAGATGATAACCGATCCAAACCTGTCAAGACCGGGCATGCTAAGGAGATCGTATTGCAGCCCACTGAAGCCGGGCCATCCGCACTTCACTTTCCTGGTGATGCAGGCAGAGGGCGACCACCCTTGGAAGGCCAACTACCGCGAGGCCCGGCGTGAGATGCTTCAGGCTCAGATGACCGTAGTGCGTGCAATGGACTCTGCAGTCACGGATCTGGTGGGCATCGGGCTAAATGCTGCTACCGATCGGAATGCAGGAGAAGACTACGTTTACCTTGATGGTCGAGAGTGGAGCGACGAAATGCAGTTAGAGGCACTGAGGACCCAGAAGGAGCTTCAAATATTCACGAATCACACTAAGGAGGAACTCAGCATTCGCGACTTCCAGCGAGTCCAGCGGAGGACGCCTGCTCCTCCAGATAGGGTTCCATGGGAACGGAATCGTCGATGCTTCTGTGGATCTGGCCGGATGTACAAGAACTGCTGTCTGAAGAAAGGCATTCCGCCACCCCTCCGACGACGTCGTGCGTCTGAGCAATAGGCTCATTGCTTGCCGAACATGATCGGGTCTGCGGCAAACATTCGTTTGCACCTTGGCGGCATAAGGTCGGTGGGTTGCCCCAGGTGTCCTACACCTTGTTGTCCAAGAACCTGTTGAGTTCTCCAGCGAATGGATGCTGGTCCCAAACCGGCTCGAAGAATGAGTTGATCGTCGTTTGTTCTAGCTCAATGCCGCCCAGATCTCCAGATTCCAAAATGTCGGGCCTTGCCCTAGCTATCTCCCAGAGGGTGATCATCGTCTGCTTACTCGGCGGCCAGTAGAACTGCGAGGACCATGGAATAACAATCCTCGGTAGTTTCACGCGAGTAGTAACGGTCAAATAGGCGCCGGCTGATCCAATTTGCTTCGCTAACTCACACTCGCTTCTAACCAGCACTAGCTCGGTCGCGCCTCCGACCAGTCCTTCATCGAACTTTGCTTGCACCTGGCCTCGCTCAGCGCGTTTCGTGTCCGGGTCCAGGAGCCAAGCCGCCTTTGCATCTCCTCGGATCTGTAGAATGTGCCCCGTGACCTCAACTCTGCAAGTGACCGTTTCGACTCGCTGAATGTTCTCGCCGTCAGTCACATGCCATCCATCTGGAACGCGCGCAACGATGGTCTGCTCGCCAAGTGTTGGCGCAGGCATGTGATTAAACCAGTGCAGCCACAGGGGATCGAAGAACATCCCTACGAATGAGCCAGCCCCATCGACGTACGCGGGAACGGCTGGCGCGACTTGGCACTCATGCGTGACTTCCCTAAAATGTAGCATTAGGTACACCACTGATTGGAGCGCACGATAGATCTGCTGCGCTAGACCATTCTCAGTTAGACCACCAACCATCAAGACTTTGACACCGGCAGCGCGTGCTCTGCCAGCTGCCTCGCTCGTCAGGTTAGAGGAGCTTACGAAAACACCTTGCTGGACGGGTATGCCAACGTCGTTGAGCTTGTCGATAAAGTCCCTTATGTGCTTAATGCCAATCGGCTTTTGCTCATTCTTGCATTCGAACGCAAACTGAACTGGATAACCGTTGAAGTTGCCGGTCATTAGAACGTCGATCTCTGCTCCACGACCGCCTCTGCTGGGCTTTATCCGGACACGTTGTTCAATTTTGAAACCCGGCTTGCCGTGCAGAAGCGCTACAATGCGCTCGACAAGCTTTCCTTTGCTATCGTGGTGGCCCATTAGGTTTATTTTAGCTCGGAAAGGTAGTCAATACAGCCTAGGTTTCCGGGAAGCTCCGTCTCCCTTCCCGCCATACTCGCAGTGTGGCGGGCCACCCTCATCTTGCCCACTTCTTCCGCGACTTCGAAGTGACCCACTCGCTCTTTTCTAGTTCGAAGCCGACCGCGGGTTCTTCACCCAACTCCTCTGCCGAGAGGGTGAGACGCTCGTCGACTACGCCGAGCTCTTCGACTTCGATCCGCCCGCGGTCAAGCGCGCCGCGTTGAGCCAGTCCGGTGCCCAACTGAGGCTCTAACAGGGCCTCCGCAATGGTGGTAGCTGCTGAGCGCTTAGTAGAACGCGTAGGGTGCCAGATACTTGCCCAGCCTTGAACTTGACCTCTCGCTCTACGGGCTCCTGGCCGCGAGCACACTCAACGACGAAGGAGCCAGTGTTCGCTGGGGCAGCTTCACTCAACACGCTGAGCTCAACCTCGGCGAACCAGCAGGATGGATCAACCTCAACCGCAAGTGTTCGGACGTTGGCGTTCAGAGCAATCGCAAACTTCTGCAGCTCCGGGGCAGTGACGAGCGGCAAGACGCTCCTTAGTTGTCCTGCCCAAGTCAGACGCTCGACCATAGCGGCATCCGTCGGCCAATCGTACGGCCCCATCATTCCCTCTGGGCCGTAGAAACTAATCTTGTTGATTTTCAGGTTGAGCACCTGATCGGCCCCGTCCTCGTTGACACCAACAATCTCGCAAAAGTTGAAGACTGCAAAGTACGACATTCGCGCATGTTACCACCACAACAATATGAAGCTCAAGGATGAAGGCCGATTTTTGACAACAAATGAAGGCTACCGACGAAAACTGCTTTGCCGCGGTCAAGCGGGCCGCGTTTGCCAAGATCCGCGGCGACATCCTGCGCCAGCGCCTCGCCGACTCCGCTAACCCTCTACCCGCCCCGGGGAGAGGGTTGGTGAGCGTCAGCGAACCGGGGTGAGGGGCGACAGCTTCTCGCGCAACTACCCCTCACCCCCCAGCCCCCTCTCCCCACATGGGGCGAGGGGGAGTCAGTCAGTCCACTTGATGCCAGCTTGGCCGCCGGACTTGCGTCCGCCCTTGACCCAGCCGCGGCTCTTGCCGCAGCTCGGACAATCGCGGCCGTTTCGGTGGAGGACTCCGCTCACAATGAACACCTTGGCGCACAGGGGGCACGTGACGGCGATGTTGTTCCCCACCCAGTCTTCGCCGGGCTGGGCGGGGTCGAGCATGCGTTCGGGCATGGTTGATTCTAGACCCCGAGGGGTCGCAGAGCTGCTCTGGCCCAGGGATTGGAACCTCGGAAGGCGCACCACCCAGGCCGAGTGTGTTGAACTGGCTAACTTTTTCAGGTTAATCCGTGCCTTTCGAGCAGAAGACTAAGTATGATTGAGTTATGAACTTCAGGGTCAGCTTACTCCAGCCTGTCGGGATTCAGGTGGCTCGGCTTTTTGCCGTTGCGTTCGTCGCGATAGCGCCGCAAGCTGCTCTGGGGCAATACCAAGTGAAGCTCTTGCATCCGGAAGGATACGAGGCGTCAAGTGCGGGCGCAAGTTCTCACTCGAGCATGCAGGCCGGTTCGGCGTATTCGGCCGGTGCTTGGCGCGCTATGTACTGGCAAGGATCAAGCCTTTCCGCGGTCGATCTGCATCCCGCAGGCTTTGAATGGAGCAGCAGTTCCGGAGCCGCCGGAGGTCGTCAGATCGGCTACGCTTGGTTGCCCAATGGTAGCAGCCGGGCTCTCCTCTGGAATGGGAGTGCAAACGACTATGTGAATTTGACTCCAGAGTCCAGTTCGGCCATTGGCATGGGAATGGACGAGCACACTCAGGTCGGGCATGCATCCATTGGAGGAATAACACGGGCAGTACGGTGGCAGGGATCCGCGGAGAGTCTTGTGGATCTTCATCCAGACGGATTTAACTGGAGCTCTGCCAGGGCGGTTAGCGGGTCGAGCATCGTGGGTAATGCGCGGCCGGTTGGAAAAGACATTAATCACGCCATGCTGTGGGTTGGGTCGGTTGCCACTGATCTCCATCCTCATGGGTTTGTCTTCAGCTCGGCAAACGCTACGGATGCCGGAACGCAGGTGGGTTATGCCGGCCATTCTCTGATACAGTTCGACCGTCATGCAATTTTATGGACCGGTAGCGCCTCTACGGCAGTTGATCTCCATCCGGTGGGATATACCTATAGCGCTGCACACGGCACGCTCAACGGGATCCAAGTGGGCTATGCGAACGTCGGTAATAGATCAAGTGCGTTCCTATGGAATGGAACCGCGGCTAGTGCTCTCAATCTTCATGGTTTCACCGCTGGCCTCACCCTAAACGGTATACCGCTGAACATTCAGCAGAGCGTCGCCAACGGAATCGACTCAGCCGGAAATATTACAGGAGTCGTCCATTCAAATGGCATACCCTACGCTGTGCAGTGGCAGCCAGTACCTGAGCCGTCAACCTTGCTGGTGGTTTCTGTGGCGGCGCTCTTTTGGAAGTGTCGGCGCCGACACCGTTGAGGTGTCCAATTCGGAGAACATTGCGATATGTTGTTCCCTTCCCAGTCTTCGCCGGGCTGGGCGGGGTCAAGCAAGCGTTCAGGCATGGCTGAGAATACAGGCGCACCGTTCGTAGCCGGAGGATGATACGTGCCACCGGACTAGCCCCGCGGGCACGTATCATCCCTGCGGCTACGAGAAGTCGGCATACTGGGCAGATGTCCTACTGCGTGTTTTCAGGCGCCGACGATAACGAGGGCTTCAAGGAGTGGCTGCGGGCCAACAGGGGTGGCTTCTACTTGAACCTGATCTCATCGACTGAGGGCATGATCCATGCTGTCGGGTGCGATCACTTGTGGGACAAGGACTTCGACACGAAGCAGAACCTCACTCGAGCGACCAAGGTGGCTTCTCTGAGCGTCGATGAACTGCGGACCTATGCAAAGGACCACAGGATCGAGTTGAATCCGTGCCACCGGAGAATCTGCCCTTAGAGTCACGTCAAAGGTGAGGCAGGGCAAAAGATCAACCCTGCCCCACGTGGGACTCCGCTAACCCTCTACCCACCCCGGGGAGAGCCTGCCCCGATTCCATCGGGGGGTCGGTGAGCGTCAGCGAACCGGGGTGAGGTGCTGCGGCGCTCCGAGAATCTACCCCTCACCCCCCAACCCCCTCTCCCCACATTAGGGCGAGGGGGAGTTCGAACCTATCTCGGACGCGTGGCTTGGCGGTTGAAGTAGCGTTCGCCGTCACTTGGCCGGAAGAACGTGATGATCGTGCCATCGCTCACAAACACCAGGAAGTTGCCCGTATCGCGGTCAAACCGAGTCCGCCGGCCGTCCGGGCGGATGACCTGCAGGACATTGCCTCCCACCGGGGCATCGCGCAAGGCCTTGGCGCGTCGCAGATACTCGTCCTCGGTGATTGAGCCGAACTCGTGGCCGTGCTTCGAATAGTGCTCCCGAAGTTGCTCATAGTTGCCAAAGCCGTAGTCTTGCTCAACCTCTTGGCTCGAATACTGATCCTGGTCGACAAGCGGCGCATCGGCCCCTCGAGTGCAGGCCGCCGTGGGCAGCCACACGAGCATTACGAGGAGGAGGGCCAACCAACGACGCATCATTGCGCCAGTTTAGCCGCCTCTCGTTCTGCGTTTTCTCAGGAACGACGGCACCACGAGCGCTGTTGATCTAAGGAACATGCTCACTTCCCTCCTGCTCCTCGGTATGCCCCAAGTCCCTACCAAGCTCGGCACCGAGGTTGCGGGTCTCAGCACCTACCTCCGCACCCTCTACCAAGACGAAGAGGGCAACCACTGGTTTGGGAGCGACAGCGAGGGCGTCTCGCGCTACGATGGCAAGAAGATCGTCCGGTTCACGCCGAAGGACGGCCTCGCGGGCAAGCGTGTCACCGCCATTCAACAAGACAAGCGCGGCGCGCTCTACTTCACCACCGAAAACGGGATCAGCAAGTTCGATGGCCGGAGCTTCATCACGCTCAAACCGACCGTCATCGACGTACCGGACAAGGGTTGGCGGCTCCATCCCGACGATCTCTGGTTCGCCTGGGGTAGCCCTTTCGGCGGCCCCTCGCGCTACGACGGCACGACGCTCTACAGCCTTCGCCTTCCGAAGCACATTCTCGAGGCGAAGAACAAACCGCAGCCACCGAGCCAGCCGCTCAGTCCGTTCGATCTGTACACCATCTACAAGGATCGAAGGGGCCATGTCTGGTTCGGCACCGCCGATGCCGGACTGGCCCGCTACGATGGCAAGACCATCAACTGGCTTTATGAAGACCACCTGACCAACACACCCGAGGGCGGTTCGTTCGGCATCCGATCAATCATCGAGGACCGCGAGGGCAAGCTGTGGGTGTGCAACACGAAGCACCGCTACGTGATTTCGTCGACGAACCTCGCTACGCACGGGGCCATTCAATACCGCGCCGAGAACGGCACCGAAGGTGACCTGATCTACTACCAATCGGTCGCAAGGGGGCCAGAGGGCGATCTTTGGATGATGACTTGGCGCGACGGCGTGTTTCGATGGGACGGTAAGTAACTGCGTCATTACCCGGTGAAAGACGGAGCCAAGGACGCGCTCATGAATCAGATCTATATGGATCGGCAGGGCGTGCTTTGGATTGCGAGCCAAACGGCGGGACCCTATCGCTGGAACGGCAAGGGCTTCGAGAAGTTCCGTCTTAGGTGACGACTCCAGCTACAATGGGCCGATGAAGCATTCCTACGTGGTGATCGGGCGTTGATGATGATCGCCGGTGCCTACGCGACGATCGACTTGCTCACCCACACCGGATTCAGCCGGATCGAGACTCCCCAGCTTGGCCCTTGGGGCTTCCTCGGCCCGGCGATGATGCTTGTCGGACTCGTCTTCGCGAAGCATCAGGGCAGGCCGTTCTCGCGTCCGTCGGTAGGCTGGATCGCTCTAGTTGGCGGCATCGTTCAGACCCTTGGCATGCTCCCCTTCATCCAGCCACGCATTCTCGGCTCGACTGCGGGACACGCGGGCATGGGGTTGAGTGAGATCATGAGCGGACTCTTGATCCAGGGCGGACTCGGTGCGTTCGTGGTTACGACGGTCGTAGTGCTGGTGGATCGACCGCGCGAGTTCACAAGGTGATGTCGCCCACTAGACCTTCGGCAACTTATACGCGTTGGTCATTCCTGGCGGGTCGAGCGTACGCCCACCTTCCCTGTCGAGATACGGCAGCACGTCGTGCCAAGTCTGGAACATCCGCTCAATCTGGTCGAGCGCGCCGGGCAGGGCCTTGAGAATGCCGTCGTCCACAGCCTGAGCCTCCGCATCCGAAGTAGCTCGCCAAAATGTGTCACGCATGCCCTGATCATCGATTCTTGCGAGCTCGCATGTCCACAGAGCGGTATATGCGGTTGTCGCTGGTTCTTCACCGTAAGTCAAGAAGTCAACTCCAAGAAAGACCTGCATCTCAAGCTTCTGAGTGTTGTTGGGGTCGCTACCGCCAACAGGCTGGACCATGATTCTACGGTCGCCGATAACCTTGTAGAAGACGGTCTTGGAACCCCGAAAGCCTTGGTCTCTCAGCAGCCGCTTGACACTGGCGAGGATCTGCAATCTCCACTGAGGTGCATGCACTGGCGCATTCATACTTCGCATGCGACACGCCTGTCTGCAAGCCGCCCCATCTGGCTGTACCAGACGCGTTGCACTCGGAACCTGCTCGGTCTGGCAAGGCGTAGGATGACCCATGGTTGCTTCGCTCATCCTGACCCTTGTGACCCAAGCCAGGCCCGAACCGGATTGGCTTCCGGTATTGGAAGCACCGCCCAACCTAAGCCACGAGCTCACCCTGCCAAGACCTCAACACGCGGGGCCACGGTTGGAGATTCGAGGCAAGGTCCTGAAAGCCGACGGCAAGACTCCCGCGGCAGGTGTCATCGTCTACTTCCACCAAACCGATGCGCGCGGCCTCTATCCGAGGCCAGATTCGGCGACCGGATGGACCCGCTGGCACGGCACCGTTCGCGGATGGCTCAAGACTAACGAGAAGGGTGAGTTCTTGTTGAAAACCACCCGGCCCGCACCCTATCCGGGCGGCACAGAGCCCGCCCACATCCACGCATACGGCTTGGTAGCGGGATCTCGAACCGGCTTCTACTTCAATGACATCCTGTTCAAAGGCGATCCGCTCATCAATGAGGCGTACTGGGGCCGCGTCGGCCGCTTTGGAACCCGGCCGTATTCAGGAATGGAAACATCGACCTTAGCCTCCGGCGTCCAGGTCGGACAGTGGAATTTCCGGCTTCCGAGATGAGGTCATCATCTGAGGCCCTCACTCTGGATAGAGGTTTGCCGGGCTGCGGGTCGGCGTGATGTGCCCGAAGCATGGCCAATACCAGACATCAACTTTCTTGTCATCCATGAGGCAAGTGAAGCTCATGTCACCTGAGCCATCTGTGATTGTCTCAAGGACCTCGAACAAGATGAGAAAAGATGCCCCACCGGAAACCACAAACTCTACTCTGTCCGCAGACCGGTCGATCCTGAGTTCGGGGTCACTACGTAGAGTGTCGTCTTGAGTGACGCGCAACCAGTTGAACGAGTGGGTGACTCCACTGCCAATATGCTCCACATCTTCGCCCGTCGGCACCGCCAACTCAAAGTCATGGGATCCCTCGCCGCCTTCGATCGCACGGATCAGGGCGTCACACGCTTTGGCGGTTCCTGTTATGCTGAGTGTGCCGTCGTTCCGCTGATCGCGGGGCGTCCAGATGTAGAAGTTGATCTTGGGAACCTCCATCACATCAACACTACGCTCTCCTGCTCGTTCGGGTCGGTGCGCGCGACGACCGCCTTGGCCACGCGGTCCGTGGGATTGTACGGCTGGTGCGGGACTCCCGCCGGAATATAGATGAAGTCGCCGGCCTGCACGCGGTCGGTGTGCTCCAGATTAGGCCCGTGCTTGAACTCGACGACCCCTTCCAGCATGAAGATGGCCGTCTCGTGGGCTTCGTGGTAGTGGGGCTTCGCCTCGGCACCGGGCGGCATTTCGAGCAGATGCATGCAGATGGCCGTTGCCCCCGCGCTTTCGGCCGAAATGCCCGACAAGTAGTCCAGCCCCTGCTTGCCACGGAACCCTTCCCCACTACGCACGATCCTGCATGACGCCATGCGACGAATTATGCGCTAAGCTATGCCCATGCCTTTCCTTGATCATCAATCCCAAGCCTGGGACTCTGCCCACTGGGAGTTCACCCTTGTCTTTGAGAACCTTGCCGACGAAGATGTGTGGCGCCGCGCGCATCCAAACCTACTCAGCGTCGGCGAGCTCACCGCGCATGTGTGCTACGGGCTGCTTTCGCATGCGCAACGATACCACCCGAACTTCGTCTTCGAGTCGCCCTTTATGCAGCCCGAAGTTCGCTACTATCTCCACAACGTCGGCCAGCCCGTCGTGCTTGACATGAGCGCCGCAGAGTGCTTGGCCGAGTTCGAACGGGTGCAGAAAGCCGTCAAAGCGCTCTACTTGGAATCACCCTACTCTATGATCGATCCGATGGAGAACGGCCCGGGGCACACGTTTGGCGACCTTGCCAACTACATCGTGTTCCACGTCGCGTATCACACCGGGCAAGCGTTCTCTGTGCGGCACTTAATGGGCCACGAGACAAACGACAACTGAGGAAGCGGCCACGTGAGACCGATCGAAAGATTTTCGCGAAAACACAACACATCCTGACAACAATGCTGTAGGATACGGACATGTACAAACACATTTCGCTGCGTGCATTCGCAGCCCTAACCGCCCTTTCGATCGTTCTTGCTTGTGGCGGCGGTGGTGACATCGCCGGCAATCAATTCCCGTTGACCGCGTCCATCACGCTGGTAGCGGTGAACAACGACGTCCAGAACGTGCACCTGTTGATCAACGGCGAAGCTTTCGACCCGGCCGTCAATCGAGTCACGCCTGGCGCAACGGTCACGCGAATGAGCCCCCAGACCTTCACGTGGGACAATGCCGCAACCACGATTGGCTTCACGATCTTTGCCGGCCGAAATGGCGCGACGTTCGCGCAGGGATCGATATCGCTTACGGGCGATCAGCGCATGTCGGGCATGCGCATCCGTGCTGTTTTCAACGCGGACCAAACCGTCACCGTAACGCGCGAATAGCAGAGCTTGGGGATGGGGACGGCAGGGGAAGGCTGTGAGCCTACTCCTGCCTTGTCCGTTGCCTCGGCTTCTAATCGAATGCTGGCCGCCAACCCGCGTGCCCGTCAGCACGTTGAGATACATGTCGGTTTGTCGACCTTGAGGATCCCGTATCGTGAGGTCCTACCGACGTCGGTCATCACCGACCAGTCGAGAGATCGGGGATAGGAAGGCTCTGCCTCGCGGGAGTTGCTGTGCGCGCGCGGTAATCTCCCGTGGGTGAGACACAGTGCGCTCGTCCGAGTCGGCATCCTGGTTGCGATAGCCTCGCTGGCGACCCCTTCGCGCGGTCCTGCGGGGGCGGTTGAGTTCACCAAGACGGTCATCGACACGCGGTTCGTGTCTGAGGGCGTGGCGGTTGCGGACGTCGACCGCGACGGGAAGATGGACATCGTCGCCGGGAGCCACTGGTATCGGGCGCCGGACTGGACGCCCATTGAGATCGCGCCCTTCAAGAAGCTCGACCCCAAAACGCAATACGCCGACTGCTTCCATAACTGGATGGAGGACCTGAACGGCGACGGCTGGCTGGACCAGATCGTCATCGGCATGCCGGGCGAGCGGGCGGTGTGGCGCGAGAATCCGGGTTACCCCTCACCCACCGACCCCCTCTCCGCGAAGACTTGGAAAGAGCACCTTTTGTGGCGGAGCGCGGGCAATGAGAGCCCCTACTACGTGGACCTACTCGGCAATGGCCAGCGGGTGCTCGTGATGGGCACCGACGACGAGTATCTCGCCTGGTTCGAGCCGGACACGGACCCGACCAAGCCATGGATCAGCCACCGCATCAGCGGGCCCAAGGGCGCCGGCTCCCACCGCTATGCCCATGGGCTGGGCGTGTTTGATGTGGATGGCGACAAGAAGAACGACGTGCTCACGACCCGTGGCTACTACGTGCAACCCGCCGATCCGAAGCAGCCTTGGACCTTTGTCGAGGCCGACCTTGGCCCGGACTGCGCTCACATGCTGCCTTTCGACGGTGGTGTGCTCACGACTTCCGCCCACGCTCGCGGGGTGTGGTGGCACGAGAAGGTGGCCTCCGGCTTTAAGCGGCACGTGATTGACGAGACGGTCGGCCAGACTCACGCGGCGGCGCTGGTGACGATCGACGGCGCGCCGAATCTCATCACGGGCAAGCGTCGCTGGGGTCACCGGCCGGGCGTCGATCCGGGTTCCGAGGAAGCGGCTTGGTTAGTGCGCTACGAGAAGCGCGGCGAAGCGTGGACGCGGCACATGATCGACGAGGACTCCGGCGTGGGCACGCAGTTCGTGGTACAGGATGTGGACGGCGACGGGAAGTTGGATATCGTTGCCGCGAACAAGTTGGGTGTGTTCTTGTTTACGCAGAAGTGACTGTCCCAGCAGGACGATGCATGCGCCGGCCTCAGTGGAGCGTCCAAGCTCCTCGTCGTCCACGAGACGCGGTGGCATCGTCCCCGAAACGTGCACTATAATGAGTCCATGAAGGGCGTTCGCGCGTTGCCCGCGCTTATTGTGGTGGGTGCGCACCTTGGAGGTTGTGGAAGGCATGCGCTCCCTGCCGTAGATGTTGATGCCTACGAGCCCAAGTTGCGCTATGGCATGTCCGAAGCGGAAGTTGTCGCTCTGATTGGGTCTAAGCCACTGTTGTCAGACGATACCAACGGGGTGAAGACTTTGAACTATCTCGACTCCAAGAACAGGCGTCGCTTTCTTGAGCTACTCTTCCATGATGACAAGCTTGCGTCGGCGAAGTACGACGTGGAGGTTGATGTTCCAAAGGACCGCGACCGGGACCTGTTTCGTACCGATCGGAGAATTGACTTGCCCGGCGATCCTAGGTCCATCTCCTCGGGACCTCCTCCGGGATCGCTGCCTACCGACCAGGACCAATAAGCTAAGCTTGATTGAACGACACCGCACGCTTGCCTAGAGCGCACCGCTCGCAGGTTCGTCTCGGAGGCGAGTTTACGGCCCTGAGCGGCGGCGTTTGCACGACGAGCCATGGAACCTGCAGCCCGCACGTCAACAAATAGCTGGGTCGTGCCGGCAAAGAATTGGCCATCTTCTCTGGGAAGTCACCCCCTCAAGGGATTCAATACGGAGTTTGCCTATCGTGTGACACCCTGGTCGGCATGGAAGCATGCGGCTTGTTAGAGCTGGCAACGAGACAAGGGTTCGCAAAGCTCACCCTTCGATACTAACCGATGAGTCCACAGAAGTCAAGAGCTTAGGCTTGCGATTTAGCCACCAAGCCGCCACGAGCGTACCTATCATCACGCCAGCGGCAGCGCCAGAGACCACATCCGTCGGCCAGTGGACCCCTCGATACACCCGACTAAAGCCCACCAGCGCCGCCCAAATCCAGCCCACTCGCCCAACCCAAGCGTAGGGCGTGCCCCGGCTGATCCACCAGAGCGTGGTTGCGATCCCAAACGCCGTGGCCGTGTGGCCACTGCTGAACGAGTTGCCGAAGAATGTTTCTTGCGGCTCTGCCCACGACAGATTCGAAGGGCGATCGCGGGGAATGGCCTTCTTAATGGCCACGTTGACGAGCCCGGTTGCACCATAGCTCATCAGAAGCGGCCACGCCCAGCCATAGTGGCGCGGGTTGGTACGGGTTGGCTCGGGTTGGCTCGGGTTGGCTCGGGAGAACGGAACCGTGAACAGCAAGATCAACAGAATCTGAACCCAGCCCAGCCCCGTCGACGAGATCACAAAGAAGATCGCGTCGAGAAACGGGTGGTTCAGACCGAGATGGATGGACCGGATCGCCTCTTGGTCAAAGCGCCACAGTCCATCCATCAAGTTCAGCGCACCTTAGAGGGTGCCGCGGAGGGCCTGTTCCCTCTCGATGCTTTCGAAGAGCGCCTTGAAGTTGCCCTTGCCAAAGCTCTTTGCGCCCTTACGGTGGATGATCTCGTAGAACAGGGTCGGCCGATCGGTCACCGGCTTGGTGAAGATCTGGAGCAGATAGCCCTCGTCGTCGCGGTCCACGAGGATGCCCAACTCGGCGAGCACGTCAATGTCTTCATCAATCGCACCAACGCGATCAGGCAGCATGTCGTAGTAGCTGCGCGGCACGCTGAGGAACTGGATGCCCCTGGCGCGCAATCGCTCGACCGTGTACACGATGTCGTCGGTGCGCATCGCGACGTGCTGAACACCAGGGCCGCCGAAGAACTCGAGATACTCGTCGATCTGGCTCTTCTTCTTGCCGGGCGCGGGCTCGTTGATCGGGAACTTGACGCGGCCGTTGCCGTTCGCCATCACCTTCGACATCAGCGACGTGAAGTCGGTCGAGATGTCGTTATCGTCGAACGAGATCAGATTCTTAAACCCGAGCACGTCCTCGTACCACTTCACCCAAACGTTCATCTTGCCGAGCTCGACATTGCCCACGCAGTGGTCAACTTCGATGAGGCCGATCGGGTCGCCGGGTTGGTTCTCATGGCGGAAGCCAGGCAGGAACGGGCCGTTGTAGTGGTCGCGGTTGATGAGCGAGTGGACGACGTTGCCGTAGGTTCGGATCGAGGCGATGCGCACCCGGCCATGGTCGTCTTCCAGCGTGTAAGGCTCCGCGTAGCTGACCGCGCCACGGTCGGTGGCGGCTTTCCAAGCCCAGTCCACGTCGTCGACTTCGAAGGCAATGTCCTGGACAAAGTCGCCGTGCTCGGCGATCAGCGGGGCCATGGGGTGCCCGGGCCGGACAGGAGCGGTAAACACGAGGCGCAACTCATTCTGGTCAAGGACATAGGACACTTCGTTCTGCGAGCCGGTCTCAAGCCCTGCGTAGCCCGTGATGCCAAACCCGAAGGTGTGCTGATAGAAGAAGGCCGCCTGGCGCGCGTTGTTGACGTAGTGTCGCACGTGGTCTACGCGACGAATCGGAAAGGTGTCATTGCTCATCGTTGGTTCCTTGCCTCAGTTGCTCGCCCCAATTCCCACGCTGGAGATACGGTCGTTCGGGCAACGAAGAGCTAGTTGTATTATACGCGCGACGCGTCGGAAGTGGGCAGTTTGCAGTTGGCAGTTGGCAGTTGGCAGTGCCCTCCCTTCCCATGAGGGCATCGGTGGGTTCGTCCCGATGCGACAAAGTTGCAGAGGTCCACCGATGCCTGATCAAGCGGTATCGTGAATGTCCCGCCGGTCCTAGCATGAGCATCAAAGACTATATCGACGCCATATACTCCAGCGATCACCGGATGAGCCCACCAGAGATCGCCGAGTTCTTCATTTCGACCCTACCCACGCTCGAAGCCGACGAACGCCCGTTAGCCGCGGGCACGGTGATCAGATTTTTGGCTCCCGAGGCGTGGTCAACGGCGCTAAGCCTAGCCCCGCTTGCCCTACAAGAGACCAAGGAATGGCCCGAAGACCGGATGATGATTGTCGAGAGCCTCGTCCTATTCAAGCCGGAGGGTGCCGACATGCCCGAGTTCCTCAGTCGGGAGATCGCAGCCCTAGACACGGAAACCTTGAGTGAAGCAGTCCTCGCGGCCGAGTTGGCCTATCGAGCCCACTGCCTTCACCTGCTGCTCTTGGCGCGCGCCGAAGCCTCTGATGAAGAACTGCACGCAGCTCTGAAGAAGATCGAGCGGGCTGCTTGGGTGCTGTACCCCGGCAACGAGTTGCTCACGAGTGCCCTGAGCGCGCTTGCCCACCGAGTGGAGGTGCTTGAGCCGTTCAATGCGTTTCTGCAGCAGATTTTGGCGGTTGGTCGAGTGCGTGGCGAGGTCAAGCGGGTGAAGACCGAATCTCTGGTCCGTCAGTTTCAGCGAGATGACTTGACGTGGCTCTATGCTCAAGAGTGAGCGACTTGCTGGGCGCGGGGCAAGAATCCGACTCTGTCGCATCGGGACGAACCCACCGATGCCCTCATGGGAAAAGGAGGCCAACTGCCAACTGCCAACTGGCAGGGCACGAGGTATCCCTGCCCTACGTGATTCTCCCCAGGTCCCTCAGTCCGTCAATGCCTTCACGACCGGCGGAAGCGCCAGCATCTGATCCAGCGACTTCAAAGCCAACACCTTGACCTCATCAGGCACGATCACCTCATTCACCACCCGACCCTCGACCAACTCCTCAAGAACCCACAGCAGGAACGACGGGTGGATCCGGTACATCGTCGAGCACGGGCAGATCTGCGGATCGAGGCAGAAGACCGTCTGCTCGGGATGCTCTTTCGCGAGCCGATTCACGAGGTTGATCTCGGTGCCGATCGCCCACGCCGTCCCCGGCGGGGCCGCCTCGACGGTCTTGATGATGAACTCGGTTGAGCCGCTGTAATCGCTCGCCTCGACCACCTCAAGCTCACACTCGGGGTGGACCAGCACCTTCACGCCCGGGTGCGACACCCGCGCCGCTTCGATCTGCTCGACCGTGAATCGCTTATGCACCGAGCAATGCCCCTTCCACAGAATGAACTTCGCGCGGCGGATGTCCTCGACCGAGTTCCCGCCGAGCGGCTTGAACGGGTCCCAAACCACCATGTCCGTCGCGGGATCATAGCCCAGCTTCACCGCTGTATTGCGACCGAGATGCTGGTCGGGGAAGAACAGCACCTTGTCACCCTGGTCCAAGGCCCACTGCACGGCGACGGGCGCGTTAGTAGACGTACACACCGTGCCGCCATGCTCACCCACGAACGCCTTCAGGTTCGCGGCGGAGTTGATGTAAGTGACGGGGATGTAGTGCGCGTCCGGGTCGGCCGACTCGATGGCCTTCCAAGCGGCCCGAACCTGAAAGATGTTGGCCATGTCGGCCATTGAGCAGCCTGCGGCCATGTTGGGCAAGATCACCTGCTTATCGGTCAGGATGTCGGCGCATTCGGCCATGAAGTGAACGCCACAAAACACGATGACTTCGGCTTCGGGGCGGCGGTTGGCGTCAAGGCAGAGCTTGTACGAATCGCCGCGAAAATCGGCGTGCTCAATGATCTCATCGCGCTGGTAGTGGTGACCGAGAATGACCACGCGGTCGCCAAGGGCGGCTTTCGCAGCTTGACTGCGCGATCGGGTTTCGTTGTCGTCGAGGTTGGTGTACTCCGCAGGGAGCGGAACTTGCTTCACTGAGACTCCTCCACTTCATTCAACACCGATTCCTGCTCGCTCGTGTCCTCAAACGTATAGACGTAGGCCGTTCGGCCGCCGTCAATCTCGATCTCCCGGCGGGTCATCTTCAGTTCTTCCATCGGAGAGCCTCCAGCGCCATCGCGGCCCCGCCGTACATGCCGGCGCCTTCGATGAGCTCGGCCGTCACGATGGTCGTGTCCTGGAAGAGCGAGGGGATGGCGTTGTCGGCGGCGCTGACCCGAGCGGGGTCCATAAGCCACTTCCCGGCTTTCGCGATCTGCCCGCCGATCGCGACCACGTCGGGCGCGAAGATGTTGATCATGCTGCCGATGCCGACGCCGAGGTAGGTCCCGATCTCATGCCACACCTGCTGAGCGAGGGCGTCCCCTTGGTCGGCGGCCATCGAGATGATGCGCGGCGTGATCTTGCTGAGGTCGCCATCGACCATTTCGCTCATGATGGACGGCCGCCCGCGCTGGAGTCGGTGGATTGCGCGCTTGACGATCGAGTCCCGCTGGCAGTAGGCTTCGAGCGCGCCGTAGCTGCCCGCGTTGCAGTCAAGTCCGCCCGCTATGACCATGCTGTGCCCAAACTCGGCCCCGCCACCATTGCCCCCCACGAGCATCAGCGGCCCGTCGGCCTTGCCAAACACCGACTTGGGCGACATCACGACGCCACCCCCGATGCCGGTACCGACGGTCAGCATCACCAGGCAGTTCGCTTTGCCTTGCCCCGAGCCGAACTTATACTCGCCGAGCGCGGCGAGGTTCGCATCGTTGCCCATCACGATCGGAAGCGAGACGTAGCGGCTGAGCGGCTCACGGAGCGGCTGATCACGCCAGCACACAAAGACCCCGTTGATGCTCTCGCCGAAGTTGGGGGACCAGCGCACGACGCCCGTCTCGTTGTCTACATGCCCCGGCACGGCCATGCCGATCGCTTCCGGCTGAACACCCGAGGCGGTGATGGCTTGCTGGACGGTACGAGCAATCGCTTCAATAATGCCCGCCGTGCCCGACTGGGCCAAGCTGGGCTGTTCGACAGGTTGCGCCAGAACGGGCTGACCCGAATCGTCGAACACGGAAGCGCGAACGTTGGTGCCGCCCAGATCCACGCCGACGACGTACCGATTTCCCATTGCGCCGAGTTTATCCTCTTGCGCGGGTATACAGCGGGGAGATGAGGCGGCTGTCGGTGTTTGAGTCGGGCGAGTGGGCTGCCTATCACCATGCCGACCTGTATGGGCCCGTGGACGGAGAGGGGCTCGCGGCGGCTCCATCCCAATCACCGGTCGCGTTATTGTCAACTTTGCTTGATGCACTGACGCCGCCGATCACGCTCCGTATTGAGGTGCTTGATCCGATGGGGCTCGATCCAACGACGCCGGTGACCTGGACCGCACCCGCGGAGACCCTCCGATCTTGGCTTGCCGCTAACGCGACTTGGCTCGAAGGAGATGCCCGCCTGGCGGTGAGCCTCAGCGACTCCGGCGGGCAGACGGCGCGCTTCGACGAGCATGACCTGATTTGGCTGGAGGGCGATGCGGCGAGATTCGAGCCGTTTATCCTGGGTGCGGGGCTTCTGCCCGGCGCGATCGAACTGCCCTTCCCGCACGCCCACCAGTATCGGCCGGAGTGGACCCCGGCCTTTCAGGCCATGCTCAAGCGATTGCGAAGCTAGTCACACAGCGAATACCACGTTCCCGACCACGCATTCGGGTCGTTCGTGGGCTCGCCGCTGCGATTCCCCTCCGCGTTCACCACCGTGTTGTCGAACTGAGCGGCGTTCGAGATGTGCTTCGCGTGACCGTCCACGAAGATCATGGGGCCGCCGGTGCTTCCCCACTGGCGGAAGTAGTTGTTCGGAGCGTCGCAGTCATATCCGTAACGGCCGCAGTCGGTGTCGAACTTCCGCGAGAAGAACGGGAACATCTCGAGGCGCAAGGCACGAGTGTTTGCGGGGTCGGCAAACATGGTCTCATTCATGATCCGGGTGTAGGTTCGCGGCACGTTGTTCTGAGTCGACTCTCCCTCGACGACGGTGTAGACACACTCGGTGAACCGGTACGAACTGCCGTAGGCGTCCCAGTAGGACTGCGCCCCCGGAACATCCACCCCGGTGTAAGGGCCGCCCACGTCGAACGGGCTTTTAAAGATATCTTTGCTCTTCGAGTAAGGCAGGAGCAAGACCTCGGTGCCCTTGTGGCCCGGCTGACCGGCGGGCGGGACGCTGTTGTAGGCGTAGAAGATGGGCATCACATCGTCGTGATCGGTCAGGTACAGCTTCACAGTGATGCCGATCTGGCGAGCGTTGCTGAGACAGGCGGTCTTCTTGGCCGCTTCCTTGGCTTGGGCGAAAACCGGGAACAGGATCGCGGCAAGAATCGCGATGATCGCGATGACTACGAGCAGTTCAATCAGGGTGAATCCCTTGCGTAGCGTCATTTCCAGTGCTCCTTGCGCATCAACTGCCCTCGCAGATGGCGAAGGCAGGGGAGCCCTGTCTCCGCATTCCCTCCACCGGTACTAGCCGGATCAGGTTCTAGGGGTCTTCCTCTTAGGAACTCTCAGCCGCGATGCGGCTCCCCCTGCGGGCGTTCAATGTCGCACTTCTATTTTACGCAAAAGGCCGCGCCGGCATTACGCCGGACGCGGCCATCTTCCCTCTCCGGAAGCCTATTTATACAGGCCGGCGTCGCTCTCCATCGCACCCTTCTTACCAGGGTTTGACGAGTCAATCTGAACAGCCTTGCTGGAGTCAACCTGAGTGGTGCTCTCGCCACAGCCGACCAAGATCGGCAGAACTGAGACCACCAGCAATGCTAAGGCAATCAACTTCTTCATGTTTGAGTTCTCCGGAGGACGACGCAGGCGCCGTCCTCCATCTGTTGATCGTACCTTACAGGTCGGAGTCGCTCAGCGAGCACTCGCTGTCGTCCCAGTTGAAGTCACTGTCGGGGCGGAAGAAGCCCGGATAGTAGACTTCGGTTCCCTGGAGGCGACCCGGCGAGACGCAGTCTGTCATCCAATACGGGGCGCCCGGAACGCCATTGTCCTGGAACTGCGAGAACGGGCTCTCGTTGGTGTTGTTGGACGCAGCCGGATAGATTGCCGAGTTCAGCGTGCGGAAGCGAGCCGAGGAGTCAGCATTCGCGAAGACCATACCGCGACCATAGATCCAGGTCGTGAAGTACGGAGCCGGCGTGCCGAAGCCCCACCAGACGTATCCGTAGGTCGGGTCCGAGTTGCCAGCCATCGGTCGGCCGCCCGGCGTGAAGATGCAGGGTCCCGGCGTCGGAGCGTCGCAAAGGAGCGTGGGGCTCGATCGCGAAACGCCGTCTCGGTTCTGCTTCATCATGCCCGCCCAAACGAGCGGA
>CAZPHD010000034.1:0-35189 GCA_964586225.1 uncultured Fimbriimonadaceae bacterium
CCCAAGACCCGCAGTGGTTCACCACGGCTCCGGCGTACGCGATTGAGAAGTTGCTCGCCAAGCACGGGATGTCGGTGAATGACATCGCGCTGTTCGAAGTGAATGAGGCGTTCGCGGTGGTCGCCATGGCGGTCGCCAAGCGCGTCGGCATCCCGCACGACAAGCTGAACGTGAACGGCGGAGCGGTGTCGCTGGGCCACCCGATCGGCATGACCGGCGCTCGACTGATCATCACCGCATTGCACGAGTTACGACGCCGCGGCGGCGGTTATGCGGTGTGCACACCCTGCATCGGCGGCGGCGAAGCGACGGCGGTCTTGCTGAAAGTGTAGGGCAGGGCGCGCAGGTGCCGACGGCTCCGGACAAGGTTCTTCACCTGTTGGTGGCGCTGCTCATCATGCACGGTCTATGGGGCATCCACGCCTACGTTCTCTGGCGAATCCGGCTTCGACGCAGGGTGCCCTCCCCGTTTCCGCCTGTGTTGGCCGTCGCCGCCTTGCTCATTCCTTGGCGTGCTTCGGCCGGTCCGCTCTGGGGGTCGGTACCGTGGTCTGCGATGTTCATCATCGAATCCTTGACGCTCGGATTGACGTTCACGGCGGCGAATGTGGCGCTCGGCTATGCGCTGCCAGCGATCATGATCGAACCGCTACAACAGTCGGACAACGACTAGTCCCGGAGCGCCGCTTTGATCGTCTTCGTCAGCACGTACAAGTGGAACGGGAGCGCCTCTGTCGCGATGAATCCAAACTTCTCGTAGAACGCTTTCGCATCGTCACCTTTGGCGTGAGCCAAGAGCGCTCGCGCCCCGATGGTTTCCTGTACATTGATGAACCGCATGAACGCATCCTGAAGCAAACTCGCGCCCAGGCCATGACCCTTACAGCGGACATCCACCGCCAGTCGCGCGAGAAGCACGAGCGGCACTTCATGTCGGGCCAGCCCCTTACGAATCCGCTCAGGCGTTTGTTCAAACTCAACGGAAGCTGCGCACAAGCTGTAGAAGCCAACCACCTCTGACTCACCATGGCGGGTGGTCACAAACGTCCGGGCCGAGTTGCTCCGTTGGTTCTGGAGAGCATAGCTCTTGAGAAACGTATTCAGCGCCTCAACTCCACAATCAAAGTTGCGGATATCGTGCTCGTCCGAGAGCAAGACCGGACGCGCGTATACGGCACTCATTCAAAGGCACTCTCGCGTTGCAATAGCGCTCTTACGGCCGATACGGCCCTTGGTTCAGCCTCTAGCTCCGCCATGAATCGGTGCATGGCATCCTCGGGCAACACAAACCGACTCTGATCGGCGAGCGCCAACTGGGCCGCTTCGGTTGACGCACTGATCACAAACTCCGACAAGTTCTTGCCCTGAGATGAGGCGGCAAGCTCCAAGAGAGCCTTCTCCGACGGGTTCACGCGGAGGTCAATGCGGGCGTTTCTTGGTGTCTGAGTGTTTGGCTTCGCCATGGGGGTTCCGTACAGTGTACACACATAAACGCTATCTGGGCGCTGGCCGTTCCCACGCACACAACAACCCGACAAGAAAAGTAAACTCGCCCCGCCGTGCTCAAGCATCCCAAGATCACCATTGCCCGGATCGCCCAGTTTGTCAAACTCGAACTTGAAGATCAGCTCACCAGCCCGCTCGTGCCGCTACTTATCGAGTTCTGCGAGGAGCCGCACGCGACTGAAAACGAGGCTAAAAAAGGCGAGTTCCGCGAGGTCGTCAAGGGGTTCCAGTACGGCCCGGCGTATCGCACGGTGTGGTTTCGCGTATCCGGTCGCGTCCCCAAATCCGCCGCCGGACAAAGCATCGGCGCGATCCTAGAAGTCGGCGCTGAGCGCACCGTTTGGCGGAGCAACAGCCCCTGGCGTGGCGTCGACGGTCCCCACGACATCTGCCCCCTTCTCGAAGTCGCCGGCGGCAACGAGAAGATTGAGCTGTACATCCAAGCCTACACCCGTAATCCCGAATGCCGGGTCCACGGGCGCGAGCTACCCCGCCAAGAGCTTGTCGAAACTGTCGATCGGGCAGAGCTGGTCTCCATCGACCAAGAGCTGAAGGCGCTCTACTACGACTGCGCGTTCGCCCTTGACCTGATGAAGGCCCTGGACGAATCGGACCCCAGCCACGCCACCCTGATGCGTGCACTGAACGAGGTCTGCAACCGTTACCGCGCCGACCAGCGCGAGACCATCGGTCGCTGCCGCAAGATCGTTCGCGACGCGCTGCTCGGCCTGAATGGCGAGGTCAGCCACCGCATCTTCCCAGTCGGCCATGCCCACCTCGACACGGCTTGGCTGTGGCCCATCGAGATCACCAAGAAGAAGATGGCCCACACCACGGCCACCCAGCTCCAGCTGATGAAGGACTACCCGGAGTACGTGTTCGCGCACTCCCAAGCCTCGCAGTATGAGTGGCTGGAGAAGGAATATCCGACGCTGTTCAAGCGGGTGAAAGAAGCCATCAAGCGCGGGCAGTGGGAGGCCGTCGGCTCAATGTGGGTTGAGGCGGATTGCAACCTTACGGGGGCGGAATCGCTCGTTCGGCAGTTCCTCTACGGGCGGCGCTACTTCCGAGAGAAGCTTGGCGTGACGACCGACGACATGTTCCTCCCCGATGTGTTCGGCTACTCCGCCGCGCTTCCGCAGATTCTCGACAAGTTCGGCATCAAATACTTCCTCACGCAGAAAATCAGCTGGAACCAGATCAACCGATTCCCGCACAACACCTTCTGGTGGCAGGGCATTGACGGCACCAAGCTATGGTCGCACTTCCCGCCCGCGGACACTTATGTTGGCGACTGCTCGCCCACGCAGATGTTGCAGAGCGTGAAGAATCACCGCGATCACGCCCGCTCCGATGCCTCGCTGTATCTGTTCGGCTGGGGCGACGGCGGCGGTGGCCCCACCGAGAAGCACCTGGAGTTCTTGCGCCGCGCTCGGACGGCCTCAAACATGCCCGACGTGATGCAGGGCAAGCGCGCCCTCGACTTCTACTCCGAGGCCTACGCCAAGAGTCGTGATCTCGCCACCTGGGTCGGCGAGCTCTATCTGGAATATCACCGCGGTACCTACACCAGCCAGGCGCGCAACAAGATGCACAACCGCTACTGCGAGTTCTTGCTGCGCGATGCCGAGATGCTGGCGTGCTTCCGGAGCGACTTCATGCGCGGCTACCCGAAGGCCGAGTTGGAGGCCGCGTGGAAGCTCGTACTCCTCAACCAGTTCCACGACATTATCCCCGGCTCGTCGGTGAACGAGGTCTATCGCGACAGCGAGATTGACTACGCCAAGGTGCGCGAGATCGGCGAGCAGGTGGTTACAGAGAGCCTAGTCAAGATCGGCTCCGGCCTCGACCGCAGCGAGATGACCCGGCCAGTAGCGCTGTATCAGAACGCGACGGTGGGCGGCATGGCGCGCATCCCGTGGACGGAGGACGCAGTTCCCCAGTCCCTGATCTGTTGCGACGAGCAGCTACCCGTGCAGTTGGTGGAAGCGTTCGATGAGCGATGGCTGGTGTTCCAGACTCCGTCATGCGCTATTGGCAGTGTGGCGGTCGCCGATTTCAGTGATCAACCGGTGACTTCGCGCACCCGGCTTCGCGCATCGAACAATCAGCGTCGTCTCGAAAATGGCTCCCTCAGCATCCGCTTCGACGGCAATGGCAACATCATGAGCATCGAGAGCCTGGAGGACGGCACCGAGTTTGTGGCGCCCGGGCGCCTCGCCAACATGTTCCAGCTGTTCGAAGACAAGCCGATCTTCTGGTCCGCGTGGGACATCGACCCGTACGCCTTTGAGACCGGGACCGATCTGGTGCGAAGCGACCGCTTCGAGATCGTCGAGCGCGGCCCGGTGCGGGTGGCGGCGGAGATCGAGAAGACGTTTGGCAACAGCCGGATTCGGCAGCGCATCGTTATGGGCGCGGCCCCGATCATCTTCTTTGAGACCGAGATCGACTGGCGCGAGGAAGACAAGCTCCTCAAGGTCGCCTTCCCGGTGAGCATCCACTCGCCGCGCGCAACCTACGAAATCCAGTTCGGCAACGTCGAGCGCCCGACGCACTTCAACACCTCGTGGGACGTCGCGCGGTTTGAGGTGTGCGCCCAGAAGTGGGTCGACCTCAGCGAAGGCGACCACGGCGTGGCGCTCTTGAACGATGGCAAGTACGGCCACGACATCCACGGCAATGTCATGCGGCTGTCGCTGCTGAAGGCCCCGAAGGCGCCCGATCCTGAGTGCGATATGGGCGTTCACCGGTTCACCTATGCGCTGATGCCGCACTTCGGCCCGTACAACTACGCCGGGGTGGTGGCGGCGGCGTACGCGCTGAATGCGCCCTTGCGGCATGCGTTCTTGACGCCGGGGACGGGCGAGCAGGGCAACCTCCCGCCGTTCCTGGCGTGCGACGATCGCAACCTGGTGATCGAGTCGGTGAAGAAGGCCGAGGACGGCCAGGCGATCATCGTTCGGCTGTATGAATGCCACGGGGCGCGGGGGAGTGCGGAAGTGTTCTGCGCCCGGCCCTTCCGGTCGGCGTGGCTGTGTGATCTTGAGGAGAATCCGGATTTGGAGTTGGAGACGACGGATGGCCTCGTGCCGGTGGATTACCGCCCGTTCGAGATTATCACGCTGCGGCTGGAGGTGTAAGGTGGGCGGATGACCGTCGCGCCGATAAATAACGTAGACACATTTCCACCTTGCAAAGCTCTTTTTTTTTTGTACAATGAGCACATGGGTCGATGGTCAAACACTGAATCGGTACTTGTGCTAGTGGCTTGTGGCATCAGCTACCTGATGATCCTTGGCCCCGCTCCAGGCACAATCCATCGGGCATCCCTCACCTCACTCACGACTGCGGACCCCAAACTGGGCTCTGAAGTTCGATTGCCTGAAGAGGATGTTGATGGGCGCCCCGTTAACTCAAGAACTACTCTTCTTGTACTTGCGGGCAGTTGTACTGGCTGTAGTCTTGATGCTTTTCAACCAAGCCGTCTGAAGACTCCAGACGACTGGCAGGTCATCGTCGTCTATTCGTCGAAAGTGATTCCACAGTCACTAAGACCAGAGAACAGGCGTCATCTGATCCTCTCCGATCCGAAGTCCCGTTTTGATGTTCTTCTCAACGCCACTTGGCACCCGCGCTGGTACGTTCTCTCGGCAGATGGCAAGTTGGTCCAAGCCAGTGCAAGATCCGGCGATTGGCCAAAGGATGTAACCTATGAAAAGTAGGCGAGGCTTTACCGTGCTGGAGGTCATCGTGGTCATTGCGATCATCGGCCTATTGGCGGCGCTGGCCGCGCCGGTGTTTGTGAGAGCAAAGAGAAGTGCCCATGAAACCACGTGCATTGCAAACCTCAAGCAGGCTCACGTTGCCCTCGAACTCTATCGAGCGGACTGGAGCACTACAGAGGTCGGCACACCCGCCCAAATGGGATTTCCGCTCTCGGCCCTACTGATGTTTCCGCGTCCCGAAATGTGCAAGGGAGTAGATCCGATGCTTTGCACCAGTCCAGGCGCCTATATGCAACGTTGGCCTGAGGTTGATCCTGAGCATCCAAACTACTCAGAAGAAGGCGGACCGTATTGGGCCGCGTACATTCAAGAGCAAGGTGCGAGCGCGCTCCTCGTGCACGATGCTTCACACCAAGATTATTGCCCTCAATCCCGAATGAGCACCCAGCGTGTCCTTGGCCTCACCCTGGGTGGATCGGTCTATTGGAAAATCCGCAGAGGGGATCCGATGAAAAGTGAGTGGTGGCATCAATAGCCACCAAGGAGTCAAAAATGAAACGTCTCGTCGTTATGATTGTCAGTGCGCTGGTTGCAGCACCCTTCGCGATTGCTGCATGCACTTGGAACTGGGTTCCCGGCATCTATTCAGGATGCGGGAACACGGTTGACTGCTGGGAGTCCTTCTGCTACCGTGGTAGCGTAGCGAGCTCGACCTACTTTTGCCAGGTGCAGGGCACATTATGCTGCGAGTGCTACACGGTAACGCGCAATTGTGTCAAGGCCAATGGAACCGCGTGCGGTGGCTTCTACTATGACGCCATCAAGAACTCGTTTACGAATGCGACTTGCGGTGCAATACCGCCCGGAGGAACACCCAATGGCTCGCGATGTTTCGCGATCCCGGACTGACGGGCGCAACGTTCGTTGGCCGTTTGTTGTACTTGTGCTCATTGTAGCCTGCATAGCTACATGGCGAATGCTACAGCGGGATCCGCTGTATCGGGATACGCTGCGATATGGACACGCATTAGTAGATGGAAATGTCAGCGTGCTGATTGCGACGATGGTGCCCGAAGAGCGAGGTGGCTGTGGAGTTACCGAAGATAACTTGCGCACGCTTTGGCGTGATTTCATCAAGCCTCGATTGGACCTAGGCGCCCCAGTGGGCCCGGCCAGTGTCGACCGACTGCACTCAACCGCAGTGTTCGAGCAGAAGGTGCGGTACGGGAATGGGCTGACCGTTTCGCGGGGAGTGGGCTTAATGGAAACTTCCGAAGGTGGCAAGACGAGTGTTCTCTTTGACCTGTTGATGAGCGCGTATAGGAGCGAAGCCCAAGCGAGGACCACAACTCGGCTTGAACTGTTGGAACTTTACCCTACCATCGCCAACTATGTCGAACGGGATCGAAGTTACTTTGAGTCCTTGGGGCTTAAGGGAGTCTATGGCCCGTTGAAGGGAGTCGTTCCTTGGAAGGACTGGGCGGATTCGCTTCGTGCGACCCACGCTCGCGGAACTCAGTCGGGGGATGGCGACGAACACGTGAGTCCTGGACCAGGGCAGGCGTACTGAGCCAGCGGGCGACAAGCTACGTGATGGCTTGCCACATCTCAGCGATCATACACCTAAGACTTCCGCCGCCGACGGTTTCGATGGTCGGGATGTCGGCAACGATCGCCGGGCGGTGCGCGAGGATCACCTCAAGTTGGTCCGCGCGAAACGCGTCGTATGCCGTGCGCGACATCGCCACGCCGGAATCCAGTTCCAGGATGTTCCCGCAGAACGCGCTCATCTGCGGCAAGGTGATCGTCACCACCGATTTGCCGAGGTCGCGCAGTTCCCGAATCACCAATGACGCATCGGCGCACGCTTCATCGCAGATCACCGCCCATGTCGAGCCCACCGCCATGACGACGTTCGTGTGATACACCGGCACGCCGCCCGCGTCGAAGGCTTCGAAGATCACCAGCCGGTAGCCCATCCGGTCTGCCCAACGCTCGGCGAGTTCGGGGTCCGTCCGCGGAGACAGGCACGCGAACGCGACCCGCGCGTCGCGGTCAAGAACCAGACTGCCTGTGCCCTCAAGGTATTGCCCGCGGGCCTCGTATCCAGTGAGGTCCCACACGTCGTCGTAATCGGCGAAGACCTCGCCGGTAAGCAGCGACCGCTCGCTACGTCGGGCCTCCAACATCATTGGATACACGACCATCCGCCCGTCCTCGTGGGTCGAGAACCAGTTGTTTGGAAACACCGCATCCGGACACCCGGGCGGAGAATCTAGCACTTCGACCGACACCCCCGCCGCACGCAACGAAGCCACCGCCACGTCGAACTCACTCAGCACGGTATCCACCGGGGCTTCACGCATGAAGGCGTTCGTCGCCGCCGCTTCAGAATGAAAAGCGAATGCGGTTGGCCGAACCATCAGCACGCGGTTCATGATCACTCCGAAGGCTCGATGCTGTAGACCAGATGCCCAAGCATCTCAAGCCCTTCTTCGAAGGCGAGTTTGTCGCCGGTCGGCCACTCAAGGTGAATCTCGAGGTGGCGGCTATTCGCAAATAAGTGATACACCCGCAGACTATAGGTGCGCTCTCGGTTCTCGGGGAGCGCTTCCTTGCCACTGGACCCTCCGAACCATCCCACCCACGGTCGCGCAAGGACGAGTTCTTCACTCCCGCGCGGCTTGCCGTTCTTTAGGTCCTGCATTCGCTGATCGTCGTCCTTTCGCCACGCCTCATCGCGCGGGCGGAAGTGGAACGTGAGCCGCGCGAGCTTCGGGCTCTTCATGCTGATCGGCGAGGTCGGTTGCGCCCAATCAGGCATCTTGTATCGAACGGGAATCCGCGTTGGTTCGGCGTCGCCCTTCACGCGGCCCGCTTCGCGATCGACCGTCGACAGGAACTCAGGTCGAGGAAGGGTATCCGCGGGCCAATCCGCAAGTCGGTCTTTGACGGGCGGTGCAGTCGGCTGGACTACTTCGGGTTCGTTACGGCAACCCACGAGCGCCAGAACGACCGCAACTGCCAAACCGCCGAGCCTCATCCGAGACCCTCCGGAACGGGCGGCGGAGCCCCCTCGCCGAGCGCTCGCACTACGTGCTTGGGGAGCCAGATTGTGCCCGCCACATCGGCGGCCCGAACCTTTTCGACCCCCACCGAAGCCGGACCGCCAGGTAGGCAAAGAGCGGCGGCATCGCTCACGGCGATGCCACCCGCGGGACAGACTTTCTGCAGATGCGCGGCCACGTCAATCACGTGGGCGAAGTTCACGGAGCCTAGATCGCCCGCCTGCGGAGCAACCACAGTTCCCGTGTGGAGCCCAACGCGCAGCACCAAAGGCGTCCCCGTCTTGTTGCGGAACGTGTTGACCTCGAGGATGCCCGTTTGCAGATTGCGGGCGGCGGCGAAGGCCTGCTGGGGCTGGTCGAAGGCCAGAATCGCGCCGTCGCCCGCGGTCGAGTGAACGTGCCCTTGATAGCGTTTGGCCACCATCTCCAGGAACAGGTGGTATTCGTTGAACGTGAACTCTACGCTGAGCGGATCTGACTGCGCCTTGATCTGCGTCGACCCCACCACGTCGACGCTCACAAACGTCGCACTCTGCTCGCCGGTCCGCAACTTATCCTGAATGGTCACGAGTTGGCGGAGGAGTTCCTGTCGTTCACTCATCGGGTCTTGAAGGCCGAGCCGACTGCGGAATCGACCGACCAGCCGATGCACCAACAATCCTCCCAGCGCGCCACCAGTGAGGAACAGAATGAGCATGAACGAGGGCGCTGCCCAACTGGCTTGCACAATGTAGGCGAAAAGCCCGAGCGTCACAAACAGGACGCCGCCATACAGGGCGCCGCCCATCGCTGCGTCCTTGCGGTCGCGAGCAAGGCTGACGTTCCAGATCGCTAGCCCGGCACTGATCAGGGAAAGCGAGTCGAAGAACGTTGCCCCCGCTCCCTGCTGGATCATGGCGGCGATGTGAAAGAGGGCGGTAAACGTTGCCGCAAGCGCCGTCATCACGGCGGTCCTCACGCTCGGTTCCAGTGTGAAGAAGGCCGATCTCAAGTTGTTGAGGAGCCCCTTTTTCTTGTGCTCAACTTGGGTCCCGGCGAGGACGCGGACGTATTCAACAGGCGTGCCCGTGGCCTCGGCGACGGCGATCAGGCTCTCGTCATCAAGCTCGCCGCCGCGTTGCTCGCGGAGACGTTCAGCCAGCAGGAGGACGCCGCGGACTTCGTCCGCGATTCCGTCGAGCTGATCTTCGTGCTTCAGATTCTGTCGATCCACCCCGCCTCCCGATGCTTGATTGTACTAGACCGGGTTCGCGGGGGTGAGTCTTATGGGTGGAAGGCCATGTTGCTCATCTTCTTGGGTTAGGATGCATCGACAGATTCGTAGCGGGCGGGTCTTCCATGGACTAGTTTCAGTGCCGCGAGACGCGGAGAAAAGCTAACCCCGGCGCCGAGCGAGAAACAACCATTCGTGGCTGTGCACGTGCGACACGCGCCCCACCTTCTTTCCCAGGTGGTCGTGAATCCCGATCGTCGCCCCGACGTACCGGCGAATCGGCGTGGACGACGCCTTGAACTCGCCCCACCGCGACAAGATCGCCTCGATCTCCGGCAGCGTGATGTATCCCTCGTCGTTGAACGACAGCAACAAGAACCGCGTCCGCAACGAGCCGATCAGCTCCGCCAACGCCTCGCGTGCCGTCGCCTTCTGGTTGAACAGCGAGGGCCGAGTGCGCACGTCGATCCGCTTGTTCGCCTTGCCGTAAGTTTCGGGATGGTCGTTCATCACCATCGTCTCCCAAACGTGGTAGTTGCCCAGGTAGCGGTGCTGATTGTAGGGAGGGTCGAGGTAGGCAAGGTCGCAATCCAGATGCGGTGCGAGCTCCAGCGCATCGAGTTGAGTCGCCAATCCCGGACCCGGCAGGAGCTCGGGCGTCTGGAGCACCATGGGCTCAAACGAGCGCGGCGCCCACTGTTTCAGATAGGCCATCTGCACCCCGGTGGTCGAATCAACGCGGTCGGCGGCCAGCATGAGCGACGTTAGCAAGATCGGCTTGAGATCCTCGCGCTCGTGCTCAATCTGGGCCCGGATAGCGTCCATCCGGGCGGCATTAAAGTCTTGAAAGAACTGCGCTTCTTGGCTGAACTTGGTTGTCAGGTAACCCGGAGCACCAGGCAGGCGATTCAGCCGCGCGATCGTCTCCGTCAGGGTCGCATAGTCCATCGTCGTCGCATCGGTTGCCACGAACGTCTGCGCAAGCGTCTGCGCAAACGCGAGCTGATCGTTGGCGTGGACGTGCTTGCCGCTCCGCTTGAGTGCCTGCCCAACTCGGGCCGTGCCAGAGAAGAGGTCGGCCACCGAGTTGACACCCTCGCAAAGCTCCACATGCGCCATGATCTGCGGGATCATGCGGCGCTTTGAGCCGATGAACTTAACCAAGGTGCGCTCGCACCGCATCCCCCACGCGGGCAAAGCCCGCCTGATCGCCGAGGTCACGGCGGTCGCCTGTCCCGCGGCGAATCTCCACGTACGGCACGAACTCGCGCGTATGGTCGGTCGAGATGTCCGTGGGGTCGTTGCCGTGATCGCTGGTGAGGATCAGAAGATCGTCGTTGGTCAGCCGTTCAAGGATCCGCCCGAGCGTGAGGTCGAACGCTTCGAGACACTTCGCGAACCCGGCTGGGTCGCTCCGATGGCCATAGAGCATGTCGAAATCCTCGAAGTTCGCGAAGATGAATCTCGCGTCGGAGGTCAACGCTTCGCCAAGGAGCATGTCCTCATGCTCCTGGTTGCTTTGGGTTCGCCGGACGGGCCGAAAGCCACGCCCGCCGAACAACTCGGGCACCACCCCGACGCCGAACACATCGGCCAACTCGTCGACGAGGTTGAACGGAGGCTCCATCGGGAAGTCCTTTCGGCGCTCCGTGCGCACAAACGCTCCTGGCTCACCCTCGAACGGGCGGGCGATCACACGCTGGTAGTGATTGGGCGGCACGCCAAGTTCGCGGGCAACGCGGCAGAACTCATAGAGCTGCTTGATCGGGATGACGTCCTCGTGGGCGGCAATCTGGAACACGCTGTCGGCGCTGGTGTAGACAATCGGCCATCCGGAACGGACATGCTCCTCGCCCAACTCCGCGATGATCGCGGTCCCGCTCGCCGGGACGTTGCCCAGCGTCTTGCGTCCGATTCGCCGCTCAAACTCGGCCATCAAGTCGGGCGGGAAGCCGCCAGGATACGTCGGGAAACGGCTTTCGACGACGATGCCCATCATCTCCCAGTGCCCAGTGACGGAGTCCTTGCCCCCCTGGCTGAGGGGTTGGAGACGACCGAAGCAAACGTCGAGGTCCGGGCGGAGGTCGCTCAAGTGAGCCGCTCCGAAGTAGCCAACACCCGTGAGCAACCGCGCGTCAATTCCGCCCGCATGTTGCCACACGTTCTCAAGCGTGTTGGGCTGGTGGGGATCGCCAAAATCGGCGGCATCCGGTGCCGCCCCCGCCCCGCATCCATCGAGAACCAACACGATCGCCCGCTTCATGCGAAGAGGGGTTTACCCGGATTGGCTGGCGGCGCACCTTCTGAGAGTGAGAGATTAGGAAGCTCTAACTCTCCGCCAGCATGCGCTCGGCGCGCTCCACACAATCCGGATCGCTGACTTCACTACATGGCAAGGGAGCCTTCATCCAGGTCTTGCCCCACTCGGCGAGTGCCTCGAAGATCGCGTTTAGCGCCATTCCCTTCTCGGTCAGCTCATACTCCACGTTCGGTGGCATGACGGAGACGACCGTACGCTTGATGATGTCCTCTTCTTCCAGCGCAATCAGCCGTTCGCGCAGGGTGCGGGGATTGATGCCGTTCTGGCGGCCAATCTCGTTGAAGCGCATCTTGCCGTCCAGCAAGCTTCGCACGATGCGGAGGTTCCAGCGCTGATTGAGGAGATCCAGTGTCGCCAACACCGGGCAAAACACCTCATCGTGGGGGCCGTGATCCATGTCCATCGCAGTTGTTCCTACGCTGAGTTTACTTGGCTCGTCCCAAGCGGCCACAATGAGGTGTGCAGTTTGATGTGATTGTCGTGGGAGCGGGGCATGCCGGAATCGAGGCCGCCCTGGCGTCGGCCCGTGTGGGTCGGCGGACCGCCTGCATCACGCTCGATGCTCGCCGTATCGGACATTTGCCCTGTAACTGCAGCATCGGCGGCCCCGCCAAGGGGCATCTCGCTCGCGAGGTTGACGCACTCGGCGGTCAGATGGGCGTGACCACCGATCACACGATGACCCACATCCGGCGCGTCGGTACCAGCCGTGGCCCCGCCGTGCAGACGGTCCGCTCGCATGTTTGCAAGGACGCGTATCCGGTGTTCATGCAGCGGGTCCTCGCCGACCAACCCAACCTGACCGTGCTTGAGGGTGAAGTCGAAGTCATCCTCGCGACTGATCGGGTCACCGGTGTGCGATGTCGCCTGAATGGCAGCGGGGAGTCCGTCATGATCGAAACCCGCGCCGTGGTGCTCACCACCGGGACGTTCCTGAATGGGCTATGCCACGAGGGGCGAAACAAGACCGTTGCCGCCCGCCACGGCGATCGAGCGGTGGCGACACTGAGCGAGTTTCTGGGCGACCTCGGGGTTCGAAAGCGTCGGTTCAAGACTGGCACCACCCCCCGGGTCTCTGCAGCCAGCATCCACTGGGATCGCACGCTTGAGATGGCGAGCGAACCGGAAGCCGGCGCCATCAGCTTCTTGCATCGCCGGCCCTTAACTGATCGCGAGCTCCACCCGTGCTGGCAAACCGCCACAACCCTCGCCACTCACGAACTCCTCAAGGAGCGGCTTCACGAGAGCGCGATGTATGCGGGCGAGATCGAAGGCGTCGGCCCGCGTTACTGCCCCAGCATCGAAGACAAGATCGTTAGGTTTGCCGACAAGGACACGCATCCCGTGTTCCTTGAGCGCGAAACCTGGGACGGCGACTCGGTTTACGTGCAGGGCTTCTCGACCTCGCTTCCTGCGGAGACGCAACTCGCCGCCCTGCGCACCATCCCAGGGCTTGAGGATGTCGTCATGTTGCGTCCCGGATACGCCGTGGAATACGACATGGCGGACCCCACCCAACTCGACGCCACGCTCATGTCCAAGCTGCTGCCCGGCCTGTTCCTCGCCGGGCAGATCAACGGCACGAGCGGCTACGAGGAGGCCGCCGCCCAAGGCATCGTTGCCGGCATCGGGGCGTCCCGCTTCGCCGGCGACCAGCCGCCGATCGAGTTCTCCCGGGCCGAGAGCTTCATTGGCGTGATGATCGATGACCTCATCACGAAGGGCGTGGAAGATCCCTACCGAATGCTAACCGCGCGGGCTGAGCACCGCCTCCTGCTGCGCCACGACAATGCCGATCAACGGCTGACGCCAGTCGGGCGTCGAGTTCGTGTCGTCGATGATCATCGCTGGACGATGTTCGAGCAGAAGCGCGACGCCATCGCTTCAATTCGGGAGACTTTGGATGCCCACCACGTTTCCCCGGCCGACGACGAGCTTTTGACGCGCCTCGAGTTCGGCACCGTCAAGAACAAGATCTCGCTTTTCGATCTCTTGCGTCGACCGGATGTGAGCTGGGAGAACCTGCTCACGCTGGCTGCGGTTCGCGAGCTTGCACTTGATTCCGATCCCGCCATCGGGCAGCAGATTGAGCTTGCCGCCAAGTACGACGGCTACATTAAGGTCCAGCAGCGGCATGTGGAGCAACATGAGCGCCTGGAGTCGCTGCGTATTCCAATCGGCCTCGACTACGCTCAGCTCAAAGGCCTCAGTTATGAGTCCATCGAGAAGCTCACGCGCGTCCAGCCGGAGACGATTGGCCAGGCATCGCGCGTGCCCGGCGTGCGCCCGTCCGACATCGCGCTACTGATCGGGCACCTGCGTTGAATCAAGTAGACTCGTTGTCATGAGGGGGCTTTCCTTGGCGATCGCAGGTTGGCTCGTGCTCAGCAGCGCGGCCTCCGCCCAAGCTCCTGTACCTGCCCCACGACCGCCCCTTCCTGATGCCGCAGCTTTGAGCTGTCAAGCCGCCATCTTGATCGACGAATCCAGTGGTCAGGTGCTTTTCGAGAAACGGGCCGACGAGCGCGTCTTTCCCGCCTCGACTACCAAAATGCTTACCGCCCTGCTTCTGATGGAACGGTGCCGCCCCGACGAAATCGTGCGCGCGCCAATCGACATCGAGAAGGTAGGCGAGTCATCGCTGAACCTGAAGGCAGGCGAGAAGTTGACCATCAGGGACCTGCTCGCCGGCATCATGCTCCGAAGCGGAAACGATGCGAGCGCGGCTGGGGCGATCCATGTGGCCGGATCGGTCGAAGCGTTTTGCGAGCTGATGAACGAGCGAGCTCGCCAACTCGGCTGCACCGGATCGAACTGGAAGAACCCACACGGTCTGCACGACCCCGAGCACTACACCACTGCGCGCGACCTCGCAATCATCGCCCGCGCCGCCATGCGCTATCCAGAGTTTCGGGAGCTCGTTCGAACCCGGAGGGCCACCATCGCCCGCGAGCCTGGCCAAACGGACACCCACATTGTTAGCCGAAACAAGTTCCTGAGTGACGATCCGACCGCCGATGGCATCAAGACCGGCTACACCCGCCCGGCGGGCATGTGCTTTGTCGGAAGTTCATCTCGGTTGGGTTATCGCCTCATCAGCGTCGTCATGAAGAGCGACGCGTGGCGAAGCGACACGATGGATCTGATCAACTGGGGCTTCAAGACCTTCGAACCTCAACGACCGGTCTTGGCCGGCGAGCCGCTGAGAGAAGTCATCGAGCTTGAGGATGGTCACGCCATCACCCCAATCCCTGTCCGGTCCTTCCGGCAAATGGTGAAACCCGGTGACGCCGCACCGGTTCAAACCAAGTTGATCCCGGCCAAGGGTCTGTCCATCCCGATCGCTGCCGGCCAGGTCGTCGGAATGCTTGAGGTGTCGGATGGACAACGCACGGATCGTATTCCAGTCGTGTCGCGCTTCCGCGTCGAAGCTCCGGAAACCAAACAAGCGCGGATGCCCATGGCCCTCGGTGCGCTCGCCTTTCTTGCATTTTGGGCCGGAATGCGATCCCAGCGAAACCGCTTCTTCCGCCGAGTGATTGAATCATGAGTGAGCGCCTCCACAAACGTATTGCCGCCTCTGGACTCTGTAGTCGCCGCGCTGCCGAAGACCTGATCCGCGCCGGACGCGTTGCCGTTAATGGCGAACAAGTGAAGCAAATGGGCGTTGTAGTCACGGATGACGACGAAGTCACCGTCGACGGCGAACCGCTCGCGCGACCTGGGCTGTACGTCGTGGTCATGAACAAGCCGCAAGGCTACGTCACGACCCTGTTTGACCCCCAAGGGCGTCCTACCGTCAAACGCCTCTTGCCCGATTTGGGCGTCACTCTCAAGCCGGTCGGCCGACTCGACATGAACAGCGAGGGCCTCCTGCTCCTGACCAACGACGGCGAGCTTGCCAACCGCCTGACCCATCCGCGCTACGGCATCGACAAGGAATACGAGGTCGTCGTCAAGGGCGTCCCCAAGCCGGAAGATATCGAACGGCTCCGCCGCGGCATCTACATCGAGGGCGGCAAGACCCGACCTGCCGAGGTTGAGATGCTCTCGCGACCGGACCGTAGCGCCTCCAGTTCCAAGCTGAAGTTCGTTCTTCACGAGGGCAAGAAGCGGCAGATCCGGCTGATGTGCGAAGCGATCAACTGCCCCGTGACCCGTCTCGTTCGGGTCCGAATCGGCTTCCTAAGGATCAAGGGCATGACGCCTGGGCAGTGCCGACTTTTGGGCAAACAGGATGTTGAGCGATTGGCCAAAGCCGTCGGGCTCGAACGCTAACCGTGCATGAGTTCGCTCGCGAGTTGTGCGCTTACGACCCCCACCGTCCACTCGCCCAGTCCGTCAAGCGGGCACTCGTGCCAATCGTAGAGATAGCCCTGGAGCAGATCATCTTTGGCGAGCAGCCGGTCAAGATCGTGCGCAGGCAACCATAGCTCTTCCAGCACAGGATAGAAATCAGACGGCATCGGCGGTTGCATGAACCGGTAGTCATCGCTCACGTCCACGATCCGGACTCTCGCGAAGTTAAACTCCCAAAGATTGCCGTCGATGGTTGCCACTGCCCTTCCAGACGAGACACCGTATCGAAAGGACGCGTCGAGTGTTGTATCCTTCACGTATGGCAGCCCGATCAATCTGGAACGGTGTCGTGAGTTTTGGCATGGTGAGCATCCCGGTGAGGATGTATCCCGCCACATCCTCGAAGGACATCTCGTTCAATGAACTCCACCAAGTGTGCAAGAGCCGACTGAAGCGTCAGCGCTGGTGCCCGCATTGTCAGCGCGAAGTCGCCGGTGATGAGGTGATCAAGGGCTACGAGTACACCAAGGGCCAATACGTGGAGATGACCGAGGAAGACTTCGAAAAGGTGCCCTTGCCCAGCAAGCGTACGATCGAAGTGGCTCAGTTCGTTCAGGGGGAGCAAATAGACCCGGTGTTTTACGACTCGTCCTATGTGCTCGAGCCGGAGGACCTCGGCAAGAAGCCGTTCGCGCTGATGATGCACGCCATGAAATCCAAGGGACTGACAGCCGTTGCCCACATCACCATTCGGAAACGCGAGCAACTGTGTGCGCTTCGCGCGCAGGGCGGCAACCTGATGCTGGAGACGCTGTTCTACGCCGACGAACTTCGGGTGCAACTGGACAAGCCCGACGTGGACGTGACGCTTACCGATGCCGAGCAGAAGATGGCGGAGGCGCTCGTCGACCTGCTTGCCGGTGACTTCGACGCGAAGGAGTACAAGGACGCGTATCGCGAGGCGCTCACCGAGCTTATCTCGGCCAAGCTCGAAGGCAAGGAACTGGTCAGCGCGCCCGACGAGCCTGCGCAAGTCATGGACCTTATGGAAGCCCTCCGAGCCAGCATCGAGCAGGCCAAGGCCCGCAAGTCAGCCTAACCTCAGATGATCTGAACGTCGTTCGGACCCTTCTGAACCGAGCCGATGATGGCGGCCGCTTCACCCGCTTCGTTGAGACGCTGGACGACGGCCGCCGCAAACTCCTTATCCACGAGCAGGACCATGCCGATGCCCATGTTGAATGCGCGGTACATCTCAGGATCAGAAATGCCACCGACATCTTGGATCAGATTGAAGATGGGCAGCGGTGACCAAGACCGCCGCTCGATGATGGCTTGGTAGTCGGAAGGCAAGACTCGCGGCAAGTTGTCATAGAGACCGCCGCCTGTAATGTGCGCGAGGGCGTAGATCTGCGGGAGCTCCTGAAGCAACGGAAACACCGCCCTGTAGTAGCAGCGATGTGGAGTGAGCAGTTCCTCGCCCAGGCTACGGCCGAGGCCAGGGACTTCGTCACGCACCGACATACCGCCCATTTCGAGTAGCGCCCTTCGGGCTAAAGAAAATCCGTTCGTGTGCAGACCACTACTCGCAATGCCAATGATGGCGTCACCCGCAGAAGGCTTTCCTCGCGGGAGCTTCCGGTCGGCGTCGACGACTCCGACAATCGCACCCACGACGTCCACCTCGTCGTCGTGATACACGCCCGGCATTTCGGCGGTCTCCCCGCCGATCAGGACGGCACCCACCTCGGAGCAAGCCGCCGCCATACCGCGAAGCACCGACTCGAATTGCGAGCTCTGCAACCGCGACGTCCCGTAATAGTCGAGAAAGAACAGGGGACGAGCGCCCTGACAAAGGATGTCGTTCACACAGTGGTTCACGATATCGTGGCCCAGACCCTCATACCACCCCACCATGGCCGCAACCTTGGTCTTCGTGCCCACGCCGTCGATGGAACTCACGAGGATCGGATGTTCGCAGTCCGGGAAGTTGGCGCGGAAGAGTCCGCCAAACCCGCCGACGCCGGCAACGACATTCTCGTTGTAGGTGGCTTGAATCGTCGGCACGACGGCGCGGAGCGCACGTTGAGCCTCATCAATGTCGACACCAGCGGCTCGGTAGGAGGGGGACTCGGCCATGGCGTGAGCGTACCCGTGACTCACCGATACGCACGGGTGGGGCTGCCCGTCTAGAACCCCTGATGATTGGATTGTTGCTGGGGTTGGTTCAGGACGCGGATTATCAGAAGTCGCTCGCGTGGGTCGAGCGGCAGGTCGCCAGGGTCGAACGAGGCCCCGGCTACGCGGATGGTGATTACGGAGCGCGGTACTTTGCCGCCCTTGATGCCCTCGAGGCGGCCGAGGCAGTGCTCGCCAAGTATGGCCCTCGCCCTGAAACCCAGCGAGTGCTCGGGCGGGTCCATTTTGAGCTCGGGAACTACGCCGAAGCGACCATTGCCTTGGAAGAAGGTGGTCTTCCCCAGCGCGCTGCCTTCTCGCGGCAGTTCGGGGCCGCGAAAACCTCGTTTGAGGCCAGTCACCCTAAGCGCGTGGTCGCGCACATGGTGAGGCTGGGGGATCGCTGGGTGATCGCTCATGGCGACCGGCAGACCGAGGGCGACGACCCCGTCCGACCGTTCGTCAATGTGCGGATGTCCGTGATGCGCGGCGGCAAGAACCTGTTTACGACCGCCAACCTGAAGCGCCCGGACTGGGACGAGAGCGAGATGAACGAAGCGAGCCTCTACGTTCGCGATCTCGACAAGGACGGAAAACCGGAAGTCGTGATGATCGGCGTGTTCTATGGCGCGAGTTGGACACCCTCGTTCTTGCAGGTGCTCAGCGAGACGCCGAGTGGGTGGCGAGTTTCCAACGTGATCCATGCGCACGATCCGCTGTGGATTGATGATCTTGACCGTGACGGGCGGCTTGAAGTTGGCGGGGTGAATGTCATCGGAATGACCCTGTCGCACGCCGCCCAGCCGCGTTGGCCCGAGATTTATCGGTTCCAGAAGGGACACCTTGTGCGAAGCGATTCGAAGTATCCGAGCCTCTACCGCCCGCTCCAGAAGGAGATTGACGGCCTGCTGAAGGAGCATAAGTACGACTGGGAACTGCTCGCGTTTCGAGGCCGTTGCGCACGCATCTTGGGCCGGGCGAGCGAAGCCCCGTCTTGGGAGCGACGAGCCATTGCCGCATTCCAATCCGAGCGCAAACGCGATTCCGAGTGGCCCGCCGCGATCGCGGACTACCTGCGGGATGTCGTGCGCAAGGATGAAGTGCGCAGGTCAGAGCGCTGGTAGGGTAAATCGCCAGGGTTGAAGAGCGACCCCGTCGGTTCGGCCAATCCCTGGCGTTTCATCCCGCTGCTGTACTTCATGCAGGCGGTGCCAGTGACGCTGATCCAGGAGGTCGCCGTCATCGCCTACAAGGACCTCGGCATCGCGAACGAATCGATCACTCGGTGGACGTCGCTGATCGCGTTGCCGTGGTCGCTCCAGATGATCCTCGGGCCGCTCGTGGACCTCAACCGCACCAAGCGCGGCTGGATTCTCGGTGGCCAACTTGCGATCGCGCTCGGACTGTGTTTGGCCGCGTTTGCCCTGCAAACGCCGAACGCCTTTGAGTTCTCGCTGGTCATCCTCGGCTTGACGGCTGTCGCCAGTGCGTTGACCAACATTGCTACCGATGGCTTTGTGATCCTATCGACCACCAAGATCCAGCAGGCGAAGTTCGCGGGGTTTATGTCCACGTTCTACCGCCTGGGGCGGCTCTTTGCCGCAAGTCTCCTGGTGTTTGTTGCGGGAGTGCTGATGCGCGACCGACCCGCCGAGCAGGCGTGGCCGATCGTGATCTTCCTCGGGCTCGCGGTATATGCCGTGGCTCATTTGGCCCTCCGACCACTTTTGCCCCGGCCTGAGCTTGACGTCCCGAAGTCGGATCGTTCCGAAACCGCGACCATTCTAAAGCAGACGCTGTCGCTGCTCGGGGTTGCGCTGGGCGGATACTTCACCGCAAACGCGATCGTGCGGCTCGTGGCCCATGCGATCACGACCGCGACGGGCATCATGCCCGGCTGGAAGTTGCCCGACGACAATCGCATCCCGCAACTCATGGGTGTCATCGAAGGTGGTCAGATCGGGTCGCCGATCATGACCGAGGTGGTACAGCTCATCGTCGCCGGAGCGATTGCCGTCGGGTCCTTCTTGGCGGCGAGGAGGCTGATCCGTGGGCACACCATGGGCCAGGCACTGGGCTCGTTTTTCGCCCAGGACCGCATCGCCGCGATCCTCTTCTTCATCCTGTTCTATCGCTTCGGCGAAGCCATGGTCGGCAAGATCACACCTCTGTTCCTGAAGGACGCGGTGGACAAGGGCGGACTGGCGATTGCCAACGAGCAACTCGGCATCCTGAGCGGCGGCTTTGGGGTGATTGGCATCATTCTCGGGGGCATCACCGGCGGTTGGGTGGTGTCGAAGATTGGGTTGCGGCGGGCGTTCATTCCCCTCGCGCTCGCGATGCACGTACCGAATGTTCTTTATCTGCTCGCGAGCTACGGCAAACTGCCGATGCAGCCGCAGGTGCTCCCTTGGGTGGGTGAAATCAGCCCGATGCTCGGCGGAATGCTGTTCGTCGATCAGTTTGGCTATGGCTTCGGCTTCGCGGGCTACATGATCTATCTGATGTGGGTGGCCCAGCGCGGAAACTTCGTGACCAGCCACTACGCGATCGGCACCGGGATGGGGGCGCTGTGCATCGCAATCGCCGGGATTCTGAGCGGCGTGGTTCAGGCCAACTTTGGCTACTCGGGCGTGTTTTGGATGGTGCTCGTCGGCTCGATTCCGGGACTGCTGGCGTTGTTGTGGATACCGCTGGAGGATGCGCACCGTGAGATCAAGGTTTTGGTGGAATAGCTGGTTGGCGATTGGGCTTGTGTTAGCCGGATGCGGTCCTTCGGCTACCCCCAATCCAAAATCCAAAGTCCAAAATCCAAAATCTCCCGTCGACCCCTGGGTCGTCGTTTCGCACGATCCCAAGAGCGCAAACATGGCGTGGGTGAGCGATGGCTTAGTGGGGAGGCGGTTGAGCGCCGACGGACGCATGGTCACCTTCCAGCGACCCGCTGAACACGGGCCAGACCTTTGGACCACCGTTGACGTCAAACATGTTCGCCGGACTTGGAATGGGGAAGAGATCGTTCCTGAGGCGGAGGGTTACGAGCGTCGGTGGGACTTGCGCAACGGCACGGTCACGCACCGTTACCAGTTCAAGGGGCTCGAAATCGAGACGGTATCGGTGGGGTCGGGAGATCAGATCACGACCTTCACCGCCAAGTCCGCGGGTCGATATGGCGAGATCGAGCTTGCGGCGGGCCAATCCCACGCGGAGGGTGCGCCCGTTAGTGTGCCGGATTTCGACCTCGCACCCGTCCTGATCGATGGCCCGGTCGAAGATCAGCAAGCCATCAACATCTTCCGCGCCACACTCGCGATGAGCACCCATCCCGACTCGAAAGTGTCGGTGAGTCCTTACGGCACGAGCTCCGGCACGTACGGCGGCCGCGTGTTCTGGGACGCCGAGATGTGGGTCTTCCCGAGCCTGCTCTTGCTCGATCCCGCCCGCGCTAAGACGATCCTCGACTACCGACTCGCCCGCCCAACCCCCTACCCCTGGCAATCCGGTCGGTCCGGAACAGAACTCGCACCACCCGAGTTTCGCAACCAAATCCACGTCAACGGCGCGGTGCTCTGGGCACTCCACCAAGGGACCTGGTTTGGACTTGCGTCGGAGTCCCAAGTCGCCAAGATCGAGGGTGAACTTCAGACCTTTTGGCGAGGAAAGATCACGCCAAACGCGGACGGTGCCTTCGACCTCAAGAACGTGATGGGCGTCGATGAATGGAAGCTCGTTGACAACGAGCTCTACACCAACCTCCTCGCTCAATGGACGCTCAACCGGCGAAGCTGGGAACGCAGCGCCGAGACGCCGCAACTGAATCTGCCCAAGAGCGACCGTGGCTTCATCGCCTACGAAGGCGAGCGCCAGAAGGTCTTCAAGCAAGCCAACGTATTACTGTCGGTCTATCCACTGCAGAATCCGGACGCCGAACGGCAAGCGACCAACCTACTCGCCCGCTACGCCGCAAAACTCGACCCCCTCGGCCCCGCGATGGGCGAAGCCATGCATGCCACCGCCCGTGCACGATTCGGCGACCCCGACCTCGCTCTTGAGGAGTGGCGTCGCGGCTGGCGGCCCTTTCTGAAGGATGGCCTCTTCAGCGAATTCCGCAACAAGGACACCACGGTTTTCGTGACCGGAGCGGGTGGCTGCCTGCAGACGGTGCTCTACGGATTCGCCGGATTTCGGATAGACTATCAGCAGAACCCGGACGCGAAGTGGAGCATGCCACTCCGCAACGGCGGATGGCTGAATGTAAACCCACGACTCCCAAAAATCTGGAAGCGGATCACGCTTCGTGGAGTGCAGATTTTGGACCAGCGGTTGACCTTCGACATCACGAACGACCAGGTCCGGGTGAAGGAAGGAGACGGTAGATAGCTATGCCGAATGTTGTTCTCACGATTGACTGCGAAGGTGCCCATCACGACCGCTGCTACACCAGCGATTACGTCAAGATTCTCGAAAGCGCGTTTGTCCCCGCGACGTGGCTCATCCACGTTTCCATGAAGGACCCCAGCGCCAACACCAACCTGTACTACCACGAGTTCGTCCACAAAATTCCTAGCTGGCACGAGTTCGGTATGAAGGTCAACTTCGAGAACGAGCGCGGCTATGTCGAGGACGAGAAGGAGCGATGCAACATCATGTGGATCGCCAAGGACACGCTCAAGTCCCACCTGATGAAAGCGACGTCGTTCCGCGCAGGCGGCTTCGCCCTCCTGCCGTCGGACATCAAGTATCTCGAAGACATGGGCATTATCGTCGATAGCTCGGTCGTTCCGGATGCCGAATACAAGATGTTTGTGGACTGGACTGGCGCGCCGCACGAACCGTATCACTCCGATGCCGCCGACCTGAAGAAGGAAGGCAGCAACAAGGTTCTGCACGTGCCTGTCGCCACTCACAACGGCATGCATGGCTACCTGCACCACGGATTCGACGCGCTGGTTCCGCTCTTCGAAGCGAACATGAACCGCGAAGTCATCTGCCTCGGCCTCCGCGACTACCACGACTCTTGCGACGATCTCGCCAAGACGATCGAGTATTTCCGCAGCAAGGGTGCCCACTTCACCACGCTAACCCAAGCCGCCAGCGAGCATTACGAGCACCATGAGGCGCTCGCCACGGCTCAGGCGAAGTAGGGGATTGGCTCGGGTTGGTTCGGGTTGGTTAGGGTTGGCCGGATGATCTGATTGAGAATCCCTCCCCTCTTGAGGGGAGCAACCTCCTTACGGCTAACCCGAACCAACCCGAACCAACCCGGTATCCTCACCGCATGAGAAGGGCGTGGCTGGCCTTAGCGGTGCTGCTGGTCGGATGCGGAGCAGCCGAAGACAGTGACAACGTCTTGCGCGTTTCCAACTGGGGAGGCGCGGGTGATGACGGCCCCTTCGAGCAGATGGTGCAGGCTAAGAATCGACAGTTTGGCGAAGAGCACGGGGCCAAGGTCAAGATCGAAGGCATCCCGGGCGAATACGTGCCCAAGATGCTCCTCAACTTCACCGCCGGAGCGCAGCCCGATGTCATGGTTGTCGACGCGAGTAGCGCCGCTGTCTTTGTGAATAATGGCCTCCTCCAAGACTTGCGCCCTTTCATTGAGAACGATCCTAAGTTTAAGCTCACGGACTACTATCAAAACGTGCTCGCCACGTATCAGCGCGGCGAGGCCATCTACGCCATCCCGAACGACTTCACCCCGATGGTGATGTACTACAACAAGGACCTCTTCGACGCTGCTGGGGTGCCCTATCCGAAGGCGGGATGGAACTTCGACGACTTCCTCCGCACCGCGGAACAACTCACCCGTGGCAAGGTCTACGGTTTCTCGTTCTCCAACTGGATGCCCGGTTGGGTGATGTGGCTGTGGAACAATGGTGGGGAAGTGCTCTCGCCCGACGGAAGAGCCGCAGGCACGTTTGACTCTCCGGAAAACATTGAGACCTTCACCTTCCTCCGAGACCTCGCGACGAAGCACCGGGTCGCTCCAACCCTCAGCGAAACCGCATCGCTCGGCGTCGATCTCTTCGCCAATGGCCAAGCGGCGATGACGGTCTCGGGGCATTGGGCCATCGTCGGCTACAAGAACGCCAAGAACATCAAGTGGGAGCGGCTGGGTGTCGTCGAACTTCCCCACAATACGCCGACCTCGAACACGGTTCTGTACATGTCGGCCTACGGTATTCCGCGGGGTGCCAAGAACGCCGATCTTGCCTGGAAGTACATCAAGATGTGGACTTCACAAGCCGTGCAGCGAGACTATCAGACGACGGGCATTGCCGTCTGCGCCCGGATCGATATCAGCCAAGAGCGGGCGGGGCTTGAGGAGTCGAAACCGGCAGGGCCTGAGGCTCTCATCGAGCGCGCCTTCTTGCCGATCATCCCCACCGGCCGGCCACCGGCGGGCTCGCGCATCGAAGGGTATGAGATTGTGGAGAAGCACGGCACCAGCGCCATGCAGAGCATCCTCAACGGAGCGGATATCGAGCGCATTCTCAAGACCACCGCCGCGCGGATCGACGCGGAGTTCGCCAAGAGCCGGTGAGGTTGTAACGCGCCGAAAGCTAAACGAGGTGCGCGGGGGTCTTGTACCGCGCCCAGCTGTAACCTACGCAAGCAACGAGGCGCGAGGATGGTTTTTGCCTCGCCTCCGAAGCCCCCACGAGGTCGCGGGGTGGTTTTTCCCCGCGCCAGCTGAATCATGCCGGGGACCCACTAGGCGACTTAGGGGAAGCGCGGTACAAGTCCCCCGCGCGCCTCGTTGGCTTCCGTGGTTGCAGCTTTGCGCCGGGAAAAACCACCCGGCGACCTCGTGGGTTCCTGTGGCGCGAAGCTTAAACACTCGTCACTCGTCAATCACAACTCGTCACTTGGGACATCAATCTTGACAAAAGCGTACAATTAAGCGGAATGGTCGCCCCCGCGCTTGCTACGATCCGCGACGAGTTCCCGATCTTGGCTCAGACCATCCGCGGGAAGCGGTTGGCGTATCTGGACAATGCCGCCTCTACCCAGAAGCCCCGCGTCGTCATTGACACGATCAGCAACTACTATCTGAACTCACATGCGAACGTCCACCGTGGCGTTCATGCCCTCAGCCAACGCGCGACCGACCAGTTCGAGAACGCTCGAGCGCTTCTGAAGCACTTTATCAACGCCCGCGAGGACGCCGAAGTCATCTTCACCAAGGGTAGCACGGAGGCGATCAACATCGTTGCCGCAAGCTGGGGCCGCACCTTCCTTCGCCCCGGCGACCGCATTCTGCTCACCCACATGGAGCACCACGCAAACATCGTTCCGTGGCAGGTCGCCGCTCAACAGACCGGCGCGGAGATCATCGTCGTCCCGATTCTTGACGATGGCTCGCTCGACATGGACGCGTTTGCCCAGTTACTCGACGAACGCGTGAAGATGGTTGGCGTCACTCACGTGAGCAATGTGCTCGGGACCGTCAATCCCATCGCCGAGATCACTCGGCTCGCTCATGCGGCGGGGGCGAAGGTGCTCGTCGATGGAGCTCAAGCATTGGGCCATGTCCGCGTGGATGTCCAAGCGCTCGACGTCGACTTTTACACGCTGGCGAGCCACAAGATGTACGGCCCGACCGGAATCGGCGCGCTCTACGGCAAGCGGGCCCTCCTTGAGGCCATGCCCCCCTATCAGCTCGGCGGCGGCATGATCCGTTCCGTCAGCTTCGAAAAGACCACCTATGCCGACCTGCCCGATAAGTTTGAGCCCGGCACCCCCAACATCGCGGATGCGATCGGCCTTGGTGCCGCGATCGAATTCCTCGATCCCCGGCTGGAAGACGCCCACGACCTTGAGGCCGAACTCACGCACTACGCCCACGAGCGGCTTGCCGAAGTCCCAGGCCTGAAGATCCACGGCACGGCTGCGGGCAAGGCGGGAACCATCAGCTTTACCCTCGCCAGCGCCCACCCGCACGACATTGGCACGATCCTGGACATGGAGGGGGTGGCGATCCGGACGGGGCATCACTGCTGCCAGCCGCTGATGGTGCGCCTCGGCGTGCCCGCAACCGCCCGCGCATCGCTGGCGATGTACAACACTCGCGAGGATATCGACGATTTGGTCCGGGCTTTGCAGAAGGTCCTAGAGGTGTTTGGATGCTGAGCGAGCTTTACCAGGATCTCATTCTCGATCATAACCGCGCCCCCCGAAATCGTCGCATCATCGAGAATGCCAGCCACGAAGCGGACGGGCATAATCCACTGTGCGGCGATCAGATTCACGTGTACGCCACGGTGAAAGACGGCGTCGTGGAGGATGTCAGCTTCGTTGGGCACGGCTGTGCGATCTCCACCGCCAGCGCGTCCCTGATGACCGAAGCGCTCATCGGAAAGCCCCTTCCCGAAGCCGAAGCGATTTTCAACCGATTCCACGCCATGCTTACGGATGAGAGCGCGTTGGATGGCTTTCCCGAGGAGGGGCTCGAAAAGCTCCAGGCATTTGCCGGTGTGCGCGAGTTTCCCATGCGCGTGAAGTGCGCCACGCTCGCTTGGCACACGCTCCATGCCGCCCTTCACGGAGCCAAGCAAGCCTCGACGGAGTAGACGTTATGCCCAAGCCCATCGAACCCACCCCGTCGACCCCCACCCCGCTGAATCCCATTCAGAAGCGAGTGCTGGAGAGCGAGATCGTCGAGCAGATTCGGCAGGTCTACGACCCCGAGATTCCCGTTAATGTCTATGATCTGGGCCTCATCTACGACATCATCGTGAGCGATGAAGGCGACGCTCACATCGTCATGACGCTCACATCGCCCGCATGTCCGGTCGCGGAGTCGCTACCTGGCGAAGTTGAAATGGCGGCCCGCGAGACACCCGGCGTAGGAAAGGTGTCGGTAGAACTCACGTGGGAACCGCCGTTCACCCTCGACCGAATCTCGGACGATATCAAGTTGATGCTAGGATTGATGTAGATGAAGTTCTCCGCGCAAGAAGAATACGGGTTGCGGTGCCTGGTGGCGGTTGGCCGGAAGGCGGGCATCACGATTCCCGAAATCAGCCGGCGCGAAGGGCTGACCGAGGCGCACGTCGCCAAGTTGCTCATGCTGTTGCGCCAAGGGCAATTCGTGACCAGCACACGCGGCCAAACGGGCGGTTATGCGTTGGCGCGCCCGGCCGAACTGATCAACGTCAACGAGGTCCTCGCGCATCTTGGCGGGCGGCTGTACGACGAGGAGTTTTGCGGCAAGCACAGCGGCAAGGGCGATGTCTGCGCGCACTCGTTCGCGTGTACGATTCGCTCGCTGTGGTCGCGGGTTCAGGACGCGGTTGATGCCGTGCTTGATGAGATTTCGCTTGCCGACATCATCCGCGACGAGCCCGAAGTGCCGATCACGCGCTTGGGCGTCATCCCGACCGGCATTCGGGGGCGCACGTCGTGAGCGAGTTCCCGTACCGGTTGACCGAGGGAGCTTTGAATCGCGTTCGGCATCTGCTCCAGCGGCAGGGCAAGTCGGTGTTGCGGATTGGGGTGAAGGGCGGCGGCTGCTCCGGCTACGAGTACGTGATGCGCCCGGAAGACTTGCCGCGCGAGAGCGACTTGGTTTGCGAGCTTGAAGACGGCGTGACGCTGGTGTGCGATCCGCGTTCGGCCCCGATTCTCGAGGGCACCGAGATCGAATACACCGGCAACCTCATCGGGGGCGGCTTCCGATTTGACAACCCGAATGCCGCTCGCAGTTGTGGATGCGGCACGAGCTTTTCGCTAAAGGCTACTTCGTAAGTCGCTCGCCAAGCGTAGCCCCAGGGAATGCGTCCGCCGTCACTTCCCACGCATTGAAGTACGGCTTGGTCATGCCTGCGCGCAAAGCGAGTTCCGCCCCCAGCCGCCAAGCTGCTTTGGCTTCGCCCGGAGGGTCAATCACGCCCTTGAGCTCCTGAAGTCGACGCTCGGCGTTCACGAAGGTGCCATCGCCTTCGGCGGGTTCGGCCATCGGGAGCACGACGCTTGCGTAGCCCATCGCTTCGGTCTGGTGAGTGCCTTGATAAACCAAGAAGCCGACATTCTCCAGCGCCGCCGTCACCCCAACACCGTCGGAATCGCCAAACGCAAACGGATCGGCTCCCGCCAACCAGAGCGCTTCGATGGAGCCCTCGGCGCAACCGGCCAGAATCGCGGCGGTGTCGCCCGTGTTGAGCCCCAGTTCCGCGGCGCCTTGATCGTTGCCGCCCAGAGCGTAGCGGTTGAGTTCTCCGCCCAGCGAACCCAGCGCCGTCAGCGCGTCCACGCCCGTGTCTGAGTTCAAAATGGTATCCGTCGTTACGATAGCAAAGTCACCTTGAAGCAATGCGACCGCCTCGCGGATTCGAGCTTCGTCAACCCCGCAGGCTTGGGCGTGCTCGGCCACCGCGCCACCATTCTTGGCCGCGACCAAGGCCTGCGCGAGCGCGCCTTCGGTGCCCGGCGCATAGCGCAAGACCACATCGGCAAAGGAGTCGGCGTCGGTCTCGTGCGAGTGAGCAACCACGACGCGGGTGCCGTGCTTGAACCACGCCTTGCGGATGCGAAGGAAGATGATCGGAATGTCGTCCGCGGGTGAGTTGCCGAAGACCAAGATCGCTGATTTGTCTTCGAGGTCAGCAATCGCGGTCGGAACCGATCCCGCGCCCAGCCGATGCTTCGTGCGGCGATAGTCCACGTTCGAGGAGCCGAACTTTTCGCGCATCACTTTGTTCAGCAGGTACAGGCCTTCGTTCGAAACGGTCGGCCCGGTAAGCATCGCGACCTTGTCGCCGCCGACGCCAAACGCGCCAAAGATCGCCGCATAGGCGGTCGGCCAGTCGCACACTTCGAGCCGATCGCCCTTCCGGATGAGCGGCGTCGTGAGGCGGTTGTCGGCGTTGTAATGCTCGTGACCGAACTTGCCCCGGTCGCAGGTCCACTCTTCATTGACCGCCTCGTTCGTGCGCCCGTTGATGCGCACCATTCGATTCACGCGGTAGTCAAACCAGACCGCGCAACCATTCGAACATTCGACGCAGATCGCAGGCTTGGTTTGCAGGTCCCACGGTCGTGCGCGGAACCGATACTCGCGGTTCGTGAGCGCTCCAACCGGACAAATCTCGATGACGTTGCCGCTGAACTTGCTCGTAAAGTCGCGAAGCTCGAACGTCGACGGCTGCATCGAAGCGCCACGGAAGCGGAACGCAAGCTCAGAATCGCCGGAAATCTCTTCGGTGAACCGCACGCAGCGACCGCACTGGATGCATCGCTCCAAGTCGAGCGTTACGAACTTCGAAAGCGGGAACGCCTTGTGCGCGTGGCGCTTGACTTCGATAAAGCGGCTCGTCGAAGGGCCGTAAAACAGCGTGTTGTTTTGGAGCGGGCATTCGCCGCCGCGGTCGCAGATCGGGCAGTCGAGCGGGTGGTTGATCAGCAGAAACTCAAGGACGCCCTTTCGGTCGCGGTGCACCATCTCGGTGTCGGTGTACACGACCATGTTGTCCTGTGCGGGTAGCGTGCAGGCGGCCTGCGGCTTGGGCATCTTGCGCACAGAGCCGTCGGGCTGCTTGAATCCGACCTCGACGAGGCACATGCGGCACATGCCGACCGGCTTCATCCGCGGGTGATAGCAGAAAATCGGGATTTCAAGCCCCAACCGCTTGACCGACTCGACGATCAGTTCGCCCTTGGGGACGGCGATCTCAACATCGTTGATCACCAGGTTCACGGTCTCAGAAGCAACGGCGGCCATAGTTCACCGCAAGGTGTACCCGAAATTGAACCGGCGAGCCACGCATCAATCGCGCGGTAACGACTCGGGATTCGGCTAACGCCACAGGGTATCTTTGCAGTGAGCAAGAAAAAAGACAAATCTTTGCATACCTCTTGACACGACAAAAAAAGGAGAGGGGGGTAAAAATCACTCATGAGGAATCTCAGCTTATCTGCAGTTCTCGTTGGTCTCAGCGCGTTGTGCGTTGCGGACGAGTTGGCCTTCGGGGTGCATGGAACACCTTGGGGCGAATCTGGCCCCCTTCCCCATTGGGACGTCGTTTACCATCAAGAGGTGGCCAATCACCCGACGATGGCCACTATCTACGGGGGCTCCGTGCACAACCGACCGACGTACTTCGTGGTTCCTGAAGGCACCCAGCACGGCTACACCCGCACTTCAGTGCGGCCCGACTTATCATTCGCTGGCAAATTTGATCACTTGAGATTTGCCCACGGGTCCACCGGAACCTACTACAACACCAGTGGAGCGTGGTATGCGGATTCCTACACGCCCGCGTCGGGTGGCGGCCAAGGAGGAAACTAGTCGTGAAGTATGGCCTTTCGCTCCTGTTGGCAATTGTAACTGCGTTGGCGGTTACTCAGGCTCCAGGTAACTCACAGGATCCTGAGCAGCGTCAACGCGAAGCGCTGGAGAAGCACGAAGCGGAGCGAAAGGCGGCTTGGCGGGCCGCGCTGCGGGAACTCGGCAAGAACGAGAAGACCGCGATCGTGTTCGATGTCCGAACGGATGTTGCCCCACCAGTCGGGGTGACATCCGCCATCGGTCGCGAAGGTCTGACTCTCATCGCGGACGCCTACGCCCGTCAGTACCAGGAGATTCAGGGCGTTCAAGTCTTCAAGCGAGATCTAACGGCATCCGGAAGACCGATGACCTCTAATCCCGCCGCTTCGCTGGCGAACTTTGTCGCAGGCATGCCGCAAGACCTCGTCCAGCGGATGACCGGAGACGGGCTCCCGCTCAGTCTTGTTCCCGCCGAGAAGCGCTGGTATCTGAGCCTCCTGCTAGGCGAGTATCCAGCAATGAACGCAGGGACGGCCGCGAAGGACTATTCAAACACGTTCATCCAACTCAAGGCCGCTCCCGCCTACGACCACGAAGACCCATCTCAGCCGGGAAAGATGGTCAAGAACCGCACTCAACGACCACGGGTCATCCAGGAAGAATTGTCTGACGAGGACGCTCAGCGCATCCTCACCGGGGCAAGCGGGCTGGGGCAAGCAGCACCTTACCAACCGTCGCCCAGTGGTGAACTGGACTTCGCCGAGGGTGAGATGCTCACGCTGGGTGAGATCGTCGAGAAGGCACGGACGACATTTAAGATTGGCTATCTGCTTGATCGCCGGCTTGCGTCGAGCTTGGTGTTCATCATGGGCTCATTTGACCGAGAAACCTTCGAGCATGTGATGCGCGACTTCAGCCGGTCGCCAGGGGTTGTTCCACTCGTGATGGATGATCGAAGCGCAAAGGAAGCCCTTCGCGCGATGTTGGAAGGTCCGCTCTCGCACTTGCTTTCACAGGACTTGTCAGATTACGCGGAGACCGATCTGACGGTCGGTGACCTTTACAAAGGCGCAACGCTTCGATTTGGCGATCTCCTCAAAGGCAACGCCGAAGCACTGGCGACGATGGATCGACTTAAGTTAAATCCAGATTCCACTGTATCGGCTCGAGTGAAACTGTTCCTCACGGTCAACAGGGTGTCCAAAGATGGTGATCGATTCAAGAAGATCAGGGGGCTGCCAATTGGAATCGAGGACGGCGGCTAAGCACGCTCCACGCGGAACTCCAGACTGCCCAATCGGATGACCGTTTCATCCGTCAGCGTGATCGGCTCGTTAGGTTCAACTCGCTCGCCATCCACCAGCGTGCCGTTCGTGCTACCGGTGTCGGTGAGCGTTATGCCGTCCTCGCTGACGTTCACCACGCCGTGGCGACCGGAAACATACGGATCAGCAATCGCGATCACGTTGTCGCTCTTGCGGCCAAACGTGTGCTCGCCTAAACCGAGCGGGATGCGCAAATCTTCGCCCACCCAATGGGCGACCGCGGCAACAACGGGCGCAACCGTCGGCGGCGCGGCAATCGCGGCGGTCCGGTTCGAGGCAAAGCTCGTGGTCGCTGAAGCCGAAACCCCGCCCGGCAAGCGCAGCTGAAGGACCACGCCACCAAACGCGACTCGATCCCCTTCCGCCAACACGCACGGCGCTGATAACGTCTCATCATTCACCTTCGTGCCGTTTGTGCTGCCGACATCGGTGAGTGTCAACACGCCGCCATCAAACACCAGCTCGGCGTGGCGGCGCGAAATCTTGGCGTCGTTGATCGCGATGTCGCCTTCGCGACCGATCGAGTTCGAACCCGGTCGAATGGGATACTCGCGGCCGTTCTCATCGACCAACACGGGAACCTGCACCGCCGGTGCCCCAAACGCATCTCCGGGTAGCGCGCGATCAAAGATCAGACCGCAGTCCTGGCAGAACATCATGCCCGCCGGGTTGAACGTCTTGCACACCGGGCACTGCACCGGCTTGATCGTCACCGTGGCATCGAGCGAAGGCGCTCCCGCCATAATCGTGCGGTTCGGGTCGGATATCGGCGCGCCCATCTGAGTTCGGTTTGGGTCCACAAAATGATGTTAGCCGATCCAGCGGCTAAACTCAAGGGGTGAGCGAATCTGCACCTCTGTCGGCGCCCAGCCGCCCGACCGTGATCACCCTCAAAGAAGTCAAAGCCAATCCCAAGGTCAAGCGCTTGATCGAAGGGGCCAACGACGTGATGAAGGCGATGGGCTATACCGAGCACGGCCATCGCCATGTCGGCATTGTCAGCTCGATCACGAAGTACATCCTTGAGAAGATCGGGACATCTCCGCGCGAGATCGAACTGGGCCAGATCGCCGGCTATCTGCACGACATCGGCAACGTGATCAACCGAGTGAACCATCCGATGACGGGCGCGAACATTGCGTTCACCATCCTGAACGAGATGGGCATGCCTCCCGATGAGTTGGCCCCGGTGCTCGGAGCCATCGGCAACCACGAGGAACTCGCCGGTCTCCCCATCAGTAACATGTCGGCGGCGCTCATTATTGCCGACAAGAGCGATGTTCACTTCTCGCGCGTTCAGAACCCGCTGCTGGAGACGTTTGACATCCACGACCGCGTGAACTACGCCGTCCAGAAGAGCCGAATCGAAATGCCGGAAGACCGCAAAAACATCCAGCTGATGCTCGAGGTCGACAGCTCCTACGCCTCGGTGATGGAGTATTTCGAAATCTTCTTGAGCCGCATGGTGATGTGCCGCAAGGCGGCGGACACGCTTGGTTATCATTTCACGTTGAATGTCAACGGGACGGAGTTGGAATAGCGACTTTTCTGGCCCATAATTGCGTCTAGGATTGGGGCAATGTCGCCCGCAAAGGAAAACACTGATGTTTCGAAGGCTTTACTGGATCGTCGAAGAGTTCGATTCCGCCGGCGCCACGCGCGTGTCGGGCGTTTACACCAGCATCCCTGACCTCATCCACCGAGGTCTCAAGCCCGGGTCGCAGCTGCGGCTCACGATTCACAAGCCCGACACCTACGACCAGCCGCTGGCCCAGTGGACAAACGCGTCGTTTGCTCAGATGGCCGAAGGCCTCGACCAGTTCGTTCAGACGCACGAATACTCGGTTGAGGAAGTTAAGACGCTCGCGGCCGCTGTCGCAGCACTGTAACTTCGCGCCAGGTGTGTGAGGTCCAACTGAAAGCAGGTTGGCCGCCATTCTCATGCTTTTCAAGGCCCTTTACCCGACGTTCTATCGAGATTCTGGATCTCCCCAATGTGCATCGCACTCCCATTGGAGTGCCACTGGGACTGATTCTGGGTCGGATCGCTGATCACGCCTTTGAGCGGAGGAAGCGGTAACCTTGCCCGCATGCGGCAAATCGATGAGCTCAGCCCCGAGCGCCTACCCGGCGACGGCGTTGAGCTGTCATTAAGGCCGCGGCGGCTGGGTGAGTTCATCGGCCAAGAGTCCATCAAGGACAACCTAGCTGTCTTCTTGCGGGCCGCCCAGCAGCGCGGTGAACCGCTTGACCATCTGCTCCTCTATGGTCCTCCCGGTTTGGGCAAGACCACCCTTGCCCATATTGTCTCGCTGGAGATGGATGCGCCGATCCACGTCACCAGCGGTCCTGCGATCGAACGGCCTGGCGATCTGGTCGGCATTCTCACGAATCTCGAAGCTGGTGCCGTCCTTTTCATTGACGAGATCCACCGTCTCGCCCGCCCGGTCGAAGAGATCCTCTATCCGGCGATGGAGGATCAGAAAGTCGATATCCTGGTTGGGAAGGGTCCGGCTGCGCGTTCGATCCGGCTTGACCTCCCATCATTCACCGTCATCGGGGCGACGACGCGCCAAGGTCTGTTGACGGGCCCGCTTCGCGATCGCTTCGGGATCGTGCTTCACTTCGAGTTCTACGGCGAGGATGCCCTGTATGAGATTATCTCGCGGTCGGCCGGAATCCTGGGCTACACCATTGAAGACGGAGGTGCAAGGGAGATAGCCCGGCGCGCCCGGGGGACGCCGCGCATTGCCAATCGGCTCCTTCGACGCGTGAGAGACTTTGCCCAGGTAGACGGGCTGGAAGTGATCTCAAGAGACATTGCCGATCATGCTCTGGACCGGTTGGCTGTCGACGATCTCGGTCTCGACCGCGTCGATCGCGCAATTCTGCGCGCCATCATTGAAAAGTTCAAGGGTGGGCCAGTTGGCCTGGAAACGATCTCGGCTGCTCTTGGAGAAGACTCGGGAACCATCGAAGACGTGTACGAACCCTATCTCCTGCAACAGGGGCTCATTCAGAGAACGCCCAGGGGCCGCCAAGCCACGAATCGCGCATACCAGCATTTGAACCTGAATGCTCCCGAATCTCCCGAAAACCCGCGCTTGTTCTGAAAAACTGGAACAGTTGACGCGAAACCTGAGTAGAATAGCCCTACCAGCCGTTTTGGCTGGACCTTGACACGGGATTCGTGTCATTGCATTTGATTGGAGGTTATACATGCGACGAGCTTTTACGCTCATTGAACTCTTGGTCGTTATCGCGATCATCGCCATTCTCGCGGC
>CAZPHD010000035.1:0-961 GCA_964586225.1 uncultured Fimbriimonadaceae bacterium
CGTTAAAGTCCGCCCAGATTGGCGACAAAGCCCGCGGATGATTCGCGAGCTATCGGAAGACGACGAGCAGTTGTGATGTCAGATTCATGATTTCAGATTTCAGATTTTGGGGAATGCCTTCTTCAATCAAAAATCTGAAATCATCAATCCAAAATGACAACGCCGCCCTCACCTGCTAGGCACAGATGAGGACGGCGTTGAGAATGCGATCTTACAAGCGGACACCGACGTAAACGCCGATACCGTTCAGATTGCTGTTGCTGTTGCCAAAGAAGCGTCCTTCGACGAACAGCGGGTTGGTGCCCGACTGGAAGTTGTATCCCAGACCGAACGAGTACGCGAAGTTGGTCTTGTTGCGGCTGTTGCCGCCGATGCGATCACGGGTGATCGCCAGACCAGCACCGAACGAGTAGTAGAACTCCTTGTTCGTGCCCACGTAGTTGACGAGGACCGGAACTGCGCTAGCTTCACCCTTGCCGTAGTAGTCAGCTGAGATCGTGATCATGCCCGTCGAACTTCTATCCATTGTTCCGAAGTTCGCATCTTGGATCTTGAACTCGCCGCCTACGCCGAACCAGTTTTTGCCAACGCCCCGGCCATAGCCGCTGGTGGGAAACACGAGGCCGGCTTTGATCGAGAGGCCCATGGGCTTCGTCGTCTGCGCGGCCGCGGGGACAGCCATCATAACGGCCGCCGCTCCCATCGCGGTTGCGAGAATCTTTCGATTCATTCTTTTTCGGTTCCTCCTTGATTAAGGTCGGACCCAAGGGCCCGCCGCATAGAGCATACACGCTCTGATGGGTGAGACGTGCGGAAGGGCCTAAAGGATTTGTTGATTTGAATCTGCGGTAGAGTCGCGCGGGGAAAAACTACCCCGCGACCTCGTGGATTTGTTGTCTGATTCTCAAGTTCAGCCCCTATACTGAGAGCATGTGGCAGCGCTTCACAGAGAATGCTCGCA
>CAZPHD010000035.1:971-33022 GCA_964586225.1 uncultured Fimbriimonadaceae bacterium
GCAATCTTCCATGCCCAGGAGGAGGCTCAGCGACTCGGCGAGGGATACGTGAGCACGGAGCATATCCTCCTCGGGTTGTTGCGCATTCCCGAATGCAGTGCGATGAAGATCATCGTCGCACTCGGCATTGATCCCGACATTGTGCGGCAGCGTACGGTTGAACTCTGTACCCAAAGCCACTCGAGGATCGACCACGATATGACGCTCACGCCCAGAGCTAAGCGGGTCATCGACCTCGCCTATGATGAGGCGAGGGGCTTCGATCACAACTACATCGGCACCGAGCACTTGCTACTCGGCCTAGCGCGCGAGGGTGACGGGCTGGCGGGTCGCGTTCTCACCGGCATGGGGATTGATCTGTTTGCGGTCCGCAAGCAAATGGGAGCCGAAGGGGGCCAATCGCAAGCGGCGGCGGCGCATCGTCCCAAGGCCCGGTGCGCGGGACTTTCGCTTCTTGGTCTGATGCTCGCCGATCCTTCGCCGCTGCTTGCTACCGTCTTCGAACGACGTGATCTGAACCCTTCCCTTCTGGGCCGGCTTCTCAGTGCGGCCGACTATGGGCCGCGAGCATCCCTTGCCGACGTGATGATGGAGGCGAGCGCGATCTCGGCCGAGCGAGGTGACGAGGGTGTTACGCCCGACCACCTTTTGCTCGCCATCCTCCGCCAGGAAAACTCGGCATCAACCATGCTTGGGGGGATGGGGATCGACTATCAGTTCGTGATCCAGACCCTGGAAAGCTGAAGGGTTGGCGCGAGGAGCAACCACCTCGCGGCCTCGTGGTTCTATTGTGTAAAGCCAGTGCCTCAAGACGACGCGTCTTGAGGCAAGAGAATCTCCTACGAGCCTTGGCGCTTTCGGTGCTCGCGAATGAACGCGGGGATGTCGATCTCGCTCTCGTCGTAAACCTCGCTGGGGTCCTGCTGGCCCGTGCGATTGGCGGCTCGGTCGCTACCCGAGATGTTCACCGGCGGGAACACGAACGGTTTGCGTGGCTCGACTCGCGGCAGCGGCCCCGGCGGCGTCACTTGCGTCGGGGCGTTCGAATCGGCGGGCGCAGTGGTTGGAACTTCGATCGGAGCCGCGTAGGTGGCTTCAGCTACGCGTCGGCCTTCAGAGGAGTACGGGTTGAAGCCCGTGGCCAGGACGGTGATGCGCACCGAACCGTCCATGTCCGGGTCCACCACCGTGCCGAAGAAGATGTTGGCGTCGTCCACATCGCAGAGGCTCTGGATATAGGCCATCGCTTCTGAGGTCTCGGTGAGCGTCAGGTCTTCGCTGCTCGTGATGTTCACGAGGAGGCCCTTCGCACCGTGGATGGTCTGCTCAAGCAGCGGGCTGTTCGTGGCGCCCTGGGCGGCTTGGAGCGCACGCTGATCGCTTACGCCGTAGCCAATGCCCATCAGAGCCGGACCGGCGTTGGCCATAACGGCGCGGACGTCGGCGAAGTCAACGTTAATCTGACCAGGAATCGTGATGATGTCGCTGATGCCCTGCACGCCCTGGCGAAGGACGTCATCTGCAACCCGGAACGCTTCCTTCAGCGTGGTGCGGCGCTCGACGACGCTGAGCAGTTTGTCGTTCGGGATGGTGATGATCGTGTCAACGCGGCCCATCAGGCTGGTCACACCGTTTTCGGCCATCCGCGATCGCTTCGGCCCTTCGAAACCGAAGGGGCGAGTGATGACGGCGACCGTTAAAGCACCGATCTCGCGAGCCAGGTCGGCCACAACAGGAGCCGCGCCCGTGCCCGTACCACCGCCCATACCGGCGGTGATGAAGACCATGTCGGCCCCTTCCAGGACCTTGCGGATCTCGTTCTTGCTTTCCTCAGCGGCCGACTTGCCGATTTCGGGATTGCCGCCCGCGCCAAGACCGCGCGTCAGGTTCAATCCAAGCTGGACCTTCTTGGCCGCCGCGCTCAGATCGAGCACCTGAATATCGGTGTTCATCGCGATGAACTCGACGCCCTGAATGGCGGCCTCGATCATCCGATTGACTGCGTTCGAACCCCCGCCGCCGACGCCGACGACCTTGATAACTGCATTCTGACTGCTCAAGATAAAACCTCTCACGCTGGGCGCGAATCTGGATTATAGTCCGAACGGGCCTCAGATTTCGACGTTTTCCCCAATTCCGCGCGACTTTTCGGGGGAGATTCTCGTCATAGCGTGCCTGCAGCCAGCGCGAGCGGTCAACAACTCCCGTGCACATGTTGGTCCAGATTTGGCCAGTGGTACGCTTGACGGGCATGTACGAGGGCGACTCGGGCAGAAGCAGCGTCGGCTGCGATTCGTGGGTAGCTGAGATGGAAGTCCAATACACAAGTAGATTTCGCAGCAGGGTCAATCGGCAGTTGGCCAAACAGCTCTTTAGAAGGAACCTATCAGGGTGGGTTCGTTACTGGGCGACGAACACGTTCTACTTGGGCATCTTGCTGAGCACCGTCGTTTACCATGCTCGTAAGGTCCCAGCGGATCGTCCGGTCACCAGCCTGGTCTACTTGCCCTTGGGTTTCGCGGGGGCCGTCGTGTTGATCTACCTTTACGTGCACCATCACCAATCGCTGGACAGCATGGATCGTCAGAATCGCGAAGGGGCTGACGCGGGCCACGACGCCTTCCTTACACCGGAACGATGGGGCGTCACCGACTCCAACGGGGTTACGGTGACGATTCCTTGGAGGATCATGGAAATCACGTTTGAGACCGAGGATGCCTGGGTCGTGCACTTCGGCTCGGACGAGATGACGATCGACCGTATCGGCCTTCGGGAAGCGGGGCTGGAGGATGAGTTTCGAGCACGCGTTGGAAAGTGAGTTAGGGGTTGCTATTTACCATTTCGAAATGGTAAATACTCTGCATGCTACGACCGCTTGACATTGTTGTGCTTCTGAAGCTGCACCTCCTCGGGCCCAAGCCGCCCGGTCAGATGCAAGTGGCGAGGCTTCTCGGAATCAGTTCGCGATCCGTGAACGAGGCGCTGAAGCGCGGAACTGCATCGCGACTCTATAGCCAAGCCACGAAAAGCATCAACCGGATGGCACTCGCGGACGCGCTCACTGAGGGGATTCGCTACTTCATGCCTCCCAAGATTGGTGCTGTAAGCCGCGGAGTCCCAACCGCCGCCGCCGCACCGCCCCTGTCAGCGATGCTCACGGCAACCGATGAACCGATGGTCTGGGCGCATCCAGAAGGAACCCTGCGTGGAGTCACGATTGAGCCGCTTCATCCGTGCGTTCCGAATGCGGCTCTTGCCGATCCGGAACTTCATGAACTACTCGCGCTGGTGGATACCATCCGGGCTGGAACCGCACGTGAAGTGGAACTCGCGAAGCGAGAGCTGAGAGCGAGGCTCGTCCCGTGAGAGCCGGGCAGTCCTATGATCTGATCCAACTTGCGGCTGTTCGACTGGACGACTTGACCGAGGAGGTGGTTTTTGTTGGTGGGGCCAGCGTCGCGCTTCTGATCACCGATACGGTAAGTCGTGCTCCCCGAGTCACCCTGGACGTGGACATCGTCGTCGAGGTCGCAACCAGGCACGACTACAATCAGCTTGAATCTCGACTTCGGAAACTCGGCTTCCAGAACGACTTCGAGGGACCAATCTGTCGGTTCTGCCACGGTGAACTCACTCTCGACGTCATGCCGACCGATCCAGATATCCTTGGATTTAGCAACACCTGGTACGCCGAAGCCGTGAGTCATGCGCAAGCAATGACTCTGCAAAATGCCAAGAGGATTCGCGTGTCGACGGCTCCGTGCATTCTCGCGACGAAGCTCGAGGCTTTCGAGTCTCCCCACCGTGAGAATGCCCGCGACTTTCTGGCGAGCCGAGACTTCGAAGACTTGGTTACGCTGTTCGATGGTCGACCGGAACTCGTCGAAGAGATCAGCAACGCAACCCCGAGAGTGCGAGACTACATCGCCTCAACACTCCGCAGTTACCGCGAAATGGGTGTTTTGGGCGAGGGTATCAGCGCGCACCTCCAAGCCGACGAGCAGTCCCGGTTGCCTAGGATTCTTGACCGCATGCACGAGGCTGCCGATCTCTAGTCGGTCCTACTCGACCTTGAGCAACTCTAGCGTCAAATAGAACAGCGTCTGCGCTTCCATGCCCGATTGGGGATCGGTGCGGAATCCAATCAAAGGCGGAACCGCCATTTCGCGGATGCCTCCCTCGCGCATGCCGATCAGGCCGTCTTCAACGACTGGGAAGGTCTCCTCTTTGCCCAGCGCAAAGGTCACCGCCTTGGTCTTTCGCGTATCCTCAAGCATATTGCCCGCGCAGTCGGTGATGATCGTGTGAACCGTCACCTTGCTGTTCTTGTCGACCTTCTTGCCGGTGCCAACCTTCTTGTCGAACATGCCGTATGTGCCCATCTCGTCGAACTTCACGTAGTCAAGCACCTTGACATCAAAGTAGAGATCGGAATACTTCGGAATGTTGGGCAGTTCGCGGTCGTTGTAGCCCTTGGCGTACGGAACTGAGAGCTTGCGCTCGCCACCGGGCAGCATCCCGATGAAGCCCTCTTCCCAGCCGGCAATGACTTGTCCAACGCCGATCGTAAACGAAAATGGCTTGGCACCCGCCTTCTGTTTCGGGTCGTTCGTGTCGAACACCTTGCCATCCTTGAACTTGCCTGTGTAGATCACCCAAACCGTGTCGCCCTTTTCAAGCGGCTTTACCTTCGGATTGAAACGGGTCGGCTTGCCCACTACGACATCCTCAATGACCAACTCCTTCAGACCGTCTTTGGGCGGTTCAACTTGGGCCGACGTGCCCCCTTCGCCTTCGGCTGGGGCAGACTTGCCAGGACAGCCCGCAAGCAGGAGCGTGCATCCGAGAATGGCGATAAGGAGCGGCAAGCGGTTCATGAGCGTAAATTCTACCTACGCCGGATAGAACACCCTTCGGCGGTAGAATGTTCCGCTTCTCATGGCTAAGTCCAAATCCGGCAATGAACCTCGTTCCATCGTCAACCGCAAAGCGCGGCACGAATACGAGTTGCTGGATTCCTGGGAGGCCGGCGTCGCGCTCGTCGGAAGCGAGGTCAAGAGCATCTGGCTCGGCCGTGTGAACATGACCGACGCCTTTGTCCGGATCCACCACGGCGAGGCGTGGCTCATGGAACTCGACATCGAGCCCTACGAACACGCGACCAGTTACAAGCCCGAGCGACGCCGCGATCGCAAGCTGTTGCTTCATCGGAAGGAGATTGAGCTGATCGATCGCCGCGCCCTTGAGAAAGGCCTGACGATTGTGCCCACGCGCATCTACTTCAAGAATGGCCGCGTGAAGGTCGAAATCTGCCTAGCCCGCGGCAAAAAGCAATACGACAAGCGCCAGCAACTGGCAAAAGATGACGCCCGCCGCGAGATGGAGCGAGCTCGCTCGGGCAAATTCTGAATGTCGGCTGTTGGATGTGGAATGCGGCTACTGCACAACATTCCACATTCAAGACGCCACATCCCTTACTCCACGGTGACCGACTTCGCCAGGTTCCGCGGCTGATCGATTTCGCAGCCGTTGAGCCGGGCCACGTGGTACGACAGCAGTTGGAGCGGGATCACCGACAGCAAGGCCGCGAGAAACTCGCTCTCGCACTTCGGAATCTTGATCGTGTATTGAGCCACGCGCTCGACGGTGGTGTCTTCTTCGGTGGTGATCGCGGCGATCGTGCCTCCGCGTGCTTTCACCTCCTGCATGTTCGAGATCACCTTCTCGCGAATGGACGAATGCTCAAGAACGGCGTCGTTGGTCGCGCCGAAGATGGACACGACGCCGGGCTGTATGAGCGCGATCGGGCCGTGTTTCATCTCGCCCGCGGGCATTTCTTGGGTCGGGATGTAAGCGATTTCCTTGAGCTTGAGCGCCCCTTCCATGCCGACGTAGGCATCGGCCCCGCGGCCCAAGAAGAAGCACAAAGGCGCATTTCGGAGTTCTTCGGCAAGCGCCAACACGTCGGGCTCGGTTTCCAAACATTGCTTGGCCTTTTCGCTCAAACCCTTGAGTTCCTCAACCACGGCGGGAACGCGGATGCCGGGCGCTTCGGTGACCTGGGCAACGTAGAGCGCGAGAAGCGTGAGCACCATGACCTGGGCCGTGTACGCCTTGGTCGAAGCCACCGAAATCTCGGGGCCGGCTTGGGTGAAGATCGTGCGGTCGCACTCGCGGGCGATGCTTGACCCGATAACGTTGACTATGCCGAGCGTGCGGATGCGCTTCTCCTTGCAGAGTCGCAGGGCCGCCAACGAGTCGGCCGTCTCGCCCGATTGACTGATGAAGATCGCGAGCGACTTGGGCGAGAGGACGGGGTCGCCATAGCGAAACTCGCTGGAGAAGTAGACATCGCAGGGGAGCCTGAGCAGCTTTTCGAACAGGTACTTGCCCATGAGGCCCGCGTGGTATGCCGTACCGCAGGCGATGATGTTGACGCGGTCGATCTCGTGCCACACATGCTCGCCGAAGATCTGATCGAACCGGATCTGATTCTTCTCGTCGATTCTTCCGGCCAAGGTTTGGCGGATGACGTCCGGCTGCTCATGGATTTCCTTGAGCATGAAATGCTCGTAGCCACCCCGCTCGGCGGCCGCGATGTCCCACTCGATGGTCATGGGCTTGATCGGAATCTCCCGGGCGTCGCCGTCCATGATGCGGGCGGTAGTGTCAGTCAGCACGGCGATATGCCCTTCCTCGAGCACCATGACCTCTCGAGTGTAGGGGAGCAGGGCGGGTATGTCGCTCGCGAGCATGTTCTCTTTCTCGCCAAAGCCGAGGATCAGCGGGCTGGCGTTACGGGTTGCCACCAGCTTGCCGGGCTCGGTTCGCGACATCACCACCAATGCATAGGCTCCACGGAGGCGCTTCACAGCAAACCGCACGGCCTCCTCGAGCGGAACGCCCTTTGCATATTCGTCGCCGATCACGTGGGCGGCGACTTCAGTGTCAGTCTGAGACCGGAAGTGGTGCCCCTTCGCGGCGAGCTCTTCGCGAAGCTCGAGGTAGTTCTCGATGATGCCGTTGTGGATGATCGAGACGTTCTCGGTCTGATCGTAGTGGGGGTGGGCGTTGGTATCAGTGGGCGCGCCGTGCGTGGCCCACCGCGAGTGGCCCATCGCGGTCCGCACATCGGTGGGATTGTCTTCAAGGAGTCGTCCGAGTTCGGAGAGCTTGCCGGCTTTTTTCAGGATGCGGATGTCTTGCTGCTCGGGGAAAGCGATTCCCGCGCTGTCGTAGCCTCGGTATTCCAGACGTTTCAGTTGATCGAACACGACGTCGACCGCCTTTCGCGGGCCGAGGTATCCAGCGATTCCACACATAGTTAACAGGATATCACACCGGGTGGGCTGGTCCTGGGAACGACTGGCCCGAAAAACCTGTCGTAACAAGTGGGGAAAGCTCTGCAGAGCGGTGCCCGAATCTTCCGAAGATTAGTGGTAACCGTGCGCAGGAGTGTTGTGGGTTCGTGATCGAGGTGAAGGAGAGTCAGGTTTCGGGGGCGAGTTTGGTGGTTGAATCCACCGAGCACTTACCCAAATCGAAGCGGTATCACCGCGGGCCCTATCATGTCGTCAAGCGAGTCTTCGACGTGGTCGCCAGCGCGATCGCCCTCTTGATCCTGTTCCCATTGTTCTTCGTGGTGAGCATCTTCGTCGCGATTTCGTCCGGGTTCCCCGTGCTTTTCAAGCAGCAGCGCGTTGGTTTCCACGGCAAGCCGTTCTACATCTACAAGTTCCGCACCATGGTGCGAAACGCCGAGGAGATCCTCAAGGCGCGCCCGGATCTGATGGAAGAATACAAGCGCAACTTCAAGATCGAGAATGATCCTCGGATTTCCAAGGTGGGTCGGTTCCTGCGGAAGTACAGCTTGGATGAGTTGCCACAGTTGCTCAATGTGATCAAGGGCGACATGTCACTCGTTGGGCCACGCCCGATTGTGATCCCTGAGCTTGAGAAGTACGGCAACTACCAAGACATGTACAAGGCCATGCGACCCGGATGCACGGGGCTTTGGCAGTGCGGAGGACGTAGCGCCACGACCTATGAAGAGCGCGTGGCGCTTGACCACGAATACTTCATGAAGGCGGGGCTCCGCTTCGATCTCTACATCATCTTCCGGACGGTCGTCGCGATCGTCACCGCCCGCGGCGCCCAATGAAGGTTGCCCTCGTCCACGAGTGGCTGACGGTTCCGGCCGGGTCGGAAGAAGTCTTCGCCGAAATGTGCCACCTCTTCCCGGGCACGGTCTTCGGCTCCATCATTGACACCGACCGGTGCAAGTTCCTGCAGGGCATGGAGGTGCGGCCCAGCTTTCTTCAGAACTGGCCGATGGCCAAGCAGCGGCACCATCTCTTCACACCGTTCATGCCCGCCGCCTATCGCAAGATGGACCTGAGCGGATTCGATCTTGTTCTCAGCAGTTCGCATTCCTTCGCGCACGGCGTGCGCAAGGCGCCGAGCGCGCTTCACATTTGTTACTATCACACGCCCGCTCGCTGGCTGTGGGTGCCGGAGATTGACGACCGCGCGAGCAAGTCGCCGATCCACCGGATGATTGCGAGCTATCTGCGCCCGCTCGATCTTGCGGCCTCGAAGCAACCTGATTATCTGCTCGCCAACTCGGAAACGATCGCGGCGAGGCTCAAGAAGTTCTATGGGCGCGACACCTACCGCGTAATCCATCCGCCCGTGCGCACGTCGCTTTGGTCAGATGTGCGGCGCGAGTCAGAAGACCTGGGGTTTCTCTATTGGGGGCGACTCATTGACTACAAGCGCGTTGATCTGCTCATCGAGGCGGTTCGACAGACCGGTGACCGGCTGCAGATCGTGGGTTCCGGCCCGATCGAAGACCAACTGAAAGCTCAGGCGGCTGGAATGGCCAACGTTACGTTCCACGGGCGCTTGCCCGACGAGGAACTGAAGCGGGTCATGGCGCAGTGTCGGGCGGTGTTGTTCGCAGCCTACGAGGATTTCGGAATCGTGCCCGTCGAGGCTATGGCGGCAGGTTTGCCTGTCGTGGCTTATGCCGAAGGGGGAGCCGCAGAGACCGTGCTCTCTCAGTTTGGGGTGCACTTCCGCGAGCAGACGGCGGCTTCGTTGGTCGAGGGAATATCGGCCCTCCGGGGGCGGTCGTTTGAACCGGAAGCGCTGAAAGCGCATGCGGCTCAGTTTGATGTCTCGGTCTTTCGGCAGCGTTATCGAGAAACGGTGGAAGAGCTGTACGCGCGGCATCACGGAGCATAAGTGCGAATCGCACTCATCATCCGCACGGTACGCGCTGTCGCCAAAACATCGTGCACTCGCAACACGCGCACACCCTGCAACTGCGCCCAAACATGCACCGCCTGGGTGCCTTCGCCACGCTCGTCGACAGGGAGCCCACCTAACACCCGTCCAATGAACGACTTACGGCTTACCCCGAGCAGGATGGGATAGCCCGTCTTCACAAACTCACCCACCCCGCGGATCAGCGCCAAGTTATGCTCCTCGGTCTTGCCAAATCCAATCCCTGGATCCAGCCAAATGTGATCCGATTGCACCCCGGATACCTCCAAGACCGCCGCCTGTCTAAGTAGGAAGGCTCGAACCTCGGCCACCACATCATCGTATGCTGGCGCCGCCTGCATCGTCTGCGGCTCGCCTTGCATATGCATAACGCAGACGCCGCACTTTCGCTCGGCGACCAGCGCGAGCATGCCTTCTCCACGCAGACCCCTCACATCGTTTACCAGGCTCGCTCCGGCATCCAGCGCCCGCGCCGCGACGGCTGCCTTCATCGTATCGATGCTGACAGCAATTCCGCGACTCACCAGACCTTCGATCACCGGAATGACGCGCAGGATTTCATCGGCGGCGGACACTGGTGCCGCCCCAGGGCGAGTGCTCTCACCCCCGACATCCACAAGATCTGCACCCTGCTCAGCCATCGCCATGCCAAAGTCAATCGCAGCGGTAGCATCGGCGAATCGGCCCCCGTCACTGAAGCTATCGGGTGTGACATTTAGAATGCCCATGATGGCTGGGCGTCCTTCGGGCAGCGTGATCACGGCGCGAGTGTAACCGTTGAACCGAACGGAGTGCTCGGGTAGTCTGATCGTTGTGCGCCTGCTTGCTTGTTCATTCTTGATCGCCTTGGCCGGGGTTGTCGCGGCCCAGTCCACGTCAAAAGGCGTGTACCAACCCGAAGGCGGTACCCCCGTCGAGTGGAGCATCAACGAGCATCACGCCTTGCTCTGGAACGGTGCGCCGTACATTCCTGTCGGCGTTCGGATTCAGCCCGTGCTCGCAGAGATCGAACAGGCCAAAGCGGCGGGAATCAAAGACGTCTTCCTATCTGTCCCGGTGGGCACTGACTGGAGCCCACTCATCAAGGCCCTTGAGGCCGCCCAAATGCGGTACCTGCTTGCGATTGACTCGCTCGCTCCGGGCGCAACGGGAGTAGCCGTGGAGCCGCAGACCTACCGCGTCGCCGGAATCACGGAGGCTCGTAAGGTTGAGGTCAATCTCCCTGGTGCAACGTCGGCGCTCACCGTTCTTGTGACGGCTCGAGATTCCACTGTCATGCGGGTTGACCGGGTCGCCATCGAAGGGGGCAAGCTCTCGGTTGAGGTCACTCCGCCCGGGTCCCTAGAGCATGTTCTACTCATTTATCCGACGCACACAACGCAATCGCATCCGGATTACTGGGAGGGCTTCGATGGCCAGCGTGATGCGGTTCTGACGGCGGTCAAGCGCGCCCGCCCGGGAGCCGGTTTTCGCGGCATTGTCAACCCCATGGGCGAATATGTTTCGCTCGCTGGCCGAACCGGATTTGTGCCGAGTGGAGACTACTTCCGACTCGAACTGCGACAGTATCTGGAGTCGCGATACCGCAACTTTGAAACCGCTCAACGCGCCTGGGCGCTCGGCGTCAACGATCTTGAGACGTTTGATGACATGGCCCGACTCGTTCCCCTGTGGTCGGGTGTGAGGGGTATCCCCCACTATTGGGATCCGAAGACCGACCGGCTCTACCGATCCAATCAGCGAACTTCAACCGCATGGTCGGATATCCAGGCCGTGATCAACACGGCGGCGGGAAGACGCTTTGATCGGCTGTGCGCGTCACTCCGGCAAGTCGCCGATGTGCCGATTATCCAGGAGTGGTTGGGTTGGAGCGCTCCCTACGAATCCGCTCGTCCCGCGCTGAATGGGATCGGAATGAGGGCAAGCGGCTCGACGCCTTCTGAACTCGCGCAAACGGCGGCGCGCGCCGCTAGTTCCGCCATGCGTTGGACGACGCCAAGCTGGCTCCTGGCCACCGACATTGATCCGGCCTCGCCCGATGGTAGCGGGGTCCCCGTCGCGCTGAATGACCTCGCCGCCATGGGCGCGCGCGGGTTCTTCTTCAGAAACGTGCCGCTCGCGGCAGTTGCCACCGAGACGGCCGAAAATGCGCTCGCCCAGTGGTCTCCAGAGCCGCTGTTCTATCCCGAGAGTGCGGCCAACCCCGCCGGGCCGCAGCGCCTACCGGCAGGTCGCTATTGGCTCCCTGCCCCCGGAGGCGGCAATCGCATCGACCTTGGCAGCAGCTTCTTTGCTTACCGTTACGTGGACAAGGGGCACACGTTCACCGCCATTTGGGCGGCAGCTCCTATTGCACGCGTGAAACTGCGTATGATCGAGCCAAAATCCGCAGTCGTTACCACCATTGACGGCTCGGATCCTAAGCTCAAAGTTCACCGAAATGCGATCGAACTTGACCTCGGGCCCCTGCCGATCCTCATCACCGGGACCGAGGAGATCCCGATCCCGGAGCCAGCCCTTGCCGAGCAAGTGGCCAAGTTCAACAGCTTGAAGAAGCTCTCCGAGGAAATCCGACGGGACATCGCCGAAGAAGATTTTATGCATCGCGACGCCGTCGCTGGGTTCGATCGCTTGCCGGGAGGAAGCTTCTCGCTCATGCGGCGTGCCTATTGGAGTGCCACGGCCAAGCTCGCGCCCTACGTGTGGATCGAAGCCGAATCCACACGTACGACCAACTTCTCCGAGATCATGCCGACCTCAGGGGCAAGCAACGGCAACCTGCTTTCGCTTCGTGCTCCCGCCGCGCTCGACAGCCGCGGTTACTTTGCCGAATACAACTTCCCTGTGCGCATGGCCGAGGTCGAAATCTGGATCGCGGCTCGAATTCCCAACGATTCGCGGGGTTCGATCTCAATCGACATCGGTGGTCAGCTTCTCCGCATTGAAGATGCGGCGATCATGCCTTATGGGCCGGGGTTGGCCTGGTATCGCTTGGGATCCACCTCGTTGCAGGGCGGCTCGATGAAGATGACGCTGTTTGTGAACCCAGACGGTGCCAGCGACCTCCAGATCGACAGCATCTTCATTGCTCCGGCAGGGACGTCTCCGAAGGGAGCCTTCCCTCCCGAGATCCTAGGTGGATGACATTCTTGACATTTCCGTCAAGAATGTCAAGTGATCGCTAGCGTGGGTAAGTCCTGAGGGTCGCCGCTCTTTAAGAATGGGGCATGCGTCGTGCCTTTACCCTTATCGAACTTCTCGTGGTGATCGCGATCATCGCGATCCTCGCCGCCATCCTGTTCCCCGTCTTCGCACAGGCCAAGGTCGCAGCGAAGAAGACCCAGTCGATCTCGAACCTGAAGCAGATCGGCTTGGCGATCATCATGTACACCGACGACAACGACGGCTACCCGCATCATAGTAGCCCCTCGTCTTGGAATCCGCGCGTACGCTGGGCGGACCGGATTTTCCAGTACGTGAAGACGGAGGAGGTGTTTATCGCGCCCAACGCGTCTATGGACGTTTACGGCAAGAAGTGGGCCCATAACCAGAACCGGCTCTACGGCGGCTACGGGTTCAACTACCAGTATCTCGGCAACTCACGCGAACTAGCCCCACATCTACCGTTTGGAGCGCGCGAGTCCGAGATTTCGCACACAGCTTCGACGATCGTTGTGGCCGATACGAGGGGCGTGCGCCGCGACAACGGCACCACGAGCGGCGGCGAATACACGATTGATCCGCCGCTTCCTTCCGACCGCGGCAGCGGCAAGTCGAGCGGCTTCTATGGCGGTGGCGACGAGTGTGGTTCGGGCCCGTTCGGTTGCCGATCTACGCCAGCGGAGCGCCACGCTGATCGCGTCGCGGTTGCGTTTGCGGATGGCCACGCCAAGACATTCACGCTCGGACAGTTGGATGACTTCAACAGCGACGGTGTGCTTGACAATGGCTGGTGGAACGGTTCCGCCGATCCGACGAAGAAGTAGGCTGGAAGTTAGCAGTTGGCAGTTGGCAGTTAGCAGTTGGCAGTTGGCAGTTTCGCCGTTCGCGGTCAAGAGAACTGGAGACGTCCGACGCGTCATCCATCAGGTTCGCACTGCCTTTCAGGCTTCTAACTGCTAACTGCTCCGATACGGCGCCAAGCTCACCGCGCCGGCGTCGTATCGAGGCAGTTCGAGCCAATCCGGTATCGCGTTCATTGTCGTAAGGGCGAGGGTGCGACCATGACGAGCCAAGTGCTCGGGCGGGAGCATGAAGTCGCCAACGGTCGAGTGCAGAATCTCCCCCCGATCGTGGCGGTTCTGTAAGGACTGAGCGAGTTCTTCCTCCGACCTCGCCACCACGCTCTCCAGTTCCAGCGGCTCGTCGAGCACCAAGAGGTCGTCGGGCGTGAGAAGGTCGAGCGCGCATCCCGAATCCGGGTGGAGAAGCGGACGGTAGAGGTCGAGCCGGTCAAAGTAGACCCGTTCGCTCAACGCGCGCAGATCACCGGAAACCAGTTCCTCCAAGCGAAGTGCGGCGTCACCGCCAAGAGTCGCGGCTTCGCGCGCCATGACCTGCAGCAGCATATCGGCGACTTCACTTCCCCACCGCTCGTCGCCGTCCAGCGGATAGAGGGTTTCGCGACTGGGCGTCAAACGCAGCGCAGGCAGACTGCCGATTGAGCGCTGACTCATGGGGTCGAAGAATCGCAGACTCTCCACCTCGTCGCCGAAGAACTCAATGCGAATGGGCAGGTCATAGCCGCTGACGTACACATCAACAATCCCACCCCTCCGGCTGAACTGACCGGGAAGTCGGACCGGTTCCTGTTGCTCGTAGCCCAGCATCGAAAACTGCCTGAGCAATCGGTCGGAGTCGAGGGACTGACCCGAGCGGATTTCGATGAACGCATCGGTCAGCACCTCGCGCGGCAAGGTGCGCTCAAGAACTGCGCTCGCCGCTCCGATGACGATGGTCGGCTCGTTCGCCACCAGCGATTCGAGCGCGCCAATACGGTCTGAGAGCGCGGCAAATTCGGGCGATGCGTCCTCAAAGAGCGTCGAAGTGCCGCTCGGCAGTTGGTGAATCGAATGCTCGGAGATCCCGCATTGCACGAGCTTCGCTTCCCAGCTCAGGCACCGCTCGTAGTTGGCGGCAACCACCAGCACTTGCCGAGGCTGGCGGCGGAGTTCCGCGGCAAGGAGGAACGGGCGCGATTCGACGGACACCGACTCCCACACGGCATGTTCGGGCCCAAGGCCGTCCTGATCGGCAAACCAACCCACCCATTCAGCCAGCCGCATTGAACGAAGTGTACCGTTCAGATGGCATGCTTCAAGTAAACTGCGATGTTATGAAGCGGACGTCCCTTCTCGTCGTTGCCGGCCTCTTGGCCCTCATGGTTGGAGGTTGCGCAAAAGGTGACTTTAAGGAGAAAGCGGGTGAGCGCAGCGCCCACGTCTTTCGTTACCCGCTCAACACCGTGCCCACGACGCTCGATCCAGGCGCCGTTCAGGACGGCGATACCATCGACGCGCTACAGCAGGTCTTCGAGGGGCTCGTAACCTGGGGTGAAGATAACCTGCCCAAACCGTTGCTTGCGGAGAGTTGGGAGATTCAGGATGGCGGCAAGACGTATGTCTTCAAGATCAAGCAGGGAGTGAAGTTCCACAGCGGTCGCGAGGTTAAGGCCGAGGACTTCAAGTGGAGTTGGGAGCGCGCCTGCGCCCCGGAGATGGCCTCTGAGACGATCACCGCTTACCTCGGCGATGTCGTCGGTTTGATCGATATGAAGGAAGGCAAGGCGGATTCGATCAGCGGCGTCACTGTGGTCGATGACTACACGCTCAAAATCGAGATCGACAAGCCGAGACCCTACTTCCTTGGCAAGCTGACCTACCTGGTGTCGGCCGTCGTCGATAAGGACGTGCTTGACGGCAAAAACGAGATGCGCAACGCGGGGCAGATGGGCGGCACCGGTCCGTTCAAGGCCAAGAGCTATGAACCTGCGCAAATGTTGGTCCTGGAAGCCAACGACGCCTACCATGGTGGACGCCCAACGGTTGACTTGATTGAGCGGCCGGTCATCTTGGACTCGGCAACGCGCCTCAACAAGTATCGTAACGGCGAGCTGGATCTCTGCTTGATCCAACGCCAAGACGTGAAGGGCATCCAAGACGACCCCAAGTTTGCGTCGCACCTGAAGTTCTTCCCGCGACCGTCGATCTATTACGTCGGCATCAACGCGACGGGCAAGGACTACGCGGCGTTCAAGGACATCCGCGTCCGGCAGGCGATTGCCATGGCGATCGACCGCGAGCGCATCGCGAAGGACATCTTGGGCGGCATCAACGAGCCTGCGTATACGTTCGTTCCGCCCGGTGTTTTGGGTCACCGCGAGAAGGGCAACTACATCCCGTTTGACCCGGTCAAGGCAAAGCAACTGTTGGCTGAGGCTGGCTATCCCGAAGGTAAGGGTCTGCCCGCGGTTGAGTTTCGATTCCGCGACGGTCAGCGCGACGTGAGCCTGGTGGCCGAGGAAATCGTCAGCCAGTTGAAGAACAACCTTGGGCTCAACCTGAACCCGCGCGTGACCGAATGGAAGGCCTACCTCGAGCGCTACAACAAGGGCCAGAACCCGATCTATCACATGCGCTGGGCGGCTGACTATCTTGATCCGCAGAACTTCCTCAGCCACATGCTGGCCACCGGTGCCCCCGAGAACCATCACGGCTATTCGAATCCGCGCTTTGACCAGCTCTGCGCTGAGGCCGACGCCATGCTTGACAATGACAAGCGGCTCCCGCTCTACGCCGAGGCCGAAGATATCGCCCTTCAAGACGCCACTTGGATTCCGATCTACTTCCAGCGTGACGCCGAGCTGATCAATCCTCGCGTGAAGGGCATGCGAGAATCGCTTTTCGGTCACCTGCCGCATACAACCGTCAGATTGGAGAAGTAGAACAAGGCATGGCTCAAGGTTGTCCCTTCCACGCTCATGCCGGCGGAATCGCGCTCAGCGAGATCGGCGGGATTGTTCGATGCGGGAGTCGCACGCGCATGGCGAAAGCGCTTGATCAGCTCGTGCAAAGTATGGAGAGAACCAGCGACCTCGACGAGGCGCGCGGGGCGGCGCTTATGTTCATCGCGATGGTGACCGCCGCAACCATGGAAATGGGCGGTTCGCGGGAGATGCACCGGGTTCAGTTGGAGGCCGCGCGAGCGATCGACAAGGCGGGTAATGCGACGGAGGTGGGCAAAGTCGCCCGCCGCATCGTCGAGGATGTCCTAGCCCCGGTCTTTGATCCAAACCTAACCCGGTCGAAGATTCTCATGGACCGGGCTCTGGTCTACATCGACCAAAACCTCCACCGACAACTTGATGATGACCGGGTCGCCCGCGAGGTTGGTCTGAGCACGTCGCACTTCCGCCACCTGTTCCGGCAAACCACCGGGCAGCCGTTCCGCAAGTATCTCATGGCGATCCGGTTGGAGAGGGCCCGGCAGTTGTTGGTGGAAGGAGACATGCCAGTCAGCGAAATCGCGATCGAGGTGGGCTTTACCGGGCTTGCTCACTTCACACGCGCGTTCGTGCAGCGATTCTCGGCTCCGCCGTCGAGCTTACGGCGCGGAAGCATGGCCATTACCGCCTCCGAGTAGCTACCATGTCCGCCGTCACCATCGAAGGCGTCGTCAAACGGTTCGGCGCCAAGACGGTGCTCGGCGGCATCACACTGCCGGTGGAAAGCGGCGAAATCGTCGCGATCATGGGAAGCTCCGGCGGGGGAAAGACCACGCTCCTCAAGTGCATTGCGGGGCTCTTGGTGCCTGACGAGGGCCGCATTGAGGTTGACGGCGTCGACGTGATCGCGCAACCTGAGGAGGCCCGCCGACACATGGGAATGGTCTTCCAATCGGCCGCCTTGTTCGACTTTCTCGATGTCCGCGAGAATGTGCTCTTTGGGGTGAAGCGCCGCAAACGGATGAGCGCAAAGGAGGCGAATGACCTCACCGGCGAGTTACTGGAGCGGGTTGGCCTGACCGACGCCGCGTCCAAACTTCCGAATGAACTCAGCGGCGGCATGCGGAAGCGCGTTGGGATCGCACGTGCGCTGGCAATGAGTCCCCGTGTCGTGCTCTATGACGAGCCCACGACGGGCCTAGATCCCGTTACTGCCTACACTATCGACCAGTTGATTGTTCAACTACGCGATGAGCTCGATGTGACGAGCCTTGTTGTGAGCCACGACGTGTCCTCGGTGTTTCGCGTCGCAGATCGCGTCGCGTTCTTGGACAAGGGCCAGTTAGTCTTCGATGGACCTCCAGGACAGTTCGAGGCAGAGCAGCATCCGGCAATTCGGGAACTTATCGACCGCTCCCGAGCGAAATCATTGTAACGCTAGTGAACAAGCGGGGTTCGGGGACGTCTGTTCGTGTGAACCGCAAGGAGACCATGTGGCTATGAAGAAGATTTTGATGGGTTTGGTGGCGATGGCCGCCGTTATGTCGTTGGCGACCTCGGCGGTTGCCCAGGGTGCCGGTCCGAAGACGGGCGGCCAAGGTCAAGGACAAGGCCAGCGCGGTCAGTTCCAACAGCAGCGCCAGAAGATGCAGGATGAGATTCTTAAGAAGCTCAACCTCACGGCGGCTCAGAAGACCAAGTGGGACGCCACGACGAAGCAGATGCGCGCAGAGATGGATAAGATTCGCGCCGACGCGCAGAAGTCGGGCAAGCAGCCAGATCGCCAGCAGTTCATGACCAAGATGAAGGGTTGGAACGACAAGCTGATGGCGATTCTGACGCCGAAGCAGAAGACCGACTACGAGAAGTACATGAAGGAAGCGATGGAGAAGGCTCGCCAGCAGCGCGGTCGCACGGGTGGCGGCGCGGCTGGTGGTGGTACCAAGACTGGTGGCGGAAAGACAGGCGGCGGCAAAGCCGGCGGCTAGTCTTTCACGGTTGTTGCTTGAAGGCCCCTCGCGGATTCCGCGAGGGGCCTTTGTTGTCTTGGGACCCGGATGCGTCGGGACGAACCCACCGACGCCCTCAACTGTGTTCCCGATGCGTCGGGACGAAGCCACCGACGCCCTCACCCGTGTTTCCGTCCGTTTCGCTTGTAGCCGCAAGATGGATCGTGCTTGCGGAGAACTTCAGGCACAACACATCCTGAAGCTACAGGAGAAATTCGTTCCTAACCGCCGGCGAGCATGCGATACGTCTCCGTCACCTTGACCACATAGTTCTGCGTCTCGCGGTAGGGCGGAACGCCGCCGTGGCGTCGAACGGCGCCGCTGCCTGCATTGTAGGCAGCCAGTGAAAGAATCAGCGCCTGATACGCATCCCCACCGGTCTGCTTGTTGTATCGCTCGAGGTGGCCGCGGATGGTGCGCACCGTGCCGTACAGGTTCTCGGTGGTGTTGTAAGCGTTCGAGACCCCAAGCCCCTTCGCAGTGGCGGGCATGAGCTGGCCGAGGCCCATCGCCCCGGATCGGGAAGTCGCGTTCGGATTGAAGCCGCTCTCGACAATCAAGATCGCCATCACGAGCCGCGCATCGACCCCGTATTGGATGCTGAAGCCGATCACGCCGCGAGCGATCTCAATCGCCTGGGCGTCCGTGAGCTTCTTGTTGCGGTTCTTGATGAAGGCCGCGTAGGTGTTGACCGCTTCGGCCGCCGGAACGACGCGAGGCGTGGTCGCCGGGTTGGACCGGCTCGTAAGCTTGGAACCGCGGCTCCCGATGGTGCCGCTCAGACCCGACGGGGTGGTGGACGACGAGGTCTTCGGGGAAGCGGCAGGCTGTTTGCGGTTGCGTTCGGCGGCTTCGACCGGCGCAATCTGCGCGTCGGTGACGGCACCGAGGAGGAACGCGGACAGCTCCGAATTCTCCTTCTCGCGGGTGGCCTTAATCAGCAACCGAACCGTCATCTCGCTAGAATCCAGCCACTCGGGGGCGTTGCGGGTGACGATCTGGATCGTGTCGCCTTCATCGAGACGGAATAGGATGCTGGTGAGCTCGCCGGAGGACATGATGCCCTGCACGGTGCCCGAGATCTCAAGGGCTTTGGTGCCAACCAGCGCGTGAAGGACTCCCGCCGAGGCGGTCGCCGTGATCTTGGAGGCGCGGCGCACCTTCAAGTATTCGTCGAGCGACTGGGCGAACCCCGCTGACGCGATCACCGATGCCAGTGCCAATCCGAGAAGTTTCTTCATCGTTCGGTTTCCCGGCCCAAAACGTTCTGGCGGAGAGATCGGGATTCGAACCCGAGAAGGGATTTAGCCCCTTACCCACTTAGCAGGCGGGCGCTTTCGACCACTCAGCCATCTCTCCGCGCCGGGCCTAGTATATCATTTTCGGCGAAAATGCCGCCAATTCTCCCGTGATTTGTTCGCGAACTTTGACCACGCGAGGTTCACCGATGTATCCGCTGCCACTCTTTGAGCGGAGGATCGGGAGTCTTCCCCACACTCTCCATCGCCATCCGAAGATCGTCGGCGTCAATCCCGAGATTCCGGTTGAAGTCTGCCCGCCGGGCGGGAATCTGATCACTCTCGGAGCCGAAGCCCGTCCAGTCCTGCACATCTTTCAACTTGAGTCCCTGCCAGCCCTTGATGAGGTCAATGTCGCGTTGATCGACCTGGCCATTGAGGTCGACATCGCCATAGGAAATCATGAAGTCGTAGACCGGGCCCATGGCTCGGTATTCCACGCGCACGATCTTGCGCAACGCTGCCGGTTCCTCAAGACAAGATCGTAAGTGCCCGCAAGGAGGCCAGGAAAGGAGTAGTTGGCGATGCCGCCGTTGAGCGCGGGTCCGTATGCACCCAGGTTGACGCCAGAGAGCGAGTAGACCGTGCAGACCGGCCCTTCGGGAAGTGACGCATGAACACGCCCACGCACCGAGAGTTCGGTGATCTGGGCTACGGCTGCGGGGGTGCGGACCGTCTTGTCTGCGACTTGCTTGGGGGTGCATGAGGCCCCGATCAGCATCAGCCCGGCGAAGGCGAGACGACTAGGCATCAAGGGTCCGGACGGAACTCGGGGCGTGGCTCAGCAGTTTCCGATGCTCGTCAGCCAAGCTGTCCAGTGCGAGCGTCTGCTGGACGACGATCTGCTTCAGGTGCTCGAGTTCACGCCGGACATCTTGATCAGGTGCGCTTTGGTTCTCGCGGAGGATCCGCGCCATGGTCTGCTGGTGTCGCGTGAGGATGAAGATGATCGGCGTCATGAACATGAGCACGCCGCAAAGCGCAAACACAACATCTTGGTTCATGAGTTAAGCCTCTGGTGGATTGGGGCCGGGGGCGGCGCGGGGGCCATCAGTTGACTTTGCTTCGTCAGGAAGTCGTCCATTTGGAGTGCCTGCTGGGTGACGATCTCCTTGAGCTGGCTCACTTCGCGGCGCAGTTCAGCGATCTCATGCTGGCTCTGGGGGCGATTCTGGTGCATGATCTCGGCCATGCGGCGCTGATGCTGGGTCAGAATCGCGACGATGGGGATCATCAGCGCGGTGATCGGAATCAAGAATACGAAGTTCTCCATGGCTCTCTATAGTCTGACGTTGGCCTCGGGGCCGGGGATTCGAAGTGCGTTCAGCGCATTGTCAAGGGAGATGGTCTGCTCGTTGAGCAAGTTTCGCATATGGGCGACTTCGGCACGCAGTTGCTCGACCTCGTGCATGACTTGGGGGGTGGCTCCCTGACGATGCACGATTTCCGCCATCTTACGCTGATGGTGGGTGAGCAGCGCCACGATCGGAATCATGAGCGCCACGATCGGAATCAATGCTTCGAACATGTTGGTAACTCCTGCGCTCATTATAGGAAGTCGGTTGCGCTTACCGGTCCCTTGGGCCTAGTGGGGGGAGACTCGGGTTGGTTCGGGTTGGTTCGGGTTGGTTCGGGTTGGTTCGGGTTGGTTCGGGGTGGTTCGGATTTGTTCGGGTTTGCTCGGGTTAGTTCGGATGGGCTCGGTTTGGTTCGGATTGGTTCGGATTGGTTTCGTGACTTAGGCGCGGCTTTCGAATTCACGAGCTGGCGAGTGACGAGGCCCCGCGCCTTTCGTCGGACCGCGGGGCTTCGCTTCGCTCAGAACCCACGGCTACAACCCGCGCAAACCCGAGCCAACCCGAGCAAACCCGAGCCAACCCGAACAAACCCGAACCAACCCGAACCAACCCGCGCCATCCCCCAGGTACACTCTTGCGGCCTCAGGAGGTTGGGGTGGCTTGCCGCCACTCGTAGTTTCTGGGGACAAGGACAACTATCTATGGCAGACATTCGAGTTCGTATTCGACTGCGCGCCTACGATCACCGACTCATCGACCAGTCGGCAGAGAAGATCGTAGAGAGCGCCAAGCGCACCGGCGCCCGCATCAGCGGTCCCGTGCCCCTTCCCACCAACCTTCGCCGCTTCTGCGTCATCCGCGGACCCCACATCGACAAGGAGTCGATGGAGCACTTCGAGCTCCGCACGCACAACCGGCTGATCGACATCCTCGATCCGACCAACAAGACGATCGACGCCCTCATGCGTCTCGACTTGCCCAGCGGCGTCGACATCGAAATCAAGCAGGTCTGAGCCTGCCCCTCACCCCCCAACCCCCTCTCCCCTAAGGGTAGAGGGGGAGCTAAGGCAAATTTTTTTGCCCAAAAGTCCCAGCGGCGAAACCGAACCCATCGGGCCGCGCGTATCGCTTCCCATGCGTCGCCTTGCCCTGTCCTTTGCCCTCATGCCCGCGCTGGTCGCGGCTAACTCGGGAATCAACGCCCAAAAGGTGACCGAGCCCCCCAAGATCGACGGCACGATCAACGAATCGGAATGGGGACAACCTCACGGCGAAGGCTTTTTGGACACCCGCAATGGCTCCGCTGGTGAACCGGGCCGGTTCTGGCTGACTTACGATCAAAACTACATTTACTTCGCCGCGCAGCTTGACGGCGATCCCAAAGCGATCAAGGCGACCGAGTATCGGCAAAACGTGCGGATCGCCTCCGATGACTCCGTTTTTCTCGTGCTTGACCCGTTTGGCGCGATGACCCAGGCGAACGTGTTTGGCATCAATGCTCGCGGTGCGACCGATGTGCGGATCGCCGGTGGGCGGGCGATCAAGCGAGAATGGCTGGGCGAGTTCCTGGCTTCGGGGCGCATCACGGAAAAGGGCTTTGAGATCGAGGCGCGTATCCCGTGGGGCATCATGCCGCTCCCCGCGCCCGGCAAACGCGACCTCCGCTTCAACATCGTGCGCTATAACCCAACCACCCAGCGCGAGATGGAATGGCACTACACGAATAACCAAGGCACTAACTTTCCATTCTGGCGCGGGGTGGAAACGCCTTCCTCGGGCAATGCCCGTACGCTGAAACTCCTTCCCTACGCCTACGGAGGCTGGGCGAAGGGCGGCCATATCGCCAATGGTGGATTGGACCTCAAGACGTCCGTGACCGACCAGATTGACGTCGTCGGCACGATCAACCCAGACTTCCGCAATGTGGAGAATCAGGTGCTTTCGGCCGACTTCAGCTATTTTGAACGGCTGGCGGGAGAGGCGCGTCCGTTCTTCCTGGAAGGGGCAAACTTCTTTGGCACCTCTCGGGATTCACCCCTGTTTGCGTCGCAGCGCATCGGCAAGTTTGATGCGGGTTTGAAGTCGTTTGGGCAGATCACAGACCGCACTCGGTTCGCGATGCTAGACACGATTGACTTTGGCGAGCAGAACGCGTTCGCCGGCAACGTTCGCCATCAGTTCAACAGCAGTTCGGGTGCGACGGTCGCCATGACGAGCCTTTCGAATCGACTGGGGGCCGACAATACCGCGTTGCACTTGGGCTTTGATTCGACCTTCAAGAGTGGGCTCGGTGTGTTCGGGCAGCATCAGACCTCCCGGGACACCACGACGGGCTACGGGCACCGGATCAACACCGGGTTCTTCTACAACGCGAACGGGATCGATGCCTTTGCCGAATACCTGGAGGTCACGCCTCGATACAACCCGCGGCTGGGCTTTATTCGCGAGCGCGATGTGCGAGGATTTGCGGGTGGTGGTGGAGTGGTCAAGCCCGTCGAGAAGGGTCCGATCATGGAGTATGGATTTGGGCTCTTTGGGCGCGACTTCAGGCGGTTGGACGGGCGGCCTTATCGGCGCGGCCTAGAGTTCAACACTTCGCTCACGCTCCGCGATGGCACCGACATCGACATGGGTGGGCAGTTTGAGCGCAATCGTGGTCTCGACGACCGACTGTGGTTCTTCAGCTTGGAGCGACCGCGAGGCGATGCCTACCGCCGATGGCAGGCCGACTACGTGACGGGCGTGATCGCAGGGCAGGCATACGATTCGTTCGGCCTCCAGGCGAGCTACCGCCCGGTGTCGCCGTTCCAGTTGAGCCTACGGGCGCAAGAAGTGCGGCACTTCGGACGCTCGACTCAGCTGATCTTCGGCGCGAACTACGACCTGGGCAACGACATGTCGATCAGCGGACGAATGGTGCGCAATGGGCGCGACACGAACGCGTATCTGGCTTTCCGCAAGAGCGGCAACCGCGGCGCGGAATACTTCGTGATCTTCGGTGATCCGAACGCCCGCAAGTTTGAGACGGCGCTTGTGATCAAGGCCGTGTTCCCGTTTGAGTTGAAGTTGTAACGCCGGGTATCCTCCTCCCTGACATTATCAATCCCGTTGTCAGGGAGGGAAACACCATGGCTGAACGATACGAAGACTCCTACCTTTACCGCCTGCGGCATTCCGCCGCTCACCTCATGGCTCAGGCCGTGACCGAGCTCTACCCCGGCGCCAAGCTCGCCATCGGTCCCCCGGTTGAGAACGGCTTTTACTACGACATCGACTTCCCCGCGCCGATCAAGGAGGAAGACCTCACCGCGATCGAGAAGCGCATGAAGGAGCTTTCGAAGCTGGATCAGAGGATTCAGCGCATGGAAGTCAGCCGCGACGAAGCTAAAACGCTCATCCTCGACGACACCATCCCGAGCATGGGCCAAGAAGTCGCCGAATACAAGCTCCAGCTCCTCGACGCCATCCCTGAGGGCGAGACGATCAGCTTCTACGATCAGCAGCGCACCGATCGCGAAGGCACGCTCCACCGGTTCCTCGATTTGTGCCGCGGACCGCACGTGGATACGACCAAGGAGATCAAGCACGTCAAGCTGATGAGCATCGCCGGCGCGTACTGGCGCGGCGACGTGAAGAACAAGCAGCTCACGCGCATCTACGGTACGGCGTTTGAATCCGCCGAAGACCTCGAGCAGCACCTGCACATGCTCGAAGAGGCCAAGAAGCGCGACCACCGCGTGCTCGGCCGCGATCTCGGGCTGTTCATGTTCTCGCCGCGGGTTGGAACGGGACTTCCCCTCTGGCTGCCCAAGGGCGCCATCCTGCGCGACATCCTCATCGACTTCATGAAGAAGGAGCAGCTCGCGCGAGGCTATGAGCCGGTCGTGACGCCGCACATCGGCAACATCAAGCTCTATGAGAAGTCGGGCCACGTCATCACGTACCGCGACAAGATGTTCCCGTTCATGGAGGATGAGGAGAAGGAAACCTACATCCTTAAGCCGATGAACTGCCCGTTCCACATCGAGATCTATGCGTCGCAGATGCGCTCGTATCGCGATCTCCCGGTGCGGTACGCCGAGTTCGGCACCGTCCACCGCTATGAGCAGAGTGGCGAAGTTACCGGTATCCTGCGCGCCCGCGGATTTACGCAGGACGACGCCCACCTGTTCGTTACGCCCGACCAACTCCAAGACGAGTTCATCGGCGTCGTGGACTTGATGAAGGCGGTGCTCGTCAAGCTTGGGCTGACGGATTACCGCGTCCGCGTGGGCACGAAGGACCCGTCCTCCGACAAGTATGTCGGCCACGATGACAACTGGGTGGCAGCGACGAAGGCGATCACCGACGCGTGCGACAAGCTGGGTCTCGACTACGAGATCTCACCCGGCGATGCCGCGTTCTACGGGCCGAAGCTGGACCTGATGATCCGCGACGCTTTGGGCCGCGAGTGGCAGATGGGCACGGTGCAGGTGGACTACAACCTGCCCGAGCGGTTCGAGCTGGAGTACATCGGCGAGGACAGCAAGCCCCACCGCCCGATCATGATCCACCGCGCGCCGTTTGGTTCGTTGGAGCGCATGATCGGCCTGCTGACCGAGCAGTACACGGGCGCGTTCCCGTTCTGGCTGTCGCCGGTGCAGATCATGGTGTTGCCGATCGCGGATCGGCATATCGAGGAAGCGGACAAGCTGGCCTCACGGTTGCGGGATGTTCTTTTCGACTCGCGGGCGTTGCGGGTGACGGTGGATCACCGGTCGGAGACGCTGGGTAAGAAGATCCGCGATGCGCAGCTTTCGAAGGTGCCGTACATGCTCATCTTGGGCGATCGGGACATCGAGAACGGCACGGTCGGGGTGCGCTCACGCGAAGAGGGCGACCTGGGGGCGATGCCGCTGGATGCGTTTTTGGGCCGGTTGTAAGGTTCTTTGGGCCCAACCCCACTCTACTGAACGTAAGTCGGCGGCCATGCGCGCCACGTTGCTTTAGGCGACTTCATATTTGATAGGCCCTTCCGCGCGGCAGCTTGCAATCGTACGTCTGGATGCTCGCTAAAACTCTCAAGAAGGCCCTTAGCTACTGGTCCACAGACGTCGCCGATGGTCTCCAAATAGGCATCAACAGGGTCATCATCATGCTTAACTTTCCAGTCCAAGACGTCTTTCAGCACTCTCATCGAACCATGATCACGCAACGATGCGATGTTCTGAAATATCTGGATATGGTGCCCACCAACGCCTCTTCGCACTCTCCGACAAAGAAACTCGGCGTCCAACTCATGGCCCCGCCAAGTAAGCATCGCGGCAACGCTCATGAGCTCATTTTCTTCATCCTTCGAGTCGTAAGACAAGAGCAAGCCACCCAACACCTGCGTTGCCTCGGCGCGATATCCTCTTGCATCCAACGCTTTGAATGCGGCAAACGACCGTTCGTTCGGTACACGCTGGCGCAGTAACCTGAACTCTCCTGCGAGATCGGCTGGAGGTTCCGTTCTAGCCGCGAAGGCCGGAGCAAGAGCGAACAGGAAAGCGCTCAGCATTGTCGATTGTAGTTCCGCGGGGCCTCGCTCCGCTCGAAGTCACGAGCAATGCGAGAGACGAGGCCCTGCGCGCCCACATCTTCGTGGCACTAGAATTAACTGGCTAGTTGTCAACGATCGAGGTTAGGGCGTCTGGCACGTACCAAACACCATCCCTTTCGGCGACAACATCGGGAAGGTTCCGCCATTGCGTCTCCACTTTCGCCCATTGTGACGCAAGCGGGACGAGGATCACTTTTCCTGGGCGAGTGAGCGTGGCTACGGTCTGGGCCTGATTGAGGGAAACCGTCCAACCGGCCGCGCTTGCCCACCCGTTGAGTTCAACGAATTTTCGGCCGCTGATCCGGCACAGGAATGCGCGAACCGACTTTCCGCCGTACAAGGCTGTGGTGGCCGTCTCCAACCGGAGCCCCGCCGCCCGAGCCATCGCGATTCGAACAACCCGCTCAAGGAGGGGCAAATCGTTTCTTCCGACTAGCCCCGCCGGTGGGCGGCTGGCATCCTCCATGGTTACTGAAACATGCTCAAAGGCTGAATCTGAGTTGCACCCGACAAGCTCTGGCGCAATACACGAGAAGTCCTTAAAACCCAGTTTGAAGCCCGACGGCTGCCCGGCTTCCCAGAACATGGGAGAGGCAGGTCCGACCACACCAGAGGTAAAGGTAGTCCTCTCCCGATGCGAAAGCGAGATACGGACCGAGATCGTCCGAGGTCCTGTGGGGTCCCCGTAATAGGCCGAATAGCTCGCCCCCGCACGCTTTGCAAGCCATGCCTCATATCCATGCCAGTCACCCCTAACCTTTCGAGTAAATCCAGCTTCCCGGAGGAGAGCCTCTGAGATCAGGTCCACGTTGGGCGCTTGAACTCCGAGCATTGCCAAACATATGAATGACTGCAGCATCAATCGACTCCCGCTATGCTCAGAATGACTTCCATCCTCAGGATTAGGCGCCCGTCTTCAGTTTACACAGATCACTCCCTCCCGGTAAAGCGATGGGAACCGCGGGGCCTCGTCCCGCTACGCGGGACTCGAAACCCGCGTCTACGCCTAGGTTTCATTCCCCATGAGGAGGTAGGCGCAGGTTTCGAAGTCACGAGCATTGCGAGAGACGAGGCCCTGCGCAAGGTGAGGCGTGGTACAAACCGTCACGACCCGAGGGAGCCGCGTGCGCCGTGCTAACCTGAAGGATGAAGCAACCCAATGTCCGTAAAGAGCCGACTCATACCGTGCCTTGCGATCTTAGCGATCGCCGTAGCGATTGTCGAGTTCACGGGTGTCCCAATCTCGTACAGCATCACCGAACTCGACGACAATACGGCGTCTTGGCGCTTCCACCGGGAGTGGCCACTGGGCATTCGGTCGAAGAAGGTAGCTCGCTCATCTGCATTGGAACGTGTCGTCCAGACGCATGCCCCCGCCGAACTGAAGCACCGCTGGCGGACGATGTACCGAACGGGTCGGAGCCTCTTTGGAAGAAGCACCAGCTTCAGTGATGGTATTGACTCACCCGCCTTTGACGTGGCGTTGGGGCCTCTGGATTCGTGGGTTCCAGGGCGAGACGCGAAGGAAGTTCTTGAGCTGTACCGGGCGCTTGCATCGGGGAACAAGGTCAAGGCGGACGCGTCTGTCAAGAAGGTATTGGAGGACGTGAAGTAAATCCGCGGGGCCTCGCTTCGCTCGCAACCCGTAGCTGCGGCTGAGTGGGAGCGCCTACGCAGCTTTCGAAGTCACGAGCTGAGTGATCATGCTAGAGTTACGCATGGTGCGCGATTTACTGACGATCCTTGTTGGTCTCGTGCTGACGCTGGGCTTGACGTCGTGTTCGTCACCGCCTAAGCTCTCGTCCGTGTCGATATCGCCAGCATCTCCCTTCTCCAGTCAGGAGTTTGTTGCGACCACCAATGTGCCCGACGGTGCCGACGTTCTTGCACATGTTCGAGACGCTGCGGGTCGAGATCATGGACTCTATCAGGCGGTTGCAGCGAAAGGCCAGCTCAGCCTGATGCTTGACCTACCGCAAGGGACATACAGCGTAGAGTTCACGGCGCCTTCCTGCTTCCCAGTTCATCGAACCATCACGACAGGCATGAGAATCCCTACGAGCCATATCGAGTTCGTTTTCGGTGATGTCGACAACGATGGTCAAATTACGGCCGATGATATCGACCATCTGACCCGCTGGATGAAGACAGGGGGAGGGATGAGTCCTAGTGACTCGGACATCGAGAAGATGATCTTGCCTTGGCAAGCCGACTGGGACCGAGATCGGAAGATCACTCATCGGGACATCGAACAAGCATCTAAGAACCTCGGGCGAAAGAGGTAGTTCGCGGCTTGAGCGGCTTCTTGAGCTTGCCTTGGCATTGGCGCTAACCAACCAACAATTAACCCCTCACTCCTCTCTTCCCAAAGGGGCAAGGGGGAGTGATTCAAACGTCTTTCCGGCCGTATTGCAGCCAATCCCATTCCCACTCAAAGCCCAGGTCCAAGTTAAGTTGGTACATCGGATTCGTCTCGTCGTTCTCCGTACGTAACCATTTAAACCCACGCTCTCGGAGAGCCTCTATCGCGCGCACCTTCAGCGCCGATACCACGCCCCTACGCCGATAGGCGCGGCGCACCCCACTAAGTCCCGTTGCCACTAGCGTCGGGTCGAGTTGGTAAGGCGTTACCCGGGTGTAGCCGATGATCTGGTCTCCATCCATCGCCACGAACATCAGCCGGTGGTCGTAGATCAGCGGATTCTGTATGCGCTCTGCATACTGCTCAAAGGGCATATGGACATAGTCATGCGGGTCGGGCACGTCGCGCGCCATCTCATCGGTGGCTTCGTAGAGAGCCGGTATCCAATCTACGCCCTGCGCCACCAGATCAGCGATTGTTCTTACGGGGAACGGGCACGCCGCGATCTTGTCGGCAAACCGCGAGCCGTCGAACGCGGCGATGTCCAGTCGAGAACTTGGAGCCGTCTGGATAAGGGTGTATCCTTGCGTGGCCAGTGTGTCGCGGCGGAACTCCTTATCACTCCGCGTCCAAATGGAGAGATCCTTTGTGCCTACGGCGCGGGTTTGATTCTCCGCGAATCGAACTGCGTCGGCGTAGTCGCGGTCATGCGTTGTGTGGACTTCACCCTCGATCCGCGCGGGGGGCATGCCCTTGTCTGGCGCAAACAGCGTGATCGCAACGGTGCCTTCGTCGTTGGTCCAATGCTCTTCGTGGGCATCCTCAAGGAAGTGCCCCTCATACGCAAGAATCTCAGCCGGCGACTGGGGATAACCGGGGTAGGACTCTGTAAATTGTCGCGCCATGATCGGCGCCATCGGTTCGCGGTCGAGTTGTCGCAGATTCATGGTGCGGAGATTGTGACACTTCCGAAAGGTCCGACAGGGCGAAAGTCGGTCAGGCTGTGGCTGATCAGCGCCTTTCCAGGCCGATGCCATGAGGCCGCCGGTGGGTTCTCCCTACCGCCACCCGTAAGCGTAGTAGTGCGCGGGTGCGATCCTCTCTGCCGAAGTCTCGCCCGCCTTCACCAGCACAAACCCGATCGGGGCCGGGCCGAGGTCATCGTGGCGGCCGTTGTATTGGGTTGCTCCATAGCGAACGCCGAGCGCCGCCAGATCGAAGCTCCTAAATCGCCCTGTGGTCGTATCGAACTTCGCCTTGCCATACAACTTCAAGTCCAGATAGGCGCGTTGAGATTGCGGATCGTTCATGTCGCGGTAGCCCGCGATTGCCCACTTCCCTTCGGCTTCGGTGCGCGTGGCTCCCTTGAAGACCACGTCCACGACCGAGCCCGTGACCCCAACCACTTCCGACGTCAGCGTGGCCGTCACCACATCTTGGTCGCGATAGGGCGGCGCTTGGCCACGCACGATATCGATGAAGTTGAACCGAGCCAGCCGCCGAATTAGTGGCGCGGGCACTTCAATCTTCTGCCCCTTCTTAAGCTCCGCGGGAAGCATTGAGCGCACCTCTTCTTTTCGGAACCACGCAAAGTCTTGATTCCACGCCTTGCCGCGCCAGTCGTTCGGCACGTTGTCGCGAGGGAGGTCGCGAGTGAACATGCGGAGCGCGAGGCCGCCCTCGGGGTAGCGCGCCTCCGGTCGGGCAACTTGGGCGGTTTTGGCATCCACGTCCTCCGACGAGCGTCGCTCAAACGGCGTCATGGCATTCCACTTGTCGAGCGCTCGCCGCAGCATCGCAGCCATCGCGACCGGGTCGTTGCTGTTGATGCTGCCGAGCATATAGCCGCTAGGCGCGGCCGCATAGATGCCTTGGCGCGTGTTGGTCGGTTGCGTTCGACCTGCATAGTGCCCCTGCTCAAAGATCTTCTGCGCGAGAAGACACTCTGGGTCTTTACCGGTTTGCAGGCGGTAGACCTCATCCGCAGCGGGGACAAAGTTGCGCACGAGTTCCTTAACTTGTGGGTGATTCCAGACAACCTGCCTGGCGATAACGCCATTGTTTCACGTGCAACCCATGGGATGGCCGTTCATGGCCCACAGGAGGATAGGTTTGCCTGTCTTCTGGCTCTCGAGGACGGCCTCCCAGAAGCTCGCCTTCCAGCGGTTCTCCTCGAAGCCAAGCTCGGCTGGCTTGGGCCGCACATGGGCGATCCACTGATCGAGGTTTTCAGGACCAGGCACGGGAGCCGTGGACTGGGCGAGGAGCGGTAGCAGGAGCGTAGTCAGCATGGCTTATCCAGGTTTCTGTTCGATTTCGAGATAGACGCCCTCGGGCATCTTGACGCGCATAAGCACACCCTCATGGGTGACCCAGGCGGAAAAGGGCTCACGGTAGCCTGTAAACTCGATCTCTGGTCCGCTCCAATCGCGATTGAAAATGCCCTTGGCGGTAAACGATCCTCGGACCTTCGCTTTGAGCATGACCGGCATTCCCGTGAACGGGTCCAGCAACCAAAACTCCTTCTCAGGCTTGAGGACCGTGATCTTCTTCCCGGTTGGGTCGGGCTTAAGCATCGGCACAAATGCGGCCTGTGAGAGTTCGTCCATTCCGCATCCGGGTGACCGAGTCACCGTTCGGGGTCGCTGTCCAGGTGCGGTGAGCGTGACGGTGTAGTCTTCGGCGCCGTAGGTCGCGTCCATCTTCCAGGTGCCCGTCGCGAGCTTGTATTCGCACGACTCCGACAAGATCTTGCCTTCATCCGAGATGTACCAGGTTCGCTCGGCAAAGTGGCGCAGCTCATACTCCAGCTTGCCGCGAACATACGCCTGGTTCCGCATTGACTTCGAACTCAGGGCCAAGCCCGATTTGTCGCCGATCACGGCCGGCGTGATCGACCATGTGGTGTAGCCAATCAAGACATCCTTATAAGCGATCGGTTGCGAAGTGAAATGGCCTGCCTCAAGTTCATTCACATAGAGGCTGTATGTCTCCGACGCCTGGCGCTTCAGGCCGAGCGTAAACTCCTTTGCACCCGCGATGATCGGGAGTTTGATCTCTTCGAGCTTCACGTTGAGGTAGCGAATGTCGGGCACTTGCTGAGCCGAGACTGCGAGGGCAAGCGCGAGCAACATAGCTATTCTCCGATAAAGCACCCGATCGCCTGGGTTACGGGACGGGTGATGTCGCGACCATCAAGAAACTCGTCCAGGGCGATTCGAAGGTCGTTGCGCGTGGGCTTTGGACGAATCTTGCCGTGCTCCTCGTAAAGG
>CAZPHD010000036.1:0-20391 GCA_964586225.1 uncultured Fimbriimonadaceae bacterium
CGGGATGAACAGGGTCGCCAGTGAAGCAAGGATGCCAACGCCGATGCCCACTCCGGCTCCGGCAACCGCACCCATAGCAGCATCGCCGCTGGTTGTCGTGGTCAGACCGTGTTCGGCTGTCCGCTCGACCTCTTCCGCATGCTCGATGGCCGACCAAGAGGCTTCGTTTTGGGCGAGAACGCTGATGTCCTCGGTGGTCGCGCCGTGGTCCAATGCGGCGGCGACGAATCGGCGGGCATTCTCGGGATTTGAAAACGAAAAGTAAACCGTTGTCATCCTGTACTCCTTAGGCTTTCGCCTTGGGATGAAGAACTCCGCTCTCCAGCAGGCCCTCATAGGAGTCAGACCAACTTGCGTAAGAAAAGCATAAACACGTTCTTATGCCTCTCTTATGCGCGTGTCGGTAAGTTGAGACGTGCCTGATGTCGGCTACAAGCGAATCTACAGGTTAGGCGGTGCTTACGCTGCTGCCGTGGTGGGTCCCGTTCTGGTGGGCACGTTCCGTCACGCGATCGCACCCTGGGCGGATGATAAGGCGGCCCTGGTTTTCTTCACGCTACCCGTTGCGGTTGCGGCGTCTTTAGGCGGCATTCGACCAGGAATCATCGCGTCGATCCTTGGCCTGACCATCGGCACCTACTTCTTCGTTCCTCAATTGAACAGTTTCACGATCGCCGACACGGGGTCGGCCGTCAATGTTCTTGCGTTCACTTTCACATGGCTCTTCATCAGCCTCGGCGGCGATATGCTCATCAGCCGCCGTCGGGACATTCGGAAGTCCGAAGCGCTGCGATCAGAGTCTGAGTCGCGCTTGACCACGCTCCTCCTCAACATCAGCGATGGCTTCTATGTCATCGACCGCTCGCGAAGGATCACCTTGGTCAACCAAGCTCTCCTCACTCAGCTTGGTGCCCGAGATAGCGACCTCATTGGAAGGACCATCGATGAAGTTTTCGGGCTTGATGACCCCGCCACCGCCGTGTTCGAGCGGGCCCTCACATCAGGCGAACCTGAAATCGTAGAGCGGAGCGCCAACGGGCAGACCGTTGAGCTCCGCTTGTTGCCCGACCCCAAGACCCATACGATGGCGGTCTTTGTCCATGATGTGACCCTCATTAAGCAGTTGCAACACATGCAGTCGCGCTTACTCCAACAGGAGCGGGTCCGCCGGTCCGATGCCGAAGAGGAGAATCGGCGCAAGGACGACTTTGTGGCCACGTTGTCGCACGAACTGCGTACGCCGATGACGTCAATCGTCGGATGGGCGGAGATCCTCCGCGAGCGCGCGAAGTCCCACCCGGGAGTTCTCGAGGGCGTCGACGCCATTGAGAGAGCCGCCCGATTGCAGGCGGGGCTCATTGACGATCTACTTGATCTTAGCCGTATCGTGACCGGGCAGCTCAAGCTTCACCGCGAGATTCTTGACCTTGGCGAAGCGGTTGGCGAGGTGGTCCACAATCAGATGTCCGTCGTGCAGGGGCGAGGCTGCATCCTTCATTGGAACCCTCCGGCAGAAGAGATCTTTGTTTTGGTCGACCCGACCCGCCTCGCGCAAATCGTCGCCAATCTTGTGACCAACAGCATCAAGTTCACCGAACCCGGCGGCTTGATTTGGGTGCGAGTTCGCTCTGAAGCAAATGAAGCGGTAATCGAGGTGGAGGACACGGGCCAGGGCATTGATCCGGAGTTACTGCCTCATATCTTTGACCGATTCCGCCAAGGGCATTCTGGGACCACCCGCCGGCATGGCGGCCTTGGATTGGGCCTGGCGATCGTCCAAGAACTGGTCGAGGAACATGACGGCTCTATCACCGTAGCGAGCGAGGGCGTGGGTCGTGGAGCTTGCTTTACGGTTCGCTTGCCCTTAACTACGGGACTGCCACCCGAGGTTCGACCGAGGGTAGAGGAAGATCTGAATGGTGTGCGAGTGCTGGTCGTTGATGATGATGAGATGGCGCGTCAAGTCATCCAAGAGCTCTGTACCATGCGAGGTGGAACGGTGCAGTCATGCTCGTCGGCCCGCGAGGCGCTGTCCACGATAGAACCCTTTGCGCCGGACGTCGTCGTGAGCGATATCGGCATGCCGGAGATGGACGGCTATCAGTTCATTCGCCAATTGAGGTCCATGCCCGAACCTTGGGGTCGACTCCCTGCGATTGCCTTGACGGCGTTTGCCCGTGCAGAAGACCGTGACCGAGCCTTAGAGGCCGGATTCGATCTGCACTTGGCAAAGCCCATCGAATCCGGCCCCTTAGTTGCGGCCATCTGCCGCTTGGTTACGCCTCCTTAAGTTCGCGGATGGCGCGATGGTAGGAGGTTGACAGCTCGGCCATTGCGTGGCCAATACCGTCTTTCATCTCGCCCCAGGCGTCCGGGGCGTTGTCCTTCAGGGCGTCGAACTTGGCTCGCAACTCCACAAGCGAATGGCGAACCTGTTGCTTCGCGTCGTCCCACCATTCGGCGGGCTGATTCCGGTTCTCTTCTTCGTAGCGCCGGAAGTCATCTTCGTAGGCGGCCAAACGGCGCATCGCCGCTTCATAACCAGTGTCCGTACGTTGCATGGTTTCTCAACCTCCTTAAATGGTCTTCCGCGTGCCGCGGAAGAAGAACGACAAGATGAACACGATGAGGAACACGAAGAACAGCACCTTCGCGATTCCCGCTGCGGCCCCAGCGATTCCGCCGAAACCCAAGATGCCCGCGATCAGGGCGATGACCAAGAACACAACTGCGTAATGGAGCATTGATTTCCTCCTTGCGTGGGGTTGTTTGAGTTGTCCCGACCGTCCCCGTCACGGTCGGGACTCTATGGATAGGGCTACTTCTCCTCGATCGTCAGTCGCCCGTCACTGCGGTGGGCTAACTGGCCTCTTAGGGCTGTTGCGGCACTGGTCGCGACGGCGATGACCGAGGTTAGCGAAGGCAGAACCGGTTTGCCGGTCACTTTTCTCCGCCAGGCGTAGGCCGCGAGTCCGGCACCCGCAGCGAGCGCGATGCCGAGGATCGGTGGGCTTTGTTGCGTACTCTTCATGCGATAGCCTCCCGGCGCGATTTGATCAGCGCCTTAGTCTGGGTCTCCCGAAGGGCAGCGATGAACGCGCGGCGAGCGCGATGCAGCCTTGTTCGGCAGACGACTTCCGTATTCGAAGGGTCCAGAGTCTGCTTCAGGGTTGCGACATGGACTGGCTTGAGCTTCTTGAGGGTTTCCACCAACACGGGGTCGATCACTTCGCCCAGCAGGCTTTGCTCAATATCCGAGTTGGGGTCAATCGGTTCGAAGTGGGGATTCTGTTCAAGCGCGCCGTCCAACGAAACGCAAGTGACGCGGCGCTTACGCATCCGTGCCTTGTCCATGAGCACATGCTTCACGATCTGGAAGAACCAGGCGCGAGGATCGCTTACGCCGACGCGGTCGAAGGCACGAAAAGCGCGGACGTAAGCCTCTTGAAGCGCGTCTTCGGCGTCTTCACGGTGGCGGGTCCATCGCATGGCGAAGCGGCGTGCCGCTCCGTCGATCTCGCTGCGGAACTGCTCGAACCTTGAAATCTGTGCGTCCGTCATCTCCTACTCCTTGCCGCAGCTCACATGAGCGACGGCGTTGGTAAAAGATACGGGACAGGAAATCAACGACCCATGTGAGCTGCACGGCATAGCTATAAGAGAAGTCTAGGAAATTCGCTCGGGTTGGCTCGGGAAAGCTCGGATAGGCGCGGTTTAGCCTTGAAGCCGGTAGCCGACCCGCGGCTCCGTCAGGATGAGCGTCGGCTTGGCAGGATCGTCCTCAAGCTTCTTCCGAAGGTAGCCAATGTAAACTCGCAGATACTGGGCTTCTTCGGAGAACTCACCACCCCAGACTTCGCCCAGGATCTGACGCTGGGTGAGCCCGCGAGCCGCGTGTTTGGGGTAGAATCCGTGCAATCGATACTCGATCGGCGTCAGGTGAACTTCATCTTCGCCCTTCCATACGAGCCTCGCCACCTGGTCAATGCGGATATCTCCGAACTCAAGCACCGGCTGATCCTGAGCACTCACCAAGTCCTGTGAGCGACGCCAGGCAACCCGCATGCGGGCAAGCAGTTCGCCGATCCCAAACGGCTTGGTCACGTAGTCGTCCGCTCCAGCTTCAAGGGCCATGACCTTGCGTTCCTCATCCCCTTCGGCGGAAATGATAATGACGGGCACGCGCGACCACTGGCGAAGTTGTCGAACCACGTCAACTCCATCCAGGTCGGGCAGCCCAAGATCAAGCAGCACGATCTCTGGCTTGACCTTGGGCAGGGCCGCCAACCCATCAAGCGCGTTCGTGGCTTCGGTCAGTCGGAACTCCGAGTCCTTGACTGCGGCTTGCAGCAGACGGCGGATCGCGTCGTCATCTTCGATAACGAGGACTTGAACGCGCCCAGGCTGGGTGGATTCAGGCATCGTCTAAAGCGCGAGCGCCGGCAGCACCGTCGCGCGGCACTCGCCAAAGCCTACGCGGTAGCCCGGACCCTGCGCATAGCCAGTCAAGATCACGGTGTCGCCGTCTTCGAGGAACGAACGCGTTTCGCCCGACTCAAGGGTGAGGGGCTTCTGGCCACGCCAAGTCAGTTCCAAGAGCGATCCGAACGAATCTTCGGTCTCGCCGCTGATGGTGCCTGAAGCGTAAAGATCACCCACCTCGACCGGAGTGCCATTCGAGGTCTGGTGGGCCAGTTGCTGGGCGATCGACCAATAGAGATACTTTGCGTTCGACGTGCAGATCCGTTGGGGCTGCTCCATTCCGCCCGTTTGGAGCCAGACTTCCAGATGGATGTCAAAGTGCGACGCGCCGGGGTTGCGAAGATACGGCAAGGGGTCGGGATCTTGGGCCATACCTGCAATCCGGAAGGGCTCAAGCGCGTCAAGCGTGACGAGCCATGGGCTGATGGAAGTAGCGAAGCTCTTCGCGAGGAACGGGCCTAGCGGTTGATACTCCCAACGCTGGACGTCGCGGGCTGACCAGTCATTGACGAGAACGCATCCCAGAATGTAGTCTTCGGCCTGCTCAATCGGGATCGGCTCTCCCATCATGTTCTCGCCGCCGAGGAAGTAGCCCAGCTCAAGTTCAAAGTCCAGCTCCTGCGTCGGGCCAAAGACAACGTCTTCGCCGATCTTCTGTTGGCCGCTGGGGCGAACGATCGGCTCGTCCGTGGGGATCACGCTAGAGGCCCGCCCGTTGTAGCCGACGGGGAGATGTCGGTAGTTTGGAAGGAGCGGCGCCATATCGGGGCGGAACATCCGACCGACGTTGCTCGCGTGGTTGATGCCCGAGTAGAAGTCGACGAATGCGCGCGGCGACAGCGGCAACGTCATCACCAGGTCATCAACGTGAATGAGTGCCTGCTCGCGGAGCGTCGGTCGGTCGCGGAGAGCGGCATTGTCGGCCCTTAGCAACTGATAGACCTGCTTCCGCAGCGCGGACATCCCCTCGGGGCCGTCCATGGCTACCCAGCCGTAAGGGAAGATGTCGGGCTCAAAATCGAGCAGGCCTTCTTCGGCCACGACCGCCAAGTCAAGCGCATAGTCGCCAATGCGCACGCACTCAACAATCCGAGGATCGTCGCCTTCGTCATCCATCCGAAAGCCCGCGCCAAAAGGCAGGTTCTGAATCGGGAAATGGCTGTTCGCGGGCACCTCGACCCACGAGGCAGCATCGGCGGGAACGGTGAATCTCTCCATAGGCTTTACCAGAGTCCAAGCGACTTCAGATCTTCGACGGGTTCGTTCACCGAACACGATCCGAAACCAGAAAACAGGGTGCGCATCGAGTCGATCGCAGGCAGACCGGCCATTTCGCCTCGCCAGCCGACGGCGGTCGCGGTGACCTCAAAGGCGCGCGCATCCTCTTCCCGAAGGATCGCCGCGATCTCGCGGCGACTGAGATCATGCTGCTCAGCGAGGGCAGTGCCGATGAGCACGTTGAGGAATCCGTGCATCGTTCCGCCGGTTTCGGGGTCGGCGCGGCGGATCGGATGGTGTAACCCCGCGGTGAGTTTGAAGGCGAGATTGAGGTCAAGGCACTCACCGATGAAGTCGGCGAGTTGCTCGGGAGTGGGAAAGCTGTCGGCGGTGAGACCGCCGGTGCGCAGCTTGGCGGCCACGAGTTCAGAGGACGCAAGGGCGTCGAGCCACACGGGCAGTTTGTCATCGAGCGCGACTTCCACATAGCAGTCGAGATTGGTGATTGGGCGAATCTTATTCAGCGTCGAACCCGGTTCATCGCCCGCGCGGGTCTCGTAGCCTTCGATGAGAATCTGCTCTTGCCACCGGTCTTCAAACGCCGCCATCGCGCCACGATCCTGGTCCAACTGATCGAGGCCACTGCCGATGACGGTTACGCCAAACTCGGCGTCCGTTTCTAGGTGTTCGGAGAGCTCCGCAAGGCGGCTGGCAGGACACACGAAGCGGTTGACCAGGACGCCCTCTTCTCCGTCGATATGACTGAGAAACTCGGCGACGGCGTCGGCCATTCCCAGCTTCGCGGGAGGGAAGAGCCCGGCGTAGTCGATTACGCCGTCGAGCAAAACCTCGAGTGCCGCGTCCATGGGCGAGAGTGTACCGGGAGATCCGATCATCGCTGGCTCGAAGCCCAGAGAAGAAAAGGTCAACTGAGAGGTAGACGCTACTTCCAGTGCTCGTCCCAAAGCCAAGACACGATGGTGTCGCAGCTAATCTCGTCCCAGTCCGGGTCCTGACCGCACAACCAGTTGAGAGCCTGATGACGCTCCACAACGATACTGACGAGCGTTCCCATCTCATCCTGGCTAACCTCGGCAATGCTCCGACCATCGCTGAGCGCTAAGTCTTCGTCCTTGGCGAGCGTGATTTGACCCAGTTGGCTTGCTCGCTTCAACAGCTTCTTGGCATAACCCAGATCGTCAACACTGCGGAGGCGCCAATGGATCACCTCGTAGGTTTGGGCAAGTTGTTCAATAGCCTCGGGATCCCGCAACGCGAGCTCACCATGCCACGTGGCTGACTCGGGGAACTCGTAGAAGTCATCTGATTCTGATGGCCAAGACATTGACTCGTTCCAAGCCGGTGCTTTCATGACCAATCCAACGGCCCAAGCGACCATCGACGCGGCCTCTCGATCCCAGGAGTCGTTGATGATTTCCACTTCGCTCCAACGACCAGCCGGTCTTGCATGGCGCGCACGCTCTCCTTCGGTTGCGAATTCTGAGAGTTGGTTCGTGACCCATGCCTGCAATCGCGGAAGATCCTCATGGGCCTCATTCCCTTCGGCGATCATGGCTTCCAGGTGAGATCTGCCGCCATTCGCCCAAAGCATCATGAAGCGGCCTCGCGCCATCAGCGAACTAGGTGGAAACCAGTCATCTGCAGGTTCGGGGTCTGTTTCACGCTTCTTGAACAAATCGCGAAAGTTCATCCTGGCCAAAGTCTAACATGCGTGGCTCTAGTTGTCAATCGTCACTGCCACTTTGAACCTAAACACCCCAAACCTAAAGTTGATTGTCAACTTCGCGCCCTAAAGCTGGCAATCATACGTGCCGAAGCTGATGGTGGGATGAACCGCGGAATTTATGCGACAGCCACCGGAATGCTCACCGCCCAACAGGCGATGGACGTGCTGACTCATAACCTCGCCAACGTATCCACCAGTGGATACAAGCGAGACGGGCTCGCGTTTAACGACGCCCTCGTGCGGGAGTTGAACTGGAACGGCCAGTCCATCGGTTCCCTCGGCGCCGGAGCAACCCCCATCGAGCAATACACCAGCTTTGAGGCGGGCAGCATCAACGAGACGCGCAATCCGCTCGATGTCGCCATCCTCGGCGAACGAGGAATGTTCGCTGTTCGAGCTCAGGGCCAAACCGCTTACACGCGGAACGGTAGCTTCACGCTCGACGCTCAGCGCCGACTCGCCACCCAAGAAGGACACCTGGTCCTCGACCCGCAGGGGCGAGAGATCACCCTGCCCGACGGGCCGATCGCCATCACCAGCGATGGATCGATCCTCGTTGATGGTGAGCCGCAAGGCCAGATTGGAGTTTTCGACGCCGCCGGCTTTTCGAAGCGCGGGGGCACCTTGTTCATTGCCAGCGGTCCGGTAACCCCGGTCGCCGCCCCGACCCTCAAGAGCGGTGCGCTCGAAGGCTCGAACGTCAACGCGGTGGAGGCCATGGTTCAGATGATCCAGCTCAGCCGCCAGTTCGAGATGGGCCAGCGCTCGATCGTCTCCCAAGACGAACTGACGTCACGACTGATTCAAAGCCTCCAAGACAGGTAACCCGGCTGGACCTTGGGGTGACCCAAGGAGCCTCTCGGCGCGATGGACTGCGCGCTGAAACCTGCTCACGGATGGCGAAGAAGACGAGCTTGGCATGGTTGCATGTTGGCTTGTTGGCCTGTTGGACTCCAACACGCTAACACACCAACCGCCAAGAAGCCAAAAAGGAGAACCTCGCCGAACATGATGCGATCGCTAAACACCGCGGCCAGTGGAATGGTCGTCCAACAAAGAAACCTGGATGTCATCGCCAACAACTTGTCGAACGTCAACACGACGGGCTTCAAGTCGCAGCGCGCCGAGTTCCAGGACTTGATGTACCAAACCACGCGGGCGTCGGGTGCTCAATCGGGCAACGCGCAGCAACCCACTTCGGTGCAGGTCGGTCTGGGCTCGCAGTTTGTGTCGACCTCGGGCAACTACGGCCAGGGCGCGATTCAACCGACGAACAACCCCTACGACCTCGCCATCACCGGCGACGGCTTCTTTAAGGTTGAGATGCCTGATGGCACGACGGCCTACACTCGCGACGGCAGCTTCAAGGTGAACGCCAATGGCGAACTGGTGACGAGTGACGGTTATGCCGTCTCGCCATCCATCACCGTCCCGAGCGGCGCGACCGCGCTGTTCGTTTCCGCGAATGGATCGGTCAGCGCTCGAGTTCCCGGCCAAGATGAACCGCAAGAGCTCGGCACGCTCAATGTCACCGTCTTCCCGAACCCAGCCGGCCTGACTCGTATCGGGCAAAACCTCTATCTCGGAGGCGGCGCGGCGGGCACCGGCGAAGATAAAACCCCCGGCCAAGAAGGCGCGGGCACCGTCGTGCAAGGCGCCCTCGAAAGCTCGAACGTCGAGATCGTGTTCGAAATGGTGCGGATGATCACGGCTCAGCGCGCCTACGAAATCAACTCCAAGGCGATCCAAACCTCCGACGACATGCTCGGCATTCTCAACAACCTCAAGCGGTAACTCATGTCACTCGTTTCTTTCTTGGTAACCCTGACGACGGCGATCACTCCGGTAAGCGTCCGCGTGGATGGCGACGGCTACTTACGGCTCTTGCGCGATGGACGCGCGGTGTTTGCCAAGTCGGCGACGCTCACCACGTTGCCCGATGGACGGCTCGGCACCACGAGCGGCGACCCGGTGTTGCCGTCGCTGACCGTTCCGGCGGGCAACTTCACGGTGGACCTCGAAGGCCATGTGCGTGTCGGCGATGCCACGGTGGGTCGTTTGGTTCTTGCCCTGTTCCCGGCGAACGCAGCGCTTACCGAGCGCGACGGCGTGCTCATCGCCGCCGATCGACCGAAGCTGGGGAATCCGGGCGAAGGTGCCAACGGCGTGATCCGCGCCGGCGCTGGTTCGATCTCGAGCACAGGTGGTTCGGCGATCAAAGTCGCGACGGGTAAAGCCCGCGTGATCGCCAGGTCTGAAGTGGAAGTTTCCGGCGACACGGTTCGCCTGGGCGATCTGGCTACGATCGAAGCCGCCGAACCGCTCTTCGGAACGCTCTCCCGCCTTGACCTCGGCGAGACTCCCGCCTTTGGCGTGCGACGTGTATATGATCGCACCCGCATCGCCGCCCGTCTTAAGACCGCTGGCATTGATGCCGACGCCGTGGAGCTTCTGATTCCCGCCGCCGTGTCGGTGACTCGTCGCGCCCAAGCCATCTCGCATGCCAGCTTCATCGAAGCCGCGCTGCGCGCCGTGGAAAGCAATCCCGCAAACGGTGCCCAATACGCCAGCGACGAAGCCGCCCCCGATTTCAAAGCCCCGACCGGCGAGCTCAAGCTCGTCACCGAAAGCGTCTCCGGCATCAACACGCCGACCTGCACGGTCAAGATCGCCGTGTTCGTCGATGGAAAGCGCATCAACTCGCGCACCGTTCGACTCACCGCCACCGCGATGCCCGAAATGATTAAAGTCGGCGCAATCGTCAAGGTCCGATTTCTCGCCGGAGCCGCGCAGATCGAGCTCACGGGAATCGCCCGCTCGGCCGGCAAAGTCGGCGACCAGATTTCTGTTGAAGTACGGCCCGACGGGGCCGACAAGACTCTGCACCTGGGGCGACTACTCGCCGACGGTGTCGTCGAGGTAAAGCTATGAAACGCATCGCACTCTTTGCCCTGACGGTGCTCGCGGTTTCCGCGGTCGCCCAAGACGCGAACAAGGGGAATAACCCCGGCTCGCTCTGGTCGAATAAGGCACCAGACTTGCTGGCGGACCGAACCGCCCGACGCGTCGGTGATGTGGTCACCATCTTGATCATCGAGACGTCGTCGGCCAGCTTTAGCGCGGCCACAAACGCGACAAAAAACGACGGGACCTCGATTGCAAAGGGACTTGGCCCGATCCTGGGCAATCTCATCCCCGAACTCAAAATCGGCGCGACCTCCAAGGTTGACGGTCAGGGCTCCACCACGCAGGCCGGCCAGTTGAACGCCCGGATCTCGGTCGTAGTCAAGGAAGTCTTTCCGAACGGCACGATGCTGGTCGAGGGCACCAAATCGATCACCACCAATAAGGAAACCCAGAACATCACGATCTCCGGCTTGATCCGCCGCGAAGATGTGCGGGGGGACAACACGGTGCTCAGCACCCACGTCGCCAACGCCCAAATCAAGACCGATGGCAAGGGCATGATCGCCCAGCGGCAGCGCAAGGGTGTCCTGACCTGGCTACTCGACTGGCTGTTCTAGGAGCAACTTTATGAGAACCCTTCTGCTCACCCTCAGTTTCGCTCTCGCTGCGGTCGCCATGGCCCAGACGCCGCCGACCAAGACCGATGACGGCGCCGCCAAGCAGCAAGAAGCCGTTCGGCAAGCCGACGAGGCGCGTCGTAAGGCGATCATGGATGCCGAACTCAATGGCATCGAGGTGCGCGTCAAAGACGTCGCTCGGTTCCGAGGCGTCCGCGCCAACCAGATTCAAGGCATCGGCCTGATCGTCGGACTCAATGGCACCGGCGATACCAAGAACACGCCGTTCACCGCTACGCTGCTCGCCAATGCGATGCGCGAGAAGACGATCATCGACCCGAAGCAGCTCAAGGCGAAGAACGTCGCAGTGGTCTTCGTCACTGCGGAACTCCCCGCTTTTGCCTCGCCGGGTAACCGCATCGACATCTCGGTGCAGTCGGCGGGTGATGCGACGTCGCTCCAAGGTGGCTATCTCCTCCGCACCCCGCTCCACGGCCCCGCAGATGCTGAGACGGCATACGCGGTCGCGATGGGCCCGGTGAGCATCGGCGGTTTCAATGTTTCGAGCGGTGGCTCATCGGTTCAGAAGAACCATACGACCGTAGGACGGCTGCCTGAAATGGGCATCGTTGAGCAGTCAGTCGCCACCGAGATCGTCTTCGATGGCAAGCTCTTCCTCGAGCTTCACCAAGCTGATCTCACGAGCGCCCAGCGGCTCGCCGCCAAGCTGAACGAGACCAACGCCCAGTATCTCGCCGTGGCCCTCGATGGCGGCACGGTCCAGCTCAACCTGCCCGAAGGCAAGTCGCCCGTCCAGGCGATGAGCGATGTCGAGGCCGTTCGCTTCATGAGCGACCAAGAGGCGACCGTTGTCATCTCCGAGAACACCGGCACGATTGTGATGGGAGGCAACGTCCGCCTCGGACCGGCCGTGGTCGGCAAGGGCAGCCTAACGATTCGCATCGAGCAGGAGCTCCTGATCTCGCAGCCCGGACCGTTTAGCCGCGGCAACACCGTCGTCGCCGAGCAGACCAAGGTCGACGCTCAGGAAGCCCCGGCACAGGTGACGATGATGGGCCCGACGACCACCGTTGCTGATCTTGCCCGCATCTTCCAAGCGTTGCGCATCAGCGCGACCGACATGATCGCAATCCTCCAGGCGCTCCGCGCCCAAGGCGCCCTCAAGGCAAGGATCAAAGTGCAATGAGACTCAACTCCGTAGCGCAAGCCGCGGTGGTGGCCGAACGAGCCGCCCCCAAAATTGCCGAACTCAAGAAAGCGGCGAGTGGCATCGAAGCGATGTTCGTTCGGCAACTTCTCGGCGAGATGCAGAAAGGAACCAAGCTCTTCGGCGAAGGCCAAGCGGGCAGCGTGTACGGTGACCTGTTCACGGACGCCCTCGCCAAACAAGTCGCCGACCGCGGCTCCTTCGGCATCGCCGAAATGATGACCAAGCAAGCCACGCCGAAGATCCTGGCGGAGGCAATGAAGGCGAGCAAGTGACGAGTGACGAGTTACGAGTGAAGACTGGAGAGTCTTCGTCCTAACCAACCCGAACAAACCCGAACCAACCCGAACTATCCCCCAACCACGACCATGAAAACAGCAACCAACCCAACCCACGTAACCAAGGACCTCCAGCGACTCTGGTGGGACTGGCTCTCGACGGCGGAACGGCTGACCCGATCGCTCCATGAGCAGACGGCGGCCCTGACTCTGCGCGATGCCGAACGCGTCGCCCGGATTCAGCCGGAACTTGACACCATGCTCGAGCATATGCGCGAGATCGACGATGCCGCGGCGGCATGCGCCATGAAGCTGGCCGAGGAGCTGGGTTGCGAACCCAATCTTCGAAGCTTGGTGCGTGTTCTTGAAAAGACCGAAGCGCAGCAGGCTCAACAGATTGCGAACCGAGTGATGGTGGCGGCCCGAAACGTGCAACATGTCATCGACAAGAACCGCCGCCTTATTGAGAACGAGATGGAGTTCATCCATGGCACCGTGGCCCTGGTCGCCAAGGTGTCTCAGGAGACGACCGAAGGCTATCCGCGACGCGCACCCAGCCGGGCGGCCGTGCTCGTGGACCAGGCCGCCTAGGAGCATCTCATGCCAAGTCCATTCGGCGGATTGAATATGCTGGGGAACGCCCTTCGGGTGTTCCAGCGAGGGCTCGAAGTCACGGGAAACAACATTGCCAACGTGAACACGCCAGGCTACTCGCGGCAGCGCATGGTGCTGGGCACCAACCGACCCGACACCCTCTTCGGTCATCAACCCTATCTGGTGGGTTCGGGCGTGAACGTCAGCACGGTCATGCGGGCAAGGAGCATCTTCCTTGATCGGCAAATGAACGGCGCGGGTTCGGAGCTTGGCCGCTATGAAGCGCTGGCCATGAACCTGAAGCAAATTGAAGGTGCCTTCCCCGAACCCAGCGACAGTGGCATTTCAGCCGCCTTGAACAAGTTCTTCGACGCTTGGTCGGCGCTTGCCTCCAGTCCCAACGATCCGGCCGCACGGCTCCAAGTTCAGACCGCGGGTCAGACCCTGACCATGCGTGTGCGCAACGCCTACGGCTCGCTTGAGGCCCAGGCGAGCGAAGTACGTCGAGAAGTCGGCACCACATTTGACCAGATTGACGACCTCACCGCACGCATTGGTCGCCTCAACGAGGAAATCGTTGCGCGGCAGGCGGGAGGCGGAATCGCCAACGATCTGCTTGACGCCCGCGACGCGGCTATTGATGAACTGAGCGGACTAATCTCCGTACAGACCTACCAGCAGCCGGATGGCATGATGACCGTCTATAGCGGCGAGTTGTTGCTCGTTCCTGGGGCGCAGTCGATACCCATCCCGCGAACCTACAACCCCACGAACATGACGCTGTCAAACGGAGAGGTCACAGGGACGGTAACTTCGGGCCGGCTCGCGGGGCTCATGCAGACCCTCCAAAGCGTCTCCACTTACCAGTCGCGCCTGAACGACTTCGCGAATGAGCTCCGCACCCAAGTGAACTCGCTTCATAGTACGGGGACGACGAGCGGTGGTCTGACCGGCATCAACTTCTTCAATGCCCCCGATCCGCTGACCGGCGCCGTCGACTTCGCGCTGAGCGATGAGGTCAACTCCGACGCCGCCAACATTGTCTCGGGCAATACGGGCAATGCGGGAGATGGCGGCCTTGCGTTGTCTCTGAGCCGCATGCGAGAGCAGACCTGGGCGTCGTTCTCGGGCAAGACCTTTGGTGCGTTTTACACCGAGCTTGCGGGGCAGATCGGCCGGGATGCCGCGTACTACACGAACAGCCTCGATTCACAGGTTCTCGTGATTGATCAGATTGACCAACAGCGCCAGTCCATTATTGGCGTGAACCTGGATGACGAGATGACGCAGATGATGCAATACCAGCGGAGCTATCAAGCCGCCGCCCGTGCCCTATCGGTGATGGATGAAATCGCCGAAGATTTAGTGAACATGATTCGGTAATTCAACTAGGTAGCCCACGATGAGAGTCGGATTCGCCCACCAATACGACGTGTACCGCAGCGACCTCGCGCGGACACAGGGGCATTTGTTCGACTCTCAGCGCCGGATCACGACCGGCAAGAAGATTCTCGGTCTCAGCGACGATCCGAACGGTGCGACCGCCGCGATTGGGCTTCGAAGGCTTTACTCGGCCGCTGAACAATACAGCAAGAATCTCACGACCGCCAAGGGCTTCCTCGGCATGACAGAGTCGACTCTGGGCGAGATGACCACCCTGCTCAATCGGGCGAACGAACTCGCTGTCGCCGGCGCCAACGGGACCCTCGACCAAACCGCTCGAGAGGGAATCGTTCGCGAGATTAGTGAGATTCAAAGGCGACTGGTTGATCTGGGCAACTCGGAAGGTCCCGGAAACCGGAGACTCTTCGCAGGGCAGCTTGCCGATGTCAAACCGTTCAACGTCGAGGATAACGTCCTGGTGTACCGCGGCGATGCCAATGACATGTCGGTCGAGATCAGCGCGACGGAGACGCTGACGATCACCACCCAACTCGGCACCGCATTGCCGCAACTTTTCGCCGATCTGAACACGCTCAAGAACCACCTTCAAAGTGGAACGACGGGTTCGATCAGTGGCGAGAGCATCCCCGCGATGCAGCAAGCGACACGAAATCTAACGCTCCTACGCTCAACCGTCGGCACCCGACTGCAGACCGTCGAGCAGAGCACCGCCCATCATACGCGCCGCATGGACGAGCTGACTGCGCAAATCTCTGACGTGGAAGACGTGGACATGTCCGAAGCGATCCTCGATTACAAGATGGCCGAGACGGCCTATCAGGCGGCCCTTCAATCGGTCAGCATGATCAGCCGACTCAGCCTGATGGACTTCATGCGATGAACACGACGACAGTTCTTACGGGTACGCGATTTGGCGCGATCGAGTTTGAAGACCTCGACGTTGTCACCTTTGGTGAGGGCCTGATCGGCTTTCCCGACCTCCGACAGTTTCTCCTGCTGGCACAAGGTGAGGACTCACCGTTCCAGTGGCTCCAGTCGATCGATGAGCCGGGCTTGGCGTTCCTTGTGACGGACCCCACGTTCTTTGTTGAGAGCTATGAGCCTGAGCTCGAGGACGCGCAGGCCGACCTGTTGGGGTTGAGCGATGAAACACCTCGCCTGTTGAGAACAACCGTGCGCCTGATTGGGCGACCCGCTGAAGAAGTATCACTCAATTTGGCCGCGCCCATCGTCTTGAATCTCGAGCGACGCATCGGAAAGCAGGTTGTTTTTGACAACGAGGCGTATAATATCCGGCATACGGTGAAGTTGCCGGGATCCGAGTCTGCGCGGGCCGCCTAGCGCAGCCGATCCGGAACGCTCAGGCCGACCGCTACGGAGGGCGAAGGCAATGCTGGTCCTAACGCGAAAAGTTCAACAGAGTATCGTGATCGGCGACGACATCGAGGTCGTCGTACTGGAAGTGCGTGGGGAACAGGTGCGCCTGGGAATCCGTGCGCCCAAGGATGTCTCCGTCCACCGAAAGGAGATCTACTCGCAGATTCATGACGAGAATGCCGGAGCCGCCGAAGCGAACCCGGAAGATTTGCCCAAGTAGCGACGTTACAATACGTACAGCTTGGCCAGTCCGCCCACCGACGATCTGATCTACATCCATCAGCGCCTGCAAACCAGGCGGCGCTATCTGACGCCCAAAGAGATCGAGGCCTACCGCCGCCGCGGCATCAACCTTCGGCGACTCGCTTGGTTCCTGACCGTCCCCGCTGGAGTCGTCGTGGTGGAAGTTGCCCGAACCCTAGTCTTCGTCGATGGCACCGGGGAGAGCTTAGGGACGCTGCTCCTGATCCTGCTGGCGTACGTCATCCTCGCGTGGCGCCTGGCCGAAGCTTCGATTCGATTGCGCAACATGCGTGTCGGCGAGGAGCTGATTGAGAGCGAGACCTCAATGGGACATAAGGAGTTGGTGCTCCACCCAACGGCGCTGGTCGTGAGTCAACGTGGCAAACCGACCAAGCTCCCGCGAAGCATCAAGGTGAGACAGATCGCGTTTGTCCCTGAAGCCATCCAGGCGGCGCAACTGAAGCTTGCCGAGACCCGGAGTCTTCGCGGCCACCGAAGACTCACCGAAGCCGAGGTGCGCGAACTCGAACGCATTCGCGACTCCGCGATTCAGCCGTTGCATTGGGTCGTTGGCGCGATCTTCACGGGATTCATGGTCTTGATGACCTTGGGCGTCTCGATGCTCGACAACTCCGGTTGCACATTGTTCACGCTCGCCATCCTCGCAGGCGGCCTGCTCGTACACTTTCGCATTCCGGTTACCCGCCGCAACCGGGCCGTCTTCGCGCTCAAAATGGGCGAAGTCATCGTGGTGGATCGCCAGGTTAGTGGGATCGACCGCGAGTTTCTTCCTGGCTCGACGACACCTTGGACACAAAACGGTCAGCCCGCCCGGTGGAGGTACGAGTAGGTGCGTGGCGTGCACTACGTCTACGAGCGCCGAGGGTTTATGCGCCGCAAGCCGCTGACGCGTTTCGAAGTCGAGAGGATCCGCTACCGAGCCATCATGGTGCGACGTCGCATCTTGATCGCAGCTGGGCTATTGCTGGGTCTCATGCCCGTTTGGATAGAGGGGGTGATTGCTCTGGAGCCGCTCGCGGCGGTCGCGCTGGGGCTGTCCGTAGCGGCCATCGCCTTTCTGGCGTTGCGGTTAGCGAGTCTCAGACGATTGATCAAGCTGCCGGACCGCGCTGAAGTCGTCACGTTTCCAATCGTCGGCCCGAACTCGAAGTCCGTCGACGTCATCATGCCCGCCGCGGTGGTCATGGAGTCATGGCATGTTCCTAGGTCGGTCAAAATTTTGGAGCTCGGCGCAACGCTCGGTCCGCCGATCTTGGACGCCAGTTCATTGCCGATGGTGCGACGACTCTCGCCAAGCGAGATGGCAGAGTTGGAACGTTCACGCGTGTTTAGGATTCAGACTGCCTCCCGTTTTCTGACGGTATTGGCGATGCCCGTCCTTCTCTTCGCCGTGACCGCTGATTACGTTGAACCGCAAACCTGGCTGGCCGCGCTCATCCTGAGCGCAATGCCCACGCTCGTCCCCGCGTTTCTGGCCGACCGACGATGTCTTCGCGCACTCGCCAACCCGACGGTGCGGGTAACGAACGAAGGGGGCCGGATCATTGAAACGCTCGTCGTCGCCAACGGGCGAGTGTGGAGCATCGACGGCCAGCCTGCCGAGTGGAGGATTGCCGAGTTGTCGTGAGATCACCTCCGCGCCAAGCCGAGCCCCCTAGCCATCCCCCGCCATCCCGTGCTATAATTCCCTTCCGAACTGCGGTTTGGACTAGGCATCATGAGTGAAGATTTGAAGACGGGCGTCGTTGGGGCGCGAATGGACAAGGATTTCGGAGCCGAAGCGAGCGGCAAATTCCGAGGCCGTAAGCGACGCAAGGTCAGCTACCTCACGATCAACAAGATCGAAACGGTGGACTACAAGGATGTCAACATCCTTCGCAAGTTCATCAGCGACCGCGGCAAGATGCTTCCGACCCGCCAAACGGGTAATACCGCGAAGCAGCAGCGCATGATCGCGCGCGCCATTCGCCGAGCCCGAGAGTTGGCGCTTCTCCCGTTCGTCGTGACCGAAATGTCGGCCGATCGACGCGAGTACACGCCGCGACGCGCTCCGCGAGAGCACACGCCGCGCCACGATCATCAGGGTGATGCTCCAGTCGCCGCGCCGATCGAAAAGGCTCCCGCTGAGGCAACAGAGACCGCGAGCGAGTAACACATTCGGAGCTGGATCGAGAAAGCCCCGCGCATCTTCGGACCGCGGGGCTTCGCTTTGCTCGATCCACGGCCGCGCATGGAACCAACCCCAGCAAACCCCTCCCTGCTACAATTAACCATGCCGACGGTGCGCGTGTACGTCACTCTTAAACCCTCTCTCCTCGACTCCGCCGGTCGCACCGTCACCGATTCGCTCCAACAACTCGGATTTAACGAGGTCCAAGATGCCCGCATCGGCAAGCTGATTGAGCTCAAGCTCGACCCCTTCGACGAAGCCCGCGTCCGCGAAATGGGTGAGCGCTTGCTCGCCAACCCCGTCATCGAAGACTTCCGCATCGAGGTCATGCCGTGAGAGTCGCCGTCGTTCGGTTTCCCGGCGCCAACTGCGATCAAGACGCCCTCTGGTCCCTCCGCGATGATCTCGGCGTGCAGGCCGACTACGTTTGGCATGGCGACAGCAGCCTCGCCGGATTCGACGCGGTCATGCTCCCTGGCGGATTTTCCTATGGCGACTACCTCCGGTGTGGGGCGATCGCCGCACGCGCCACGATCATGAGCGAAGTCGCCCGCTTTGCCCAGGAAGGCCGCCTTGTCATCGGCGTGTGCAACGGTTTCCAAGTGCTGTGCGAAGCGGGGCTGCTGCCCGGCGCGCTGCTGCTGAACCGCGATCAGAAGTTCCTCTGCCAAGATGTCTATCTTCGCGCCGAGAATCGCACCTCGCCTTGGACCGAGGCTGTGGGCCGCATCGTCCGTATTCCCATCGCCCACGGCGAGGGCCGATACGTCTGTGACGATGAAACGCTCGCCCGCCTGACGAGCGAGGACCGAATTGCCTTCCGCTACGTCGACGCCGACGGCAAAATCACCGAAAGTTCGAACCCAAATCGCTCGACGGACGCGATCGCGGGAGTCCTGAACGACGCCGGAAACGTATTAGGGATGATGCCGCACCCCGAGCGCGCGACCCGATCCTTGCTGGGATCGGATGATGGCAAGCTCATCATGGCGGCATTTTGCCGTGTTCATGCCTAGAACCTACCGGAGCTTAGAACCCGTCTACGTCCTAGGCCCGAAACGACCGATAAGTAGAATTGAGAAGTAAGTGCCGATGAGAACGATTCTTGCGATGGTGTTGGTTTTGGGTGCGTTGGCTTCGGCCTCCGCGCAGGAGAAGCGCGTGGTGCTGGGCAAGCTCGGCCAGGCGATCAAAGAGACTAAGATTCTCAGCAAGCCCGGCGGCCGCGCCTACTACACGGTCAAGCCATTCGAGTATCTCGTCCTCAAGACCAGCGACAAGCCCAACACCTTCAAGGTGCTGCTCCAGAATGGCAAAGACGGCTATGTGAACGCCGATGACGTGGCCAAGCTGCCCTACGACGTCACTCGGCCCGCCCAGACCGCGCCGACCGCTAGCACGAAGCGTTCGGGCACGACGGCGCTAACCTCGCGTTCGCGAGAGTCGGTCGCCCAATATTCGTTGAACTTCACGGGCACACCTTATGTCTGGGGCGGCAACGACCCCAACAAGGGGATTGACTGCTCGGCGTTCGTAAAGTATCTCTACGGTCAGATTGGCGTCAACCTTCCGCGAACGGCAGCTGAACAGGTCAACGTGGGTCAGCCCATCACTCGCCTCGAAGATCTTCAACCCGGCGACCGGCTCTACTTCTGGAGCTCCTCGCGCAACAAGATCGGCCACACCGGCATCTACTTGGGCAACGGCTACTTCTGCCACGCCACGTCCAGCAAGGGCAAGGTCACGACCGACTACCTGGGCACCGACAAGTGGATGAAGATCTTGGTCGCCGCCCGACGCTAGGTCTAGCAAGATTGCTAGGTTTCAAGCGCGCGAACTTATTTTAGGCTTCCTCATGTTAACATGAAGGTGAACTGCGGTGTCTGCGCCGCTGGGAGGTTCACCGATGATCACCAACCGATGGATGCTGGGCATCTCGTTGCTCGGCCTAGCCCAGGCCGCAACCGCGATTGACCTCGCCTACGGGGCAAGTACGCCGCCCTTTGGAGTGGGATTCAGCCACGATCTCGTCGTTGAAGGCGCATCGCTGTTTGATTCAGAGGGCAGCCCGACGAGTGTCAGCGACTTCAACTTCGTCTTTGGGA
>CAZPHD010000036.1:20401-32226 GCA_964586225.1 uncultured Fimbriimonadaceae bacterium
TCTTTGGGATCATTAGCGGCTACGCCGAAGCGACCTCATCAATCGCCACCGACATCGGCGCCATCGGTAGCGGGCCCACCGACGAGTTCTTCATTGTCTCTCCGGCGGGTGGTGCCTATCGGACCGAGGGGCGCACCGGCCCCCCAGGAGGGTTCTATGAAGCCAAGAACAAGGAGTTCACGGGCCTGGGCCACGGCCCCGGCGCGTTCCCTGGCATTTGGACGGTCGACATCTTGTCTACGGGCGAGGCCCTGGGCACGCCGGTCGAAGTCAATGTCACCGCCATCATCCAAGGAAGTCTCTTCGCAAACAAGCTGACGCACACGCTGAAAGACGATGCGTTCGCGTCTTGGAACGTCTACTCCAACTCAATGAAGGTGATCGAAGGCTCGGCGAAGATCGTCGATGGTCCGGGATCACTCTCGTTCCACGACGACAATCTGCTTTCGCCGTTGGTGTTCATGTCGGAGGTGGGCGGGACCTTCACGGTTGAGGTGCTCTATCACCTTGAGGTGAACGGCAACACCGAGTTCTCCAACTCGATCGCTGAAGTAACTGGCTCGACGGTGCATGTACAGGCGACCGTCGTCCCCGAACCAGCCACGGTCGCATTGTTAGCGGCTGGCTTTGGCATGGTAGCTCGACGCCGCAGACGAGTTCGTTGACCTACGGCGGAAGGTCGCCGTCCCCGCGGAATCCGTCTTGCCCACGCGGGTATCGAGGCCGTTGTAGGTGAAGCTGTTCGTCGAGCTGTTCGGATAGGTGATCCCGGTAACCCGGCTCTCGAAGTCGTAGGTGAAGCTCGTTGTTCCGCTTGACGTCTGGATACTCGTCGTCCGCCCCGCGCCATCGTAGCCGAACGTCTTGGTCGGCACACCGCTCACCGACACCTGGGTCAGCTTGTCACCTGAGTCGACGGAGTACGTCTCAGTCACCCCATTCACCGTCCGCGATGCGCGATTCCCATTCGCATCATACGTATACGACGCCGAATACCCGCTGCGGAATTCACTGCCGTTGTCCCTTTATCTGTATGTATCTCTCAAGCAGGTGCCCACCATTTGGGATCGGATGGTCAACCCAGTATATGCGACCGGCGTTAGGGTCTCCGCATTTGAGGATCCCGTGGACACGCTCACCAAGCACTTTAAGATTGTGGATTCCAGAATCAGTGGTGAAGCCAAGGTCGTGGTAGGAGGTTATCGGAAGAAAAGCAGGCTGGGACGGTTTGCGCGATGTATTCTGGATCAAGTCACCCTTGCAACGACCGCGGCCCCATTGTGTTGAAGTTATCGTCCTGGGATAAGGCCATTCTTGCTCATTGAAGCCGGCTAAGACGTGGCTGTTCGTGATCTCACCCTTAAGGAAGTAGGGGCTCCAGTTATGGAAAGCAACAAGCACTGCGTTCTCTGCTTGGATATCTCGATCTTCGCAATCCTCCATCGCGAAAGGAAAGAAGTAGCTAACCGGCACGTGATCCACGTAATGTGCGATCAGGCCAGTTGCATCAACACCGGGGACCTGAAAACGCAGTCCAACTGGAGGTGTGGCGAGCTTCATTGTAGATCCTGTATCTGCTGGAACAATGGCGACTTCTTAGAAATCGCATTGATTGCATTGAAGAGTTGTCCGCCACCTACTCCATCGTAAAGGTTAATCATCATTTGCTCTGCAATCGTCCGCTCGACTGCATCGGCGATATCCAATATTGCCTCAAAGGTCCACTCATCGGGGTCCAGCTTACTCATCCACTCTGCTGATCTACGGAGGAAATCATTTGTTTGCCCGACATATCCGACTTCTCCCAAGGAGTTTATCAATACATAAACTCCTCCTCCGCAAGGTTCAGTGACACTCCCCCAGATTTCCGGGCCTGATTCAATGACTGCACTAGTTCGCTTCGCGAGCCTCGCACCGACAATTGCCCCGCCGGCGATTGGGATTATAGCCCCGGCTGAGATTGCGGCGTTGGCGTAGTCGCCTTCAGCCGCGTACCAGAGCGCGTTCGCACCGTCAGCAATCCCGATGGGATCAATGATTCCGATCAGGTCAAGGGCGAGATGGCCGTAATGGCTGAATTGTTCGTAGGTGAACCCGATCGGAGAGCCGTAGTCGACATTCCCGTTGTCGGGCACGAGCATGCCCGCGACGGAGGGGCCGCCGCCGAGCCAAGGCTCATACTCACCGCCGCCGCCGTGGTTGATGCCGCCCGTATCCGGGTCGACATAGCCACCGCCCGCGCCAACGGGCGTGGTCGAACTGCCGGTATGACCGACAATCCCCAGGAACCAGTCATATGAATACAGGTCCGTAAGCGCGCCTGATCCATTCGACTGGGCTGAGAGATCGCCGAACGAGCCCCAGTGGAAGAACGATGACTGGCCACCCGCCTCTCCGAGAGCCCCGGCGTGTACGACGCCGACCCATCGGCAAGCAGCGGCGAACCCGCGGAAGCCCCCGCCCGGCGGTATTCCTCCGACCCACGACCGACCCGCGAGCCAAGGCCGTTGTACACGTAGGTGATCGCCGATGACCCCGGCGGAGTGACGCTCGTCAGCCGGTCTTCATAGTCATAGCCGTAGCTGGTCGTATCCGAGCTGGTGACCATCGAGGTCCGGCGGCTGTTGTTGTCATAGCCAAACGTGGTTGAGCCCACTTCCGTGAGCCGCCCACCCGAGTAGGTGTAGTTCTCGGTGTTGTTGTTGAGCGTCTTCGACGTTCGACGCCCGCTGGTGTCGTAGGTGCACGAGGCGGAGTAACCCGTTCGCGTCTCCGCAAGCAGATTCCCTGCCGCATCGTAGGTGTAGCTCGTCGTAACGCCGTCGATGGTTCGCGACGTCGGCCGCCCGGCGGCGTTGAAGCTGACCGACCCCGAACGCTGAGGAACGCCAAGGGCATTCTTGATGACGTTCGAGGTGATCCGGCCTCGGTCGTCATAACCGAACTCGGTGTAAGTCGCACTCTCGAATCCCACTCACCGAGACCCGCGGTAGGTCTCGGATGAAGTTCAGGACTCCCCAGGAGGCACTCTCATCATCACGATAACTCCGGCAATCAGCGCGGAGCCTGCTACAATCTTGACCCAACTTGCGACCCGGTCAGAAGGCTCTATTGGCCGAGTTACAGCGCGTCTGGGTGTCCGAAAGGTTGGCCCACGCCTATACTCCGTGACCGTATCGCTGACAAGCCCGAGCACCCCACTCAAGCCGACCAACGCAGCACACAAGATGATTACACCACGACTCGCTGTCCAATGCAACTTCATGATGAGCTCATGCCTCTCACCTGAGATCCGATACGATCTTCACGCTTGAGTGCCTTGATTCCCGAGCGTCCGCGTAACTCACCCAACCGTACACATGAGCGGAGCTAGGCGATCTAACACAGATGACATCCAGTGGCTTTCCAACTATGCTCACCCCATGTATAGCTCCTTCCTCAAGAAACTCGGTTACACCAGGCGCAAGCAATGTCACTCGACTCTCGACTTCTGGCAATCTACTCAGCCTACCATTAACTGACAGTGTATTCATCAGAGTGCCACGAGCGGGCCAACTGAGCAAGCCGATCGGCTTCTCGTCAATGGTCACGCCATGTCTTGAAAGACTCTTATCCATATACCAAGCCATGACGACATAGCCGTCACGCCGCGAATCATACAGAAATGGGTACCACGTAACATCCAAAGCACGCAGGGGGCTTCTGAATCGCAATGCGCTAAGTTCTGCTAATGTCAAGCCATGCAGCACAACATCAGGATTCATTGGTAACTCGCTAAGCCAGTCATTGAAATACTTTGGCACGACGTGTTGCTTTCGGAGACGCTTCACTAAGTCATAAGTGCGACTAGGAGACACATCTGGAAGTTGCAACGAGAGCCAAGAATGAGCAAAAGCTAGCGCGAGGCCAGCCACAACAACGGACAGACCAACAACCGTTCTCGTTCGCCGCCGACAGCTTGTGGTCATAGCTCCTCCTAATAAGGTGTAAACAACACCTTGCCAGCCATTACTCTGCCCCACCAGCTCATGAACTCATCTACCGAGTTTGACAGATCGTCAGCAAGATCCTCATGCGATCTTGAACGAGCGATGCCATACGTCATGTCTCCATAAGCCTGATCTAGCCCCATTTCTCCCAAATCCTTTCCGACCTCGATGGCCAGCTGCATTTGGCGGCGCTGCGATGCCTCGAATAGTTCGGCGTGCTTGATTGGGTCGGCAATCTGCCCTAACTGCCCCTGCGTCACTCTCTCCATTTGAGCCTTGTTTATGTTCCCTGCAATAGTGGTCGCCGTAGAGACAGTATCTCCGATCGCAACGACCGCAGCCCCAATAACTAGGACCGCGCCAATAACCGGAACCCACAAAATAAGCCCGGTGGGATCGACAAATGACGTGGGTTCTGAGGAGCAATACGCATACCAGTTGCGCCCATCTTTGATCGGGTCACGCGTCAAGAACCGGCCCGTCGAGGCGTCGTAGTAGCGGTGCCCGAGCAGCTTGAGCCCCGAGTCGGAGTCGTTCTGGTAGCCCCAGTTGCCGGCGAAGCCGAAGGGATTGGCCGAGGAGCCAGATGACGACGTCAGATTTCCAAACGCGTCAAATTGCCGCGTGGCGGAAACCGTCTCAGTTGATGAATACAGCGACGAGTTCGTTCCGAGATAGTCGGCGCCATAGAACGACGACGTCGAGCCTCGCCGTTCCGAGATTCCCGGCGTAAACGAAGCCGAGCCATCACCCAGCACCGGCGCGGTAACGCCCGCTCCCATGCGGCGGAAGGTCGCCGTCCCCGCCGAATCCGTCTTGCCTACCCGGGTATCGAGCCCGTTGTAGGCAAAGCTGTTCGTGGAGCTGTTCGGATAGTTGATGCCGGTGACGCGGCTCTCGAAGTCGTAGGTGAATCTCGTCGTCCCGCTCGAGGTTTGGATACTCGTGGTGCGGCCCGCGCCGTCGTAGCCGAACGTCTTGGTCGGCACACCGGACACCGACACCTGGGTCAGCTTGTCGCCCGAGTCAACCGTGTACGTCTCGGTCACCCCATTCACCGTCCGCGATGCCCGGTTTCCATTTGCATCATACGTATACGACGCCGAATACCCGCTGCGGGATTCACTCAGAAGCTGCCCATTTGCATCGTAGGTGTAGGTGGTGGTCACGCCATCCACGGTCTTCGAGGTCATTCGGCTCGCGTGCGCATAGTCAACGCGTAGTGAATCCATAGTCTCTCCAGATCAGTTGTCGACCGTAGTTCTGCTCTTCAATGAACTGGCGGAAGCCCTCCGTAGCTAAGAGCATGGGATACTCGAAGCAAACTCGAGCCAAGCCAACATCACTCGGGCAGTTAACCGGAAGTGCCACCCCCGCGGCCCTTGCTTCTCGAGTGTTATAGGAGGAACGACCGCACACTTGGCATTCAATCAAGTAGTCCTTTGGGAGCGAATCCAAGTCCAGCGAGAAGCACTCTTTTACGTAAACATGACGAGTCGTGTCATTGCTTGTTCCGCGCCCTCGAATCGGACGATTGCACTTGACGAGTCCAAGAGCAACATTCGAAAATAGCTTGATAATCTCGACCGCGACTTCTTGTGTAGCCAGCATTTGCCCTCCGAAGACATAGACTGCATCCGTTACGGGATCATAGGCGCCTCCCTCCACCGCCTCGGCGCGAGTATTGCCTGTGATCACCATCGCGTTCCACAGACATGCTCGGCAAAGATCTCTGCTGTGCACTTCATGGAAAAGGTAAAACCCTCCACCCCCATTGGAAGCAACAGAGTAAACCTTCAGAGCATCCACCTCATTAAACCGTACTCTTCAATGACGTAATAGGCAATTCCTAACACGTCGTCTTCGGTAGGGTTGTCAAAGTTGCGCAGCATTTGCATGAACACGTCGTTGTATCTTTCAAAACCGCCCCACCCATTGTGAATGGCTTGGTGATATATGTCGGGCAAGTATACCTGGTTCCATGATTTGTGCATGTATGAACTGTACGTTGCACTATCCATCCAAGGAATGTTGTTATCTCGTAGCCAGTTAATGACCTGACGCGGCACAATGTGGTGACTGTGACCGCCTCCAATCGCGGTGTGTAACCCATCAACCCTGTCCAAGAATGCGAGAACCTTCATTTTGGGCGTGGGAAGGAAGAAGGTATGCCCAATGGAAACCCAGTTGCCGGCGTTGTAAGCAGCTGAGTCTTGGTTAACGATTCCGTTGACCCCAAGACCCTCGCGGATGATGGCCGGGATGCCAAAGGCGAGCGGGTCTCCCCAGCCTGCGCAGAAGTTGGCGACGACTATAAGCACGTCAACCGGCGGGCCATAGTCAATGCCGTAGTCAACGTTCCCGTTGTCCGGCAGGATCATTTGAGCGACGGAGGGGCCGCCACCGAGGCCCGGCTCATACTCACCGCCACCGCCGTGATTGATGCCGCCAGTGTCCGGGTCCACATAACCACCCCCCGCTCCGATCGGCGAGGGCGAACTGCCCGTGTGAGCGACAATCCCCAGGAACCAATCATAGGAATGCAGGTCCGTGAGCGCACCGGAGCCATTTGACTGTGCCGAGAGATCGCCGAACGAGCCCCAGTGGAAGAAGGACGACTGCCCACCGCGCCGCTCCGAAAGCCCCGGCGTGTACGACGCGGATCCATCACCAAGCAGCGGCGATCCCGCGGAAGCCCCCGCGCGGCGATACTCCTCCGACCCACGACCCACCCGTGAGCCAAGGCCGTTGTACACGTACGTGATCGCCGAAGCCCCCGGCGGTGTGACGCTCGTCAGTCGGTCTTCATAGTCATAGCCGTAGCTGGTCGTATCCGAGCCGGTGACCATTGAGGTCCGGCGACTGTTGTTGTCATAGCCGAACGTCGTCGAGCCAACTTCCGTGAGCCGCCCACCCGAGTAGGTGTAGTTCTCGGTGTTGCTGTTGACCGTCTTTGACGTCCGTCGGCCACTCGTATCATACGTGTATGAGGCGGAGTAACCCGTTCGCGACTCGTGGAGCATCGAGCTCCCGCGAGACGTTTACCCAGCGAACTGCTCGCGCAACTCCCTCGAGAACCGAACCCGCACCGAGAACGGCTGCTCGAAGGGTTCGTGGGGGACGCAGTGCAATATCCCTGGCAACTCAATAATCCAAGCATCAAACCAACGCGGCGACTTTGCACGCCTCAAGAGGCCTTCGCCGTCAGTTGTCATCGCAGCAGCAGCGGTGTCCATCTCAAAGAGAATGATCCGAACGCGGCTCGAAGAATCCAGGGCCAGTGGGAGGCGCGACTCTTGTGGAACCATTTCCCATAGGAAGTGCTTCTGTTCGTCCCACCAGCCCTGCTTCTGGAAGATCCTGGCGACCTCCTGCCACAGCCGATGCGTAGTTTGCACATCGAGCAAGGAGCAATCAGTCAGGGCTTCCGTTCGTTTAGCCACAAGCTTGCGCTGGCGGGCTTGCTGCTTCTTGCTCGGCTTGACTCCGACTGCCCCAAACCAATCTGCGACAACTCTTGCAGCCATTCCTCACCGATCAATGATGCCACCACGGACGCAACGGATGCGTCATCACCTGGCGTTGCCGCGTCCATCTGGTTCCTGGATCCACAAAAAGCCAACAATCCCAACGATAAAGATAAGTCCAAGAAGAAATGGAGCCTCATGTCTGGGGACAAGTCCAGAAACCGCAAACAGGGCATACACATACAACAAGAGCCAGAGCACGTGACACAGTCGTCGATACTTACGGACGTACGAACTCGACTTGCCGTCCATGATGTTCGAGTATATGAAGTCTCTTAAGATCACTTCGAGTCCGCAGAACGCAAGGTATCCTGCAGAAATCAGCACTACGGCTAGGAGGTTCATATTCGCTCAAACCAAGAGGTGGGGTTAAGGAACGGAACCTTCTTGATTTCTCCCATGATGTTATTCCAAATCTGCTTGATGCCGTCAACGGCGGATGCGCCCCAAGCAGTAGGACTGAACCACTGTGACTGAGAGTAGCCCCCAATAGCACCAAAGCCAAACTTATCACCGAGCTTCAGTCTGGCTCTTTTAAGTTCAATACTTCCTCCAAGATTAGCGTTACCGTCAGTAGACGCACTCAAGGGGCCGAGCATGGCCTCTACATATTGGCCGCTTGAGCTTCCAGTCCAGCCACTCATGCCGCCTGTAAGTTCAGAGTTGTCATCATATGAGTATATTGCCCCAAGGCTTGGAGTGGCTACACCACATCCAACGCCATACTGTGTAGTAGTTCCAATGCCAATATGGCCAGTTGCGTCGTCGATAAACACTCCGACCGAAATGCTGCCGCCAACGATATAGGCCATGCCCCCTGTACCGATGCCGACAAAGTGGACAGTCAAGCCATCAGGATCTACTGCGTTAACTGAACTGCTTTCACAATACGCATACCAGTTCCGCCCATCCTTGATCGGATCGCGAGTGAGGAACCTTCCCGTTGAGGCGTCGTAGTAGCGGTGCCCAAGCAGCATCAGCCCCGAGTCGGGGTCGTTCTGGTAGCCCCAGTTGCCCGCGAAGCCGAACGGATTGGCGGAAGAGCCTGAAGACGACGTCAGATTTCCAAACGCGTCATATTGCCGCGTGGCGGAAACCGTCTCGCTAGAAGAGTACAGCGACGAGTTCGTTCCGAGATAGTCGGCCCCGTAGAACGACGACGTCGAGCCCCGCCGTTCGGAGATTCCCGGCGTAAACGAAGCGGAGCCATCGCCCAGCACCGGCGCGGTAACGCCCGCCCCCATTCGGCGGAAGGTCGCCGTCCCCGCCGAGTCGGTCTTGCCCACGCGGGTGTCGAGGCCATTGTAAGCAAAGCTGTTCGTGGAGCTGTTCGGATAGGTGATGCCCGTGACGCGGCTCTCGAAGTCGTAGGTGAAGCTCGTCGTCCCCGCCGAGGTTTGGATACTCGTGGTGCGGCCCGCGCCGTCGTAGCCGAACGTCTTGGTCGGCACGCCACTCACCGACACCTGGGTCAGCTTGTCACCCGAGTCAACACTGTACGTCTCGGTCACCCCATTCACCGTCCGCGATGCGCGATTTCCATTCGCATCATACGTATACGACGCCGAATAGCCGCTGCGGGATTCACTGAGAAGCTGCCCATTCGCGTCGTAGGTGTAAGTCGTGGTCACGCCATCAACCGTCTTCGAGGTCATTCTGCTCGCGTCGTTGAACACGTAGCTCTCCGACGAGATCGTGGAGTTGTCGCCCTTCTTGTGAACCAGCGACGTCAATCGGCCACGATCGTCGTAGCCGTAACTCGCATACGTGCCGCTGTCCAACGTCTTCGTGCTCACACGCCCAAGCGTGTCGTAGGCGAACTCGGTGACCTCGCTGAATCGATTGGTCAGTTCGTCCAGTCGCCCGCCCGCATCATAGCTGTAACTCGTCGTGCCGAGGCCCACCTCGATCATCGTCGCGGGTTGACCGGCGTCATTGTAGGTCCACTCGACATCCCCTTGGGGTGCCGAGAACTCTTCAAGCTGCGAGGCCGCATCGAAGGTCCACGCGGTCGTGCCTGTCGCATCCACCATCTGCGTTCGGCGACCTGCCGAGTCGTAGGTGAACGCCGTGTCCGTGCCGTTCGGATAGTCGACGGTGGTGAGCCGACCCGCGTCGTTGTACACGTAGTTGATCGTCTGGCTGACGCCATTCGTGTAGGCCGACACCTGGCCGTTGCCGTTGAACGCCCAAGACTCGGACGTGCTGTCCGGCATGGCGAGTGCGGTTACTTCGCCTCGGCTGTTGCGCGTGTAGGTGCGGGAGTAGTTCCGGCCGTTGGTCACGCCCGTCAACTGCCCGTTCGAGTTGTATGTGTAGCTCTCGATGTCTCCTCGGGGGTTGGTCACCGTGGCGACCTTGCCTGCCGTGTCGTAGGTGATTGAGGTCGTCTGGCCGATCTCGTTGGTCGAACTCGTCAGCAGACTTTCGAGGTTGTATTCGGCTTCGACTTCCGAATCGTCGGGGTTGGTGACCAACACGACCCGGCCCAGCGGATCATAGGCAACACTGGTCGTGTTGTCTCCCGCGTCCGTCACCGACGTCACCCGGTTGAGAGCATCGTAAGTGGCCGTTGTGGTGATGTTGCCCGGTTGCGTCACGCTGGTGACGTTGCCATGGGTGTCGTAGCTACCCGTGGTGGTGCGTTCCAGCGCATCCTCGACTGAGGTTGCCTGGCCGTAGCTGTCATAGCCGACCGTCGCCGTCGTGCGGCTCAAGGGGTCGGTCACGGTCAGCAGATTGCCGTTCGAGTCGTAGGTGTAGGTCGTGACCTGGCTCAGAGGATTCGTCACGGTTAGCGGCTGGCTGAAGCTGTTGTAGGTCAGCGTCGTGGTCTGGCTGAGCGGATTCGTGCTCGTGAGCACATTGCCCTTGGTGCCATAGGTGTACGTCCACACCTTGCCGCGCTTGTCGGTCACGGTCAGCACGTTCTTGCTGGAGTCGTAGGTGTAGCTCGTGCTGAAGCTCGCGGGGTCAACTTCAGACGCAAGGAGGCCCGACGAATAGTTGTGCACGACGGTCTGGCTGCCGGGGAAGGTGATCGTGGTCGCCGACGTGCCGTAGCTGTAGCTCGTCGTCTGCGAAAGCGGGTTCGACCACGAGGTCATACGCTGCTGGCTGTCGTAGGTGCAGGTCCACGTGTTGCCACGCAGGTCGACCTCGGTGAGGATGTCGTGCGTGGAGTTGTAGGTGAACTCGCGAACTGGATTCTCGGCGTTGATCTCGGGATAGATGACTTCGACGAGGTCGCCATCATCGTAGGTGAAGCTCCACTCGCGCTCGAGCGGATCGGTGACGGTGTCCACGCGCCCGTTGCCATCGTAGGTGAACTCCAGCACCTTGCCACCCGGATCGGTGACGGTCGACACCCGGCTGTTGCCGTCGCGGCCGATGGTGATCTGGTTCTGGTTGCGGTCGCGGATGTTCGAGAGCAGACCGGCCGACGTGAAGTTAAACTTGATCCCGTTCTTGGTGGTCATCGTCCACGTCTGGTCTTGGTTGCGGACGAGATCCAGGTGGACGCCCACGGGAGGCGTGAAGGTGCCGCTTGATTCGGTGAAGGCATAGTCGCTGCCGTCACCGCCGTGGATGATGGCGCTGGAGTTCTGGGTGTAGTCGAGCTTCCACTCGTAGGAGTGCGTCCAGGCATGACCGAAGGTGCCGGTCCAATCATCGCCCAGCGAACTGTGGCTAAGCACGAGGGAAATGCCCGTCGCGCCCCGGCTCTTCCAGCCCACGATGGGCAGTTGGTAGAGGCGATTGCCGGTGTTGGTGTTGACGCTGGAGGACCCGGGGCTAGACCCGCCGCCGGAACTAGAGCCGGTTCCCGCGCCGCCGCCGTCACCTGATGAGCCGCCCCCCACGCCGGGACCACCGCCACTACCGCCACCGCCGCCAGGGCCACCGCCCTCGCCGCCGCCTTCACCACCGCCGCCGCCACCACCGCCCATCTGGAAAGCGGCTTCGATGCTGGCAAGCCAGTTCGCAGGATCGGCGACGATGTTGGCGTGACGCACCCGGAAGAGGTCATAGAGCGTACGGTCCGTCCAGCGTCCGGCTCGGTACACCGGGTCACGCCGCGGGTTGCTCCCCTTGAAGACCGCGGTCGGACGATCGGTGAACATACGACCCTGGCGCATCCGCTGGGTGATTTCCTCACTTAGCGAGGTCACAACACTGGTGATACCCAGAGCCGCAGACTGGAAAGCGAGGCTAAGAACGACGATTAAGGCGACGAGCTTTCTCAAGACAACACGCTGTTCGTCACAGTATAGTACGACTTTTAGAAAAGTGAGTAAAGTTTTTTGAG
>CAZPHD010000037.1:0-24580 GCA_964586225.1 uncultured Fimbriimonadaceae bacterium
GAGCGAATGCCCTTGACGCCCATGATGGTGCCGTAGGTCGGAAAGTCGGGGCCGCGCATGATCGCCATGACGTCGTCGAGATTGCACTCCGGATGGTCGACGCGGTGGAGGATGGCATTACAGACTTCGGTCAGGTTGTGCGGGGGAAGGTTGGTCGCCATGCCGACCGCAATGCCGGAACCGCCGTTGCAAAGGAGGTTCGGAAACTTGCCGGGAAGCACCGTCGGCTCGTTCGTGCTCTGGAGGTAGTTCGGCACCCACTCGATGGACTCCTTGTCAAGATCCTCCAGCATTTCCATCGAAAGGGGCGTCAAGCGGCACTCCGTGTATCGCATGGCGGCCGGAGAGTCGCCGTCAACGGAGCCAAAGTTGCCCTGCCCCTCGATGAGCGGGTAGCGCATGTTGAACGGCTGCGCCATGCGGACGAGGGTCGGGTAGATGATCGCCTCGCCATGAGGGTGGTAATCGCCGGAGGTGTAGCCGCAAACCTTGGCGCACTTCGTGTAGGACCCGCCTGCGGTCAAGTTGAGCTGCCGCATGGCGTACAGGATTCGCCGCTGGACCGGTTTGAGGCCATCGCGCACGTCGGGCAGGGCCCGGGCAATGATGACGGACATCGCGTAGTTGACGTAACTACGGCCAAGCTCTTCTTGGACGTCAATGGACAAGTTGGTATCGTCGGGCATAGCGAATCTCAGCTCTTGCTTTTGGGGCTCCGAGGTTCAGACGGAGCAGGGCCGCACATAGGCGCGGATCAGGTTAAGAGAATACCTGGTTGGACCCCTCTCTGGCTAAGCGAACGACCTCGCGAACGCACGATTCATCGACGCTCAGATGGGGTCCATAATGGACCTCCGACCCGAGGGATGAGGTGGGATCGATGACGCTGATAAATGGCCCGAGATGGATGCAGGAGGGGTTCAGCGATTCGATCACTTGGGTCACGTTTTCGGGGCGGATGCCCTCGCAAGGTTGGACCTCGATCCGACCGTCGGCGTGCGCCATGATCTCCCTCAGCTTCGGAATCCCGGCGACAATCTCGCGGCGCTGACCACTGCTCAAGACGCGGTCGAAGCCTGCGTGCACGAGCGCGTCGATCGCGGCCAGCGGATCGGGTGTGACGTCAAACGCGCGGTGGCACATGACCGGGTGATTGGGCACACGCTCGCGGAGTTCTTGCACCCGTGGCGCGTCGACTGATCCATCTGGCCGCAAGATGCCGAACACAAACCCGTCAGCTCCGCACTCGCCAAGCGCATCCATTTCCCGCTTCATGGTGTCGAACTCGGCGTCTGAATAAAAGAACCCACCTTCGCGCGGTCGAATCATGACCATGATCGGCAGGGTAGAGGCGGCTTTCACCGCTCGAAGCAAGCCGCATGAGGGCGTTACTCCACCAGCGACGATGCCTGCGCACAGCTCAATGCGATCCGCACCGGCCCGCTCGATGGCAAGAGCATCTTCGACCGAACATCCGACGATTTCTACGATCACGCGGAGAAGTTACCCGCGAGTTGTTGTATCGTAAAGGCTGTTATGCCCGACGTGACCATCATTGGCGGCGGACCCGCAGGCTCAACTGCGGCCACCTATCTTCGCAAGCACGCGCCGGAACTCTCGGTGCTCATCCTCGAGCGCGAGAAGTTTCCGCGCGATCACATCGGCGAGAGCTTGTTGCCGCCGATCTGCTATTTGCTTGATGAAATGGGAGCGTGGGAGAAGGTCGAAGCGGCCGATTTTCCGATCAAGATCGGAGCGACCTTCCGTTGGGGCCAGTCGGACAAGCTGTGGGACTTCAGCTTGCTCGGACATGACGAGTTCCAGGACAAGCCGCGGCCGGGGCGCTTCAAGGGTCAACGGCGGTTCACGGCGTTTCAAGTTGATCGTTCGGCATACGACAAGATCTTGCTGGACCATGCCGCATCGCTCGGCGCCGAGGTGCGAGAAGAGACGTCGGTCAGGGATGTTGAGATGGATGGCGATCGGGTCGTTGCCGTAGTCCTCGACTCGGGCGAGCGCATTGAGAGCCGTTACGTGCTTGATTGCACGGGCAATGCCGGATTGCTCCGTCGTCGGCTAAACATCGGCGCTGATGAGCCGCCTTCCCTGAAGAACATCGCGATCTGGGATTACTGGCAGAACGCGGAGTGGGCGGTCACCCTCGGCACGGGCGGTACGCGCATCTTGGTCATGAGCGTGGAATTTGGCTGGCTCTGGTTCATTCCGATCAGCCCAACGCGGACGAGCCTCGGCTTAGTTGTCCCGGCAGAATACTTCAAGTCGTGCGGGCTCAGCAAAGAGGATTTGTATCACAAGGCTCTCCAGGCCGAACCGACGATCGCCAAACTGATCGCTAACGCCGAGGCCGAGGGCAAACTTGAAGCCACGAAGGACTGGTCGCACATCTGCGATCGTTTGACCGGTGAGAACTGGTTTATGGTCGGCGAGTGCGCCGGCTTTGCCGACCCCATCTTGTCGGCCGGGCTTACCCTTGCGATGACGGGAGCGCGCGAGGCCGCATTCACGCTGCTTGAACTCGATCGGGGGGAGCACGACGCGGCTTGGCTCAAGGAGAACTACGAGACCAACCAGAAGGGCCGCATCGGGCAGCATATTCGCTTTGCCAACTTTTGGTACGCGGGCAACGGCATCTTCACGGATCTCCAGGAGCACACGACGCGGATTGCGAAAGAGTGCGGCCTCGATCTCGATCCTCAGGCGGCATTTCGATGGCTCGGTACGGGTGGATTCGCTCAGGACGATCCTGGGCTTGCCAATGTTGGCGTATTCAGCGTGAGCGCAATCAAGGAGTTTGCCGCGAAGTTCTTCCCTGGAGAGGTGGAGTGGAAGATCAACAACTTCAACGAGTTCCGGCTGGACGTTGCGGGCGCTGAGAAGGTTACGATTCCGATTTACACGGACGGCAAGGTCATTCCGGTGCTGTGCTATCGGCGCGACGGCAAGACGCTTCCAATGCATGGGCTTTACCGCGTTGTCACGCACGCACTGGGGCACACCGAGAAGGCGCGGCAGCTCCTAGTCGAGCTTCGCCAGATGTATGGCGGCGACGAAGCTGGCGTTGGACAGGCGCTTGAGGTGCTGGAAGCAATGGTCGAGATGGGGTGGGTGAAGCCGAAGCTGAACAAGAACCAACCCAGTCTAAAGTTGATGATCGCGGGCTCAATCCGCGAGACGAGCGACTTGGTGACGCATGCCGAGTGAGCTGGTTCAAGAGCTCTATCGTCTTGTCCAGTCAGTTCCGTCAGGGCGTTGCGTGGCCTATGGTGAGCTTGGCCGCTCCTTGTCGAGCCCGGTTAGCGGGTATTTGGTTGGGCGATGGATGGCGGCGTGTCCTCCGGATGTGCCGTGGTGGCGCGTGGTGGCGAAATCGGGCGATCTGCCGGTTCACAAGCGCGACCCGCAGTTGGCGGCTGCCCAGATTCGGCACCTGGCCGATGAGGGCGTTCGCGTGACCGATGGACGAGTGAACATGGCCGAGTTTGGCTGGGTTCCGGATTAGCTCGGGTTGGCTCGGGTTGGCTCGGGTTAGTTCGGATTGGTTCGGATTGGCTCGGACTGGTACGGGTTGGTTGGCCATGCGTAGCCGCAGGTTCTGAGAGAAGCGAAGCCCCACGGTTTGGCCCTTTCGGGTGCGCGGCCTCGTCACTCGCAATGCTCGTGACTTGGAAACCGTGCCAACACCAGGCTTCTTTCCATGCAAACCCGAACTAACCCGAACTAACCCGAACTAACCCGAACTAACCCGAACTAACCCGAACTAACCCGAACCATCCCCTAAGCCAAAAGCCCCATCATCAAGCCAGATAAGCCGCCGTTACGTCAGCATAGTGGGTGCGCATGAAGAAAACGGCGATCATCATTGGAATTGTCCTCCTCGTAGTTTGCGGAGGAGGCTATATCGCGAGCCGCAGCATGCAGGCTGCGCAACAGGCGCGGGCCAACGCTACCGCGACGGCGGGCCTCGGAACCGTCACGAAGGAAACCCTCGCAAGTCGGGTCGTCGAAACCGGCACGATTGACGCGATCAAGACCGTTGAGGTCAAGAGCAAGGCGTCCGGACGGCTCAAGAAGCTCTATGTTCAGGAGGGCGATATCGTCCGCGCAGGGCAGCTCATCGCCGAAATCGACCCGCAGGAAACGGAGATCAAGGTTCGCCAAGACCGTGCGCAGTTGCGGGGCGCGAGCAGCAATGTCACCCGCACGAGCATCGAGATTGAGCAGCGCCGGATTACCGCTCGGGAGAACCTGAAGCAAGCCCAGATTCGCGTGTCGCAACTCGAAGCGGAGCTCAAGATTCAGCCGACCCTCACCAGTGCTTCGATCCGGGTTGCCCAGGCTGGCGTCGACTCGGCGCGGAAGGAACTCGAGAGGCTTGACAAGACTGCCCATCCGAATCAGCGCATCGCTACCGCAACGGCAGTCCGAGAGGCCCATGCGAACTACAACAACGCCAAAGCCGAGGCGGATCGGCAGCAAGAACTCGTTCGCCAAGGCTACGCCGCGCAAAGGACATTGGAGAACGCAAACCTCTCGCTCGAGCTCGCTCGTGTTTGACTTCAGCAAGCTAACGAGAACGCCGATCGCCTCGAAACTCAGCTTCGCCTTGAAAAGCAGCGAGCCGAAGATGATCTGCGACGTGCGACCGCCGAGCTGGATCGGGCCAAGGCCAATGGCATCCAGGACACGCTGAAGCGAAAGGAATACGAGAATGCGCAAGCTGATCTTGCAAAGGCCCGGATCGCGCTCAGGGATGTAGAAGGGCTGGTACAGAGCCGCATCGCCAGCCAATCGTCGGTCGATCAACTGCAAAGCGTGCTCGAAGACTCGCTTCGAGCCTTGTCGGAGACGCAAATTCGCTCGCCGCTGGATGGCGTCGTGACCCGCCAGCTGGTTCAAGAAGGTGAGCTGGTCGCTAGCCTCAGCGCGTTCAGCTCGGGGACGCCCATCCTTCGCATCGAGGATCGCACGGCGCTTCGTGTGATGCTCTCGATCAACGAAATCGACACCGCGAAGCTCTCCGTCGGCATGGTGGCTGGCGTGACGGTTGATGCATTTCCGTCCGAAACGTTCAAGGGCAGCGTTCGAAAGATCGCGCCCGCTTCAACCGCCATCGGCGCCGCGACCCCTGGCTCCATGGTGAGCACCGACACGGTCGTGAAGTATGAGGTTGAAATTTGGCTCGATCAGTCGGATTCCCGGCTGAGGAGCGGCATGTCGGCCAAGTGCTCGCTCGAAGTTGCGAAGCGCGAGAACGTGCTGGTCTTGCCGATCGAGTTTGTCGGTAAGGACGATGAGGGCCGATTCGTCGAGTTTCCTGCCAAGGACCCGAAGGGCAAGCCTGAGAAGCGGCGTGTGAAAACAGGTCTTGAGACAGGAGCGAAGATCGAGATTCTCGAAGGTGTGAAGGAAGGCGACAAGGTGGCACGGCCGAAGTTCAGCGGACCCTCTAGGCAGGGCTTCATGCAAGCCGGACCGGACGAAGAGTAGCCATGAAACCAATGCTGAGCGGGTTTGAGCGCCGACTCCGGGGAATCCAGCAACTTGGACAATCGTTCCTCGTTGCCTTGGAAATGTTGCGGCTCCACAAGCTTCGCGCATTCCTCACGATGCTCGGCGTGATCATCGGCGTCATGAGCGTGACGATCATCGTCATGGTGTCGAACGGATTCCAGGCCTACATGAGCGGCCAGTTCAGCAGCTTCGGGGCCGACACCATCTACATCTTCTTCGATCCAGGCCGCAGGATGCGCGACTCGCTGGGTTCCGTGGAAGGCCTGACGATGGACGATGTGGCGTACCTCCGAGAGCGTGTGACGTCGCTGGAGATCGTGTCTCCCCTCGCACAAGGCGGCAATGAAAAGGTCTCGCACGGAGAGCTGACAGTCGATAATGCGAGCACCCGTGGCGTTGACGACTCCTACTTTGTGCTGAACAGCTTCAAGCTGCTGGAAGGGCGGAACGTCAACGCACAGGACATGGATGAGTTGGCCAACGTGTGCGTCGTGGGCGAGGAAATTCGCGACCGACTGTTTCCCGACAAGCAGGCGATCGGCAAGTGGATTTCGATGCGCGGGGTGACGCTCGAGATCATCGGCGTGCTCAAGAAGTCGGACGCCTTTGGCGACAGTAATGTGCGGCACATCTACATGCCGCTGTCGACTTTCCACAAGAAGTACATCGGCGGCGACAAGCTGATGATGATCAGCATGAAGCCCAAGGAGGGCGTCAAGGTCACCGATGCGATGAATCGCGTTTGGGAGGCCATGATGGTCCGCTCAAACAATAAGCGGCTCTATCGCGTGGACTCAAACGAGACCATCCTCGCGACCATCAACGGAGTCTTGAACTCGGCAGGCATCCTGCTTGCGGCAATCGCGGCCTTATCGCTTTTGGTCGGCGGCATCGGCATCATGAACATCATGTTGGTGTCGGTGACCGAGCGTACGAAGGAGATTGGGTTACGCAAGGCCGTCGGGGCGCCGGGGCGGTCGGTGCTTATGCAGTTCCTTGTGGAAAGTGGCACGCTCAGCTTGATCGGCGGGCTGATCGGAATGACGATCGCCTGGACGCTGGGACTTCTGGTGACGGCGATCACGGCTTCAATGAAATGGCCCGACGAGGCTGGCCTCGCGACTCCATTCCCGATTCCGGCAGCCATGATGGCCGCTGCCTTCTCGGGGCTCATCGGTATGGTGTTTGGGCTGTATCCGGCGGTCAGTGCGGCCAAGCTGGACCCGATCGTGGCGCTTCGCCGCGAATAGCCGGGCCGGTACACTCGTGGCCATCCCATGAGTGAAGATATTCGAGAGATTCGACTTCAGAAGCTGGCGCGGATGCGCGAACTCGGCCACGACCCATTTGCGGTCGAGGAGTTCAAACGCACGGCTTCGGCAAACGAGTTGATCGAACGGTTTGAGGAACTCGCCCCCCCCCTCGCCCCAGATGGGGAGAGGGGGCCGGGGGGTGAGGGGCTCATCACCTTCGCCGGGCGCGTGGTCAGCTACCGCGACATGGGCAAGGCGGGCTTCGCGCACCTCAGCGACGGTGACGGCAAGATCCAGATTTACTGCCGGAAGGACGAGCTTGGAGAAGTTGGTTGGGAGTTGTATGGACTCCTCGATATCGGCGACCACGTCGGCGTCGAGGGCTTCTTGTTCCTCACCAAGACCGGCGAGAAGAGCATCCATGTGAAGCGGCTCGTGCCTCTCAGCAAGAGCCTGCAGGTGCTGCCGATCGGCAAGGAGAAGGACGGCCAGCAGTGGTACGGCCTGGAGGACGTCGAGCAGCGCTATCGCCATCGGCATCTTGACCTGATCACCAACGCCGAGGCGCGCAAGGCGCTGATCGACCGGGCCAAGATCGTCAGCGCGGTCCGGCGCTACTTCGACGGCGCGGGCTATTTGGAGGTCGAAACGCCGCTGCTGCAGGTAGTCGCGGGCGGCGCGGCCGCGCGACCGTTCACCACGCATTACAACGCCTACGACATGGAGGTCAAGCTCCGGATCTCGCTGGAGCTCTATCTCAAGCGGCTCATCTGCGGCGACATCCGGGCGGTGTACGAGATCGGGCGGGTGTTTCGGAACGAGGGCGTGTCGAATCGGCACAATCCCGAGTTCTCGCTGCTGGAGTTCTACGAGGCGTACACGAACCTCGAGGGGATGATGCGGCGCGTGGAGGAGATGTTTGCGTTTGTGGCGAGAGAGGTGATGGGCTCCTCGACATGTCCTGTAGGTCCGATAGGTCCTATTGACTTTTCCAAGCCTTGGCGACGCGTCGATCTGCTCGACGAGATCTGCGCTCAGTCGGGGTTGGACCGGTCGGACCTGTCGGACCTCGCATGCGCAAAGCAAGCTATTCGCGAGAAGGGCATCGTCGACAAGGCCCACCAACTCGGCGGCCATATCGACCTGAACAAGGAAGACAACCTGGGAGGGCTCATCGAGAAACTGCTCGAGGTCTTCGTGGAGCCCACGCTCCAGGAACCGACTTTCGTGGTCGGCTACCCGATCGAGACGAGCCCGCTCGCCAAGAAGGACCCGAACAACCCGCGCATGACGCGCCGGTTCGAGGGCTACATCCTCGGCCGGGAGATCTGCAACGCCTTTAGCGAGATCAACGACCCGATCGACCAGAAGGAGCGGTTCGAGCAGCAGGCCTCCGAGATTGCGAAGGGCGACGACGAGGCTCACCCCTACGACGAGGAGTTCCTCTACGCACTCGAAGGCGGCATGCCCCCGACGGGAGGCTGCGGCATCGGCATGGAGCGGCTGGCGATGGTGCTCACCGGCGCCGACCACATTCGGGAAGTCATGTTCTTCCCGATGATGAAGCCAGTGGTGAGTGAAGAGTGACGAGTGAAGAGTGACGAGTGACGAGTGAAGAGTGGCGTCTCACCAATCCAAGCTCCAAAATCACGCTTTCTCCCCACCCCCCAACCCCCTCCCCTCGAAACAATCATTCGAGGAGAGGGGGAGTCCAATCAATGGCCCTTGACACGGCTTGCCTTGATCGGTAATACTTAGGCGAATGCCTAACAAATCTCTTGACGACGTGTTCCATTGTCTGTCGAATCCCACGCGGCGGGCGGTGGTGGAGCGTCTCGGGCAGGGTAAGGCCAGCATGTCCGAACTTGCCGAACCATTCAACATGGCGATGCCTTCGCTCCTTCAGCATCTGCGGCTACTCGAAGACGCGGGGCTGATCGGATCGGAAAAGACGGGGCGGGTGCGAACCTACCACCTCAATCCCCCCGCGTTCCTTACCGCCGAGACTTGGCTCGATGCCCAGCGCAACCAATGGAACCGCCGTCTCGACCAACTCGATCAACTTCTCGACACCCTTCACGGAGACTCTCAATCATGATCAATCATCAGCTCGATCCCAGCCTCGACCTCGTCCTGAATCGCACCACCGACGTGCCCGTCGAACTTGTTTGGCGGGCATGGACCACGCCCGAGCTGATGAAGCAATGGTTCACGCCCAAGCCTTGGCGCACGGCGGATATCGCGCTCGAAGTTCGCCCCGGCGGTCGGTTCTACACGCTCATGGAGTCTCCCGAGGGCGAGCAGTTCCCGGGCGAGGGCTGCGTGTTGGAGGTCGTCGACCAGGAGCGACTCGTCTGGACGAGCGCAATGCTGCCCGGCTTCCGGCCCAAAGTCGGGGGCGAAGACCCCATGAAGGGCGGGTTCTACTTCACCGCTGTCGTTGAGATGGCGGCGAACGGAACGGGGACCGACTACCGCGTGACTCTGATCCACGCCGATCCTGAGTCAAAGAAGCAGCACGAGGACATGGGCTTCGAGGGCGGCTGGAGTTCCGCCTTTGATCAGCTCATTGAGCTGATGCGCGGTTCGATGTAGCTACAATTAGCGTCTAGGGCAAAGAAGCCAGTTGACGCTGATGATTCAGATTCGCCATCTCACAAAGCGGTACGGAGCCACGGTTGCCCTGGATGCCGTGAGCTTCGACCTGCAAGCGGGTGAGGTGCATGCCGTGTGCGGCGAGAACGGAGCGGGGAAGTCGACGCTGAATCGCATCCTCGCTGGGCTGGTCACCCCTGATGAGGGCGGAATTGAGTTTCAGGGCCAGCCGCTAAGGCTCGGGTCAGTTCCGGCGGCGGAGGCGGCCGGGATTGTCATGGTGCACCAGGAGTCGGCGGCCTTCCTGCACCTTACTGCCGTCGAGAACCACCAGATCATGCGCGAACCGGGGTCGCCGCTGTGGATGGACCGGGAGTCGATGCGCGACCGCACTCGCCAAGCCCTCGAAGAACTCGGCGAAACCATCGACCTCGACGTACCGCTTGCCCAACTCGGCAATGCCCAGCGCCACATGGTCGCCATTGCCCGGGCGATCTCGGTGAACAGCCGCTTACTGATCCTGGACGAGCCGACCGCGATGCTCTCGATTCGTGAGTGCGAAATGCTGTTCCGCGCCGTGCGGCAACTCCGCGAGCGAGGAACGTGCATCCTCTATGTCAGCCACCGCCTCGACGAGGTCTTCGCGCTCGCCGATCGGGTGACCGTCCTCCGCGATGGGCGCCATGTTGCCACCCAGCCGATCTCCGAACTCGATCGCGCCGACCTCGTCCGGATGATGGCGGGCAGCGACGTCGGCCCTCGCGAGCATCAAGGATCCGACCAGGGAGGCGTCACTCTTCGGGTTAAGAACCTCACCCGCGCGCCGGCTTTCGAAGACATCAGCTTCGACCTGCATCGAGGCGAGATCGTGGTTCTGTCGGGGCTCGTGGGGGCGGGCCGATCGGAGGTCGCCCGGGCCATCTTTGGGATCGACCCTGTTGATCGTGGCGATATCGACAGCGACGGGAGGATCGCGCTTGTCCCGGAAGACCGACAGCACGAGGGGCTCCACGTCCCGATGTCGATCCGCGACAACCTGGCGATGGCCGTGGCCAAGCCAGCATGGCGAAACCGCCGGGCCGAGCAAACCCGTGCGAGCGAACTGATGGGTGCCCTGAGCATCAAGGCCGCGAGCGACACGGCGCTGGTGTCGTCTCTCAGCGGCGGCAACCAGCAGAAGGTGCTCGTCGGCAAGTGGCTGGCGACCGACCCTGATGTCCTGATCCTTGACGAGCCCACACGGGGCGTGGACATCATGGCGAAAGCACAGATTCACGATCTGATCCGTGGACTCGCCCGGCAGGGCAAGGCGATCTTGGTCGTGTCGTCCGAAATGGCCGAAGTGCTTGAGCTTGGGGACCGCATTCTCATCATGCGGGAGGGCCGCATGGCCGGTGAACTCAGCCGAGCGGAGGCTAGCCAAGAGCGCGTCCTCGAACTTGCCCTGCCCGACACCGAAGCGAACTCCTCCGGTCTCGTCGCCGCCAAGCGAGCGCGCCGACGAGAACTTGGCGTCGGCGCGCTCTTGGCGCTGATGGTAGCTGTCGCTAGCTTCGCCAACCCAGCGTTCCTCTCCGCAACGAATCTTGTGGATGTGCTCGTCAAAATCGCCCCCGCGGTGATCGTGGGCGTCGCGATGACGCTCGTGATCCTGGCTCGCGAGATCGATATCTCGGTCGGGTCTTTGATGGGGCTTTGCGCCGCCGTGCTTGGAGTGGCGTGTTCAAGTGACCGGCTCGGTTTGCCTGTTGCCGCCGGAGTGGCCCTATGCTTGGCAACCGGAATGGCGGCGGGGGTTTTGAATGGCGTACTTGTGGCCAAGGCGCGCATCCCCGCGATCATCGTCACACTGGGCATGATGACCGTCTTCCGCGGACTCACCGAGCGGCTGATGGCGGGGAAGTGGATCGAGAATCTACCCGAGGGACTTCGCGAGTTCGGCACCGGTCGGTTGCTTGGCGTACCGCACGGCGTGACGATGGCGCTGGTGGCCGTGCTGGCGGGGCTTTGGATCACGCATCGAACTCGCTTCGGTTTGCACACCTACGCGGTGGGCAGCAACCCGCAGGCGGCAACCATGCGCGGCATTCCTTCCGATCGCGTGCGGATTATGCTGTTTGCGTTGACCGGGCTGGCGGCGGCGGTGGCGGCGCTGTTCAGCGCAACTCAGTTGCAGGTGATTGAATCGGGTTTTGGCACTGGGTTCGAGCTTGTCGTGATCGCGGCGGTCGTGGTTGGAGGGACATCCATTCGGGGCGGTGAAGGTTCGATCTTGGGCACGGTCCTCGGCGCGCTACTGCTCGGCACGATTTCTACCGTTCTCATCTTTCTGCGCCTCGGCGATTCGGTGGTGTATTGGGAGCATGCGATTCAGGGTGGCTTGATTCTGCTCGCGGTCGTGGGTGACTCATTCTTGCGGCGGAGGTTTGCGCGATGAAGTGGTCTCGCGAGGCGACGCTGTTTGTGGTGCTCGTGGCCTTGATGGCCGTGGCCGCCGTCTACGAACCACGGTTTGTGACGCTGAAAACGCAAACGCTTCTCGCGGCGCATTCTTGGGAGCTTGCGATCGTTGCCGTGCCGATGCTGCTGATCATCATCGCGGGGGGGATCGATCTCTCGGTGGGCTCGATGGTGGCGCTCAGTGCGGTGACGCTGGGCTTACTTCACGAGCGGGGCTGGCCGATCGCGGCTTCTGTGACGGCGGCGGTCTTGGTGGGGGCGATGGCGGGGGCGGTGAATGGATGGCTGATTGCGCGGACACGCGTGCATCCGCTACTGATCACACTCGGCTCGATGGCGGCGTTTCGGGGCATTGCGGAGGGCATCAGCTTGGCGCGTCCACTATCGGGCTATCCGGAAGGGTTGTTGGCCCTCTCGGCGGGCATGACGCCGATGCTGGTGTTTGTCGGTTCGGCGGGCTTGGCCCATGGGCTTCTCACGCGCTTACGACTCGGACGATGGATTGTTGCCACCGGCACCGACGAGACGGTGAGTCGATTCTCGAAAACGCCGGTGGATCGCATCAAGGTGTTGCTTTATACGTTGTCGGGGCTTGCGTGTGGCGTGGCCGGGGTGCTGCTGGTTGCTCGAAACAACACGGCTAAAGCCGATGTCGGCCTAGGCATGGAGCTCGAGGCGATCACGGCGGTCGTGCTCGGCGGCGCGAGCATCGAGGGCGGCCGCGGGCGAGTGCTCGGCTTGGTGCTTGGACTGGCACTGATCCACGAAACTCGCCAATTCGTGAGTTGGCATTGGCGTCAGAGCGAGCTAAATCTGCTCGTGATTGGGGGCTTGCTGATCGTGGCCGTGTTGTTCGATCGGTTGAGTCGGCGAGGGTAGCGGCGGCACGGATCATCCGCCGGTTACGATACCAAGCCAACAGGCCAACAATCCAACACGCCAACACGCCAAACTTCGCGCATATAATGGACGCAACACCATGAAGACGCTCATTGCCGCTCTCGCCCTCATCGCCCTCGCCGGATGCGTCGGCAAAGAATCCACGACGACGCTTCCCAAGTCGAGCGGCGCGGCACCCGCGACAGGCAAGCAAATCACCGTCGCGATGCTGCCCAAGAAGAAGGGCGTGCCGTACTTCACGAGCTGCTCGGAAGGCGCGATGGAAGCCGCGAAGGAACTCGGCAACGTCGAGCTGATCTACGACGGCCCGACCAGTGGCGACCCGGCCGAAGCGGCTAAGCTCATCGACCAATGGACTGCGCAAGGGGTTGACGTCATTGCCGTCTCGCCAAACGACCCTGCCGTTCTGGGTCCGGCGATGAAGCGCGCTCGCGACGCGGGGGTCAAGGTTATCACGTGGGATGCCGACGCCGATCCCGCCAACCGCGAGTTCCTCGTGAACCAGGCCACGCCCGAAGAGATCGGCTTTGCGTTGGTGGACTCCATGGCCGCTGATATGGGGGAAACCGGTGAAGTTGCGATTGTGACCGCGACGCTGACCGCCGCGAACCAGAACGAGTGGATGAAGCACATGAAGACTCGGATGGAGAAGTATCCCGGCATGAAGCTCGTCGCGACGAAACCCTCGAATGAAGATCAGAAGTTGGCGTTCTCGGTGACGCAGGACCTGATCAAGGCCTATCCGAATCTGAAAGGCATCTTTGCGATCAGCTCGGTCGCCTTTCCGGGGGCTGCCGAAGCGATCAAGCAGTCGGGCAAGTCGGGTCAGGTTTACGTGAACGGCCTCTCGACGCCAAACGACATGCGCACGTATGTGAACGACGGCGTGGTCAAGTCGGTGATCCTGTGGAACACGAAGGACCTGGGCTATCTGACGGTGTTCGCTGCGCGGGCTTTGGTTGATGGAGAGCTGAAGTCGGGTGCGACGACGATTAAAGCAGGGCGGCTTGGCGAGAAGCAAGTGGTGGGCGACAACGTTATGCTGGGGGGCACGATCACGTTCACGAAGGAAAACATCGCGGAGTTTGATTTCTAAGGCGTGTTGGCATGGTGTGTTGGAGGACGTAGTCGCCGGTTGGTTCGTACCGGCGTGAATGTGGAAGCCCGCCGGGGCCGCCCGCCGGTACGATGCAACCGGCGACTACGTGGGGATTGAGCCGCCCCGCCGGTACGAGTGCATCCGGCGACTACGGGATAGTCTTGACATCAGATGTACACTCTGGCCGTGGAACGCATCGTCGTCATTGGATGTGCGGGGACGGGGAAGACAACCTTCGCGCGTTCGCTCGGACTACCGACGATCATCCTCGATGACGTGTGGCCGCAGCCTCTGATCCCCGAAGACGTCCCCCGGTTCCGCGAGCTCATCACCGAACTCCACGCGGGAGAAACCTGGGTCAGCGATGGCAACTACGCGGCTGCCAGCTTCGACCTCCGCCTCCCCCGTGCTACCCAGATTATCTGGCTCGAAGCGCCGCGCTGGGTCTGCCTGTGGCGATCGCTCAAGCGGGTTCTGGGGAAGGGTGAGGCGCACCAACTCCGCGACTGGCCGCGCGTCGCCAAGTTCATTTGGAACTTTGATCGCATCAACCGACCGCGCATCGAGGCGCTCATCCAAGAGCATGGGCCCAACGTCCCTCTTGAACGGCGGCGCGGCGTAGAAAGATAGGGTCTCTGACCTGCGCACATCGGCGAGGCGTGGCTCCAAGTGAGCCAGTCGTGAAGCACTTTGACCGCGTCGATGTCAAGATCACCGAGTGGATGGCCCGCAATGGCGTCCTTCTCCTCCGGGTTAGTCTCGGGATCGTGTTTCTTTGGTTTGGCGCGCTCAAATTCTTTCCCGGCCTCAGCCCCGCGCAAGACCTCGCGACGCGCACGCTGGACATCCTCTCTTTCGGCCTCATTCCCGCGAGTGTCGCGATTCCGATGCTCGCCGCCTGGGAGTGCTTGATCGGCGTCGGTCTGATCTTCGGGCTTTGGATGCGAGCCACCCTCTTCCTGCTTTTCATGCAGATGGTGGGCACGGTGACCCCGCTTTTCCTTTTCCCGGGTGAGGCGTTCACCCGCTTCCCGTATGCGCCGACCCTCGAAGGCCAATACATCTTCAAGAACCTCGTGCTCGTCGGCGCTGGCATCGTGATCGGCGCCACCGTCCGAGGTGGTCGGCTCCATGCTCAGCCGACGGCTGAACCGCGGCAGCTCACGTAGGGCCGGAATGCCTCGTGTCCTGCTTAGTCGTATCTCGCGACAAGCTGCCCGCCGGTACGCTGCAACCGGCGACTACGGCGGTCCAGCATTACGTCGAACTACTTCTTCGGCGTCGCCGGTACGGGCATCGCCATCAGTGCCTTCTCGATCGTTTCGCCGTTGCCGCGTAGCCACTTATCCATCGCATCGCGAGGATTCTTGCCGTAGATACGATGCGAGAATACGACCGAGCAGCCCGTGCCCTTGTCCATCACAATCCGCGCGAACGCGGCTTCCATGAAGGTCGGCTGGGTGAAGACCACGACAATCAGATGCTCGGCGGCTTTCTTCTCGGTGCGCGGTAGTGAGTTTGTGCGGAGGACTTGCGCCTTTGCGCCCTCATACGCTCCGAGGACGTTGTTTGCGACCTTGGCAAGCGCCTCCCCATCCTTGACGGTTGGATAGCGGTTAACGGTGACCATCTGGGTCCACTTCTTCAGGTCGGACTGACCCTTGGGCGTGAACTCGTGCTGAGTCCCTTTCGAGAAGCGGTGATAGTACGACTGACCGGAGAATGAAAATGCCGGCTTGCCCTTCTCAGCTTGGCCGACGAGCACCAGGGGAAGAAGGGCAGCAAGAGCGAGTGAAGTCATACGAGCATTTTGGCGCGGGTTGGCTCGGATTGGCGCGGTCGGCCCGAACTGGCAGTGGGACAACGCGGAACGGGTGGGACCGATTCCGGTTGTCCCACCCGCCCACAGCCATCCGCGCTAACCGCCTAGAAGCGGCCCCACAAGTACTGGTTCGACACCTCGTGGTGGAAGAGGATCTCGCTCGTCTTCACGATAGAGCCAAGCGCCTTTGGGCAACGTTCCGCTGAAGCCACCTTGCGGTCGATGAATTTCTCCTTGTTCTCATCTCCGAGGAGCTGCGTCACGAACTCGCTCTGCTTCATCAGGCGAATCGCATCGTAGATGTTGTCCGGCAGGAAGCGGGTTCGGGTGCGTCGAGTTTCGCTGGTAATCTTCTCGGTCATCGGTCCCTCAAGACCTGTCTTCAGCAAGGCATAGAACGCCATATAGGGGTTCGCATCGGGGGCCACGGTTCGCACTTCCACCCGCGCGGACTTTGAGTTGCCGAGCGGAATGCGAATCATGCTGGTGCGGTCCACGGCGCTCGACTTGATTTGATTCGGTGCCTCATACGCGGGATCCAGGCGTCGATACGCGTTGACGCTCGGGTTCATGATCAAGCAAATGTCGTTCGCACTGTTCAGCAGGCGATCAACGAACTCCCAGGCCACGGGGCTCAGATTCTCTTCGCCGTCCGCGTCAAAGAAGATGTTCTTGCCGCCCTTCGAGATCGACATGTTCGTGTGCATGCCGCTGCCGTTGATGCCGCTGATCGGCTTGGGCAGGAAGCTGGCCGTACAGCCCATGTTTGCGGCAATCTGCCGAGCGGTCAGCTTATAGAGTTGAACCTGGTCACCCGCAATGAGGGCGTCCGTGTAGAGGTAGTTCAGCTCAAACTGCGATGGTGCCACTTCGGGGTGGTCCTTTTCATTCTCAAAACCAAGGGCGCGCTGAGCCTCGGCCAAGCGATCGATGAACACACGTAGCGGATCATTGGGAAGCGAGTGGTAGTAACCGCCGCTTGACACCAATTCGAAGCCGTCGCCTGAGCGGAACTTCTGCTCCGCGTTCAGACCTTTGAACAAGAATCCCTCGCATTCGACCGCGATATTGCAGTCGTAGCCGTGCTCAGCATGGAGTTCCTGCGTGTACTGGCGCAGCATGCCTCGGAAGTCAGAGCGGTAGGGGGTGCCGTCGCGTTCCTGAATCAAGCCGAACACGATGACTTTGCCGGGGCCGAAGACATCGCTGGGCAACCATCGGAAGGAGCCCCAGTCGATGGCAAGCCTCAAGTCAGACTCGCTGACGACCGAGAAGCCGCGCACCGATGAGCCGTCAAAGGTGAGGTTGTCGTGGCTCTTGAGCAGGAACTTCTTGTCGTAGTCCAGCATGTGGAAGCGACCTTCGAGGTCCGTAAAGCACACGGTGACGGCCTTGATTCGCTTCTCGTCGGTGAGATACTGGACGTAGTGCTTCTCAAGCGACTCCGGCGACTGTCGCTCCAGCTGCCGGCGTTTGGCTTCAAGGTTTCGCTCTTCGAGCTCGTCGTAGGGGATTTCGAGAAAGGTGCGCAACTCTGACATGCGCTTATCATAGCACACGAATGGCGCTTATTATGATAAATATTCAAAGATTTATCATAAAAATGCTGCGAGTTAAGATTTCGAGTTCGGTTGCACGGCTCTGGCAAAGCCCGCGCCCACCAGGAAGGCCAAGGCAAAGATGCCAGTTGTCGCCGCTCCGATCGCAACCCACACCTCCAAGTGCTCCTTGATCCATGTCGAAGGCGCGAGGCGCGGAACCCACACGATGAGCATCATCGTCTCCCACGTCATACCCGCGAATCCGTAAATGCAGCGGCGCATGGGGTCGAGGTTCGGTACCCACACCATCCAGCAGAAGATGCCGAGAGAAAGAAGGGCGATCGGCAACCCCAAGAACAGGTCCTTATCCTGCCACCCCAGGGCCATCGCATAGCCAAACGTCATTCCGAGCAACGAGAGAACCGCGAGGAGAATGCGGACGCCGTGGGCGAGCATGTCTCATTATGGCGGGCGGGTACGCTCTGGTTCATGCCGATCATTGTTGACATCGCCGCCCGTGAGATTCTGGACAGCCGTGGAAATCCCACCCTCGAAGTGGACGTCGTCCTCGAATCTGGAGCCACCGGACGCGCCGCCGTTCCGAGTGGAGCCTCAACGGGGCAGTTTGAAGCGGTCGAACTTCGCGACGGCGATGCGAAGCGCTACCTTGGCAAAGGTGTTCTGCGCGCCGTCGAAAATGTCAACGACATCATCGCCCCCGCGTTGCTCGACAAAGACGCCACTGATCAAACCGCGGTTGACGAGCTCCTCTTGGATGTGGATGGCACGGAGAACAAGGGGCGCCTCGGTGCGAATGCGCTGTTGGGCGTTTCGCTGGCTGTGGCCAAGGCCGCCGCGCAGGAGTGTCGCCTTCCGCTCTATCGTTACGTCGGAGGTGTCACCGCCAACACGCTACCCGTGCCGATGCTGAACATCCTCAATGGCGGCCAGCATGCCGATTCCAACGTCGACTTCCAGGAGTTCATGATCTTGCCGGTTGGAGCGCCGTCGTTCAGCGAAGCGCTTCGCATGGGGGCCGAGGTGTTCCACACGCTCAAGAAGGTGCTCAAGAGCCAGGGTTTGAACACCGGCGTGGGCGACGAGGGCGGCTTCGCGCCGAACCTCGAGAACCAGGACATGGCGTTCGATTTGCTCATCGAAGCCATCGAGAAAGCGGGCTATACGGCGGGCGAACAGATTTGGCTTGGCATCGATGCGGCGGCGACCGAGTTCTACGAGGACGGACACTATGTGTACAAGGCGGGCGATGTTCGTATGCGATCGGGCGCGCAGCAGGTTGAGTATCTGGCGGGCCTGTGCGAGAAGTATCCGATCCTGAGCATTGAAGACGGCTGCGATGAGGAAGACTGGGACACTTGGCACGCGCTGACCGAGGCGGTTGGTGACCGGGTCCAGCTCGTCGGCGATGATCTCTTCGTCACGAACGTGACGCGACTCCAGCGCGGCATTGACACCAACACCGCAAACTCGATCCTCGTAAAGGTCAATCAGATCGGCACGCTTACGGAGACGCTGGCCGCCGTCGACCTTGCCAAGCGGGCTGGGTTTACGTCGGTCATGAGCCACCGCTCAGGCGAGACCGAAGACGTGACGATCGCCGACCTCGCGGTGGCTACGAGCTGCGGTCAGATCAAGACCGGGGCGCCGAACCGCACGGATCGCGTCGCGAAGTACAACCAACTGCTGCGAATCGAAGAAATGCTTGGTAGCCACGCCCGCTATGCGGGGGCTTCGGCATTTGGACGGCTGGCCGGCCGGGTCGGATAGCCTGGCGTGGGATGTCGTGCGGACGATTCCGGCCACATTCCACCCACCGGCCTTCGCACCGTCAGAACTGGTCGGTCATGAACATCTTGGGGACTGAGTCGAACCCTACCCCCATGTAGATCAGCTCTTCTTTGACCGGGCCGAGGGGGAGTTGGAGCTCCTGCGCCAAGCTCCGTAGTCCATACCATTCGACGCTGGATGTCATCGGCCACGACGTGATCGGCGGATCAAAAACGCACTCGCGAACCGTGTCGCCTTCCTGACAGATGTAGCCTCCGGGGACGTGGCTACAGATGCGAAGGTTCCACTTCCAGAAATCCCAGCGTCTTCCCGAGCGACGCAATCGCATGGGGTCGCGCTGGGACCACGCAGAGTAGAGCGTCTCGACATCGGCAAAGGGCATGAGATCGAACTCGTCGTGCGTTGCTGAGGGCAGAATTGGCGCCCGAATCACGTGATCCAATACGTGAAAACCACACCGCTCGTACACGCCCGTCTCGTGGGCAAAGAGCAAGGCCCGCGGCTCTCCTGAGTCCTGCGCATGGTTGAGCACCGCTTTCAAGAGACGGCCAGCAAGACCCCGTTTCTGGTGCGAGGCTAGCGTTGCCACCCCGGCAATGCCAAAGGCGGGACCATCACCGAACTCCAGCGGTACCGTCGTGAGGATGCTGTGCATCTGGCCGTCTTCGAAGAGGGCCCACTTCCGGTTCAGGTCAAAGAACGGCTCCGAATAGAAGATCGACTCCGCGCGGCCGACATCAAGGTTAAACACCTCGCACAGCAGCTGGAGAAAGGCGGCGGCCTCATTCGACTCGATGGGGCGAATGACCGTCGTCATGGAGTCTGACCTGGCTCGGTCGGGGGTGAGGCAAGGTCGGGAATCTTCTCGATTCGGAGCCGCACATCTACCTGGGTCTTGTCCAGTACGATCCCGCGAGGGGCCGACAGTCGCACGCGGACCGTGGTGTCCTGGGTGAGGCCATCCAGGCGGACCACTTCGGTGTTCAGGGCTTTCAGCGCGGTCAGCAAGTTCATTTCGCCGCTGGCACTGATGATAGGCGGAACGGCTTCAAAATCGACGAGTCGATAGCCTGGCGCCGGTCGACTTCCTCCCGCGAAGACGACCGAGACGAGCACCGATTTGGTCGGGGCAACCTTTGCAAGTTGAGCGACGACGGTCGCCTCAGGTGGGATGGCCCGCACCGATTCCAGGAGGCGTTGGTTCTTGTCCAACACCTCAAGTGCCACCACCATGGATCGGCCCGGAGTTTGGGCCAAATCGAATCGCGCTCTCACTTGGTCAACGCGGGCAAGGTCGCCGACCGGCCCCTGGAGTCGCACCTTTTCCGGACTCATCTCAGCAGTCGAGAACATCAGGCCAGCGGGGGCGTTGTAGGGGTCCAGGGTTACCGGCATTTCCTTGACAGCTACTTCCTCAATAATGACGGCAACGTCGTCAGAGACGGCCCGCAGATCGGCCCCGGTCCGCACAACGGCTTCCGACCGCGGCAAACGAACGCGGTAGGTGGTGACCTCGGGTTGCCCATCGGAGAGATCAACCGTGGCGATCACCGTACCTGGCTTGAGCGACATGAACCGCTCGATCTCCTCTGCCGTGCCTTCGACCTGCGCCGCAATGGTCTTCGGTAGGCTCTTTACAACGTACAGCTCTTCGTTGAGGTTGATGTAGCGGAGAGGGATGTCCACTTTTCGAGTCGTGTTGAGAGCCGCCTCCGATCGAACCTGCATCCACAGCAAGACGGAAACAAACAGTGATGCAAGGATCAGTGCGAAGTTCGGGCGCTTCATCGGAGTCGGTTCCCCCGTGAAAATAGACGCCTGCGAGGTTCGACCGACTCTTCGTTTTCAGACACGTGTCGGAGTTCGCGATTCAGAACCTCGCGAAGCTCAATATGTCCGGCCATCCGGCGTAAGTGGCCGTCGCGCACCACGCTGATCGTCCCGCGTTCTTCGCTGACAATGATGACGAGGCAATCGTGGTTCTCGGAGACGCCGATCCCCGCTCGATGACGCATGTGCAAGCTTGGGTCAAGCCGGGTGTTGTCGCTGAGCGGCAGCCGACAGGCGGCCGAAACGATGATATCCCCGCGTAATACGGCGGCACCGTCATGGAGAGGATTGCCTTCGTAGAAGATCGACACGAGCAAAGCGGTCGACAGTTGGGCGTTGAGGGCAACGCCGCTGGCAACCACGTCGGTCAACGGGTTGGTCTGCTCAACAACGATCAGCGCGCCGATCCGAGCCGCGCTCATCTCTGCGGCGGCTGCAACAATTTGCTCGACGGTTTCTGCCTTGACATCCATTCGCTCGGAACCTACGAGTTTCTGCGTCCACAGGCCGAGTTGCCCAAAGCCCTCAAGCGCTTGGCGCAGTTCCGGAAGCAAGAGAATGACCAACGCCACCGGACCCAACAATGTTGCCTTTTCTAGCAGCCAATGAAGGGTGTCCAGCTGGAGCCATTTGCTCAAGAACAGCGTAAACAAAAAGATGCCGATGCCGGCAACGATACGGAGCGCTCGACCGCCCCGAACGAGTGAGAACAGCCGATAAACGAGGTACGTGACGAGCAGAATGTCGATGATTGAGACAACGCTTCGCCACGAAACCTCGCGAAAGAGCTCAATGAGTGGCTTAAACGTCTCGTTCACGCGAATCCCGCTAGGTTCATTTTAGCCGCAATCTGGGCAATAATGAATAGTGACGGCAACGGGGCCGTGAAAGTGAATGCTATGGACCCGGAACCTCAAGACTCTCTCACCCACGCGCGCAATGAAATCGACGCGCTCGACGCACAGTTGGTGGAGCTCCTCAATCGTCGCGCAGAACTCGCTCAGGCCATCGGCCACCTGAAAGGTCGCGACCAGCGACCGTACTTCACGCCGGAGCGTGAGCGGGAAGTGTTCGAGCGACTCCGCCAAATCAACGCCGGCCCACTCAAGCCCGACCAACTGAGGAGTATCTATCGCGAGGTGATTTCGGCGGCGCGTGCTCTTGAGAAGCCGCTGACGGCCGCTTACTGGGGGCCGCCGGGAACGTTCTCAAACATCGCGGCCGCCCAGACGTTTGGCGCGAGTTCGAATCTATTGCCCGTAGACGCGATCCACGATGTGTTCATGGCCGTTGAGCATGGCGCAGCCGATTATGGCGTCGTGCCCGTCGAGAACTCGCTAGCAGGCGTAGTGCCGGAAACGCTCGACATGTTCCCAGTGACCAACGTGAAGATCTGTGCCGAACGCTACGTCGGTATCGACCACCACTTGGTGACGGTCGCCAGCTCACTGGCCGAGATCGAGCGGGTGTTCGCAGGACCTCAACCTGGGTTGCAATGCCGTCGGTGGCTTCGTGAGAACCTCCCGCATGCCGAGGTGGTCGAGGTCATGCCGACCGCAAAAGCGGCGGAGAGGGCGCTCGGCGATCCCAAGGGAGCCGCGATCGCAAATCGTCTGGGTGCGGAAACCGTGGGCATCCCGATCTTGGTTGAGCATATCCAAGACAACCCTCAGAATCAGACTCGATTCCTCGTGATTGGATTCAACGAACCATCGCAAACGGGTCGCGACAAGACCAGCCTGATGTTCAACTTGCGGAACCAACCGGGGCAGCTCTATCGTGCGCTTGGAGCATTGGAGTCCGAGGGCGTGAACTTGCAGATGATCGAATCGAGGCCCGCTCAGCGCGCGCAGTTCGAATACATGTTCTTCTTGGATTGTATCGGCCATCGGGCCGATGCCAACATGGCGCGCGCAATCGATCAGCTCCGCGAACTCGCCTTGGAGACGGTGGTGCTGGGGAGCTATCCCAGCGCATAGACCTGGATTTTTGAAGCTCCCAGCAATCTTACGGGCAATTTTGGGCCAGGATGGCCCAAAATCTGCGTGATAGGCACCTGCTCATGATTGATCCTGGTCTGTTTCTGCTGTCTTGCGACTCGATTCCTCCCAAGTGGCATGAGCCGCTCTATGTGCCCATCTTGGTCACGATTGTGGCGTTGGTCACCTACGGTCTCGGTGTGCTCTCGGAAGCACGGGAACTCAAGAAGAAGCCGTGGAAGTGGGCGTCGCTCGTCTTTCTTGGTCTTGGACTTTTCGCGGGAGGCAAGATTGCGTGGTGCGTCACCGACACCTTCTATCGTAGCCTTGTCAACGAGTACGGCAAGAGGATGATGTTCGGCCATGTGGCGAGCTTCGCGATCCCGTTTGTTGGGCTGCTCATCATCGGCATCCACCATTGGATTCGCAGCCGCGACCCGTACCGCGAGTAAACTCGGCGAGTGCTGAATCGGAAGATCGCCCTCGCGAAGACGCTGCTGCGTCTCGGAATACGGCGAATCCTTCTGGTCGCAGGTCACCGTCGTAAGCTCAAAAAGGGCGCGTATCTTCAGCTCACGCCTGCGAAGTCGTGGGCCGAGTTCACTCCCCAGCGGTTGCGATCACCGTTCAGCTTGCCAAGCCGGACCAAGCTCGTTGAGGTGCTCGGGGAGGCCGGCCTGAACTCCCTGATTGCCAGTGCCGACCGCATTGTGGGTGGCGAACTGTGCTACTTCTCGTGGGATTGGCGACCCCGCTCGGGTTGGCGATCAAATCTCGACAATGGATTCGAGACCCCGCTCGTCCACTGGTCGCAGATCAGAGACTTTGACTCGGCTCAGGGCGATATAAAGTGGATCTGGGAGCCGTCGCGGTTTGATTGGGCGGTGACCCTCGCGCGGGCCTTTGCCGCCACGGGAGACACCAGGTACGAGCGCGCATTCATCGAGTTGCTGAAGGATTGGCGCGAGCACAATCCATCCAATCAGGGCATCAACTGGTATTGCGGGCAAGAGTGTTCGCTTCGGCTCATGGCGCTGTTGGTCGCGGCCACCGTGTTCCTATCGCCCGAAGCTCACGACCTGATCTCGACCACCATTGCCGCCCTTGCCGAACGGGTGGAGCCCACGATGGGCTACGCCATCGGCCAGCACAACAATCACGGCACGAGCGAATCCGCCGGGCTGTATCTCGCGGGCTGCGCCTTGCCCGATCATCCGCAGGCGGCGCGCTGGCGAACGGAAGGGAAGAAGATTCTTGAACGGCTAGTGCTCGAGCAGTTTGCGATTGACGGGAGCTATGTCCAGCATTCGTTCGTTTATCAACGCGTGGCGTTGCGGGCGTGTTTGTTGGCGGCGTTGGCGGCCCGGCGGCTGGAAGATGGGCGGCTTGACGAGCGGGTTGAAGATCGGTTGTCGTTTGGGGTGGATTTCCTGCGGCAGATGATGGTCGCGCCGAGCACGGGACGACTGCCCAACTACGGGGCGAATGATGGGGCGAACGCGGTCGCGCTGTCGCCATGCGCATATCTCGATTTCCGGCCGATCCTACAGGTCGGGCTCGCGCTCCTGGACCACGAGGTGGCATTCGACGCCGGGCCATGGAACGAGGAACTGCTGTGGTTTGGTCTGCCCTCGACGATGCCCTTGGCCGAGCCGGTCGAGCCGTCGTTCTTCGCGCTGTCCGGTGGGTATGCGCGCGTGACCGAGCAAGGCTGGTCGGTGTTCATGCGGGCTCCGAACTATACGGACGGACGCCCTGGT
>CAZPHD010000037.1:24590-30096 GCA_964586225.1 uncultured Fimbriimonadaceae bacterium
GGCTGATGCGTTGCACGTCGATGTTTGGTACAACGAACGACCTGTCGCCGTAGATTCGGGAACCTATAGTTACAACGATACCGAGGGGTGGTCGAAGCACTTCAAGTCAACGGCTGCCCACAACACGGTGATGGTTGACGGCAAGGATCAGATGCCGCTCGCGAGCCGGTTCCTCTACACGGATTGGACGAAGGCGGAGCTACACGAAGGGAGCGCCATTGACGAAGACGGCACGTCGCAAGTGCTCGACGGCTTTGTACGCGGAGCAAGCTTCGGCGGCGTTTCCCACGCTTACGAGCAGATCGGACTAGGTGTCCAGCACCGCCGGTCCGTAGGCGTGTCCGAGTTTGTCGTCGTCTCCGACACCTTTGCGAGCGCTAAGGGGCGACGCCTGAAGCTCATTTGGCATCTCGACGGGTCGTGGGATCGCCAGGGTGATACATTTGTGCGGTCGGATGACGGAATCTCCTTGTCCCTGCTCGTCCACACCCTCGGTGAGGCCGATCCGGCCGTCGAGATCGACCTTCGCACCAACGAAGCACCCGACACCGTGGTTAGCGAGGCTTACGGCCAAACGCGTCAGATCACGGTTATCGAAGTCACGTTCGTCGGCGGCGACGTCAGCGGGGTCGTGAGCACGTTTTCAAGGCAGACCGAATAACACGCCATCATGCGCATCCTCTACTTCCACTTCTATTACTCGACCAAGCAGGGGACTACCGGCACCCGCAGCTATCACATGGCGAAGGCGCTGGCGGCCCGAGGTCACCAGGTCACCATTGCCTGCGCAAGCTGGAATCAGAGCGAAACCGGCCTGAGCGGGGAAGTCATCAACGGCATGCGCAAGGGCCGGGTTGAGGACTTCGACGTGATCGAGTTCGTCATCCCTTACGACCAGAGCTTCGGACCCATGGACCGGCTCAAGGCCTGGATGAAGTTCGCCCGGGCGACCGTCGCGCTCGCCAAGGAAAACGACTACGATCTGCTCTTCTCAACGTCGACGCCGCTGACGGTTGCAATCCCTGGAATCTTCACGAAGAAGACTCGTGGAAAGCGGCCGTTCGTTCTGGAAGTGCGCGACCTCTGGCCCGAGCTCCCGAAGGCGCTCGGCTACAGCAATCCGATCGGTCTCGCGGGCATGAACTGGCTGGAGAAGTCGGCCTATAAGGCAGCGGACGGCGGCATTGGGCTTTCGCCGGGCATCGTGGATGGCATGGTGCGCGGTGGAATGGACCGCAAGACGCTCGCCATGATTCCAAACGGCTGTGACCTCGACACATTCCAACCTGCCACCGGCCCGAAACGCTTCGCGCTACCGGGCGTGAATGAGGGTGACTTTGTCGCACTCTTCACAGGAACGCACGGACGCGCGAATGGTCTCAGCGCGATCCTCGACGCCGCCGCCGAACTCAAGAAGCGGGGCATCGCTAACATCAAGCTGGTGTTTATTGGCAAGGGGGGCGAGAAGCCCATGTTGGTGAAACGAGCGGAAGCCGAGGGCCTCGACAACTGCGTTTTCCATGATGCCATCCCCAAGGTGGAGCTGGCGAAGCTGTGCGCCCAGGCGGATGTCGGTCTGATGTGCCTAGCGAACGTGCCTGGCTTCTATTACGGAACCTCGCCTAACAAGTTTTTCGACTATCTTGCTTCAGGGCTACCGATCTTGGTGAACTACCCAGGCTGGATGACGGACATGGTGAAGGAGCACGATCTGGGCATGGCGGTTCCGCCGGAGGATCCCGTCGCGCTCGCGGATGCGTTGGTGGCGATGCAGTCGAACGCGGACAAACTTGTCACTCAAGGTGCGAACGCCCGCGCACTTGGCGAGCGCGAGTTCGACTGGAAGAAGCTCGGCGAGCAGTTCTGCGACCACCTGGAAGCCACGCTCAAGGCGAAGGCTGGATAGCTACTCGAACGGCAAGTCCACCGGTGGCTTAGGCGCATCGGGTCGGCTTATCCGGGCCGCCATCGTCTTCGACTTGGCCCCGATTGTCGTGAGTGAGATCAACCACGTCACGAAGGCCCCCACCATCGGCACGAGCACCATCGCGTTGAACGGAGGCTGGCTACGGTTCGAGATCATCGCGACCAAGCCGCGGATTCCATCCGGAGTAAGGAGCGTCCAAACCAAGAAGCCAATGTACACCGCCATGAAGCCAATGCCGGCGGCGAGTTGGCCGGTCACAGCATGCCCCAAGCCCGGCAAGATGACCGAGAAGATGGTCGCGGTCTTGGCGCTGGCGAGTGACTCGTATTCCGAGGCGACGGTCGTGCTCAGTCGAGCCGTGGTGTTGTAGACGAGACCGGCGTGCTTCTTATCGGCGGAGATGTTCTTCGGGTCCGCCTTCTTCGCCGCCAGGTAATAGTCCATGGCTTCCTTGGGCCGTTTGCGGGCGACGGCATCATCGCCCATCACCTCGAGCACCATTGATGATCCGGGCGCGATGGTGTTTGCTTCTTCGAGCAGCTTGGTCGCGATGCCCTGGTTGCCCCGGCTGTATTCCAGCCGGTAGCGTTGAAGCAACTTTTCAGCCTCGGCAAGCCGCTCAGGCGTGAGCTCAACGGTCTGGGGCTCCAGTTCCGGTCCGAGCTCCGCGGGCGTTTCAGGCTCGGCCGTCGGCTGGTTCAGAGCCTCGCGCAACTGGGCCGCTTCGGCTTCGAGTTTCCGTAGCCGCTCGGCCGCCTCCTCGGGGCTTAGTGGACTTCCGGGTTCGGCTGCATCGTCTTCCATAGGGTCTCCAGATCATAGAATTGACGTTGCTCGTCCCGCATGATGTGCAACACAATGTCGCCGTAGTCGTGAAGAATCCACCCATTCTTGCCGCCTTCACGGCGGAGCGGGCGCTCTTTGTGCTCCCGGAGCTTCTCGTCGACCTTTTCCGCAATGGCGGACAGAAGCCGCTCGTTTGAAGCGGAGCAGACGACGAAGAAGTCGGCGATCGACGTCTTGTCGCGAACATCCAAGACTTGGATGTCCTCGCCCTTCATGTCGTCGATGGTTTGGGTGATGAGGTCGAGCTTTTCTTGAACAGTCATCAGATTCGGTAGAGCTTCCGCTCTTGGATATAGTCTAGGACGTTGGATGGGAGGAGATGCGCCACGGATTTATTCCCACCCAGACGCATACGGATTTCAGTAGAGGAGACTTCGCTCGGTGGGACCGCAAGGATATCAACCTTGGAGCGAAGCCAGTCAGGTGTGCGATCAAGAACGTCCCGGGCGTTGCCGGGTGGGCGAACCGCCACGGCGAGCCGGCAGAGCCGCGACAGCTTGTCAGGGTTCTTCCACTTTTCGAACTCTTTGAGGGCGTCCGATCCCATGATCCACCAATAGTCGGCGGGCCGCATGTAGACGAGTTCGGAGATCGTGTCGTACGCATAGCTAGGGCCGCCACGGGCAATCTCGATGTCGCTCACCGAAAAGCCGTCGGTGTCGAGAACGGCCCGCCGCACCATCTCCATTCGGTCTCGCGCCGAGGATCCCTTCGTTGTTTTGAGAGGATTTCGATTGGTGGGAACAAACATGACCTCGTCGAGTTCTAATTGAGCGCGGGCGGCGTTGGCGATGGCCAGGTGACCGTTGTGCGGTGGGTCGAAGGTGCCCCCAAAAATGCCAATTCTCATGCGGAATGGCTGATTATGACGCTTTGGGGTTTCGCCGCGTGGGGAAAACCTGGGGATAATTGCACGCGAAGCGGCGTCTAACGAGTTAGGAACAGATGAAACGGGTACTCACGTGGGGTGGAATTGCAGCTGGTGTGGTCGGTGTGGGCTTTGGCCTCATGGCCGCGCAGTATGAGCCGAAGACGCGCGCCAACACCCGAATCGAGTCGCTTGATCTGAGTGGCCTGTCGCGCCCTGAGGCCGCGAGTAAGCTTGACGAGTGGTGGCAATCGGAGCGCGAACGTGAACTGTCGCTGAACCTGCCGACCGGGCAAACCTATCGGGCACCCGCGGCAAAGTTGGGCTTGGCGCTCGACGCCGAGGCAACGCTCAACCAAGTTGAGTTTCCGGGGTTGTTAGCCTCGATAAGAGAAGCCATCGCCGGTCGCCCGACACTTGGCGAGATTGACTTCAAGTTTCGTCCCGTCGACGCCGATACGGCTGAGTTGGAGGCGTTTGTCAAGCGCAATGTGCCCGACCGTAAGCCTGCCCGCGTCGTCTACCGAGGCGGAGCTTTTCAGCGAACTCCGGAGGTCGCGGGCTTCAAGTTCGATTCGCTCAAGCTGTTTGATGCCGCGCTCGACGCGTTTCAGAGCCAAGAGAGTCGGCCCATACCGCTCGTCCTAGATGTGAAGAAAGTGCCTGACAACGACCTTGAGAAGATTCGTGAGGTCATGAGCGAGTTCAGCACCAGGTTCTCAGAAGGGAAGGCGGCTCGCTCTTCAAACATCCGACTCGCAGCACGCAAGATTGACGGCATCGTGCTCGCGCCCGGTGAGTCTTTCAGCTTCAACGGGGTTGTCGGCCGTCGCACGGCGGCTGGTGGCTTCAAGGAGGCTGGTGTCTACAAAGATGGCAAGCACGACGTTGACATTGGTGGCGGCATCTGTCAGGTGAGCACAACGCTCTACAATGCGGCACTCTTTGCCAACTTGAAGATCAACAAGCGACAGAATCACTCGATGCCGGTGCCTTACGTGCCGATCGGGCGGGATGCCGCCGTTGACTATGGCCGAATTGACCTTGCCTTTACCAACACGCTGGACGTACCGATTGCGGTGAACTCGGAAGTGCAGTCCGGAAAGATCACGTTTCGTATCCTCGGGATCAAGGACCCGTCGATTTCGGTGAAGATTGAGTCATTCGGAGCGCGATCCTGGGCCGTTGGCGAGAAGCTTCAGCCTGACCCGAACCTTCCTGAAGGTAAGCGCAAGGTGATCGAGAAGGGTAGCGCGGGCTATGCGATCAATACGGCGCGGGTCGTCTATCGTGACGGTCGCGAATTGAGGCGCGAGCCGCTCGGCCAGAGCCATTATCGGGGCGGTAAGCGGATCGTGGCCGTGGGAACATCGCCCATTGCGCCCGAAACTCCGTCGGCAATGCCGGTTTCGGCGGAACTGCCTCCCGATGAGTCCGACGACTAGCAGTTACGCCGCCATTTCGGTTCGGGCGTTCAACTGGGCGAGAAAGCGCCGCCATTTACGTTCAGTAATCCGATCATGGTGCTGGATGAGAAGGCCGCAACGAAACACCTGGTCAGCGGGCTTGACGTAGCGAACTTCGCAGTTAAACGTGAGGAGTTCGCCATCGGCGAGGATGTCAACCCGGAGACTCGTCCCAACCCGCGGTTCCTCCGGCAAGACGATTCCTATCCCGTCCTGGCTAATGTCCTGGACACTGCAATCGCCGGCAAGTCTCGCCGTACGCGTATGTACGCTTGCGGACATGTTGTGCACACGGAATCGCTCACGCCCAGAGCCGTGTTGGGCGTTCACATTGTGGGCCGCCATCACGATGACGGTCATCGGTTCGTCACCCTCGCGTTGATTGACCTGGATGACGCG
>CAZPHD010000038.1:0-28582 GCA_964586225.1 uncultured Fimbriimonadaceae bacterium
GAAAGAACGACAAGGGCGAAGCACTGTCCCAGTCGGAACTTGATGCGCTCAAAGACCAGCTGGAAGCCGCCAAGAAGCAAGCCCAAGAGATCAAGCTCTCCAAGAAGGCCCAAGAGTTCATGAAGCGCCTCACCAGCCACCCGAAGTACAAGGAGCTGATGGAACTCGCGAAGGAACTCGCCAAGGCCAATCAGCGCGCGGCTGAGAATCCCAACCAACCTTCCCTCACCCAGGAGCAGATCGATGAGTTGAACCGCAAGCTCGAAGAACTCGCTGATCAGCTCAAGGATGACAAGGACCTGGAAGCGTTCCTGGAAAACCTGAAAGCTTCGCTCAAAGAATGCGAGGGCCAATGCGACTCGGCGGGACTCGGGCTTGGTCTATTGGCATTGCTTCCGTCGTGGGGCCCGAGCGGTCCCGGTCAAGATAACTTCTTCCGTGACATCGGTCAGGTGCCGCAGTCGGAGAATGAGCAGGACATCAAGGCGACTTCCGACGTCAAGGGTGTCCGCGGGCAGCGCCAGGACAAGGGCGACGAGACGTACATGGAAATCAAGGGCCCGGCCTCGCTCGGCGAGCGCTCGAAGACCCCCTACTTCAAGGTCATGCCCAAGTATCGCAAGCAAGCCGAAGAAGCGATGAACAAGGATCGCATTCCGAAAGAGCACCAGAAACGCGTGCGCGACTACTTCGACTCGCTGAACCGAGGCAAGTCGTGAGCGCGGCTTGGTTCCGCGAGACCTTCGACGGCATTCGTACCGAGCTTGGCAAGGTCATCGTCGGGCAAGACGAGATCGTTGAGGGCGTCCTCATGGGGCTCGCTGCAAACGGGCACGTCTTGCTCGAAGGCATGCCGGGGCTGGGTAAGACGTTGCTCGTTCGATCGCTCAGCGAAGTCCTGCACCTGTCCTTCAGCCGCATTCAGTTCACGCCCGACCTGATGCCCGCCGACGTCACGGGCACGAACGTGCTCAGCGGCGGTCAGTTTGAGTTTCGCCGTGGACCCATCTTTGCCCATCTCGTCCTCGCTGACGAAATCAACCGCGCGACGCCCAAGACCCAGTCGGCCATGCTCGAAGCCATGCAAGAGCGATCGGTCACCGTCGGCGGCCATCGCCACACGCGTGACGAACCGTGCCGCGGCGTGGCGACGCAAAACCGGATTGAGCAGGAAGGCACCGACCCGCTACCCGAGGCCCAGCTTGACCGTTTCTTCCTCAAGCTGATCGTGCCCTCGCCCACGCGAGCCGAGTTGGCCGAGATCGTCAACCGCACGACGGGCTCGACGGAAGCCACCTTGACGCCGGTCGCCGATCGCGAGGCGGTGCTGAAGATGCGCCAAGTCGTCCGCGAGGTGACGGTCGCCGATCCCGTGCTTCAATACGCACTCTCCTTCGTGCTGGGGACCCAGCCCGATTCGCCCGACGCCGCGCCCGATGCCCAGCAATATCTGAGGTTTGGAGCGTCCCCGCGGGGAGCTCAAGCCTTGATCACCGCGGGCAAGATTGTCGCCCTCCGCTCCGAGCGGTTCAATGTTTCGAAGGACGACATCAAGAAGGTTGCGAAATCAACGCTTCGACACCGGATCGGGTTGAACTTTGAGGCCGAAGCCGACGGCATGACGGCCGACGCGGTGCTGGATCGCCTGATCGAACATGTGGAGCGGCGGGATCGCGACCCGCTGCCGGTGTGAGCCATGTGTGCTCGCTACACGATGCGCACGTCGGCCGAGACGCTGTTTGACGTCTTCGAACTCGACGAGGCGGAAGAACTTGGCGCGACACCGCCCATCGTGCGGCCGACCGACACCGCCGCCGTTGTCCTCATTAACGAGGGCCGTCGCGTCGGTCGGATGCATCGATGGGGCCTTGTCCCGTTCTGGGCGAAAGACCTGAAGATCGGCGTCAAGATGATCAATGCGCGGAGCGAGACCGCCTTCGAAAAGCCCGCCTTCCGCGAGGCGATTCTGAAGCGAAGGTGCCTCGTGCCCGCCGACGCGTTCTTCGAATGGACCGACATCGAGGACGAGGGTCTCGATCTGTTTGGCGAGAAGCGCAAAAGCAAGCCGCGCAAGCAACCCCAGCTCATCAGCGTCGCCGATCAGCCCATCTTCGCGTTTGCGGGGCTGTACGAATCGTGGAAGGACCGAGCCACAGGTGCTCGCGTCCCAACCTTCACCATCCTCACGTGCGAGCCCAACGCCGTGGTCGAACCCATCCACGACCGGATGCCGGTGATCCTCACCCGTGATCGGCAGGCTGCCTGGCTTGACCCTGCGCTGGACGACGTCGAAGCGATCGCCGCGCTGATGGAGCCGATCTCTGCCGCCGTCACGCAGGTGGTTGCGGTTCCGAGTGCTGATGACCCCGCGAGGCTGATGGCATGAGCCTGGTGCTGGGGCCGAGCGAGTTTCGCATGATCGAGGGGCTGCGCTTGGCTCCGCGCCGATCGTTTCACGGCCGTATCCGCGGCGAGCGGCTGACCCGCAAACGTGGCATCAGCATCGAGTTCGCCGACTACCGCGAATACGCCGAAGGCGACGACCTGCGCCACCTCGATTGGAATGTCCTCGCGCGACTCCAGCACCCCGTCATCAAGACCTATCAGGACGAGGAAGACCTCGCGGTGTACATCCTCCTCGACGCCTCGGCAAGCATGCAGTTCGGCGATCCGCCGAAGTCACAACTTGCTCGCGAAGTCGCGGCTGCCCTCAGCTACGTCGCGCTATGTGGGCAAGATGCGGTGATCCCGATGGCGCTCGGCGCCCCGCGCCAACCACTGACGACCTACCGCGGGCGCGCTGCGTACGCACGAGTTTGCGGGTGGATGGCGGGCGTAACTGAAACCAGCGGCCTCGGGCTTGCGATGTCTTTGCGCGACTTCCTCAAGCGCAACGCGCGGCCGGGATTTGTGGCACTGATTTCCGATGGTCTCGATCCCGACGCCGCCGACCAGATTCGTGTGCTGGGCGGTCGCGGTTTTGAGGTGAATCTGCTCCAGATCCTGGCGCCCGAAGAGCTGGATCCCGACCTTGAAGGCGATCTGCGCCTACTGGATGCTGAAACTGACCGCGTGGTCGAACTCACCGCCAACCGAGACGCCTTGCGCGTCTACGCTGAGAACCTTGCTCAGCACAACGCAAGCCTCGAAGCCGCGTGCCGTCGCTTCGGCGGACGCTACGAACGCGTGCGTTCAGACCTTGGCTTGACCTCGCTCATCCGTGACCACCTTCGCAAGGGAGGCTGGTTCCAAACGTGAACCTCGTTGCCCCCGGCGCGCTGCTGTGGCTGATCCCGCTGGCGGGCATCATTGTCGCGCTCTATCTGCTGAAGATGCGCCGCCGCGATGTCCGCGTGCCCGCCACCTTCCTGTGGCCCGCGATGACCTACGAGATCCGCGCCAACTCGCTTTTCCAGCGGTTGAAGTTCTCGTGGTTGATGGTGCTGCAGTTGCTCGCGCTCGCGGCGATCGTTTTTGCCCTCGCCCGTCCGCAGATGATGCAGAAGGGACTCGGCGGAGCGGTCACGATTATCGTGCTGGATACGAGCGCGAGCATGTCGGCCACGGATGTGCGCCCGAGCCGATTCGCCGAAGCTGTTCGTCAAGCCCAAGCCCTGATCGCCAGCGCGCAGAGCACGGATCGAATGGCGCTGATCGAGGCCGGTCCGACCCCGCGCGTCATCGCGTCGCTCAGCGGCGAGCCGGGTCGACTGCGGCGTGCCCTCACGGAGGTCAAGCCCACCGACGCCGAAAGCAATGTTGGAGAGGCACTTCGTCTCGCCGCTTCGCTGGCCGCCAACCAGCCGTCGGCGCGCATCATCTTGCTCTCGGACGGCGTCTTCCCCGAAGTCGCGAACTTCTCGCCCGGCAAGGCGGAGGTCGTGTTCCCCCGCATCGGCACCTCAGGTGAAAACACCGCCATCAACGCCTTCGCCATGGCCGACACGTCGCGAGGTCGCGAACTCTACTATGGGGTGCGGAACTTCGGCACGAAGTCGGCGGCCGTCAAGATTCAGCTTTTCGCCGACGGCAAGCTCTTTGATTCCAAGGGGCTCGACCTGCAGCCCGGTCAGACGATCGGCGACACCGTGCGCGCTCCCGCAGGGGCAAAGCTTCTTGAGGCCAAGCTGGACTCCGACGACGCCCTCAAGGCCGATGATTACGCAGTGACACTCGCCGATCCGGGCTCGTCGCTTCGGGTCTTACTCGTGTCGAACGGCAACCTGTTTCTGGAGCGCGCGCTGTCCCTGGAGCCCCGTGTCGTCCTCGACAAAGCCACGAAGATTCCCGACAGCGGCGATTGGGATGTGGCCGTGCTTGACGGTGTGGATTCGCCGAAGATTCCCGCGCGAGCGGTGCTGCGGTTTGGGGCATCGAGCCGCAAGCTCGATCTGCGCAAGCCGACCTTTGCTGAGGTGACGACTCAGCATCCGATTCTAGCGGGCGTCGATCTGACCGAAGTGTATGTGGACGTCGCCGAGTCGGGGGCGGGGCCTGCCGATTCTGACGTGCTCGCCACGTTCCGCAATGGCACACCCGCGATCCTCGCCCGCCGCACGCCGTCGCTTCGCGAAGTGCAGGTTGGATTCAAGCCGCTCGACTCCGACTTCCCGCTTCAGGTTGGCTTTCCGATCTTCCTTTCCAACGCGTTGGAATGGCTCGTCCCGCCGGTCTCACGAGGGACGGAGTTGGTCGTTGACGCCGGGCGGACCGTGTCCCTACCCGTGACCGGCGATCAAGACGTCACACAAACCGGCCCTGACGGAAGCGTCACCATCAAACCCGTCAACGGCACCGTGATCCTCCGCGATCTGCGCCGCGTCGGCACTTACGAAGTCGCGGGACGCAAGGTCCACGTCACGTTCCGAAGCGACGAAGAGTCGGCCATCGCTCCCCAGGACCGGGTGATGCTGGGTGGCAAGCCCATCGCCAGCACCGGTTCCGTCTCGCGCATGTCCGATCTCTGGCGGTGGGTTGCGCTCCTAGGCTTGCTCGTGCTTGCGGGCGAATGGTGGCTCTTTGCGAGGCGGTCCTAGATGATCGCGTTCACCCAGCCCTGGTGGTTGCTTCTGTTGATCCCAGTCGCGGCGGGGCTGGCATTCAGCTACCGCTATGTGAGCGGGATGATGCGATGGCGCAAGCGGTTCTCGTTCGCGCTCCGGGCGGTACTCGCGGCTTGCTTGGTGGTGGCGCTAGCTGGTCCCGAGAGTCGACGACCCAATGAGGGCGTCTGCACCATCTTCCTGCTTGACCGCTCGGATAGCATCGCCGACAGTGATCGCGAACGCCAGCTCAAGTTTGTGAGTGAGGCAGTTCGTAAGCTTGGCCCGAATGATCAGGCTGCCGTCATTGCCTTCGGCAAGGACGCATCGGTGGATGTCGCGCCGGGCAAGATTCCGGGTCTGTCGCGCGTGCTCAGCGTCGTCGACGGCTCCTCGACCGACCTGGCGGCCGCGATAAGGCTCGCCACCGCCAGCTTCCCCGACGGAAAGTCGCGCCGTATGGTGCTCCTGTCCGACGGCAACGAGACCGCGGGCGATGCCGCCGAAGCCGCTACCGTAGCCGCTACCGACAACATCCCGATTGACCACGTCGTGCTCGGTACTCAGCGCCGCGAAGGCGAAGCCGTCCTCGTGCAGACCGACATGCCGAGCGAAACTCGGCAGGGCCAGCCGTTCGCGATTCGGGTGACCGTCGACGCGATGAATCCCGGCTCCGCCGAGCTTCACCTTGACCGCAACGGTGTCACCCTACAGAAGATCCCGGTCACGCTTGACGAGGGCCGGAACACCTTTGTGATCAATCAGCGGCTCGACGATACGGGCTTCCATCGCTTCCGCGTAACACTCCATTCGCCAACCGATCGGGACAACCGCAATAACGTCGGCATGGGGTTCGTGGCCGTCCGTGGACGTCCGCGTGTTTTGCTCGCGCAAGATGACACCAGCCGCACGGAGTTGGCCGAAGCCCTTCGACAGAACGGGCTCGACGTCGATCTCCGCCCCGCTACGGGCCTTCCCGTCCGCCCGGAAGAGTATCAGCCCTACGACACGGTGTACTTCAACGATCTGAACGCCGCGCGCGTCTCACCCTCACAGCAACGACTCGTGCAGTCGGCCGTTCGCGATTCGGGCATCGGCTTTGGCATGGTCGGTGGCGAGAACTCGTTTCTCCCAGGCGGCTGGTACGGCACTCCCGTTGCCGAGACGCTGCCCGTCGACCTCGATATCCGTCAGCGTAAGAGCTTCCCCAGCACGACCATCCTGGTCATCTCCGACACATCGGGGTCGATGGGCATGGTCGAAGATGGTCAGCCCAAAGTCCGTCTCGCCGCCAAGGCCGCCGAGCAAACCGTTCAGATGATGTCGGCCGTGGACAAGGTCGGCGTCGTCGCCAGCACGGACGGAATCGAGTTTGTGGCCCCGATCCAGAAGCTGACCAACAAGTCCGCCGTCATATCGCAAATCCGACGGCTCGACGTGGGCGGAGGCGGTATCTACATGCGCCCATCCATGGAGTTCGCGAAGAAGCATCTCGTCCCCGACGACTCGAAAGTGCGGCACCTGATTATCCTTGCCGACGGCTCCGACTGCGACCTTCAGGAAGGCACGATTCCAATGGCCGCGGACCTGCTGCGCCAGAAGATCACGACGACGTGCGTTGCCATCGGCGACGGGCCCCACGTCCCCTACCTCCGGGCGCTCGCCCTTGCCGGCGGCGGCCGTTTCTACCTTGCCCAAAAGGCCAGCCAGCTCCCGGCCATCTTCACCCAAGACGCGGCTGTCATGTCGCGCTCGGCCATCGAAGAAGGGGCATTCTTCCCGAAGATCGCCCTCGGCGAAGAGATTCTTCGCGGGATCGACACCGATGGCATCCCGGCCCTCCTCGCCTACTGCCTGACCGATGCTAGGCCCCTGGCCCGCGTGGGCATGCGGACCAAGAAAGACGATCCACTGCTCGCGGTTTGGCAATACGGCCTCGGCTCATCGCTCGCCTTCACCAGCGACGCCCAAGCCCGGTGGGCCGCCAAGTGGGTGGAGTGGGACGCCTTCGGCCAGTTCTGGGCACAAGCGACACGGTCAATCGCCCGCCGCGCCACGTCGAACACCTATCAGATCACGACCAACCAGACCGGTAGCGGCGGCTCGGTTAAAATCGTCGCCCAAGATGCCAACGGGAATCCCGTCAATGAGCTGCCCGACCAAGTCCGGCTCGCGCTCCCGAGTGGTGGCTTCCAAGATCTGACCCTTACGCAAACCGGCCCGGGCACCTTTGAGTCCAAGTTCCCCACCGGCGAGTTGGGCAGTTACATCGTCTCGGTGTCAGAAAAGGATCCTTTGGGTGGAAATCGCACGTCGTCTTCGGGCTTCTCGATTCCCTACCCCGCCGAATACCGCTCCTACCGCTTCAATCCGGCGCTCCTCGCCCAGATCAGTCAAGAGACGGGTGGGCAACCTTTGACCGATCCCGGGCATGCCATTCGTCCCGTCACCGACCCCGGCTACTCCGTTCAAGAGCTGTGGATGATGTTCGTCATGATCGCCGCATTCTTGTTGCCGTTGGATGTCGCCGCCCGCCGAATCGCCCTGCCGATAGGTCAGATCTTTGCAAAGCTGCTTGGACTTCTCCGGGGACGCCGGGCTCCGGCCGAAGTGCCCGCCCATGTTGAGCGGCTTCACCGGGCCAAGGAGCGAGCCGCCCAACCGACCGCCGAATCGGCACCCGCACCCGTCGTCACCAAGTCGCCAGAACCCACGCCCGCCGCGCCGCCGCCGAGCGTCGAACGCACGGGAAGCACGTCAAGCGCCCTGTTGGAAGCGAAGCGACGCCGGAAGGGGAAGGACGGCGACGGGTAAAATCTCTGCATGGCAAACTGGCGAGAAGGCGATCGAGTCCGCATCGTGTCTCGTCCGGTCACCGACGAAGATCGAAAAGCCAATCGGTATTTCGAACACATGTCTGGCCTCATGGGCACGGTGCAAAACATCTACGCACCCGACCAAGTCGCGATCAAAGTCGACTCCGACACGCTCACCAAGGTGAGCCGCGACGTGCACAAGATGGCCAATGACCGGATGCGCGAGAAGTTCTTGAACAATGTCAGCGAAGAGCAGAAGAAGCAGCTGACAAACGACGAGATCAACTTTACGGCCAATTTTGTCCTTCTGGTCCGAGGCGAAGACCTCGAGAAGGTCTGACCGTGGCCACCATCCGCCCCAACGTGCTCCAGATGGAGCCGTATTCGCCCGGCAAACCGATCTCCGAAGTCCAACGTGAGTTGGGCCTGCCCGAGGTGATCAAGCTCGCCAGTAATGAGAACCCACTTGGGCCTTCGCCCAAGGCGGTTGAGGCCGTGCGTGAAGCCGCCGCCTCAATGCACATCTATCCCGATGCTTCGGGGTACTCGATTCGGCAGGCAATCTCGCAAAGATTCCACGTTCCCGACGACCGCATCCTGCTTGGCAACGGCTCGGATGAGTTGATCCACTTGCTCGGACTACTCTTCTTGGGCGAGCCCGGAGACGAGATGATGATGGGCGATCCGTCCTTCGTGCGCTACGAAGCCGCTGCGCATCTCGCCCCCGCGAAGCTCGTCAAGGTGCCGCTGGATTCGGCGTATCGACACGACCTGGCCGCGATGGCCGCCCGCGTTAACGAACACACCAAACTCATCTTTATCGCTAATCCGAACAACCCGACTGGCACCATTGTGCGCCGCCGCGAGTTCGACCAGTTCCTCGCCGACCTGCCCGCCGAAGCCACCGTCGTTCTCGACGAAGCCTACTTCGAGTTCGCCGAAGGCATCGACGACTACCCAAACAGCCTCGACTACGTTCGCGAAGGGCGGCCCGTGATTGGGCTGCGCACATTCAGCAAAACTTACGGGCTCGCCGGGATTCGCATCGGATACGGCTTCGCTTCACCTGAAATCGTCGACGCGTTTCATCGCGCTCGCGAGCCGTTCAACGTCAACTCCCTCGCCCAGGCCGCCGCAGTCGCCGCCCTTTCGGATCGGGATCACATCCAAGCCACCGTCGAGAACAACCGGCGAGGGATCCGCCGAATGAACGAAGCGCTCACTGCGCTCGGCGCGACCCCCTGCGAGAGCTTCGGCAACTTCGTATTCGCCGACCTCCACCGCCCCGCCCAGCCGGTGTTTCGTGCCCTCCTCGAACGTGGCGTAATCGTCCGTTCGGGCGACGTGTTCGGCACCCCCACGTGCATTCGCGTGAGCGTAGGCACCGACGCCGAAGTCGATGCGTTCATCGCGGCGATTGGCACCATCCTTGAGGAGTCAAACAGTTTATGATCATCGTTATGCGCTCCGGCGCTACCCGCGAAGATGTCGATGAGGTGAGCGTTCACCTCCAAGAGCTCGGATTCCAGACACGCCCAATCTTTGGTGTGATGAAGACGATCATTGGGGCGGTTGGCGCTCCCGACGTCGACAAGTACGGAGCCGCCGAGCAGCTTCGCGCCTACGACACGATCGAAGAGGTCCATCTTGTCGGTCGTCCCTACAAGCTCGTCGCCCGCGAAGCGCACCCCGAAGGTTCGATTGTGCGGGTGGGCGGAGTTCCGATTGGCGGTCCCGGCGTGGTCATGATGGCCGGTCCGTGCACCGTCGAAACCGAAGAACAAGTGTTCACGACCGCCGAATCGGTTGCGAAGGCGGGGGCGCTCATCCTGCGTGGTGGTGCCTACAAGCCCTCAACCTCGCCTTATTCGTTCCAAGGTTTAGGCGTGCCCGGGCTCGAAATGCTCCGCGCAGCCGCCGACCGCTACGGCATGAAGGTCGTCACCGAGGTGATGGATCCGCGCAAGGTTGACACCGTCGCCCAGTACGCGGATATGTTGCAGATCGGCACGCGAAACATGCAGAACTACGACCTCCTCAAGGAAGTCGGCCTTGCTCGCGTGCCCGTGTTGCTGAAGCGCGGCATGAGCGCCAAGCTCGAAGAGTGGCTTCTGGCGGCAGAGTACATCGCCAGCGCGGGCAACGAGCAGATCGTGCTCTGCGAGCGCGGCATTCGATCGTTCGATACGTTCTCGCGCAACACCCTCGATATTGCGGCGGTTCCAGCGGCGAAGGCAGCTTCGCACCTGCCCATCGTGGTCGATCCCAGCCAAGGCACCGGTAAGCGCGACTTGGTGACGGCGATGTCGCTCGCCGCGATTGCCGCCGGCGCAGATGGCCTGATCCTCGAAGTGCATCCGAACCCGGATCACGCGATCAAGGATGGAGCACAGACCCTACGTTGCGACCAGTTCGACGAACTCGTTCCCCAAGCCCGCCGAGTAGCGGAAGCGGTAGGACGTCAAGTGCTCGAGCGAGCTACTTCGACTTAACCTTCGGATCAATAACGGCGCGCATTCCGGCGGTGATTTCAAGCCGCTTGAATGCGCCGCCCAGCATTTCCAAGGCATACATCGCCTTGCCCTTGCTCGGCACGCCCTCTTCGTTCAACGGTTCCATGGGGCTTGTCGAAACGATTTTGCCGCTCTTCGCGATGTAAGCGATGTCGAGCGGAAGGTAGGTATTTCGCATCCAGAAGCTGAGTTCACGCTCGTCGGGAAAGACGAAGAGCATCGCGGCATTCGGCTCAACTTCCTTTGACGTGAGAAACATCATGCCCTCGCTACGCTTCGAGTCGTTGTCCATGATCCACGCCTTGATTTTGTGTTTCCCGATCGTGATGATCGTTGTTTCGAGATCGGCGAGTTGGTGGATACGCGAAGGGTTGCGTTTCTGATCTTGCTCAGATTCGACCGGCTTAGGCGATTCGGGATCGGTCTTCGGAGCGGGCTCCGGCTTGGCCGGTTCGGGAGGGGGAGCGGTTGTCTTGGTTGCCACCGGCGCACTCGATGGGCACCCCATGAGCAAGAGTGCCATGCCCGCAAGCCAAAGCGCTCTCACGCCACCCGCTCCCGCTTCGGCACGAAAGCCGGAGACTCGGTCTCGAATCGCATGATCGCCTTCTCGAACTCAAGCGTCGTCCCGATGAGATCCAATCCCTTGACGATCGCATCCTTGACGGTCGGGTTGATCTCGAATCTAAACACACTGCCGTCCAAGTTCACCGTTTGGGCGGGAAGGTCAACTTCAACCTCGGCCCCCGAGCCCGCCGCGACCAACCGGGCATGATCCGCCTCTTCAAGTTCTATCAAGAGCAGGCCGCAGTTGGCCGAGTTCTGCCGGAAGATGTCGCTGAACCCCGGTGTCTCAGCGGTCTTCTTGCCGATCACGCACTTGTAGCCCGCCTGTTGCAACGCCCACACCGCGTGTTCTCGCGAGGAGCCACATCCAAAGTTCGTGCCCGCGACCAAGATGGTCGCGCCGGCGGCTTCGGGTGAATCAAGCGGAAAGTCGGGCCCGCGGACGTCGCTAAAAGCAAGTTCGCCATAACCCGAGCGGGTAATCATCGTCAAGAAGCGCGCAGGAATAATGCGATCGGTGTCGACGTGATCGGCGTTGTAGACCGCGATCCGGCCTTGGTGTGTCGTGAATCCAGCCACCCTTGGATTATACGTTAGCCAGCCGCTGTACAAACTCGGCGAGGGCTTCCGAAATCGGCCGCATCGGCGCGATGCCCAAGGATTCGATCTTCCCCGTGTCTAACACGCTGTAAGCAGGACGCTTGGCGGGCGTCGGCCAGTCGTCGGTTCGAATCGGCTCAATATCCACATTGAAGCCGCCCGCGTTCAGGGTCATGACTGCAAACTCGTGCCACGTCATGGCATCGGGTCCCGCAGCATGATAGATGCCCGGATAGGCATCTTTCGCAATCAAATCGGCGATCACGCGGCCCAAGTCACGGGTGTAGGTCGGCTTGCCGAACTGGTCCGAGACCACGCGCAACGTCTTCCCCGCCGCCGCCGCGCGCAGCATCGTCCGCGGAAAGCTATTGCCGTTCGGGCCGAACAGCCACGATGTGCGCACCACCACGCCGGTCGCTGCCAAGGCTCTATCTTCGCCCTCTAGCTTCGATCGTCCGTACGCCCCCAGCGGGTTCACCGCATCATCTTCGGTATACGGCGCGGACGAAGAACCGTCGAACACAAAATCCGTGCTGACCTGCAGCAGCTTCATCGCGGTGAGGCCACAGAGCTGCCCAAGGTAGCCGACCGCCACGCCGTTCAAAAGCAAGGCGGAGTCGGTGTCGGATTCTGCCTTGTCCACGGCCGTGTAGGCAGCCGCATTCACCACCCAATCCGCGCCAACCTCGGCGCAACCTGCGACCTGTATGGGGTCGGTGATATCCACCTCGCTCGATGAGGGCGCCACCACCTCCCAATCTCGACGCGCAAACTCTTCGCGAAGGTCGGTGCCGAGCATCCCCCCTCCGCCGAAGAGCAGAATCTTCATGCCGCTTGCTGGCCCTTGCGTGCGGCGATCGCCCGCTCGTACAGCGCTTCATACTCGGCGGCACTCGTCGCCCAGCTAGAGTCGTTCGCCATCGCATGCTGAACGAACTTCGCCCAGTGCGCCTCGTCGGCAAACGCCGCGCTCACGCGCTGGACCGCCGCCAACAACGCGTCCGGCTGGAAGTCGGCGAACACAAAGCCGTTCTGGCCGTCGCTCACCGTGTTGGCAAGTCCACCCGTGTACCGCACCACGGGCACGGTGCCGTATCGCATCGCGATCAGCTGACCCAATCCGCAGGGCTCGAACGCACTCGGCATGAGAAACACGTCCGATCCCGCATACACCCGCTGGGCGAGTGGCGCATCGAACCGCTCAACGAACCGGATCTGGTGGGGATAGCGAACCTCCAAGTGCCGAAGTTGCTCAGCAAGCCACGGCTCTCCGAGGCCTTGTACGATGAGCTGCGCGGGCAGGCCCATCATCGCGTCTGCGATCTCGACGATCAGGTCGATTCCTTTCTGCGAACTGAGGCGACTGACCACGCCAAAGAGCGGCACGCCGGGGCGATCATCGAGGCCAAGCTCGCGCCGCAGTTCCGCGCGACACGTGGCCTTTCCGCTCAAGTCTTCCGCCGTGAAGTTGGCCGGAATGTGCGGATCGATGGCCGGGTTGAACTCGTGCTGATCGATCCCGTTCACGATCCCACTGAGGCGTCCCAACTGAGCCAGATGGCGCATCAGCCCTTCAAGGCGGACTCCAAACTCGGGGGTCTGGATCTCTTCCGAATAGCGGGGCGACACCGTGTTCACCTGGTCGGCATATACACAGCCCGACTTCAAAAAGTTGACTGCGCCGTAAGTCTCCAGGCGCTCGTGATTGAATAAGCTCATTGGCAAGCCCGAGATTTCGAGAAGCTCGGTACCAAACTCGCCTTGGTAGGCCAGGTTGTGGATCGTAAACACGCTCGCGACGCTCGACCAGGCATGGGCGGCCCCTTCGCGCATGAACACAGGCAGGAAGCCGGTGTGCCAGTCGTTGGCGTGCACGATGTTCGGCATCCAACCCGTACGCTCGCATAGGGCCATTGCCGCGCGGGCAAAGAACAGGTGTTGCTCCGCGCCCGGCAAGTAGACGGTCTGGCTGGAGACCGAATCGCGGAAGAAGTGATCAGACCCGATCAGCCATACGGGAACATCGCCCATCTGAGTCTGCCAGAAGAGGGCGCGTTCGGTCCAGTTCGGGCCGCACTTGATTTCGATGGGCTCGCCTCCAAAGAGCGGCTTCGGCGAGGTGGCGTCGAGCACCATCTGGTAAGCGGGCATGAAGACGCGCACATCGTGCCCGCGCTCCTTCAGGGCCTTGGGGAGTGACCCGGCAACATCGGCGAGGCCACCGACCTTCGCAAACGGGGCGACTTCATTGGATGCAAAGGCAATCTTTCTATTCAAGCTAACTCCAAAGAGAACGCCGCCCGACCTCGCCATTGAGTCCGGAGCGGCGTCATAGACCTCTTTCGCGCGTCACCAAATCCGGCGACCGTGATATCAATGATTGCTTTCCCGCCCACCGTGTTCCGCGCCTCGGCAATTGTGCCGTATTCGGAGCAAAGTTTGCAGTGGGCAGTTGGCGGCTAACTGCCAACTGCCACCTTCCCCAACTCACTTGAACCGTCGCGCAATCAGCCATCCCACAAACACGATCGGGAGCCAGATCGGCGTGTATACGAAGGCGAAGATCACCGCCTGGCCGAGGCCTCGAAGCACGCCGAGTAGGCCATTCACCGCGTTCGACCAGGCATCCCCCGACCAATTCTCGACCTTCGGCTCGCCAGCTTTGGGTCGCTCGGTGAAGGTCACGTGGATGGTCGAGTAGCTGGCTTGGCCGCGGAGGGCTCGGCGTTGGGCGTCGAGGCTTTCGATCTGCTGGCGCACCGAACTGAGGCGCTCCTTGATCTCCAGCAGTTCGCCAACCCGCCGCGCCGCGCGCAACATCGTCACGTACGACTCTTCCTCCGCCCGCATGACTTTGATGCGAGCCTCGACATCGGCGACTTCGGTGGTCACGTCATTCGAGTTCGATTGGTCCTGGGTGATGTCACCCAGCTTTCGGAGTTCGGTAAGCGTAGCCTCGAAGTTCTTGACCGGCACGCGAAGGGTGGCGGTGGACGAGGGGGTGACCCGCTCCTGCAAAACGTGGTTGGTGTCCGTGGTGTAGCCGCCTTGCGACTTGGCAATTTGCTCAGCGGCGACGAGCGCGTCCTTGGCGGACTCAACCTTCAGGCCGAGGGTAGCGGTCTTGATGAGGATGGGATTGACGGCGATCATGTCGTTGACCGCGCCGCTGCCGGCCGGGATGTTCGGGCTCCTGTTCGAAACTCTGAACTCTCCACCCTTCGCCTTGTCAGCACCACCGCCAACCTCAGCGGGCATGTTCGAAGCCGCCATTTCTCGGCCCGGCGCCTCCGAGGCGGGTGCCGGCGCATCCGCCGACTCAAATGACACGCTCCGCGTCATCGAAGCCGTGTCGCCTGCGCCACCACCCATCCGCACGATGCCGATCGCGATCAACGCCAGACAAATCGAACCGCCAATCGTCCCCAGTTGGGCCAGATTCCATCGCCGTCGACGGCGCACCCGCGCCAGTGTTTCTTCCGCACCCGTCACGGACGGCTCGCTTGCCATTGCCCGCAAGGTCTCACTCATTGCTTTCATCAGATCGGCCTCCTCGCGCAGGGTCGGGGCGGTTGCCAGCGCGGCCTCGATTTCGCGAGCCCGATCCTCGGCCAGTTCGCCGTCGAGGTAAGCCTTCAGATCTTCGCGGATATCGTTCATGCGCAAGCTCCTTCGCCGAGGTGGCGGCGCAGTTGGAGGAACGCGTTGTGCAGACGGGACTTGACTGTCCCCACCGGTATGCCCAGCACCCCGGCGATCTCGCCGTACGCCAGCCCCTCGACTTCGTGCATCAGCACGACTTCGCGGTGCTCGGTCGTCAGTTTGCCGAGGGCCACCCGTAGGGACTCTCGGTTCACCAAGGTGCCCTCGGCATCCGGCGCGGGGGTTTCGGTCCATCCTCGCATCGTGTTCATCTCCAACTTGCGCCGCCGGGCGAGCGTTCGACACACGTTGTTCGCAATCCCGAACAGCCAGGTGCTCACGGTCGAACTCCCGGCATAGCCCCGTATCGCCCGCTGCGCGGTGATGAAGGTCTCTTGCGCGGCGTCTTGGGCGACTTCGGGACCGAGACGCCGGGCGCAGAACCGGTACACCGAGGCGTAATGCTCGGTGACGAGTTCGGCGTAGGCTTCGCGGTCACCCCGTTGGGCTCTCCGTATGCGTTCGTCCATGTGTGTTTTGCTCGCAAACCCTGCGGTTTCGGAGAGTGAGTGTCTTAAGGACGGTTGAGGGTTCAGGGGATTGTGGGGAAGTTTGCAGTTTGCAGTTTGCAGTTTGCAGTTGGCAGTTGGCAGTTGGCAGCTTGAAAGTACAGATTGAGATTCGGGGTCCGACTGGTTCCGAATCAAGCTTCTGACTGCCAACTGTAAACTGCTGACTGCCAACTGCAAACTGCTAACTTCCAGGTAGAACCCCTCCATGGCGCTACGCACTCCTCTCATCGCCCTGGCTCTCCTGGCATCATCTGCCGCAATGAGCCAGAATCCACCGATGGCAACCGCGATTCCTCATGAAGTGCCGAAGGTCGACCTCGGCGAGTGGACCCGCTCCAGCGACCTCCAACCCGTGATCGAGCGTTTTGTCGCCGACCGCAATCTCTTGCGCCGCTCGCTCGCGGTGGGCACGAGCCCCGAGGGCCGCGCGACCTGGAAGACCTTCTACACCCATTGGCAGAAGGAACTCGCCAAGGTGCCGTTCGCCAAGCTCAGCTTCGACGGTCAGGTGGATTACCTCCTCCTGCGCAACCACCTTGCGCGTGAAGCCCGGCAGAGCGACTTGAATGAACCCAAGGCAAAAGAAGGCGAGAAGTGGGTGCCTTTCGCCAAGACCATCTGGGAACTGCGCGAAAGGCTCCGCCGCATGGAGAAGATCGAGCCTCAGAAGTTGGCAACGCAGATAACCGACCTCGAAAAGACGATTGCCTCCGAAACCGCCAAGGTCGACAAAGCCAAGCCCGTCGATCGCGGAACCGCCAATCGGGCTATCCAAACTGCCACGACCGCGAAGGAAGAGCTCAAGGAGTGGTTCGACTTCTACAACGGCTACGACCCGATGTTCACGTGGTGGGTCGCCGAGCCCTACAAGCGCACCGATGCCGCACTCGATGCCTTTATCGCCAAGCTCAAGGAGAAGCTGATCGCCAACCCGAAGGAAGAAGAGCGCGTTCCGCCGATCGGCGCGGAGGGCTTGCAGGCCGATCTGGCCGCTGAGATGATCGTGTACTCGGCGGCCGAACTGGTGGAGATCGCTAACTGGGAGTATGCGTGGTGCGAAGCCGAGGCGAAGAAAGCCAGCCGCGCGCTCGGGTTTGGCGACGATTGGCATAAGGCGATGGAGCATGTGAAGGGGCTGCATGTTGCACCCGGCGAGCAACCCGAGATGATTCGCGAGATGGCCGTCGAAGCCATCGACTACCTTGAAAAGCGCGACCTGCTCACCATCCCCGAACTCGCCAAGCAGACGTGGCGCATGACGATGATGTCGCCCGAGCGGCAGCGCACCAGCCCGTTCTTCTTGGGAGGCGAAGTCATTATGGTGTCGTTCCCGACGAACGCGATGACTCACGAACAGAAGCTGATGAGCATGCGCGGCAACAACCGCCACTTCGCCCGCGCTACCGTGCAGCACGAGCTCATTCCGGGGCACCATCTGCAAGGCTTCATGACCGCGCGGTACCGCCCGTATCGGGGCCTCTTCAACACCCCGTTTTGGGTGGAAGGATGGGCGCTCTACTGGGAGATGTTGCTGTGGGAGCTCGGCTTCCCCGCCACTCCCGAAAACAAGATGGGCATGCTGTTCTGGCGGATGCACCGCTGCGCGCGAATCATCTTTTCGCTGAGCTATCACCTCGGCACGATGACGCCCGAGCAGTGCGTGGACCTGTTGGTTGAGAAGGTTCGCCACGAGCGCTCGACCGCTGAGGCGGAGGTACGTCGCAGCTTCAATGGGTCGTATCCTCCGCTCTACCAAGCCGCGTACATGCTGGGCGCGCTGCAGATTTGGCGGATGCGCGAGGAGCTGGTGGACACGGGCAAGATGAAGGAGAAAGCGTTTCACGATGCGCTTCTGCGCGAGGGTCCGATTCCGATCGAAATGATGCGGGCGATCTTCACGAAGGAGAAGCTGTCGGCGGATTGGCAGCCTTCGTGGCGCTTCTATCCGGGCATCGAGAAGGCGGCAGGTAGCCGTGCGAAGAAGAAGTAGTGCATTTTGGATTTTGGATTTTCGATTTTCGATTGATTCCAAAATCCAAAATCCAAAATCCAAAATGGGCCGAGGGCGGCCATGACCCTGCGCATTGCCGAGATCTTCACCTCGATCCAGGGCGAGGGGCTTCGGCTCGGGGTGCCGTCGGTGTTCGTCCGCATCAGTGGCTGCAATCTGCGATGTGTCTGGTGCGACACGCCGTACGCTTCATGGAATCCAGAAGGGCCGGTGATGAATGTTGCTGACATTGTCGAGAACGTGGTAGCGCGCGGGGTTCGCGATGTCGTGGTCACCGGTGGCGAGCCGATGCTGTTTGATGCCGTCGTGCCCTTACTCGTCAGCCTCCGCGAGCGGGGGCACTTCATCACCGTGGAGACCGCCGGAACCGTGTTCCGCGACGCACCCATCGACCTCCTCTCGGCGAGCCCCAAGCTCGCCAACTCGACCCCCGACGATCCGGCATGGCACCAGCGCCACGAAGCCACCCGCCTCGACCGCGAGCCACTGCGTCAGCTCCTTGCCACTTACGACTATCAGCTCAAGTTCGTAGTCGATCCCGACGATGATTTGGCGAGCCAAGACGCCGAGATCGCTTCGCTCTTGCTTGAGGTAGGCGGCGACCCAAGTCGGGTGCTGATCATGGCGGAAGGGACGGACAGCGCATCCCTACACCGCCGCGGCCGCGCCATGGTCGAGTGGTGCATTGAGCGGGGCTACCGCCTGACGCCGCGATTCCACGTGGATTTGTTTGGGAACACGCGCGGCACGTGAGGTATCATAGATTTCTCAGTCGTGGGGGCATAGCTCAGCTGGGAGAGCGCTTGCATGGCATGCAAGAGGTCAGGGGTTCGAGCCCCCTTGCCTCCACCACGAAACTCCTTCAGCACGATTACTCGTCGCCAGCGGACTTGTTTGGCACGAACCGATCCGCCTCCACAAACAGCTTCAGCGTCGGCCGCTCGATCTGGATCGTGATCAACATCGTACTCCCCACCAGAGCCGCGACCGCCACCATCAGCCGATCAACAACCCCTGGCGGGCCCAAGTTGCTGAAGGTCGCCGCCAAGTACACCGTTGTCACAAAGCAGACCACGAGCGCCAGCAGATACGGCGCGGCTGGAGTGTAGCGACCTACCTCCCCCTGCACCACCGACTTCCGCAGGGCATTCACCTGGCGAGCCAGAATCGCTCGGTAAATCACGATCACCGCCGTCAGTGTGCCCGCAACCAGTAACCGACTCGGCACAAAGTGCTCCGCGGCCATGCCGTAACTCGCCATGTGGAGCAGCTTGATCAACAGCATGCCGCCGAACGCCAAGACCACGAAATCCTGCACGCCCCCGATCGCGGGATAGCTTGGGAAGCGCACCACGAGAAGAAACGTGATTGACTTGAGAATCAGCAGCGACGACAGCAACGCCACGACGCTCGCGATCATCAGGTGCCGCCGAGTGCTGGAGGCGAGAATCAGATCGAGCGTTTGCGCACGTTCCTCAAACCGCCCCAGCGCCGGCTGCAGGGCGAGGCCGGGGTCGCTCCCAAGCCGCTGGGCCATAAGGGAAGCCTCACCCGCCGGCTCAAAGAACTCCCCGGACTCACCGCCGAGGCTGACCACCTCTTGAGCCACCCGCGAAGGACTCAACCCGAGTGCTTCAAGGTGGAGCTCGATCTCACTTCTCGCTTCCGTCTGGGCCTTCGCTACCGAGCTTGCCTGCGCGCTCACCTCCGACAGAATCAGCGCTCCGATGAAGCAGATGACGCTGGCCACCGCCAGCGACAAAGACACATGCCGCAGGACAACCCCGTGAGCGGCGATGTGCGCGCGCGTCGAGCGCTGGGAATCCAAAGCCTCAAGGCCCAGCATGACCGCCAACACGGTAATCGCGAACCCGCCAAGTCCGGCCAGCAGCCCGCTGTAACTCGCCGACATCGCCCCGTAATCGAATGGAAACGGGTCCGCCTTCGGCGGCGCGAGCCAAAGCGCGACGGTCACGAACACGATGAACGCAATGTAGTACATCCCAGTTCGGATACTGCGCGCCATGTGAATAGAACGAGCGCCGTATCTCCAAAGATGCTAAGTGCCATTGCAGTAACATGCGCGTGTGCAAACGCCTCGATCAGAATTCGAGGATCGCGTTGACGCGGCCTTTACGGGTCGCGAGGCCGAGCTTGACTTCTTTCGCGCTCAAATCACTCGGCCCTCAAGCGAATACCCGGTAATCAACGTCCACGGCGTGACCGGTACGGGCAAGTCGTTTCTCCTTCGACGCTTTCTGCAAATTGCGCGGGGACGGGGCCTGCCGACCGTAAAAGTCCAGTTCGATGGCAAGGATGGCGAAGGAAGCGTCGCCCTCGGGCAGCACCACGAGATTCTGCGTCACATCGCGCTCGGGCTTGGAGTTCCTTCCCCACGGTTTGCCACGGCGTATCTTGCCTGGTCGCTGAGCAAACAGTTCGACCGTTCGGATGTCTCAGTGGTCGGCGACGAAGTTCGCGGCGTTATTCAGTCTGGCTCTGAAGAGATCATTAACTTTCTCGTGACGGCCTCACTCGGCCCTGGCGGTCTCTTGGTCAGCGCGGCCCGGGCGGGCTGGCGGTTTGTCGCAGATCGAGTGAGCACCGAGCCTTTAACCGCCTTTCATCGGACCCCCGAGGGCCGTGCTTTTGCTCATGACCTGAGTGAGGTTCCTACGGACCAGATACCAAGCAAGCTGGGTCTGTATCTCGCCCGAGACCTGGACGAGTACCTCCCGACAGGTTCAGTTAGGGCGATGATCGCGTTCGATTCTTGGGAGCAATATGAAGAGCAGTTTCGGGAAAGACGATCTCGCTGGTTCCAAGAGGAACAAGTCGTAACCCTGTTTGAGACTTGCCGCAACTTCATCCAGTTTGTCATCATCGGTCAGCGACCCATCAGTTGGAGCGCCGAAGCCCCACGGCTAAAGGTCGGTGTCGACATTCTGGATCTGCCGTTGTCGGGACTTCAACGCACAGATGCCGAGACCTACCTCCGAAAACGTCGGTCAATTGATTCGACCCTCTGGGTTGAGGCCCTCCTCGACATCTCCTGTGAGACTCAGCAGGAAGGTGAGACCCGGCATCACGCACTCACGCTCGGCATCTTGGCCGACACCGCGGCCGCGATTCTCGCGAATGATCCTGGCGCGAGTCCCGCCAGTCTAGAAGTGAGTCCCGGCGATCTTGAAGCGCTCGTTCGACGGTTCATGTCCGTGCGAGAAGACCAGGAGCCGCTCTTCGAACGGCTTGCCCTCACGCCTCGGTGCGATGCCGTGGGGCTGGCGGCCGCGCTTGGCAAACCCTATGATGAGTTCAACGCTCTGAGCGACATGGACGCGATCCTGCGCTATTCGTTCATGCAAAGAACGTCGGAGGGTTGGATCGGTATGCATGGCCTGATGCGGAAGATGATTCGCGAGCGCATCGAGCGGTACCGGCCCGACAAACTCCACGCTGCCCACTCGGCCTGGCGTCGCCACTATGAGCAGCGGGGACTAGGCGCTTTGGCCTTCCGTCATGCGCTGGCTCTTGCCCCGGAAACGGCCCTTGACTCATGGAATGCAGAATTGCAGCAACACCTCAGGGCGGGACGAGCCCAGCAGTTCGCCGATCTCATCGCTTGGGGGATCGAGGCTGAGGACGAGCGGCCCTACCTGCCGGCTCCATCCGCCGGACGACTCAGCTTGATCCGTGCATGGGCCTACCGTGAGTGCCCACTGGGTGATCTTCGCGAGAATCTGACCCTCGCCCTCAATATGACGGATCGCGCAGATCCCGGAGAAGACAAGGTCTTTGCACGTGAAGTCCTCCTCGAGCGTGGCACGATCTACTCGAAGATGGGCGGCCTCGTCTGGGAGGACTGCGATTACTATGAGCGAGCCCTCGAAGTGTTCGATCAGGCCCTCCGGGACTTGGATCCAAACTCGGACTTGTGGTTCAGAGTAACCGCACAGCGGATTCGATCTCTCGTCATTTGGGGGCGAAGATCGGCCAACCGGGCCCTACTCCAAAAGGCAGTCCAGGAAGGTGAGGCTGCCGTTGATATGCTCCCAAGTGACGCGCCGAAAGTGACTCGCCACCACATGACGCAATGTCTGCTCGACAGCATTGGGTCGCTTGGGCTCGTGCAGGGAGACGTCGCATGCTTTGAACGTGTCGTCAACCTAGCTCACCTCATGCTAGAGTCCCTTGACCCACGCATAGAACTCACTCAATGGCTTGAAGCGAACTCACAGATTTCTCACGCCTACCGTGATTTGGCGGACTACGTTCCCGGCACTCGCGAGCTTGAACTCTCGATTGAGTATCAGCGCCGCTCGCTTGAGGTTTTTACACGGTCTGAACTTCCGGCCGTATTCGTCGAAGTCAGACGCAACATTGCCCACTCGCTCGTTGAGGTCGGACGCCGATCGAACGGCACTGGCTCCCTCTCGGAAGCGGTCGCGATCTGCAAGGAGGAACTTGAGCACTTGTCCCGGGATGAAAACTCCCTGCTCTGGTCATCTCTTCATGGCAATATGGCGAAGGCACTTTGCCTGTGGGCCGAGCGAACCGCAGACCGTGAACTCTTCGCCCAATCCGCCGCTGCCTACCGGAACGCCCTTGAAGTTCGTTCTCGAAGAGCAACTCCCTTCATCTGGGCTCTTGGGTGTCTCAACCTTGCTGACGCGCTACGGCTATGGCATCGAATTGAACCACAACCTGAACTCCTCAAAGAAGCTGAGGACCGATATCTACAGGCCCTTGATGTGTTCAGCGAGGATCACTTCCCGGCGTTCTACGCATTTGCTCGCGGCGGTCTTGCGGAAGTGAGGCAGGTTTAGCCATGAGGTTGCGGTCCGACCCTCGCAAACCGTCTACAAAGATATGAAACGCACTTCACGTCCGACCTTGCTTGTTATCGCGACCCTCGGGGTCCTTGCCAGTTCCGCGTTCGCGCCTGCTCAGGCACCTTCGCGGGGATCGGTCGCCGTCTACCCAATCATCTTCGATGACTCGGGAACGGACACCTCACGGGCCAAAGCCAAGGAGGCGATGACTGAGGTCTTCCGCAAGGGCGGATTCAACGTAGCTGACGACGCCAAAGCCGCGAGCACGTGGCGATCAAAGCGATACGCAACGCCCACCATCACGCGACCTCCGACCAAGGCGAATCTCGTGTCGTTTGGCAAGGCGCTGGGCGTGAGATACGTCAGCTCGGCTTCGGTGACGTTCCATACTCGCTCGATCTGGGTGAACCTGGGGCCCAAGACCATTTCGACGTGCCACGTTACGCTCACCATCGTAGACACGCAAACGGGCGCGATTGTCCACGAGGCGGATGCCGAAGGCCGTAGTGACGAGAAGAGCGACAACCTCAAGATCGCGGGCGCGATTCTCATCAGCCCGCTAGTGACTGCCGTGAGCGGCGGTCCGAAGACCCCACAGGAGTCACGCGCGGCTCAGATCGCGAGCGCACGTGCGCTCGAGAAGTTCATTGTCGTGGACAAGTAGACGACTCGCCCAGTGCGTCGATGATCGTGGCAACGCTCCATGCTTGCCACGGACATCCGCCGGGGCGTTGGGGCTCATCGCCATCGTAGACCTCGGCGATTCCATCATTGATCAGGAGATCACTCAGCCATCCTTCGATGATCTCTGAATCGAACTGGCCGCGGACCTGCAGGCACGCCTGAGCGTAGATGCCTAGTAGCCACGGCCAAGCCGTTCCTTGGTGGTATGCCGCATCCAACTCATGGACGGGCCCTTCGAAGCGTCCGTGATAGTGAGTCTCAAAGGGAGCCAGCGTGCGGACGCCATGCGGCGTGAGGAGATGTTCCTCGCAGGCGGATAGCGCGCGCTCGGCAAGTCCCGCGCATTTGGGACCGAGCGGCATCGCCAATGCGATCAACTGGTTAGATCGCAACTGCGCATCGAACGGGTCAGCGGTGTCGAAGAACCAGCCATGATGCTCGCTCCAAAAGGTCCGTTCAAAGCTCGCGCACGCCCGTTCCGCAAGCTCAGAGTAGGGATCTTCCTCCCCTAGTTGCTGGGCCAACCACGCCGCCGTCCGCAGCGCCTGAATCCAAAGGCCGTTGATTTCGACGGGTTTACCATGCCGCGGCGTGACGACCCAGTCGCCGATTTTGGCGTCCATCCACGTAAGCTGAACCCCATCTTCGCCTTGGGTGATCAAGCCATCGCCATCCATTCGTATGCCGAACTGTGTGCCCTTTCTGTGACACTCAATGATCGAGCTGAGAACCGCCAGCATCTCCCGCGCAAACGTCTCGTTCCAATCTGCATCCAACGTGCGATACACCGCATGAGCAAACCACAGCGAGGCGTCAACGGTGTTATATTCGGGCTCCTCACCGTCCTCAACAAATCGGTTGGGAATGAGTCCGTCGCGGAGTTGCGTCGCATAGTCCCGCAAGATTCGCTGCGCCATCTCGATCTGCCCCGCTCGCAAGCACAGTCCTGGCAACGCGATCATCGTATCGCGGCCCCAATCGGTAAACCAGGGGAGCCCCGCCAGGAGCGATGTGCGGGTCGGGGTCGCGATCCAGAACTTCCGAGCCGCGCGCATGAGGGGCGCATCATCGGTGGGGGGCTCAATCGGTACACAAACCCCGCCTGCTTGCGAAGCCTCGATGGTGGCCGAGTTGCCCGCCGCAACCCGGTAGCGAAGCTCGCACGGGCAGTAGAGATCGTCACGGTCAGGCAGACCACGCTCGGTCTCGCGAGCCCGTTCAAATCGGTAGTACCAGCCCTGCACCAACTCGCGACGCGCACCAAGGTGATCAAGCCGAAGATCGATCCCAGAATCTCGAACGACGACCGCATCGGGCTCCACCAACAAGGCCTCGGGATAACCAACCCGGTCACCAAAGTTGCCGTGATGCGGGCGATGGCTCACCAGCGGACGCAAGATCAGCTCGAAGGGGATCTCTCCCACGTTTGTGTAGGACACGATCACCCGATTCTCGCCCAGGACCATCGTGAGTGACTTGCTAAGTCTCCATCCTGGTCCCGCCAGGTGCCAGGTGACCGTTTGCTCTTGCACCTCAAACCGTTCGATCCAGCGATGACCATCAGGGTGGATAACGCCCGGATACTGATTCGACGAGATGCCATAGCTCCCGTGAGGCATTTCGACGGTCGCTTCGATGGAGTCAAGCAAGACCCAACGATCCGCAGGCGGGTTGACGGCCGCCACCAAATGCCCGTGATAGCGACGCGTTGCGACGCCAGCGGCTGTGCCCATCGCGTAACCTCCCAGCCGATTCACCAGCACCCACTCCTGACGCAGCAACTCGGCAAGGTTCACCATGTTCGCTATAACTACCTGTTTCCGGCCATCGCCTGCGCCATCTGATCGGATTACCAGCCCCTAAACCGGTCGCCGAAGGGAAAACAGGGTTTGGCAGCCAACATAACGGCTGGGCAATGCTAGGGGAAACGAACGATGATGACGATTCAAGACGCAAAAACCTACATCGGAATGCCCCTTCGGCTCACGTGGACGGGCAGGAAGGGTGAAGAACTCAACGATCTGGTGTATGTGTTCAATGTGGGGTTCGTACCGCTGTACGGACCGTGCTTGATCACCGACAAAGGGGAAATCCGGCTCGACCGGGTGGTCGCCTTCGAGGACGTCGTGCAAGCGACGGAACGCAAAGCAGGATAAACCAGACTAGGTGGACTCTGCGAGCTCTGGGGCCTCATCGCTCCAGAGCTCTTCTTGTTGTTGGGGGAGCCACTCCAGCAGCGCCGCACAGTTGAGGGATTCCTCATCCTCCATGTAGTCTACAAGGCCCGCAACGGGATCAAGACCCATGCGGAGTAAAGGCGTCAGCGTCCGGTCCCGCACCTCATCACGCTCGACGAGCACGATGTAGCGGTCAAGATCATCCACCAGATCTGTTTGCTCGGTCCGCCAAGCTCGGAAGTCAGGCAGGCGACACGCCGTGGCGTAACGCTTCAGGCCTAGTTGCCGCGTGAGCATATAGCGAGCGTGGTAGAGGCGGCGACCGACACCCTGCCGCCGTGCTTCCGGATGCACCGAGATGTCGACGCCGTAGAGGGTCGTGCCTGTCGGATCGTGCGCCGTGAGGAACGGCCCACCAACGGTTTCTTCCCAGTTTCCGTGGCGCTGATAGTGGTCCTCCGCCAGCGTCACCGTCGTGGCGCTCGCCCACACCTCACCATCAATATCAACCGCCACGAACTGCCCGGCGGGAAACACCTCGATGTGTCGCACCAAGTGCTCGGTCCGCCAAAGTAGCTCTTCGGGAAACGGCGGCGGGAAGCACGCCCTCTGCAACGCGACCGCCCCTGGAATGTCCTCCAAGGTCATCTGCCGGACCATCATGCTCCCAGGTTTACTCGAAAATCCACTTCTGTGCCGAGAACATGGGGCGCCGAAGTTGGCTGTAGGTCAGACGCTTGGCGTGGGTATCGGCCCAAATCGTATTTGAGCCGCCCCGGTGAAGGAAGTGGAAGTGGTCGCGGAGCCCTTGATCATCGGGCGGCGAGAACACCCAGTCGTGGGGCTGCAAGAAATTGCATGCGGGCACGGTGGCCTTGTGCTCCCAGGCAACCAGTGTGTTGGCGCTCTCTTCGATCTCGCTTTGCGACGCCCCGGTCGCGGTAAAGGCCCCGTTTACCGGAGTCATGGTTCGGGTGCTCGGACCATATTCATTGTTGGCCGCGCGCGGGTTAGTGGTGTAATAGGCCGAGTTCGCGTTCAGATAAAAGAAGTTGATCGCGTAGGACATCTGCCACTGACGCGGCATGCTAGGGCAACGGATGATCTCGCGATTCTTCATGTAGTGGTCGATCTTGCCCGGCCGGACGGGATTAGTCGCCGGTTCATATACGCGCCCATAGAAGCCGCCCTCTAGCCCCGAGTTGTTGTTGTCATAGCCGAGCCACATGTGCATGGGTGCGTAGCCGGGGAGAGGATCGTACGTGCCCATCGGCACCCACATGTCGTCGTTGTCGTTCAGATAGAGCTGAGTCCCCAAGCCGATTTGACGCAGATTGCTCGAACACACGGTTTGCTTCGCCGTTTCCTTCGCCTGAACGAAGACCGGGAAGAGAATCGCGGCCAAAATCGCGATGATGGCAATCACCACCAGAAGCTCAATCAACGTGAAAGCACGGCGCATGGACCTATTGTAAGCTAAGTCTCTTGCATTTCCAAACGCGATGGGGCTAATCCGCGTAGACTTTTCGTGATGAGCACAGGCCGACTGGTGGTAGCCGTGACCGGAGCCTCCGGAGCAATCTACGCGCAGCGCTTCCTTCGGCTCGCGGTTCGACACTTCGACAACGTGTACCTAATGATGAGTCGCCAAGCCTTCCAAGTGGTCGGGCAGGAACTCGGCATTGGGCTCACTCGTGAGACCTTTGAGCCCATCAAGTTACTCGGCGTCAAGGCTTCAAACCTGGAACTACTGGATGAACGTGATTACTTCACGCCTCCCGCGAGCGGATCGTTCCGACACGACGGCATGGTGATCGTTCCGTGTAGCATGGGGACCGCTGGGCGCATCGCGAATGGCATCAGCAACGATCTCGTTACGCGATCCGCCGACGTATGCCTGAAGGAGCGCCGCCCGCTCATTCTCGTGCCGCGCGAGATGCCTTGGAACGTCATCATGCTTCGTAACCTCACCACGCTCGCCGAAGCTGGCGCAACCATCTTGCCCGCCTCGCCCGCTTGGTACACGAACCCTAGCACCTTGGAAGACCTCGCCGACACCGTTGTCGCGAGGATCGCCCAGCAACTTGGCGTAGAACACGATTTGATGAAGGAGTGGATGGTCGAATGAGCCATGTCGTTATCGCCGGCGGAACCGGTCTCATTGGTTCCGAACTGACCAAACAACTAACCCGCTTGGGCTACACCGTGACCGCCCTGTCGCGATCTGGTGACGCTCCGACCGGTGCTCAGGGCGAATCCTGGGATGGATCCAACCTCGGGACATGGCGGTTGGCCCTTGAGGGCGCCGCAGCTGTCGTCAACTTATCGGGAAGCACGATCGCCGCCAAATGGACCAAGGAGAATCGAAATCGCATTCTGCAATCTCGCGTCGCAAGCACTCAGATCCTCGGCCGCGCCATCGCTGAGGCCAAGACACCGCCGCCCGTATGGATCAACGGAAGCGCAATCGGCTACTACGGCGATCGAGCCGACGAGTTGCTCACGGAAGCTTCCGAACCAGGAAGACGGCGCGACTTTCTCGTCGACACCGCAGTCGCCTGGGAAGCTACGCTCGACCAAGCCCAGGTGGGTGATGTCCGAAAGGTGAAGCTCCGCACGGGCATCGTGCTCTCGGAGCAAGGCGGCGTTCTCGAACCGCTAGCGAACTTCACCCAGTGGTTCCTTGGTGGACACCACGGGACCGGCGCTCAGTTCATGAGCTGGATTCACATCAAGGACATCGCTCGACTGATCATCCATGCGATCGAGAACCCACTGACCGGCGCCGTCAACGCCGTCAACCCCAATCCGTGCACGAACCGATTCTTCATGGCCACTCTGCGCGGTGTGATGGGGCGGCCCTGGGCACCGCCCGTACCCGCTTGGGCGCTTCAAATCGCCAACACGTTTGGCGCACCAGACCCTTCGCTCCTGCTGTCAAGCCAGCGGGTCTCGCCAAAGGTCGCGCTTGACGCAGGGTTTCAGTTTGAGCACGACGACCTGCGGGATGCGCTTAGATCGCTGATGGAAACCGATTGAGATTTTCAGTTGTAGATTGTAGATTTCAGATTTGGGCTCTATGGGGTTTTGTGTGGGTTTGGGTTAATCTTGGTTTGTGGATGATTG
>CAZPHD010000039.1:0-28538 GCA_964586225.1 uncultured Fimbriimonadaceae bacterium
GGTCGGCGGTGTCAACGTGAACACACCCGTCACGGTCACGGCCTCGTTAGCTGGGGTCAACAAGCCCGCCGTTATCACCTTGTTGCCGGCAAATCTCACGGGCTTCACGCTCGCGGCGACCACCCTCACGGCCAACAACGTGACGACGGGGACGCTCACCCTCGGTGGCAAAGCCGGTCCCTCCGGACGTGCGGTGACCGTGACTTCGAATAATGCGATCGCCTACTCGCTTTCACCAATTACCGTTCCCGCCAACGCAAACTCGACGACGTTCACCATCTTTACGCGAAATACGCTGGTGACGCAAGTCGCGAACATCTCGGCCACACTCGGAACCACGATCACGCGCCAACTCACGGTCATCATGCCGCCGCCGCTGGTTGCATTCACGATCAACCCGACGACGATCAAGGGCGGCTCACCGGTGTGGAGCACGGCCCGCATTCAGCTTGCCGCGCCGACCAGCGGCGTCCTGATCCGCTACGTTGAGACCTCACCCAACGTGATCATGCCGAGCTCGGCACTGATTCCCCAGGGCGCTGACCGCGTGAACGTGCAGATCCTAACGACCGCAGTGGTATCAACCCAGGTCGTGACGATCGACGCGCGGCTGAACGGCGTGATCAAGCCACAAACGCTGACGATCACACCGTAGCGGATGTGGGATGTGGCTCACCAAGAACCGCGAGGCCGTCTATTACGGACGGCCTCGTGCAGATTGGGGCTAACTTCCGAACTTCTTGCCCGGCTTCGGCAGTGATGCGAGATGCTTCTGCAATGTGGCGTCTGGAGTGTAGATGACGGCCTTACCCGCCTCGGTGAGATAAAGGCGTTTGGCCCCACGATCATAGCGCATGCTCAAGACCTTTCCGTCGGACGCGAGGGTCATGATGTCGCCGTGCGCAGTACCGGTCGCTCCTCGCTTCGCCGTGCCGACTTGCTTGCCCTTTGCGTCTTGGAAGGCGTAGCTTGTCGCGGCTTTCCATCTCGGCGGGGTGCTCACGGCCGAGCCTGTTGTGTTTGAGCGAAACGACTCGAGATTGAGCACCAGGGCTCGCCCATTCATCGCGTTGACAATCACCGTCTGGCCCGCGACGCCGCTAGGCTCGCCTACGTTCCGGAAGTGAACGTAATAGAGGGGCATCGCGACATAGTTTCGGAACTCCGCCATCTCCTCCGGGCTGATCTCGTGCAGATGTGGGTCGGACCGTTGAATGGCCATCGGTGCACCGAACCACAGGTTTGGACCGCCGATTTCCGTCGCTGTGAACGGCATGTAGCGTCCGTAGGCGGATATTGCTGATTCTCGTGCAGTCTCTGGTGCGACCCTACTTGCATTACGATACTTCTCGTAGTCCAGACGGTCAAGGAGTATGACACTCTTGAGGAGGCCGCTCTTCCGGTCAAAGGTGATCGTCCCGCCATGGTTGCTTTTCACGCCGTCAATGACAGGCCGAACCAGCACTCGCGGATCAAGTCCGTCTTGTCGAGCAGTGAAATCAATTGGGAAATCCCAATGCCCAATCTTGGACAAGACCACTCGTGATTCATCAATCATCTCGGTGTCCGTGCGAGGCGTTCTAAGTCCCACTGGCAAATCGGTTGCATTGTAGCCGCGGAAGTCGCCTCGGCGAGTGTAAGACACCGATGACTGGCCGGCATATAGTCGCCACGACCCGATGCTGGGCAGACCCTGTATAGGTCGATTTTCCGGTGACCTAAGGTCAGACAAAATGCGATCAAGCATCGTGGATTGGGATATCTGCGCTAGGGCTTGAAAGACCTGTCGCATTTCCTCAACCTTGGATTCGCTGAGGCCCTGCGTGGTTAAGAGTAAGGGAACAAGGAAAAGGGTGTTCATCATGGAATCTCCTTCTACGGGACAAGTGGTGGTGCCCACCACCAGTTGACATAAACATACGGTGCAGACAAAGCACTGCGAACGTCGGGCGGCAAATAGACGTTGCTGAACGTCGCAAATGGATCACCTAACCACACAGCGAGTGCCGCTTCAAAGTCCTCTTCCTCTGAGGAGTTTGCATCTACGGGAATTGCATTGTGCTCGTTAACTTCAAGCAGGGCGGCAGATATTGTATATCCGTCAGAAAGATAGTGGAACAGTGCATGAATGTGCTGCATTTCGTGGTAAGTGAAGATGTAACTCCGGTCAAACCCCAAGCTCCCCGCGTTTACAATGTCGCCAGTTGCCGCCCGTGGCACCCGCGACAGCCAGAACAAGTCGGGCGACTGACCTGGTACCGTCGCACATGCATAGAAGAACAAGTGGCTAACTTGCGGGAGCGTCGTCGACGTGTACCTGTCTTCGAGACTGCTCTCGATATCAGACCACGTTAGGCTGTATGCGGTTCCGATACCTACTCCGTCGGTCACGCTTGTTTCATCCCCATGAGTGATTCCAAACACGCTGGTCACGCTTGCCAACGCCGCCTCTATCTGCGACTTAGTCGCTTGAGAATTGTAAGTGACGCCGTAGTTCGCATTCTCGTACCACGCGATAGCCTCCTCCTTCGAGTCCTCGACCCACGCGTCCCATGTAGGCATAAACGGGATAAGCGGAATAAAGGGCGGGTTCGTATTCGCCTCTGTTACGTGTGTTCGCCATATAAGAAGGTTGTTGTAGGCCTGCGGCGTGATCACGGCTGGGTCCAGTTCGTGCTCATCAGATGCTCCTGAACTTCTCTTGAGCACATACGTCAGGGTCAGAGTAACAGCGACAGCAGACTCATGCTCGAACTTCGTGCTCGCGAAGATCACATCGCGGGGGTCCCTGACGTCGGGATACAGCACGGGCTCCTGACCTTGAGGTGCCGGTGCAACAAGACTAGTTGCGCTTAGGCTCGGTTCGGGCTCGTTGAATGCAACGTTATACGCGTCGTTGTAGACCGACTGTCCACCAATCGTTAGCACCGCCCGCTTTAGGCGAACCTGCACCACCGGGTCCGAAACCGATGCCCCACTGTTTTGCGCCTTTGACTCACAACTCAACGGCACGTTAGTCCCCGAAATCCGGTGTCCGTAGCCTGTGACGCCCGGAATGGACACCTTCGCGGTCAGGATCGCATTGTCTACAGTCTCCTGAACCTGGCCATAAACTTGCGCACGCCCTATACAGACCCCGGCAAGGAGCAGGAAGAGGGCACTTACTCTAGGTATCAAGACATGACCACATGACCACATGACCACATGACCACATGATACACGACGTTTTCCAAATTTCCAAAGATTCTCGTGAATTTCCTTGAGAACGCCACAAGTTCTGATGATCATGTCGAGGTTGTCAACCACATCCAACATCCCACAATCCTGTAAAGTGATCCCGTGAACCGCATCACCCGCGAGAAACTCGACCAAGCCGCCGCGCTTGTCGCCAAATCTGGCCTCGACGTCTGGCTCACCTTCGTGCGTGAAACCGTCGAAGGCTGCGATCCCGCCCTTCCCCTGATCCTCGAGGGCGGCCTCACCTGGCAGAGCGCCCTCCTCGTCACCAAGACCGGCCGCAAGATCGCCATCGTTGGCAACTACGACGCCGACGCGATCATCGCGAGCGGCGATTGGGACGAGGTCATCCCCTACGTGCAAGGCATCCAGGCCGACCTGCTCGCCGTGCTCGAACGCGAGATCACCAGCGAGATCCCCCGTATCGGCGTGAACTACTCCACCGACGACTGCAAAGCCGACGGCCTCTCTCACGGCATGTTTATGCTCCTGCGTAGCTACCTCATGGACACGCGATTCGCCGACGCCCTCGAGAGCGCCGAATCCGTCGTTACCCGCCTCCGCGCCCAGAAGACGCCACAAGAGATCGACTGCATGCGCGCCGCCATCACGGAAACCAATCGCCTCTTCGCCGAAGTCCCATCACTCTGCAAGGACGGCGTCTCCGAGCTCGACATCCAGCGCCACATCCACGCGCGCATGGCCGAACGCGGGCTGGGATTTGCCTGGGATCAACATGGGAATCCCATCGTCAACTTCGGCCCCGACTCCATGATCGGGCATGGCATTCCCTCGGCTCACCTGAAGCTCGAAACCGGCATGATCGTGCATCTCGATCTCGGCGTCATCAAGGACGGCTACGCGTCGGACATCCAGCGGTGCTGGTTCGTCGGCGACACCCTGCCCCCCGAAGTCGAGCACGCGCTCCATGCCGTGGTCGGTGCGATCCAAGCTGGTGCCGCAGTGCTGAAGCCGGGCGCCCAGGGCTGGCAAGTGGATGAAGCCGCTCGGAACTTCTTGGTGTCACAAGGCTATCCGGAATACCTCCACGCCTTTGGGCATCAGGTGGGCCGCATCGCCCACGATGGTGGGGCGGTGCTGGGACCACGCTGGGAACGGTATGGGAGAACCCCCTGCATTCCCATCGAAGCCGACGAGGTGTACACCCTCGAACTGGGCATCACGGTGCCCGGTCGCGGCTATCTCGGCCTTGAAGAGATGGTGCGCGTGACGCCTGATGGCCTCGAATGGCTCACAACCCCGCAAACTTCGGTGCCTTTACTGTCCCTCTAAACTGGTATCCTCCGGTCCGATGATCGTCCTCATGCAATTCGGGGCAACCGAAGCGCAGATCGAAGGCGTATGCGATGCGATCCGGCACCGTGGCCTGGAACCGCTCGTTCTCCCCGGCGACAGAGTAGCCGTCGGCATACCCAGTGCGATCCCCGCCGAGATCCGGGAGTCGCTCGAAGGTCTGCTTGGTTCGTTGCCAGGTGTCAGTAAAGTCACGCCGGTTAGCCGGCCCTACAAGCTTGCGTCGCGAGAGTGGAAGCGCGAGCCGACCGTCGTCCGGGTGAAGGGCGTCGAGATTGGCCCCAACTCGCTTACGATGATGGCCGGGCCCTGCTCCATCGAGTCGTACGAGCAGTTCCGCATGTCGGCCGAGCAGGTGAAGCGCGGCGGTGCCCAGGTGATCCGCGGCGGCGCGTTTAAGCCTCGCACCTCACCCTACGCCTTCCAGGGCCTCGCCGAAGAGGGACTGAAGATCATGCGCTCGATCGGCGATGAGTTTGGCCTCGTCACGATCACGGAAGTGATGAGCGGCGATATGGTCCCGCTCGTCGCGGAGTACGTGGACATCTTGCAGATCGGTGCGCGCTCGATGCAGAACTTCCCGCTGCTCATTGAAGCCGGGCGCAGTGGCAAACCGGTGTTCTTGAAGCGCGGCCCCAGCGCGACCATCGACGAGTTTCTCCTCGCCGCCGAATACGTGCTCAACCAGGGCAATCCGAACGTGATTCTCTGTGAGCGCGGCGTGCTGCCGATCGACCGCTCATACGTGCGCAACACCCTCGACCTCAACGCGGTGCCCGTCCTCAAGGAGTACTCGCATCTGCCGGTGATCGTCGATCCGTCGCACGGCGTCGGCGTTGCTCGCTACGTGCCCCTGCTCGCGAAGGCGGCGCTGATGGTCGGAGCCGATGGCCTGATGGTCGAAGTGCATCCCAACCCCAGCGAGGCGATGAGCGATGGCTCTCAGTCGCTGACGCCGGACGGATTTGCGACGTTGATGGTCGAACTCCGCCAACTGACGGGCTATCTCGGTCGTCGGCTGCCGGACTAAACCGGTAAACTCGGCCTCGTGTCCAGAAAAGCCTTCCGTCGTGTCCTGGTGAAGTTAAGCGGCGAGGCGCTGGCGGGGCCGCTCGGGTCCGGGTTGGATACAGAAACCCTCCAATACATCGCGCGCGAGATCGCCGATGTCCACGCGGCCGGCGTTCAGGTGGCCATCGTCGTGGGCGGCGGCAACTTCGTGCGCGGCGAGATCTTCTCGGCCTCGGGCGGTATCGACCGAACCGTCGCCGACCAGATGGGCATGCTGGGCACGCTGATGAACGCCCTCGCCTTGCAAAGTGCGATTGAGAAGGCGGGAGTCGCGACGCGGGTGCAGAGCGCGATCGCCGTCGCCCAGGTCGCCGAGAGTTTCATCCGCCGCCGCGCGATTCGACACCTTGAGAAGGAGCGGGTGGTGGTGTTTGCCGCGGGCACCGGCAACCCCTACTTCACGACCGACACCGCCGCCGTGTTGCGCGCGCTTGAGGTCGAAGCCGAATGCTTGATCAAGGCTACGAAGGTGGATGGCGTCTACGACAAGGACCCGCGGAAGCACACCGACGCCGTGCGCTACGACGAACTGACCTTCTCCATGGCCATCGAGCAGCGGCTGATGGTCGCCGATCAGACCGCCTTCACGATGTGCCGCGAGCACAACATGCCCCTGATCGTGCTCGACTTCAACCAGCCGGGCGCCCTTCGAGGTGCCGTCACCGGCCAAGATGTGGGCACGCTCGTCGGCGGAGAATGAGGTAGTTGCTCGGGATGTTGGATGTTGAAAGTGGAATGTAGCTAATAGGATCCAGCCACATTCCACATCCAACACACCACATCCGTAAAATCACAGACTATTCAGCCGATCCAGCACATCCTTCGGAGCCATCACCCGGCCGTCCTTTTCCATCACCACGTCGGACATCTTGGTCCACGTCGCGCCGTCCCACTTCACCCACGCCGTCCCCATCGGGACCACGGCAAACGTCGAGCCTCGCTTGACGGTCAAGACGCCGAGGTCCTTGTTCTCGGTCACCGTCCAGTTCTTGGCCGAGCACCAGGCGCGAAGATCGCCGTACTTTGCGTTTGAGCGTTCGCAGGTTGCGGTCGGGATCGAGGCACCCGCGAGCGTCCCTGTGGTGACACTGCCCAGTCTCCGCCCGGCAATCCGCGCCAGGCTATAGCGCAGGAACCGTTCCAGGAGTTGCTGGTCTGCCGTCCAGTCGTGGGCGGGTGGCTTGTAGAAGCCATTTTCGTCAGAGCCTTGGCGCTGGATGTGTGAGCTACCCTCCTCGAATCTCGTCGCGAACAGTACACCAAAGACACCGCCAGACAGGAACCATCTGGAGTCTGCCCCAAGAGGTATACCGCTTGGCGTTCTCTGACTCATCGTCTCAAGGGGTGTAGGGACAGATGTCTGAGATACGAGGTCGTTGCGCCTGCTCATGAACGACGCTCCCATGAAGACCAGGTTCGCTCGACCGTCTACTTGTCGCGACGCTGCAGTTGAGAAGCCAACCCCACGTTGATTCAGAGCCGGAGTTGAAACTCTCGTAACAACGAAACCCGATGTGTCCAACAAGTCGCGCGGGAGCCACCCTTCGGTCTCGTCAGCGACTGACGACAGCAGAATTAGAATAGACGCAAGCTTTTCCATTAGTTATAGAGCCCCTTCAATCCCGGTGGGGTTTTCCCGTCTTCTTCATTCACATCGTTAAGCGCCGTTGGGCTGGAAGTAGACGCAACCGTGACCAGCGCTCCAACGACACCGACCAGACCCAGCAACCGTTTCATGCTCTTCAGTATAGAGGAGAAAGAAGGAAAGAAAGAAAGAAAGAAAGAGCGATTACAGGTATATTTACCAGGGTATATTTACCAGTATCCTAACTCATTCTCAGGCTCACTCCGAGGGCGGCGATGGGTACGTCCGTGACGCTAGTGCGCGCCGACGGCGTCCGGGTCGGGCATCGTACGCAAGATTTCCCTCGCATCCACCGGATCACGCACCTTTTCATCGCGCAAAACGCGACCATCCTTGAATCGAATGACTCGCTTGCAGTGCATGGCGATGTCCTCTTCGTGGGTCACGATCACCACCGTCTTCCCGCTTCGATTCAAATCCTGGAACAGTGCCATGATCTCTTCTGCGGTCCGCGAGTCGAGGTTGCCCGTCGGCTCGTCGCCCAGGATCATCACCGGGTCATTCACAATCGCCCGGGCGATGGCCACACGCTGCTGTTGACCGCCCGAGAGCTCGTTGGGTTTGTGGTGAATCCTCTGCCCAAGACCCACATGCTCAAGGGCCTGCTTGGCGCGCTCAGACCGGTTCTTCACGCCCGCATACATGAGCGGCAGCTCCACGTTTTTGATTGCCGACGTTCGCGGAAGCAGATTGAACGTCTGGAAAACGAAGCCGATGTACTTGTTCCGAATCTCGGCCAGTTGGTCGTCGTTGAGCGAACTCACGTCCTGGCCATTCAAGATGAACTGCCCGGCCGTCGGGCGATCCAGACACCCGATCAGATTCATGAAGGTCGACTTGCCCGAACCCGAGGGTCCCATGATTGCAACGAACTCCCCCGCCTCAATCTGCACATTGGCATCCCGTAGCGCATGGACGACCATTTCGCCCATCACATAATCTTTCGCGAGGCCCTTCGTGTCGATGATCAAGCTCATGATGTTGTCTACTCGTATCGCAACGCCTGAATCGGCTGCAGGCTACTTGCTCTCAAAGCTGGATACAGCCCAAAGAAGATGCCCACCAACGCCGAGAAACCGAACGCTAAAATGATAGCTTGGGTGTTCACCACGGGCGGGACCTTTAGCGCCTGGGCGACGAACGCCACCGACCCAAGACCCAACAGAATCCCGATCGTCCCGCCGACGACGCACATGACGGTGCTCTCCAACAAGAACTGAGCGAGAATCGTCTCGCGCTTCGCGCCGATCGCCTTACGAAGGCCGATCTCGCGCGTCCGCTCGGTCACCGACACCAACATGATGTTCATGATGCCGATGCCGCCGACGAGCAACGAAACCGACGCGATGCCCGCGAGAAGCATGCCCAAGAGCTTAGTCTGCGTTTCCATCTGCGCGATGATGTCGCCCTGGTTCATGACGCGGAACATCGGCTCACCGGAGGCATTGCGACGGGTAGCCATGAGCGCGTCTTCGACCTGCCCCTGAGTGACGATCATGAGATCGGAGTTCGACGTCTGCATCATGATCTGGTCGAGGTTTGTCTTACCCATCAACCGAGTCATGGCCGTACTCAACGGCGTGTAGATCTGGTCGTCGGGGTTCCACATTCCGCTCCCGCCCTTATAAGCGATCACGCCTAAGACTTCAAAGTTCTGATTACCGATGCGGATCCTAGCTCCGACGGCGTTCTCTTCGCCAAACAACTCCTGGTATGCCGTGAACCCGAGGACACACTTGCGTTCGGACATCGCCTCATCTTCACCTGTGTACCAAGTTCCCTGCCACATCTTAGTCGCGTTGCGGATCAGCGCGACTTGGGGTTCCGCCCCGACCACTTGCGTGAAGTGCGTCTTGCTGCCATTCTTGGCGCTCATGCGCCGTTGAACGGCACCGGTGATCGTATTGATCATCGGGACTTGACGCTTCAGCGTAACGATGTCCTCTTCCTTCAGTGTTGGTGTGTCCGAAGCCCCGCCGCTTACGCCACCACGCCGCCAGTTGGGCATGACGGTCAGCATGTTCGAGCCCATGATTTGGATATTCTCCAGCGACTTCTGTTTCGTGCCTTCGCCGATGCCGATCATCGCGATGACCGAGCCGACGCCGATGACGACGCCGAGCATCGTGAGGGCCGAGCGAAGCTTGTTGGCCATGATGGCCCGAAGCGCGCTGATTACGCTGTCGCCAAAGTTCATCTTCCGCCTCCGCCGCCACCCGATCCGCGGCTACCTGCCGCCGATCGGCGTGACGTTGCCATTTGCGTGGGCTTCCCTGCCATACCGTCGCCTTGCTGGGCCGCCGTCATTCGTTCCTGGATTTCTCGCATTTCCGCCAAGTTGATTTCGGCCACAACCACTTCCTCACCCTCAGACAAACCGCTGATGACTTCTACGCCGTCATTGCCCGATTCGCCCAGCGTGACCTCCTTTCGAACAGGAAGTTTCGACTTCGGATCGGTCGGCCGCACACGTACATAGGCCTTGCCGTCTTCCCGCTCGACCGCCTGCGACGGCACGAGCAACACGTCCTTCTTTTCAAGCGTGATGAACTCGCAAGTCGCGTTCATCCCCGGCAACACCTTGACTTTGCTGCCCGGCAAGACTCTGACGCGCACCTTGATCGCAGTCACGTTGTTCGTCGTTAGTGCCGCCGGAGAAATCCGGTCAACGACCCCATCCAGCGACTGGCCCCGATAGGCTTCCGTCGTGATCCGCACTCGCTGCCCATCCTTGACCGCCGAAACGTCCGCCTCGTCTACCGCACACTCCACATAAAGTGTCGTCACGTCGCTGAGTTGCACCAGGCTCGTGCCCTGGCTAAACGTCGACGTGCCCGGCGGAATGATCGTGCCCTCTTCGAGGTACTTCAGCGTGACCACACCGTCTCGCGGAGCGACAACTGTGGTGCTGTCGAGCTGCACCTTGGCATTATCAACCGAAACGCGACTACGGGTCGTGCTGGCCTTGGCCGCCTCGAACTCCTGCTGGCGAATCGTGTTCGTTCGAAGGTTGTCTTTCGTGCGCTGAAGTGCTATCTCGGCCTGCTTCACCGAGATCTCGGCTTGGCGAAGATCCTGATCCGAAATCTTGATGTTCGACTGATTGGCCTGCGCCTGCTTTAGGCTCGCTTCGGCTTGGGCCAAACTTGACTGGAGACTCGTCCGGCTCGCTTCGATGTCCCGATCCAACGTTTGGAATCGCTGCTGCGATATCTTGTATTCGGCTTCCGCGCTTCGGAACTGCGCTTCGGCCTGTTCGACGTTCGCGGGACTGCTGAAGCCTAAAGCCAGCAACTCACGCTGCCGTCGACGATTCGCCTCGGCCGCTTCGAAGCTGCTGCGGCTCCGGTCCAGTGCGCTCTGCGCATCGCGCCGCATCTGCGGCAACGTCACGGTGTCGAACTTCCGCAGTGACTCGCGAGCCGCGTTGAACGAAGCTTCCGCAGTCTGAAGTTGAGATCGGGTAAGCGTCGGTTGGCGCTCATGCTCAATCCTCATGGTCGCCAATCGAGACCGTGCAGCGTCAAGAGCGGCTTCTGCGTCGGCAACCGCCGTGCGGCTCTGCGCCAACTGCAATTGGTAATTCTCGCGGGCCTGCGTAGCCCGAGCCTCCGCCGCGCGAAGATCGGCACTGGCCTGCTCGAAAACCGCTTGCGTATCCGACGGGTCAATCACCGCAATGAGATCGCCTTTCTTGACGACCGAACCCTCCTCGACCGCCAACCGTACCACCTTCCCGCCGGCCTTCGACTTGACGTCAACGGTGGTCAACGCAACCATGAGACCCGTGGCCGAGATACTTCGCGTGATCGTGCCCTTCTCGGCCGGCGCGTACCGATACTCAATCTCCACTTCCCCCGAACCGCCACGGCCAAAGAAGAACCACAGACCGGCGATTACGCCAACAGGAATGGCAAAGAGCATCGTTTTCTTCATAGGTTGTTTCTATCCGTCTTCGCCCGGAAGCGGCCGGCCCACAACGAGCCGGAACCGCACATCCGAGATGTAGTAATCGTAAATCGCTTCGATGTAGTTCCGCTCCGCAGTCGCGAGACTGACTCTTGCGGTGGAAATCGCAACGACATCGGCATCTTGCGCACCGAGCACATTGGCTCGGACGACTTTATCGAAGTTCACACGAGCGGCTTCGAGGGCTCGCTTCGCCGCTTTCACGCGATCGAAGTTAAGCCGATAGGTTTCGAGCGCCGACTCGATTTCCGCGCTCACTTGTCGCTCTTGCTGCGTCAGCTGGCTTTCGGCGGCTTCGACCCCCGCCTGTGACTCCTTGATGGCCTGTCGAGAACGGTCGCCGTCAAACAGTGGGAACGAGGCGCTGATGCCCAGCACCCGCCGACCAACATTGTCCGCCGAGAACTGCTTGGTGTAGCCGACGTCGACCGAGAATCGAACGCCCGCATCCAGCCGGGTCAGGCGCAATCCCATCCGGTTTGCGTCAAGACGCTTACGACTGGCCTGCAAATCAGCCCGGTTGGCCAGGCCCTCGGCCATGGCTTCTTCAAGCGTGGGAACCGTTGGGGCGGCATCAGGCTCGGCGAAGTCCTCTAGCGCAGGGAGCTTGTCCGCCATCGGAATGCCAATGATCGCCTTGAGCGAGGCTTCCGAACTGCGAAGGCGAGACAACGCGCCGAGCCGGTCCACTTCGGCGTTCAGTGCGTCCGCATCAGCCTGGAATCGGTCCTTCTCGGCCACTTCGCCAACCTTGATTCTTGCTTCGGTCTGCTCCAGGACCTGCTTCGCTCGATCACGCTGGAGCGTAGTGACGTTCACGAGTTGCTGGGCCCGAAGCGCCTCAAAATACTGGGTGTGCACGTCGAAAAGCGTCGTGCGCAAGGTCTGTAACGACCCCAGGGTCTCGGCCTCAAAGCCGCGCCGGGCCGATCGAAATCGCAAGTCACGCTCGCCTGAATCCAGCAGCTGCCAGTTGCCCGCGATCTGCGTGGTGGTTCCTGAGGAGATCGTGCGCCCCGGACGGCCCGTAAAGAACTCGGTCTCCGAATCGCTGTAGTTCAGAGAGGGCGTGATCGTGGGCAGGAACGCCCCATACGCTTGCTTTTGCCGGGCCTGAGCAGCCCGCACGTTGGCCCGAGCCGCCGACAGAGTGCCGTTATTCTCGCGTGCCAACCGTAGCGCTTCCTCAAGCGTGAGGTTCTGCGCCGCCGCCATCGCCACGGCTAACATCCCCATGCTCGCCAACGTCATCGAACGAATCACTGCGCTTCGCATAGAGTCTAACTTACCGTTGATTCGAGGCACTTCGAAAGGCCCCAGGCGCTGCCGTGGGGCTTTGTTCTCAGTTAACGATGATTTATACGACATGATGACCCCTCAGAGTTTCCTGGGAGGGCGTTGCTCTGGCAACGCCCTCCGAAATCAACGACCACCCCAAATCAGATCTGGGCGCACCATGATCGTCTCATCCCGCGCCGGACCAACGCTGACCACGGCCACCGGAACGCCGGTAGCGTCCGCCATGAAGTCGAGATACGCCCGCGCCTCGCGGGGCAGATCTTCCAGCTTTCGCGCGGTCCGCAAATTGCCCGACCAACCCGGCAGCTCCTCGTAGACCGGTTCGACCTGAGCAAACACGTCCGCTTCGGCGGGCACGTAGTTGAGTTCCCGATCACCCACGCGGTACGAGGTTGCCGCCTTCACGGTCTCGAACCCAGCGAGAATGTCGAGCCTCGTCACGACGAGCCCGCTCAGGGAGTTCAGCCGGCACGAATGCCGCAGCGCCACCAAATCGAGCCAGCCGCAACGGCGACCGCGTCCGGTCGTCGTGCCGAACTCCTTGCCATGCTGCCGAATCCACTCGCCGATGTCGTCGTGCAACTCCGTCGGAAAGGGCCCCGAGCCCACCCGCGTCGCGTACGCTTTGCACACGCCCAGGACCGAGTCAATATTGCGCGGTCCAATGCCCGTGCCGAGGCACGCGCCGCCCGCGACCGGATAGCTACTGGTCACATAGGGGTAGGTTCCGGAGTCCAGATCGAGCAGCGCTCCCTGCGCCCCCTCGAAGAGTACGCGCTTCCCGGATGCCACGGCCTCCTGCACCATCGGCTCGATGTCACAGACGTATGGTGCCAGCCGCTCGGCGTAGGCCGCGTATTCATCGTAAAGCGAAGTGAAATCAACGGGCGACGACCCGAACATCTCCAACAGGCGGTTCTTGTAGGCGAGCACCTCCTTGAGCCGGGTGCGAAACACCTCGGGGCGCACAAACTCGCCCATGCGGATGCCGAAGCGGGCCACCTTGTCTTGGTACGCCGGGCCAATGCCGCGTGAGGTCGTGCCGATCTTGTTCGCACCGCGGGCCTCTTCTTCGAGGTTATCGAGCATGCGGTGATACGGAAAGACGACGTGGGCCGCCGAGCTGATCTTCAGGTCGCCCAGTTTGCGCTGCGTCCGCTCGTCCCAAGGCGAGTTGTCCAGGGGGCCAAAGGTGCGCTGCGCCACCGTTCGGTCAAATTCTTCAAGGAGCCCCTTGGGGCACACGACCATCCCACTCCCCAACACGGCGGTCACATTCGGGTGAAGGATCCCCGCCGGGATGAGGTGGAACTTGTACTCCTCGTCCCCCACAATGACGGTGTGCCCGGCGTTGTTGCCTCCGCTGTAGCGCACCACCATATCGGACTGTTCGCCGAGCACGTCGACGAGTTTGCCCTTCGCTTCATCGCCCCATTGGGCGCCAATAATCACCAAGGTCGGCATCGTTGTCTCCTGATCGGACCGTCAGAACGAAAAGAGCCGACGAATCCGTGGTGAGGATTCGCCGGCTCAAGGCCTGGCCTTTTCTCATTGGAAAGTTTACCCCGGTGCCCGCCCGTTGCGAATCAGAAGTGAATGGGCAGGCGCCTCGCGCGGATGGGCGGATTATGGAGCTGGGCCAAATCATCGAGAACACCGCTCGGAACCATGACGCGCCCGTCCTTGATCACCACCACATCGGCGATGTCGGTCCAACGATTGTAGGTCACGAACTTCCGGACGCCCAGCGAGACCCTGGGCGCAATCTCCCGCGCGGTCGGTAAGTGAGCCACGCGTGGGCCGTAGTTCACAACTGCCGCCCCCAGCGGAATCGTGACAGTTTGCCCCTTCTTCCTGAGAATGTAGATGGCTTGGACGTGATCTTCGCTTACGGTCCAGCCCGACTGTTCGCACCATGTGTGAAGGTCACCGTAGGTCATCTGAGAAACCCTTGCCGTCGGCACCCTCACGCCGGAGAGCGCACCGTCGTAAACGGCACCCAGCCGAAGCCCGGCCATCCGCGCGAAACCTGCTCGAGCTTCGGGTTCGTGAAGTGCGGGGGCCATGCGACGAAGATCGGCGCTCCCAACCTGGATGCACAGCACGAACACGACACAGCTCAGAAGCGAGCTCATAGAATCTGTAACGAAGCAGGGACGATCAAAGTGCCAGAGACAGAAATGCCCCACCCAAAACCGCTGAGCGCATTGATTCCGAATCTAGTACGAACCCGAATCACTCGGGGCGACCGCTGGCTCATCGTGGCGCGGCGTCGTAATCTCCGAGGGCAACGCCGTCTCGTCTGGCAAGCGGCCATGGATCTTGCTCGGTGGGGTCCAACCTTCAACCGGCTCCCACGAGCGCGTCATGTAATCGCCGAACACGATCAGCAAGAACGGGAAGAAGAAGAAGCCGAGGATCGCATACAGCTTGATCAGCTTGGTGCCCCACTTGACGCCCATGAAGATCATCACGACAAGCGTGGCCTTGATCATGGCAATCGCGAGCGCGATGATATTGTTGATCCACGAGCCAAGCGCATCGTTTCCACCGCTGAGCATATGGCCAAAGTCCACCTTGTAGACCAAGATAGTGAGGCCCATCAGCACGGCAAGAATCAGCATCGTGCCGAATAGCATGCCGGGTTGCGTAACGTGATGGTCGTCGTGACCGTGGTGGGTGTCGGTGTGATTGCTCATTGCGGCATCAAATAGAACAAGGGGAAGAGGAAGATCCAGACAATGTCAACGAAGTGCCAATAAAGGCCGATCATTTCCGTCGGGATGTAGTCTTTGACCGAGTAGGCGTCCTTCCAGATCAGATATTGGAGGGCGCCGATGATAAGCATGCCCACGAGAACGTGCACGCCGTGTAGCCCTGTCATCCCGAAGTACATGCTGAAGAACAGCTTGGCAATCTCGGGTGGCACGCCCGGTTCATTCCACTGGAACGCCCAGGGGACATGCCCAACGTGGATCTTGTGCGTCCACTCAAAAGCCAACTTTATGAACAGGAACGCCGCCGCACATAGCTGAACAATCGTCAGCCAGCCCAGCGTCTTCTTGCGGTTCTTCATCTGGTGGCTATAAACCGCCATCGCCATCGCAAACGAGCTGAAGAGCAGGACGACCGTGTTGAGACCGCCCAGGCCGATGTTCAGCTCCTTGTGAATCTCGAAGAAGTACGGCTGATACTTCATTCGATACAGCATGTAGGCGAGGAAGAGGCCGCCGAAGAACATCACCTCAGTGACGAGGAACGCCCACATGCCCACGATGTACGTTTCGCGTTGTTGGGGCAGATCCTCGAACTGGTGAAACACCAGATCGTCGTGCTCGTGTCCGTGTGCTGCGGTTGCCATGTTACGCTTTCACCTCTCGAGGGCGAACACCCGGCTCATCGTCCCACGAGTCATCGATCGGGCCACTTTCAAAATCGTAGGCCTCATGCTCGACGATCGGGATGTGTTCGAAGTTGGTCGTGATGGGCGGAGAAGCGGTCTCCCACTCTAAGCCCCGCGCATTCCACGGATTCGGACCCGCCTTCTTACCGTACTTCAGCGACCACGTCAGATAGAACGCGGGCAAGATCAAGCCAATGGCCAAGACCGACGAACCCAGCGTGCTCGCGATGTGATACGGCTGGAACTCCGGCGCGAAGTAGTAGTAGTGATACCGGCGCGGCATGCCCATATAGCCCATGACGAACTGCGGGAAGAACGTGAGGTTAAACCCAACGAAGACGAGCAGCGCCGACATTTTGCCCCAGCTGTCCGGATACATCCGGCCGAACATCTTGGGCCACCAGTAGTGCAGCGCACCGAGGAACGCAACCATCGCGCCGCCAACCATCACGTAGTGAAAGTGCGCGACGATGAAGTACGTCGCCGTCAGGTGGACGTCGACGGCCAAACAGGCCAGGTAGAGGCCCGTGAGTCCGCCGATCAAGAACAGCCCAAGGAAGCCGAGGGCATACACCATCGGCGTGAGCAGTCTCACCTGACCCTTATAGATCGTTGCCGTCCAGTTAAAGACCTTGATCGCAGAGGGCACAGCGAGGATGAAGGACAGGAGCGAGAACACCACGCCCTGATACATCGACTGCCCCGCCACGAACATGTGGTGGCCCCAAACGAGGAAGCCGAGCAACGCGATCGCCAGCGAAGAGTAGGCAATCATGTGATAGCCGAACACCCGCTTCTGCGAGAAGTTGGAGATCAGCTCCGAAATCACGCCCATGCCAGGGAGCACCATGATGTACACCGCGGGGTGGGAATAGAACCAGAACATGTGCTGGAACAGCACCGGGTCACCACCATTCGCCGGGTTGAACACGCCGATGTCAAAAGCCCGCTCCATAACAACGAGCAGCAGCGTGATCGCAACCACAGGTGTACCCAGGATGATGATGATGCTCGTCGCGTAGTGACCCCAAACGAAGAGCGGCAACCGATCCCAGGTCATGCCTGGGGCACGCATCTTGTGGATCGTCGCGATGAAGTTCAGACCGGTTGCGATCGAAGAGAAGCCCGCGATGAACAGGCCGATCAAGCAGAGCGTGACCTGCGAGTTCGTGAGCGAAGAGTAAGGCGTATAGAACGTCCACCCTGACTCAACGCCGCCCATCATGAACGAGATCAGCACCAAGATGCCCGCAACCATGTACATGTACCAACTCGCGAGGTTCAGCCGTGGAAAGGCCAAATCACGCGCGCCGATCATGAGCGGGATCAAGAAGTTGCCGAAGATCGCCGGGATCGACGGAATCAGGAAGAAGAAGATCATGATGATCCCGTGAGCCGAGAACATCTTGTTGTAGGTCTCGCTCTCCATCATCAGGCCGTTCGGCGACATCAGCTCGATACGCACGAGCGAGGCGGCGATACTGCCGAGGAAGAAAAAGAACGAGACGCTGATGAGATAGAGGACGGCGATCCGCTTGTGGTCGCCCGTCAAAAGCCACGACTTCAGCGTGTGGCTGACATTCAGGTAGTTCACCGAACTTGATTCGGGTTCGGGTGCCTGAACAGCTTCTCCGGGGGTAACGACGGTCGCGCTCATGGATTCATGCCTTCATTTGGGGTCGTGGCTGCGGGCGGATTCTTGCCCGACAGCGTCTTGATGTATTCGATCAACTCGCGGATCTGCTCTTCGCTGAGCTGACCCTGATAGTCTTGCGGCATCGTGTTCTCGTAACCGTTCACGATCTGGGCCGAGGGCCGCACGATGGACTGCCGCAGGTAGTCGTCATCGGCGAGCACCGACTCGCCCGTACGAAGCTTGACTTGGCTTCCGACAATGCCGTGCAGAGACGGGCCGCGCACGTTGTCGTTGAGCTCGTGGCAACCCTGGCAGTTGAGCTTGTCATACAGCTCCTTGCCCTTCGCAACGAGGCTCAATGGGCCACCCGGCTTTGCCCGATCACCACCCCGATCCAGGAACGCGGTGTATTCGTCGGGCTTGACGACATACACATATCCGCCCATTTCCGAGTGCTGCGTTCCGCAGTACATGTTGCAGAACAACGGGAACTTGCCTTCCTTCGTCGGCTCAAACCACAACGTGGTGTAGCGGCCCGGGATGACTTGATACTGCGCTCGGAAGGCCGGGATGTACATCGCATGGATAACATCCTGCGAGATCATGGTGAGCTTCACCTTCTTGCCCAGTGGCACATGAATCTCGTTGTTCTCACGCACGCCATTGGGATGCTGCACGTGCCACATCCATTGCTTGCCAATCACGAAGATCTCGATCGCGTCCTTGGGCATCGTTCGCATCTCGATGAACAGATGGGCACCCCATGCAAAGATGCCGAGGCCCAGGAAGAGAGGCGGAAGGGACCAGGCAAGTTCAATCTTGTGGCTATCGTGGATGATGTTCGACCGATCGGCCTTCGATCCCTTGCGATACTTGATCGCAAAAAACAGCACCAGCGCAAAGACGACGACGGTAAAGAACATCGTGAGCGCGGAGATCACGTAGAACAGCGCGTCCACCTTCGGGGCGAAGGTCGAAGCTTGCGGGGGGGCAATATCGTAGTTCATTCAGCGTCTCTCGACTAGGCCTCCCGCCCGGTCGAATCCTCCTTCCCTTGCGAAATCTCTTCAAGGCGCATCATCAGCCCGTCTTGGCGCGTGCGCACGTATTTGCGGTTCATCACAACAATCGAACTGAGCAACGCAATCAGCGTTGCAAACCCCACGAGTTGCAGCGCCCGCCAAACGTGGAAGCGGGTCTTACCCGTCGTCGGGTCGAACTGGAAACAACCCATGAGAAACTCGCGCTTGTCCTCAATGCCGATCGCATTGTTGCTGGCGGCAACCAGAGAATCACGGAACAGCACCGACGAATACTCGGTGCCCATGAAATACTTCGATGTTCGGCCCTCGGGCGTCAACACAACGAGCCCCGTAGGGTGCACCACCTGATCCTTTTCGGGGTTGTAGTAATACTGGAAACCAACCGAGGCCGCGATCTTGCGAACTTGGTCTTCGTCGCCGGTCAAGAAGTGCCAACCGTTCTCGGAGCCCCGCCGATTGTAAAGCGCGAGATACTGACTCTTCTTGGCCTTAGCCAACTCGGGCGTTTCCTTGGGGTGGATGCTCAGCGTCACGACGTCGTACGACTTGCCGATGTCGTCCACGCGCAGTGCGCGGAAGATCTTCATCGCGCCCTCGAACTCAAGCAGGCAGGTGCCTTTGCACTGATAGAAGATCAACATCAGAGCAACCGGTCGATCGCTCTTGAAGAAGCTGCCGAACGGCACTTCCTCGCCTTCTTCGTTGCGAACCACCGCATCAACGGGCACCTGAGCGCCCATTTTCTGGTCAAACGCCATCTCCTTGCTCAGGTTGGGGCCTTGGTCGCGCTTCAAAATCACGCCAAACCACACGGTCAGCCCAACGGCGACCGCGGTTCCCAGACCCCACCAAGCACGAGGAGAAAGTGTCATCGCCCTGCTTGCGCGGCCTCCTGTTCCAAGGCATCCTTGATCGGAATGTGTCGACGACCCGTCTGCGAATCGATGCCTTCGGTAGTCAGGCGTTCTCGCTCACGCCGTCGCAAGTTGTAGGTGTCCACCTGATTCGTCGAGCTATCCTGGAGCACCGGGTTCGGATGAGCGGGCACCTGGCGCAAGTCGTAATGCTCGACCTTCTTGGGTGTGCCGACCTGTGCGTTCAAAGCCATCATGATGGGCACACTCATGATGAATCCAAAGACCATCATGAACGCAGTGCCCAGCAGACCAACTCGAGCATCCCGCATCGGCAGGTCTGATTGCTCAAATCCTCTTGAAGCGTCCACTTCAAACGGTTCCTTAGTGTGCATGCTCGACCTCCAAGAGTCGCGTGTCGTGCTTGGGGACGATCGAGGCGCGCCCAATCTGCGTGGCCATGACGGCAATCCAGACTCCGCCGAGCGTAAACCACGCCAGCCAGTCTTGCCAGCGACCGATCGACTCGAAGAGTCCACCGCCGCGCATCGAAGGCATGATCGTCCAATACATGTCGCCGAAGCGCATAACGAAGATGAGGAAGGCCACCATCAGCAAGTTGCGGGCGACCCGCTTTGTTCGGGGAGCCAACAGCGCCGTGAACGGCACGAAGAACTGGAAGATGATGTTCGTGGTGATCAGCAGCGTCCAGCCGAAGTCGTTCCGCTTCAGATAGTAGGGAATCTCTTCCTGGAGGTTGCCTGACCACGTGATCAAGAACTGGCTCAGCGTCATGTACTGCCAGAGCATGGTCAGCGCGAACAGCATGTTGCCAAGATCCTTGGTGAGTTGCGGCGTAATGATCGAAGCAAACGGCTCCTTATCGCGATTCAGCAAGAGGATGATCACGCACAGGGAAAGCGCGGAGAGCCCAGCGCCAACCGCGGTCAGCAGAGGCAGAATCGACGAATACCACGCGAGTTCCAGCGACATGATCCAGTCGGTCACCGCGAACGTCATCGTCACGAAGAATACGACCAAGCCCACCGCGCCCGAAGACTGCCGCTTGACACCCAGCGAGGGATCGAGGGTCTCATCTTGCTTCAACGACGATTGCCGCAACCGGTGAGCCATAAACATCCATATCAGGAAGTAGAGCGCCTGCCGGCCGATAAAGAACGGCTGGTTCAGGTACCACGCTTTGGCGTGGACAACGTGATCGTGCATGTGCTCGCCCGACATCCACGGGAAAACCTCGGGCATGAACACCAAGATCGGAATCATGAACAAGGCACTGATGCCCAATGCGGTCACACCGCCGCCCGCTTCCACCATGCGAAGCACCGACAGCCCCCACGAGCCGCGAACGGTGTGATGGAGCAGGGTCAGACCGAAGCATCCCAGCACTACCAGGGTCCAGAACGTCCACCCGAACATGTAGGCCTGGAGCGTCGCCGTGCGGTCTTGTCCAAGGCCGACGCCAAGTCCAATCAAGCCGAACAGGGCCACGACTCCGCCCGTCGAAGTGAACTTTGAAAAGTTGACGCTATCGCGTTGCATCTTGCTCCTCGCTCACTGCGCTGGCTCCCTCGGCGTTCTGGCTGCGCTGAAGAACGCGGATATAGGCCGCGATCGCCCAGCGATCTTCAACCGGAACGCGCGACGCGAAACTGTACATCACGCCATATCCGTTCGTCATGACATCATAGAAGTGCCCGACCGGCATCTCGCGCAGTCGAGTTGTGTGGTAGTTGCCGACCGGACGGCGGAGGGTCAAGCCTCGCGTCGCGATCATGCCCTGCCCATTTCCGACCTGACCGTGGCACGGACTGCAAAAGACCGTGTATCGCTCTTTGCCACGCAACAGCAGATCCTTATAGGACTCGAGCTTAAGCTCCTGCATCGCCCGGTCCGCCGGAATCGCGGCCACGAGCTTGCCATCGGCCGATCGTCCCGTGAAATAAATCGGATCATCGACCTGCTGACCCCGGGCGACCGTGCCCTTCACCTTCGGGCGCGACGCCATCCCGTCCTCGAAGAACGTGCTCGCGTGCTGCGGCTTCGTTTTGGGCTGAACCCACATATCGGTGTGGCATCCCGCTAAAAGCGTGATCGCCCCAAGCCCCATGAACATCACTGGCATCAATCGTGGGTGCCGCATTACCAGTCACTCTCCTCTTCTTGACCGAGCACGGTCACGTTCAAAGCCCCCGTATCCTCCAGGGTGCTTCGGACCTCGTCGCTGGCATAGCGCGGATCTTTGGCTTCGATCAGCAAGAAGAACCGGTCTTGCGATGCTCGATCGAAGTTCGGTGCGTCGAAAACAGGGTGGTGCGGCTGGGGCAACCGATTCAGGGCGATCATCCCGAACACCGCCCCGAAGGCGGCAAACAAGATCGTCGTCTCAAATGCGGGTGGAATGAACGCCGGCCAGCTAAACAGCGGTTTACCGCCGATGTTCAGCGGATACGCCTTGACCGAAACCCACCACTGTAGCGCCATGCCACCAAAACCACCGAGAACGCCCATCACAAAGATGATCCACGGCACCTTCGAATCGCGGAAGCCAATCGCTTCCGGTAATCCGTGGACCGGGAACGGCGTGAACGCGTCCATGCGGGTGTAACCCTGATCCAGCGCCGTGTTCGCGGCTTGGATCAAGGTCTCGGGGTTGTCATATTCGGCAATGATGCCGAAGGGGCCAGGTTTGCTAGGTGCATGCATTAGGCTTCACCTCCTGCGGCCGCGGTCTCATGCGCATGCTCAGGATCTTTCGTGCGGTGCAGAAGCTCGCGCATTTCGAAGATCGAGATCATCGGCAGGAACCGGATGAACAGGAACATCATGAAGACGAACAGGCCCATCGTGCCGAGGAACATGCCGAAGTCCCAAATGGTCGGCACGTACATGCCCCAACTCGAAGGCAGGAAGTCGCGGTGCAAGCTCATCGGGATGATGACGAAGCGCTCGAACCACATGCCCACGCTAATCACCATCGTGACCACCCAAATAAGCTTCAGATTCTGGCGCGCCTTATAGTTCCACAAGACGAGCGGGATGATGCCGTTCGCCACAATGAGCAACCAGTAGGCCCACGCGTAGGGGCCGAACATGCGGTTCTTCATCATGAACGCTTCATACGGGTTGCCACTGTAGAACGAGAAGAACACTTCCGCCAGGTAGCCGTAGAAGACGATCATTCCCGTCGCGAGCATGATCTTGCACATCCAGTCAATGTGCTTCATGGTCACGAAGTCCTTCAGGTTGTACATCGCCCGCATCGGAATGAGGAAGGCGAGAACCATCGCGAAACCTGCGAACACGGCACCCGCAACGAAATACGGCGGGAACAGCGTCACGTGCCAACCGGGAAGGATCGAGACGGCGAAGTCGAAGGACACGATCGAGTGGACCGACAAGACGAGTGGGGTCGAAAGGCCGGCGAGCACCATGTAGGCCTGCTCGTAACGGTGCCAGTGCTTGGCCGAGCCGCGCCATCCCAGCGAGGCGATTCCGTAGACCGTGCGCGCGACCTTGCTCTTTGCGCGATCTCGCAGTGTCGCAAAGTCGGGTATCAGGCCGATACCCCAAAAGAGCAACGACACCGTGAAGTAGGTTGAAACCGCAAAGACGTCCCACACCAGAGGCGACCGGAAGTTAGGCCACATGGCCAGCCAGTTCGGATAAGGAAACAGCCAATAAGCCGCCCACGGCCGACCGGTGTGGAGCAGAGGATACAGGCCCGCGCACATGACCGCGAAGATGGTCATGGCCTCGGCAAATCGGTTGATCGACATGCGCCATTTTTGCCGCATGAGGAGCAAGATCGCCGAAATGAGCGTGCCGGCGTGACCGATACCGATCCACCAAACGAAGTTGATGATGTCGAAGCCCCAGGCCGACGGCTGGTTATTGCCCCAGATGCCAATGCCCTGATAGAGCAGCCACCCGATGGACAACATCATCAGCGAAAGAAGCAAGAATCCGACCGTGAGGAACAGGAACCAGTTGCGACCCTTCGCATGGGACGGCGAGAAGTTGTCTTGATTGAGCACAACCCCGCCGATCCGATCCGTGATCGTCTCGTAGTTATGCTGTCCGTCAATCAGGACATCATCGGTGGGCTTTAGCCTTGGGTCAGCCATCTTATGCGTTCTCCAGAGCCGGGTGCGGGTTGCGGACCCGTCCCAGGTAAGTCGTCCGAGGCCTCGTGTTGAGCTCGGTCAGCAAGCCATAGTTGCGACCGTTGGCTCGCATCCGAGTCACGGCGGCGGCGGGATCTGCGAGGTTGCCAAACGTGATCGCCCGCGTCGGACAAGCCTGCTGGCATGCCGTCACGATTTCACCATCGGCGACGTCGCGTCGCTCTTTCTTGGCTACGATGCGTGCCTCGTTGATGCGTTGGACGCAGTAGGTGCACTTCTCCATGACACCGCGACTTCGCACCGTAACATCCGGGTTGTGCAGAAGCCGAAGCAACTTGATGTCTTGCTCGGACTGGAAGTTGCGCTGCCCGTACGGCTTGCCCGGAATCTGGTCGGTTTGCCCGAACTGGTAGTTGTAGTAGTTGAACCGCCGGACCTTATAGGGGCAGTTGTTCGAGCAATAGCGAGTGCCAACACAGCGGTTGTAAACCATCTGGTTTAAGCCTTCGTGGCTGTGAACCGTTGCGGCAACCGGACACACCGGCTCGCATGGCGCGGTTTCGCAGTGCATACACGTGATCGGTTGGAATACCGTCATCGTCAGGTTCGGATTCAAGATGTCCTGGCTGGCCTGTTGCCCCCCGACCTGGGTCGGGCTCTCCATGTTGCTAAAGCTCTCCGCTGCCCCTGTCTTCACGTCTCGGACTCCTTCGGCATCCTTCACGCGATAGTAGCGATCAACGCGAATCCAGTGCAATTCACGGCCGCGGGCGACTTCACCCTTGCCCACCGTCGGGATGTTGTTTTCCGATTGGCAAGCCGTAACGCAGGCGTTACAGCCAACGCAGAGGTTCAGGTCAATGACCATGCCGTACTGCGGATGCCCGTGCTCCTTCCATTCTTCAGTGAGGTTGTAGAGGGTCTCGTCTTCAAACTCGTGCAGGTTCTTCGGCTTCAGCGAGGCATCGGTCATAAACTGCATGACCGTGCCCTCGCGAATAATATCGCGGCCCTCCATCGAGTGGTGCATCTGCGACGTCGCAAGTTGGGTCTTGCCGTTGCTCTTCTCGACCTGAACCACCGCAAAGTCGGGGTTCTTCGAAGATCGCAGCTTCATGAAGTCGAATCCGACGCCCTCGGCCACCTTCCCCCCGGCGGTCCGCCCGCCGCCCATGTGGAGCGTCACCACACCGTCGGGATGTCCGGGTGTCACAAAGACCGGAGCCTCGACGGTAACTCCGTTCGCTGTGATCTGAACGTGCTCTTCGAACTGAACGCCCAGTTCCTCCGCCGTCGCCGGACTGATCAGCACCGGATTGTCCCAGGTCATCTTCGTCAACGGCTTGGGAAGCTCTTGCATCCAGCCGTTGTTTGCATAAGATCCGTCCCAGATGGTCGGGTCAGGAAGGAAGACCGCGAACGTGCCCTTCGGCGGAGTTGAGCCCGAGTAGCCCGCCACGGAGGCGGTCAGCGACTTGGGTTCGTTCTTTGTGCCTGCAATGTAGCCATCGTTCAGAAACTTTTCCCAAGCGACTCGGTCCGCAGCTCGCGACTTCCACGTATCGCGAACATGCTCTTCACCCGTGCGTAGATCACGCATCATGAGACCAAGCACTTCAGTCAGTGACTTGCCCTTGTGGAGCGGCTCAATGAGTGGTTGCTGGATCGTGATCGTGCCGTCCGGGGAAGCCAGATCACCCCAGGACTCCAAGAAGTGTGCTTCGGGCAGCACCCACTGACACAGCTTCGAGGTCTCGTTTTGAAACTCGCCGAAGTAGATCGTGGTCGGGACCGAGGGCAGTACATCGGCGAACTTCAGATCGCCAGGCGCATTGTATGCAGGGTTGCCTCCCGCGATCATGAGCGTACGGACCTTTCCGCTCGCCATCGCTTGTGCCAACTCGGTCAGAGAAGCCAGCTTCGAAACCGGCGCCGACTCGGCAAGCGGGTAGTAGTCAACTGGCGCGCCGATCTTCTGATTGATCGCGTGAGCCAACGCGTGCACCGCTGCGGGTTGGTGGGCGCCGACGTAAACGACACCACCGTTCGCGAGGTCGCCCGCAACCGCATCAATCCAGGCGCTTGTCACACCCTTAGGCAAAGTCACGCCGACGCTCGCGACGCCAAGCTTCACCGCGACGGCCGCCGCGACCAGCTCAACCTCGGCCGGGTTCAAGGTAACGCGCTCATCGGCATAAGCACCCGTGAGGGTCGGCGAACTCTCAACCGCCCACAGCCGACTCATACCTTGACCCGGTCGGCGCGTCTTCGCAAAGTCGCCTGCATAACCAACCGTATGAGGGTTGGTGGCCATGAAGCAACCGTCCAGTGAGAGCACGGCCCGCGCATCCGCAAACCGGTAGATCGGCTGAACCGACTCACCGAAAGCCATCCGTGTGCCCGCCATTTCATTGTCGTTGTTGACCGGCTCGTACTGGTGCCACTTCGCGTTCGGAAAGGCCTTAAGGAACCGTTGAATCTGGGCGTAAAGGGTCGGCGAGGCCACAACGCCAGTCAGAAGGTGGAATCCGGTACCGCCGGTGGCCTTCATGCCGTCAAGCATCTTGCGCGACATGCCAATGAAGGCGTCCCACGTGTTGATCAGCCCCTTCTGCGTGACATCTGCCGACCGGTCCGGGTCATACATGTTCAGGATTGAAGCCTGCACGAAGCTCTCCGAAGCGCCCGCGCTCCACGGGTGATCCGGGTTGCCCTCGAGCTTGGTAGGGCGACCCTCGTGACTCTCCACAATCACCGGGAAGGCAAAGCCACCGAAAGGCATGGCTGTCGCATAGTAGAGCGCGGTGCCCGGCGGTCGGTTCTCAGGATCGCGGACGAACGGGACCACCTTCTCTTGTGGCAGGTTGCGGCATCCGGCGAGCCCAGCCAGCGCGAGCGACGCACCCATCAGTTTCAGCACCGAGCGGCGATCTACGTCGGGAATCGAGCGGCGATGCGGAAACTCATCGTCGAGCCAAACCTTAAACTCGTCGGTCTCTGCAAGCTCCTCGAGACCCTTCCAATAGGTCGAGCCTGACGCGCCTCCGAGCTTCGCTCGGATGGCATCCATATCTAATCGCTTCCCTTCCGTCCCCAACTTGTTCCTACCTGTGGCAAATCCAGCAGTCTTCCAACTGCTTCTTCTTCATGCTGTAAAACTTCTCGAGTTGCTCTTCGGTGAGCTGCTCATCTTTGCCGCGCACGCCCATGCCGCCCTTCATGATGTCGGCCTCGCGAGCCGTCAGCTTGTCGCCGTCCTGAATCTTGCGATACAGGTCAAAAACCTGCTCACGCGGGGTCATGTCGGTGTTCGCCGGGTCGGCGTAGATGAACTTCTCCGGCTCGCGGTGGCATTCCAAACACCAGGCCATCGCGAACGGCTTGCCTTTGAACGTGATGTGCATCTCCTGAACAGGACCGTGGCATTGGTTGCACGCGATGCCTCGGTCGATGTGGATGCTGTGGTTGAAGTAAACGAACTCAGGAACCTTGTTCACCAAGTTCCAGCCCTTGTCGCCGTTCACGAACTTGACCGGCTCACCCGTCTCCATCGACTTTCGCATCGGTTCCAGGATCGGGCTGTTCGTCCAAATCTGACTGTGGCAGGTCATGCACGTCTCGGTCGGAGGGATCCCCGCCGTTCCGCCCGTCTCGACGGACGGATGGCAGAAGCGGCAATCGATGCCAAGTTCCCGCACGTGGTGCTTGTGGCTGAATGGCACCGGCTGATCAAGCGGCACGCCTTGCTTCGTGTTGTAGGGGGATCGACTGATCGTCGAACCCGCATAAAACAGGATAAACGGGGCGAGCCCGAGCATCATCAGACTGCCCCTCGCCGCCGAGTTTGCGCTTGGTTTGAACAATTGACCCATTTAGGTGCGCTCCGTGCCCCCGACCAGGTTCAAGACGCCTTGGTCGCCAGAGAGACTACCATGATGATGGCTTGCCTGTCTTGACGCTGGTGACGAACCCTTCGGAATCGAACAGTCAATGGCAAAAACGAGAAAAAGTACGGCGAGATAAACCATCGAAAACTTGAACAGCCGGAATGCGTGCGGCCGATCCGTTTGCCGGAGCAACTGCACGCTCATCATCAGCAACACGACATTGAGGACGAGAGCCGTGACCAGATAGATTTGCGCAACGTGTGGTCGATCCTGAGATGGGAATAAAACGGGCAGCGTCGACACGATCGCGGTCACGATCGCGTACAGAACGATCTGCACCGCCGTCGCCCGTTCGCCATGCACTACCGGCAGCATCGGAACGTTCGCCTCGGCGTACTCATCTTTGATGAGCAAGGCCAGCGCCCAGAAGTGCACCGGAGTCCACACGAAGATGATCCCAAACAGGATCCAGGCCATCGGGCTCAGCTCATTCGTGAACGCCGTCCAACCGACGAGCGGCGGGAATGACCCGGCCGCGCCGCCGATGACGATGTTGTGCCACGTCCGACGCTTGAGCAGGAGTGTGTACACGACCACGTAGAACGCCAGGCCAGCCAGGGCCAGCATCGCCGCGAGCAGATTTGCGCCGATCCAGAGGATCGCGAACGAAATCACGGCTAACGAAAACGCGAAAGCGAGGGCATGAGTTGAGGAGATGGCCTGCGTTACGGTTGGCCGCTTGGCCGTCCGCTCCATCGTTTGGTCAATGTCCCGGTCAATCACCATGTTGATCGCGTTCGCAGCTCCCGCCGCCATGTAGCCACCGATGAGACAGGTGAAGAACAACGTGCCGCCCGGCCAGCCGCCCGCCGCCGCAAACAGCGCCATCATCGTGGTGAAGAGGAGCAAGCTGATAATGCGTGGCTTCGTAAGCGAAACATAGGCACCAACCTTCGCACGCCAGCCGATGAGTTGCGGAACGGGTTCGTTGGAGCCCAGGGCATCCTCAACGTGAGCGACACTCGGCGCAAGAGC
>CAZPHD010000040.1:0-11120 GCA_964586225.1 uncultured Fimbriimonadaceae bacterium
GTCCAAGGCTGAGCGACCCATCTTGCCCATAAAGCCTCATTTCCGGCCCGATATGCGCGGTGCCCATCGTACAGGAAGAAACTTGAACGGTCGCGGTGGCGCCATTTTCGAAGCGGAGCCAAAGCGAGATCGTGTCCTCAACTTCGCTACTTGAATCGGCGAGCGCGGAGTAGAAGCAAGACACCTCGGCTACCGGTTGCCCTGCGAGCCAGAGGAACACATCGAGGAAGTGGATGGCATTCATGATGAGGACGCCTCCTCCCGCGGTCTCCCAATGCGCCCGCCATCCGCTCACCTTGTAGTAAGAAAGCGGCTTGTACATCTGAACGCTAAGCGTCCCACCCCGTAACTCGCCCAACGCTCCGGCGATACACAGCCGCTTTGCGGCTTGGTAGGCCGGAGTGTATCGTACGCCGAGCCAAGTTGCCAACGGGATTCCCGCGGCTTCGGCGGTTTGCACGAGGGACTCCGCATCCATGTAGTTGGCCGCCAGGGGTTTTTCAACCAGGACCGCCTTGCCAGAGCGAGCCGCGGCCTCGACTTGGGGCCCATGAAGGTGGTGAGGGGTCACGAGAAACAGAGCGTCAACGGACGGGTCTGCGAGTACCGCCTCAAGGTCCGGATAGGCAGGAACTCCATGCTGATCTCCCAAGCGTTGCGCCAGTTGGAGCTGGGGGTCCATGACCGCCGCAAGGCGCGCTCCATCGGACGCCAGAACATCTGCCGCATTGAGCTTCCCCTGCACTCCACAACCGAGGATGGCAATCCCGACTGGGGGCTCAGCTACCTGCACGTGAGGACGTGCTTGCGTCGCCGGGTTGGAAGCCGCAGCCAGCGGCCGCAGTTGCGTTGGTTTTTGGCGGCTCAATCCGTGGAAAAAGCCGATCGTTCGCGTGCGGTGGTGTTTGTCGAGTCGCCGCCAATCAACCACAAGGCCTAGTGCTCGAGATCGATCATCCGCCATTTCGAGATACCACGCAGGCAGCTCCTCGGGCGCAACCGTGGCTTCGACAAGCCCGCCGGCATCCATCGCGCCCGACGTTAATGCATCGGCAACCGCGTGCGTCACGATCGTCGGATCATACACGCCCGACTTGGCACAAGACGTCAGCGTCGCGGTATGGGCACCGACGAGCGTGAGCCGCTTGCGCGCAATCTCCGCGAAGTCGACTCCGTCAACCATTCCTCGGGTGCTCCCGAGGAGCACGATGCGTCCCCCAGGTTTGGTGAAAGCGACCGCCGTTCTAAGTGCGGAAGGACTCCCGGTCACCTCAAACGTGACATCGGCTTCGAAGCTGGGCTGTTCACCTTGCTCAAGTACGATGACCTCGTCGCAAAAACGGCGCAACGACTCGCCCACGAATGAACCGGACCTAGCCACCGAAGCAATTCTGACGGGCGACTTCATCCGCGCGATCTGAGCGGCGAACTGGCCGATGATGCCTCGACCAACGACAATGACGGACTCAGACGGCTCCAGGTGGGCAAGGTGCACGCCGTGATAGGCAATCACCCCCATCATATAGAGACTTGCCGCGATGGGGGTCTCAGCGGGCACTTGGGCAATCGCGGTCGACGCTGCTGTGGCGATACTTGCGTGGGGCGTTGGCGCGAGCACAAAGTCGCCAACCCGGAAACCGGTCACCCCTTGCCCAACGGAGATCACCTGTCCGAGGGCGCTGTATCCTGGCGTCGATGGGAACTGCGGCGACGTGTTGGGCAGTACGGCGAAGTTTGCGATCTCGGTGCCGGGACTGACGCCGGAGGCCACCGTCTCGATCATGACCTCACCCGGAGCCGGTCCAACGAGTTCAAACGGCTCAAGGGTCGCGTGCCCAGAAAACACCCAGACCACCTTGGTTCCCGTGAAGTGCCCACTGCGCCGCTGGAGTCGCGTCACGCGGGCTTGCGCCCAGTTGGCCCAAGCGTCATAGTCCTCGCCAAGTCGCCGACGAAGCCAGGGCTTCAGCGGAGCGACGACACGCTTGACGAGTCCATCCAGCATAGGTGGGCTAAGGGTACCTGCGTGGCTATCCGCCCTTGGCAAGCCGCGCGAAGTTCTCCTTGTCCACCGCGCGCATCAAGCATTCTTCATAGCTACAGTAGCCATTCTTGAACAGATCGGCCAAGGATCGGTCCATCGTCTGCATCCCCAGTTGGGCCGAAGTTTCGATCACGGAATACATCTGATGCGTTTTGCCTTCGCGGATCAGGTTCTTGATGGCCGGAGTGCCGAGCATGATCTCAAGCGACGCCTTTCGTCCACCCCCGAGTCGCGGCAGCAACTGCTGAGATACGACCCCTTCGAGAGTGTTGCCGAGCAAGACTCGAATCTGGGCCTGCTGGTCCGATGGAAAAACATCGACAATACGATCAACCGTCGATGGTGCGTTTCGCGTGTGCAAAGTGGCAAACACCAAGTGGCCCGTCTCGGCAAGCGTCAACGCGGCTTCGATTGTCTCAAGGTCGCGAAGCTCGCCGACGAGAATGATGTCAGGATCTTCACGGAGCACCGCCCGTAGCGAATTGTGGAACGAGTACGTGTCTGAGTGCAACTCTCGCTGGTTGATCATGCACTTCTTGTGCTGATGCAGATATTCAATCGGATCCTCGATCGTCATGATGTGCGAGGTCCGATTGACATTAATGTCGTCGATCATCGCCGCGATCGTGGTCGACTTACCTGATCCCGTCGGGCCCGTCACGAGCACCAGCCCCGAAGTTCGCTTCGAAATCTCTCGGATCACGACGGGCAGCCCAAGGTCGTCGAACGACGGAATCTTGGTCGGAATTGCCCGCAGAGCTCCCGCATAGCTCCCACGTTGCATGTACACGTTAAACCGAAACCGAGCGAGGCCACGAACGCTGTAGCCGAAGTCGAGTTCGTGGGTGCTCTCAAGTTTCTCGACTTGTTCATCGGTCAGCGTTTCAAAGATCAGCCGCCTCACATGCTGCGGTTCAAGCACGGCATAGGGCAACTGAGACAACTCGCCATCAAGCCGGATCGTTGGAGCCAGTCCCGCGGTGAGGTGGATGTCGCTTGCCTTGCGGTCCATCGCCATGCGGAGGATGTCGTCGAGGTGGACGTCATCGATCGGCTTGACCTGGTCGCCTCCGGACTCAACCTTGAGATGAGGCTCATCAACCACGTCATAGCGGTGATCCGATACGTCAATCTCATGGACGCCGACCGGAATCGCGGCCGGTCGGTAGTTGTTCCCCGCGGGGCGTTCAACCACTGGCTCTTCCGGCTCAGCCAGATCAATCACCTTAGGCTCAACCGCAGGGGGTGGCGCGTCGGCGGACTGATCAAGCACTCGATTCCAATCAAACTGACTCATAGCTCTCCTAGAAAGTCAAACTCTGCGCTGAAGCAAGGACTTCTGTCGCTCGTTCAATTAGATCATCGGCTTGATCAGGAGCAAACTGTAGGATCGCCAACGCCCATTCGGGAAGCGGAGCCGCGTTGGGTCCATCCACGATGCTCCTAGCGATTGCTGAACCTACGGCCACGATCGCAGAGGCAACGGCAGCCTCCGGGTTATCGGGCTGATCGTAATCAATACCGTCCAGCAAGGTCTCCGGCAGTCGCCACTTTTGGCAGGCCGCATAGCCCACATGGATGTGATCGAATCCAAACACCGCCTGCTCCGACGCTCGTTCGCTGGCCCCCGAGTCAACGAGCGCCTCCACCTGATCGAACGCCCCCGGAGTAAACCGATCCATGAGCGGTTTGCCGATGTAGTGAAGCAGCCCGCACGTGTACGCTTCGTCGGGGGGCATCAAGCGGGTTTGCTGAGCCAGGTATCGGCAACACACCGCGGAGTCGATCGAGTGGCGCCACCAGGCCCGGCGACGAAGCGACTCGCGGTCGTTCTTTCCAACGAACATATCGAAGAACCCGACGGTCATCGCGAGCTGGCGAATCTGCTTAAAGCCGAGGAAGGTCACCGCTTCGCGAATCGAAGTGACCCGGCGGGGCAACCCGTAGAACGCCGAGTTCGCCAAAGTCAGCAGGCGCGTCGAAAACCCCGGATCAATGACGATCGCCCGCTCAAGCGCCGAGGCCGCGGTATCCGTTGTTGCCGACAACTCAAGCACCTTGTACACGACGTGCGGCAGCACCGCAATCTCATCAATGCGACTGACAAGCTTCTCGAGTGAGTCGGGGTGGCTGGCTACATATTGTGCTGACATCGGTTCCTCTCCAAACTAGGCGTAGATGACACGGAGAACCTCGTCCACCGTTGTGACTCCCATCAGAATCTTCTGCACGGCATCCATCGGCAAAGTCTTCATTCCATGTTCAAGAGCAAGATTCCTCAGGACATGGCCAGGGGCCTTGTGAAGAATCTGATCTCGAATATCGTCCGTGACCTGCATAAGTTCGTGCACACCCGTTCTGCCCTTGTATCCCGTTCCCTTGCACTGATCGCAACCGCGACCCTTGAAAAGCGTAAGCTCGCCGTGGGTGTCCGCCCCGATCTCTTCCGGAATCGGGAAACCATAGCGGAGCAGACTCTCCCGACTCGCCGTGTAAGCCTCTTTACAGTTGGGGCAGGTCTGCCGCACTAGGCGTTGAGCCAGCACGCCTACAATCGACGAGGCGATCAGGAAGGGCTCCACATCCATGTCGATCAAGCGCATCGGCGCGGACGGGGCATCGTTCGTGTGAAGTGTGCTCAAGACCAAGTGGCCCGTGAGCGCGGCTTCCATGGCGATCGTCGCCGTTTCGTTGTCGCGCATCTCACCGACCATGATCACGTCCGGGTCTTGGCGGAGCATCGCGCGAAGACCCTTCGCAAACGTCATGCCCGCACGAACATTGACGCCGCACTGGTTGATGCCGGACAGCTCATACTCAACCGGATCTTCGATCGTGATGATGTTGTTCTGGCCGTCGTTGATCTTGTTGAGAATCGAATACAGCGTGGTCGACTTACCCGAACCCGTGGGGCCGGTTACGAGGATGATGCCGTAGGTGCGGCTCGACCAATCCTCGACCATCTTGAGGTTGTGCGGCATGAAGCCGAGCTTCGACAAGCCGACACTGATGCCGCCCTTGTCAAGAATTCGCATAACGATCTTCTCGCCATAGACCACCGGCAGCGTGGACACGCGAAGATCGAACTCCTTGCCGTTCGAAGTCACCGAGATGCGGTTATCTTGGGGGACCCGCTTTTCGGCGATGTCCATGTTTGCGACGATCTTGAAACGTGAGGTGAGCGGCGCGAGCACCTTGCGGGGCAGGCGCATCGCCTCAATCATGACGCCGTCAATGCGGTACCGAACGCGGATGCCGTCCTTTAGGGGCTCAATATGGATGTCGCTAGCGCGGTCCTGAATGCCCTGGCTGATGATCAGGTTTGCAAGGCGAATGATCGGCGCGTCTTCGCCGAGCTCACGAAGCTCATCCTCGGAAAGCTCGTCTTCTTCACCGCGGGCGACTTCGATCTGACCATCGAAGTCCTTCATCACGCCAGCGATCTGATCGTTGACGTTGACTTCGACACGATAGAACGCCGCCAGCGCGCCGTTTACGTCCTCTTCAACCGCGATCATCGGCTCGATCTCGAGCCCGGTAGCGAGGCGAAGTTCGTCGATAACGAACACGTCCAGAGGATTCGCCATGGCGACGAGCAACTTCTGCCCCTGCCGCTCCAGCGGAATCGCCTTAAAGCGCTTGGCCATCGTGGGCGGAATCAGTTGAAGAACGTCGGGTTCGGGGTTCTGGTTTTTCAGCTCAACCAGGTGAATGCCCCACACTTGACCGAGTAGGCGAACTCGGTCGCGCTCTTCGATGAATCCAAGGTTCACCAACACGCGAGCAATGGGGTCAGCACCCCCCATTTCACGTTGCTTATCTTCGGCCAAGCGCAACTGATCATCACTGATCAGTCCCTCTTGAACGAATAGTTCACCCGTTAGCATAGCCAGCCCGGAGCGCCAGTGCGGTCCGAGCTTAACGTTCCACGCCGGGCCCGGCTATTCCCCGGTAGGAGTAGCAGGAGAAGGGAACTTTGGCGCGTGCGCCCCAACGTGGGCCTCGGCCCGCGCCTGGACGTCGTGGATCGCGGCCTCAAGCTTCTGACGAAGCGCCTCAACCTCGTCATCGGTCGCGTCTTTCGGCACGTAGATCGGCTCGCCGAAGATGAACACGGCGCGTGAGAAGAAGCCCGGCACCAGGTAACGATCCCACGTTGGCGCATACCAACCGCGGCGCGAAGACGACCCCACCGGCACCAATGCCGCCCCCGTCTTCTTGGCCATGAGCATCACGCCGCCTTGCACCACCCCGGCGGGCCCTCGCGGACCATCCGGCGTGATCGCCATCTCATCGCCCTTTCGGAGCACCCGAATGCTCTCGACGAGCGCCCGTTCGCCCCCGCGGCCTGTCGATCCGCGAATGACCTGGAAACCAAATCGCCCGAAAATGCGCGTCTGCATTTCGCCGTCCTTCGAGTGGCTGATGATGCACCACACCCCGCGACCCTTGAAGAAGTTGGCGGGAATGAACGACCGGCCGTGCCAACCCGTGTAGATGCGCCCCACCGGCAGGTCCTTTACCGCTTCCCAGCCGACAGGCTGGATCCGGAGTGTCACGCCGATGCATCGCGCTACCGTGTAAACGGCATTACTCAGCACATACGGCCGAACGCGCCGCCACCAAGCCTTCAAAACAGACCTCGCGCCCGTGCCAAGTCGCAAGCCGGATGCAATGAGAACCGCTCCCGGAGTTCTTGCAGGTAGCTCGCCTCGCCGAGCGATGCCAGCGCGAGCAACGCCTCGGGTCGCTGAGGATCGTCGGGCGAACCCGCTACCACGCTCAGCAGCAACCCCTTGGCCAAGTCCTCATGGGCCACGCGAAACCGATCGGCGAGGAGCGTCCGGCGTAGCGACGGCAACCTTTGAATCTGGCCGATCCCGATGAGTCGCGCCAGCAACCGCGGCTGTTCGGACTCGGGCAGCTTGTCCAGCGCCTGAATCAGCGCATCCGCCTCGTGGTCGCGATCGCCCAGCATCGCCAGCGTGTCTGCTCGCTTGAGGAGCGCGACGACGTCTTCCGGATGCTCCTCAAGGTGCAATTCCGTGGCCGCGAGCTTGGCCGCCGGACTCCGATTATCGAGCCGGTCCATCACCGCATGCCCAAGCTGCCGGTCGGCATCGCGCTTGGCCCGGAACAGTGTCGCGAACGCCAACCCGGCGGCAAAGCCTCCGAGGTGTGCCCAATAAGCGGTGCCGGTCACCTCACCCCCCAGCGACACAAACGCCCCAAGCACCTGGAGCGCCACCCACACAACCGTGATCGCCAGCATCGGCACGCCGACTTTTGGCGCGAGGGTCACCTGCAGCCCGACGTAGCGAATGCTGTAGTAGGCAATACAGGCCGCCACGCAGCCGCTGGCCCCGATGAGCGGCATTGCCATCGGACCGGCAGGTGCGAGGAGCGCATGAGCGAGACCGCCGGCGAGCCCGCCTCCCAAGTAGACGAGTAAGAAGCGCCACGGCCCGGCCGCTTCCTCAACCCGCGGGCCAACCGCCGCCAAGAACACCATGTTGCCGAGCAGATGCACCACGTTCTGATGCAGAAACAAGCTCGTGAGCGGCATCCAAGGCTTAAACGCCTGGACATCAAATCCGAGCGTAAACAGCAGTTCCGGACGCACCAGCAACCCATAGGCCGCGAGGATGTTCAGCGCGACCACGATCAGCGTGATCACCGGTGCGCGATTGCTGCTCGTCACGCGTCTTGGAGCATGTCCTCCGTGATATCCACGTTCACATAGGTCTCCTGCACGTCGTCGAGGTCTTCGAGCGCATCGAGCAGCTTCAGCAGCTTCGGAATGTCGTCCGCGGTAGGGTTCGCCTTGTTCGTCGCGAGATACATCAGCGCGACCTCGTCGGTCTTGTATCCGGCTTTGCTCAGCGCCTCGTTGCACGTGTGCAGCGCCTCACGCGGAGTGTAGATCGTGATCGTCTCGTCCTCAGACAGCACATCGTCGGCCCCCGCATCGATGGCGGTGAGGGTGAGTTCATCTTCGTCCACGCCGTCTTTGGGGACCATGATCGAGCCGACGTGCTTAAACTGCCAACTGACCGAGCCGTTCTCGGCGAGGTTGCCGCCGTGCTTGGAGAACGCGTGACGAACTTCGGCGACGGTGCGGTTGCGGTTCTCGGTGTACACCTCAAGCATGATCGCGGCGCCGCCGGGGCCGTAACCCTCGTAGGTGATCTCTTCGTAGTTCGCGCCTTCGATGACGCCGGTACCGCGGTCAATGGCGCGTTTGACATTCTCGGCGGGCATCGAAGCTTCGCGCGCCTTGCCGACGGCGACCCTGAGTCGCGGGTTCAAATCGGCATCGCCGCCCCCCTCGCGGGCTGCGATGATGATTTCGCGACTGATCTTGGTAAAGAGCTTTCCGCGAATCGCGTCCTGCTTGCCCTTGCGCAGGCGGATGTTCTTCCATTTGGAATGGCCAGCCATGAGTTTGATTTTGGCACAGTGGCGTTGGGGGGGCGAAGGTGGCGGTGTCGAGTGCGGATTCTGAGGTCGTCGGTGGGTTCGTCCCGACGCTAGCCAGCGCAGCGGAATCAATGAGGTCGTCGGTGGGTTCGTCCCGAAGCTCGCGACAAACTCTGCCGCCGGTCGCCCTGCGTCGCGGTGGAACCCGCCGAAAGGAAATCTATGGTAATGACACCGATCTTTCAGAACATCCCCTTGCTAAATGATCCTAGCAAATCTACCAGGTTCTACCAAGTTACTTGGGATCTTCGAGGTTTTCACGTATCATGCATGTATGGCAAGAAATAGCCTTGGGCGTGCACTTGTGGCCCACATCATGGTGTTGGCCGTCTCGCTGTCCTACGCGGGGATTGAGTTCTTCCCGCACTACGGCTATCCCAGCCCGGTGTACTTCTCGGGCACGAACGCACGTGCGTTCTACCGAGCGCAGATCACCGCCCCTCATAATCACATTGCCAAGTTTGAGTTGTACTTGAACGATGGCCCCACATTGGCCCTGAACACGCCCGTTGCCCCAGGAGGTGGCGGGGAGCCTGAGCAAGGGACCGGGCTCATCCGGTTCAAGAGGGGGCAATCATGTTTGACAGCTTCTTCTATTCATACCCAACCGAATCCGTCACAGTGAAGTGCCGTGTGCTGGCTGAAACGCATCCGGGAGGAGCTCAACAGTGGTTTGAGCACACTTACAGCGCGCCAACAAGGAACAAGGCGGCACTCTTCAGCCTTAATGAACTTGAAGTTCCGGGCGAACCAGAGTGGCCCGGCTCCACCGGCGGTGCATCCACATATCATCAGCTGCTTCAGCTACAATATCCGCGATCATACGAATACAGCGCCGGCTGGACACATCAGTTGCTCCGGGATCGCCTGCTGGAGGGGGTTAATGTCTTCTGTTACGTAGGGCATTCAAACCCAGATAGCTTCTTTGATGGAGTGCCGGTTCCCAATGACAGCCCGATCTACCTTTCAAAATACCAGTCCAATCTGCCGGATCCCCCTATCGAGTTAACGCCAAGTATTCAGCAAATGCGCGAAGATGCAATCTCATATCCTTGGCCGCCATTTAATACTAGTGGACATCCGTCGATAAACATTGCGGCATTCTTTTCCTGCAGAATCTTTGGAGCAATCAACAATTATACATATTTGCTTTATCCATTTTACAACGGCTACGGCTACTTCCTAGAAAATCAAGCCGTTATGGGTTTTACTGTCGAAGTAAAACTGCATCACTATTCCGAACTCGCGAACAAATTCTGGCTAGAGCTAAGGTCTGGAAAGAGTATTGGTGTGGCACGCGCGTTGATGATGGCAACCTCAGCGGGCCAGTTCTACAATCTAAGCGATTCTCAAATCTTGGGTGACGACTACGCAAAGTTGATTCGAGTGTACAGTCCGCAGCCTTCGGCGTCGCTTTGGTGGCGCTCAATCCCGATGCCCTGAGAGAGTGTATGAAAGTTGTATGGTGTTCGGGTTTTCTCGCAGCTCTTGCAGGGTTGCCTGCTTTGGTAGGTGCACAAAGTGCCCACACTGGCTTGAGCGTAGAGGAGCAGAACAGGGCGGTTGACGCCAGATCTTCTGCGCTCAAGGTTATTGGCGCAAACGGGTCAGCGCCGTACACCAGTCTCAGTGCTGACAAGAAACTTCTGATAGTCCAGTGCAAGTCTGGACTTGTGTTCTTGGATCGAGCTTCGCTTGCGGTGCGCCTCATCGTCAACCAGGATCTTGAAGGTCAGATTCGGAGGAGGCCCGCTGGATTGGCAACAATAAAACGTAGCGATGCCAAGTGGTCCGAGATGGGTCTCGAGATTGCCAAGAAGCTCTGGCCGACCGCGAAGCTGACCCTAAAGAAGGCCACCCGTTACCCTGACGAGCGCCGGAATCAGATCACCGGACAGAATAGCCCGAGTTCAAGCACGATCAACTTGGAGTATCGCGGGACCGTGGGCAGTTGGAAAGTTCGAGTTGACGTCGTGTTCGATCAAGTCACAGGCCAAATCACGGCCGTGCGTCTCGGTGACGAACCCAAGCCTCGCTAAAGCTCAACCACCCGTCGCTCGGCGGCGCTGCGGTACCCCGCCAGAGCCACCCGCGAGGCTTGAAGCCCATCAAACCCCGTGATCGGAGCCACAAGTCGAACGGATGTTGCAACCACCGGCCTTACAAGCGGATTGTTGCGCGTGCACAGGCAGAGGATGTGTTCCATCGCGTACGTCCGCCGAACCCTCGTGATCGAAGCCGCCAGACCCACTAGTCGAACATCGATCATGAAAAAAGTATAATTCATGTCGCAAGGTGTACTCTGCCGTGTTACAATCGCACTGATGGGTCGTTCATGCGTTCTAAAGAGTGGGCTCCTGCTATGCTTGCTGTTCCTGGCGTTGGGAGCGAACGCGGGTCACAATCGCCTCAAAGCCGCTCCTCCCAAGAATCCGAGCGGCGGTCAGATCGCCTATACCAATGCGACGGTGCCATACACCAACACGGCAAGCGGGTATGGCGCGTCTGCAATTGATATGGACTTCGTGAACTGCTCGGGCCAGATTTCAGCCACGTTCGAGTGGGTCCCCGACAACATCCCCGGGACGTCCACACC
>CAZPHD010000040.1:11130-26885 GCA_964586225.1 uncultured Fimbriimonadaceae bacterium
CGTACATCCAACAGGCAAGGTGATCGCAGCCGAGTATTGCGAGGCATCATTTGAGGCGACTTTTTATATTCCTCTCGGTGACATGATGGGGGACGCAAGCAACGATCTTGGCTTCGAACTTGACGAAGATGTCGAGTCGATCTACATTTACGAAGAGGGCCAGCCAATTCTGATTGGTTACACGGTCACGGGCGTTGCGAAAGGCACTCGTTACACGGCGGTGGATGGCGCTGAAGAGATTACACTGACGCTGAATCCATTCGCCTCAGTGCTTGTTGCGGACGGCTTCTGCGAAGCGAAGGTGCTCTACGAGGCGCGGATCATCGTGCCGCGCGTTCAACTGACGGGTACGACTCGGTTTGACACGGTTGACCCCCCGCAGATCAAGTTTCTGACAGGCCAGCAGATCAAAGCGGAGGTAACGTTTGCTACTCCGCCCGGCTACATTCCCGAGCATCTGGCGAACCCCGGCATCGCCAGTCGGATTTGGTCGGTAACAAACCCCTCGGGGAAGAGTTGGGCGATTTTTAAGGACTACGTCATCCAGCAGGCAGTCAATCCTCATATTTCCGTTGGTCGTAAGGATATGTTGGGGCTGCCGGACTTCATTGGTGAGAACTTCCTGTTCTACTCGAACAACACTTATACCAACCCTGCGTTGGCGGGCCAACCCATCCCGGGCGAAGTGAAGTGCCAAGCTACATTGGCTGCTCCCGGACAGGGCGTTCTCTACGCGGGCGGGTTGCCAACGATCGCGGTTGAGTCGTTAACCGTCATCTCGCTCAAGCCTAATGTGCCACAGGGCCAGCTTCGTAGATTAGGTTATCCGAAGACCGAAGGAAACGATTTACTTCTTACTCGGGTCGCGACGGCAACCATTCCGGCAGGGCCTGGAATCGAATGGAAGGATATCTTGATTCAGGTGCCTGATTTCGGACAGATTGGTGAAGGGGCGATATGCCAACTCATAACAGCTGATCGGCATGTTTACCGGACTGTGCAAAATCCAAGTCTTCCCGATGCATTTACGCACTTCAGAAAAGAGTATTGGAACGGCATTGAATCACTAGATATTGACCTGCCATATCCATTCTCAGGCTCGTGGAATCTTGCCCAAGGTACGGGCTTAGGATATTTCGAAGACACGCCACGTAATCCTCTTTTGCTTCCAGAAAACAACACCCAGCAGTGGACAAAGTCAACTGCGCATGATACCTTTAAAACTTGGGTGATGTATAAGCCTCCCAAAGTAGGCGACTTAAAACACGTTTGGATTCCGTTGGTTCAGTTTGAGTGGCACTGGAAAGCCGAGGCACACTTCTTAAATGGAACTTGGGTGGTTGAGGATCCGGATCCTAACAATCCTAACATCCCGCCACCAGATGTCGGCATGGGCGGATATGCGCGGATTGACCAGCATCCTGTTTGGTCAAAACGCACAATCTTTGGCTTTCCATTTGTGGGCGTGACGCCCTGAGGAACAAGACTATGAACAGAAAGACAATCACGATTCTACTCGCGGCACTTTCATTGATGTTTGCTAACAGCAAACTCTCATCCGCGCAGGCAGGCTCAACAGGTCGGACTGAGCTGAGTCAAGAGGAGATCGCTCGAAGTACGGCCATCGCTAATGCTCAGAGGAGTGCTGACCAACTGCTCACCAAGAAACTATGGGCGGATGCTGTGTTGGCGTACAAGAATCTGATTGCGGTTACCAGGAGTTACGAACCTGACGCGATGTGTGCAACAGCTCATTACGGACTTGCGAGAGCATACGTGGGCCTTGATCAGCTTCCAGAGGCACTAGACGCTTTCCGCAACAGCCTCCTGTGGAGCCGTTCGGTCCAAGATCTTGGCTTTTCTGGAGAAATAGCGCTCGATTACGCTGAAGCCTTACGGCGTGCCAACAGGCTTGAAGACGCAAAGGTGATGTACTACGCGGTTCTCAGAGGAGCGAACGGTGGACTCTCTCCTGTCTACCCGTTCCTCGTCGTATTCGATCCTGAGCCAGGCATGACCGCTTGGTCGCTGACGAAGCCTCGGCTCGAGGCTGCGCTCCTGATGCTCAAGCATCAAGGCACCCACGATAAGGATGGGCTCGTCGAACTCGATCGAATTCGGGCTGCCGCTCCAGAGTGGATATTGCCCGCCTTGGTCCGGGCGCTTAGTTTCAAGAACAGGGATGCCAAGATCGCGGAAGTGGACAAGGTCTATCTGATGGCCTCAACGGAGGAGGAGCAGGGGTGGATCGACCATTGGCGACAGTACATCAAACTCGAACCCAAGTCGGCTCAAGAGGTCATGGACCAGATGGCGCAACACCAGGCGATCACCGAGTTCTTCGTGGGTACCACCAAGCAGCGACTCAAGAATTCGACCGTGCTCGAAGCCGCCCGCGTGGCCATGGAGAAGGATCCGCTGAAGCTCGTCGGCAGAATCGTTGACTGATCAAGCTAAAGCTCAACCACCCGGCGCTCAGCCGCGCTGCGGTACCCCGCCAGCGCGACCCGCGACGCCTGCAAACCGTCAAACCCCGTAATCGGCGGCTCGCGTCCAGAAACCACGGCGCTCACAAAGTCATCCACGAGCAGCGCATCCGCATCCGAGCCATAACCCGCCAAGCGGTGGCTCGGCGCCGCCGACGCCCACACGTCCAGCGTCTGCCCAAACATGTCCATCTCGACCACGCCTTGCTCGCCGACGACGTTCATCGTCACGTCGCCCCACGTCTTGTAATGATCCGGGCGCGACCAACTCGAATCGAGCGTCGCAAACACCCCCGACGCGAACTCCAGCGTCAACATCGCCGTATCGTCCCACGCCTGCCCGTAGCGGTTGTGCCCCGTCTGCGCCTGAACACGAACCACCTCTTCACCCAGCATCGCGCGAAGCAAGTCGGTGACGTGGACCACATGGTCAATCATCGCCCCACCTCCTGATTTCTCCGGCTCGATAAACCAACCTCCCGGACAGCGGCCCCGGTTCGTGGCGCAGATGGCGCGAATCGCCCCGAGTTCTCCCACCCGCTCCTTCAGCCGCCCAAAGGCCGGCGAATAGCGGCATGGAAACGCGGTCATCAGCCACCCCTTGCCGAGCAGGTTCTCGGCCAGATACGCCGCCTCGTCCTCCGCGCCCACGATCGGCTTCTCGCACAGCACCGGCTTCCCGGCCGCAAACGCCGCCTCGATATGCGCGACGTGGCGCCGATTCTCGCTACAGATGATCACCGCGTCGACGTTCTCAAGCAGGGCGTCAATAGTGTCGTACTCAGGCGTCGCAAACTGGCTCACGAACGCCGAGCGCTGAGCGGGTTCGTCGTGCCACACGCCCGCCAACTCCGCCCCCGGGTGGTGCCTAAGCCCGGCGGCATAGCCGTAGCTGTGCATGTGAGCAACGGAGAGCATCCCGACGCGAAGCGGCATGCCATTCTTGTACCCCGATTCAGCAGAGTAGCGTGCGATCGCCATACGATACTAGTAAATATACCAGAAAAGACAAGAAATGCCGCAGGTGCTTGGATTTCCGGGGGGGGCATATATACTGTAAAGGTAAGACTTCGCTATCCGGTGGACAGAGTTCGAAGCTTGGCGGGGTCAAGGAGAAACTGCAAATGAAACTCAAGTTGCTACTGGCGTCCATGTTGACGCTCACGCTCGCCGCGTCGAGCCGCGCCCAATGGGATGAGACCGTCTACGATGTCCAAAGCATCAACTTCACGAAGGTGCCGTTAAGTTCGTGGGAGTCATATCAGACTCAGGTCTACGATTGGTGGGCAGCCTATCGATGCCACTACGTTGTCACCGGATCCGCGACCCAGGAACCATTTTGGCGAGGCCTCTTCGGGGCAATTGCTGACAACTGGTGGTGGCACCGCGAAGATTGGTCCGCAGAGATCCCGGCCGGATACATCGTTACCAACTACGTGGACTACTATGTCCGGTGGGGTAAGAACACGTTTGAGCATCACTTTGAGGAACTGACAGCTTCGCGCGATCTCGACGAGAAGGTCACGAACGGGCGAGGCGTCTTCTGGAAGGCTGATCTCCCGCCCGTAGGTGGTCCAGGCGGCGGCGCATGATTCTCGCCTGGATTGCGATGTCGGTGGGGGTGTTGACTCCCACCGACCAAGAACCTACCGACCGAAAGGTTGAGGGGATACTGGTCTTCGCAATGGACGCGAATTCCCAGAAACGCATTGAGGATAAGTTCCGCCCTCGGATGGACTTTGCTGAGTTTACATTGTCGCTCAAGGACGAACCCGTGATCATAGAACCATGGGGACGCCGGAGTGCCATTGTCATCGACAAAGGAATCGGTCCACTCATGAGACGGCAAGAAAAGAACCGTGTACTCCAAGTGCTGGACACGAAGCTCAAGGATGATTACACGATTGATCTTGCGTCGCTGAGCCCTGAGGATCGGCAGGCCTTTCTTCGTCAAACGCCTGGGGTTCACATTGATCCGGCTGCCGGGAGTGCCCCTTTGATCATGGGGTTCGAGCTTTCTACTAGCGTCGAACTAGCTGTCCCGGCACAAGGTCCTGTGGTTGGCCCATCGCTCTTACCAGACCGTGGAGCGCGTGAGAAGATGGTGGACGCGCTTCGGCGCACTCCCTTCCCACTGTGGCGTCCACAGTCGCAGGAAGACCGAGATAAGAGCCTTGAGCGGACGAAGGAGATCGAGCGCCTGCACGGACGGTTCGTCGTGTCGACCAGAGGCATCTCTGGTGACCTCCTTGACGAAGGGCTTGAGCAAGCGGCGAAGGTTGTCACGAAGCTGCAGCAGGACCTCCAACGTGAGCAAGATGCCCTCGTCCGGAAACTGGCGAAGCGGTTTCAGGGTGGCCCGGATCTGCCCTCCGAAGTCGGTAGTCTAGGCAACCTGCCCGAAGCGATGAAGCTGGAGCTTGAGAAGAGCTTTGGAGATGCCTACGAGTACTACGGCTTTGGTTCGAAAGAGGACGCGCTCAGGCATCTGCGCCAAGCGTCGGACATTAGGGTTTTCACCAAGCTAAAACTGCAGTTTGGCATCGCTCCAAGTGGCCCAGGTCGTTCCGCAAGTGGCGGAGGGTTCACATTCGTGACCTTCCCAGGTACGCCTTGACTCACAGCTTCGACAGGTCCGGGCGGAGTTTCCAGAACTCCGTCGCCTGTTGAATGCGCGCCCCAATGCTCAGAATCGTGCCCTCGTCGTAGAGCCGCCCGACGATGCTCACTCCGCGCTGCACCCCGCGCGGTGTCAAACCCTGCGGAACGTAGAGCTGCGGATGGCCGGTCAGGTTCGTGATGAACAAGAGATAGCTTCCTCGGTCGCTCGCGACGATCGCGTCGAAGTCACCGAGCTCCTCCTCGAACTTGCGCATCAAAAGCGTCCGCGCGCGCATGCACTGGATGAACTCCACGCCCGGCACAAATCGGTTCGAGCGGAAGATATTCGGCCAGAAGCTGCTCTTGATCGTGTTCACCTCGCCGGTGCGGGTGAGCGCCTCGAACGCTGCCGAAGCCTCAACCGACAGCAGCGCGTCGATCCCCGGTGTGGGTTGGGTGAACTTGATCGGAGTCGGATTCGCGCCGAGCTTCTTCAGCACGTCGAGATGTGACCCAACCAGACCGCCGCCGTCGTCTTCATCGAGCGCGGCATCGTTTTCGAGGTAGCCAATCTTGAGCTTCGAGAGATCGACATCTGGGCGAAAACGCAACGGCCGATCCACCGTCGTCGGGTCGTGTGGATCGCGGCCCTGAATGACCGACAACACCGCCGCGCAGTCCTGCGCAGTGCGGCAGATCGGACCGATCTTGTCCATCGTCCAGCTCAGGGCCATCGCCCCGTGCCGACTCACCCGCCCAAACGTCGGCCGCAGCCCCGTCACTCGGCAGCGATGCGACGGCGACATAATGCTGCCCAGCGTTTCGGTGCCGATCGTGAACGCCACCAGCCCCGCCGCCATCGCGCTCGACGACCCCGCCGACGAGCCGCTGGAGCCTTGCTCCAGGTTAAACGGGTTCTTGGTCTTGCCTCGGAACCAATGATCGTCCATGGCGAGCGCGCCGAGGCTAAGCTTCGCGCAAAGCACGGCGCCCGCCGCTTCGAGCTTGGCGATCACGGTCGCCGTTTCATCGAGAATCTGCTTCTCATAGGGCTCCGCGCCAAACGTCGTCGGATAGCCCGGATAGGCAAGGAGGTCCTTGACGCCGTAGGGAATGCCGTGCAGAATGCCTCGCACACGGCCTCTAGCTCGCTCTTCGTCGGCGCGCTTGGCTTGCTTCCGCGCGACCTCGCTGAGGAGCGTGACCACGTTGATGAGCGGCCCGCCGTAGCGTTCGAGCCGCTTGAGATACAGATCGGTCAGCTCGACGCTGGAGATCTCCTTGCGCTTGAGCTTCTCCTGCAGGTCGATCACGGGGAGGAACGCAATGTCCTCGTCGCTCGTGGTCTTGTGGCCGGTGGGGCTATAGCGGAGATCGTTGCGCGTGCCGGGGGCGGGTTGTTTACCCTCGGGGACGAAGATGAACGCCGGCGCGACCGAGTTCGGCATATCGAGCTTGCGGATGGCGTCAATGCCCGCCCGGCCCTGTCGAACGCTGGCGAGGATGGCCTTGCGCTCTTCCTCGCTGAACTCCAGCCCAAAGAGTCGCTCGGCGGCGGCCACATCGGCGGTCGTCAGGTCCGGCTTGTCTTGAAGTTCGGCCAGGGCCGCTCGAGACTCGGCGGGAAGCAACATCGCCCCGGCGCCTGCAAAGACGGACGCAAGGAAGGACTTGCGCGAAACGAGCGTGGTATCAAACCCCATGCGGGGATTGTAGTCGCATTTTGGAGTTTGGATTTTGGATTTTGGAATGAGGCACGTCCGCTATTCCAAAATCCAAAATCTAAACTCCAAAGTCGATCAGTCTTTTCCTTTTGCGGCCCAATCCATGAACGCCTTGGCTTCGGCGGCCGTGGGTTGCGGGGCGTTCTTCGGTGGCATCTTCTTGTCCTTGAGATACTTTGCCCCCTTCTGCAAGAGCTTGCGCTCCTTGATCGCATCGGCCTTGGACTTGATCTTCGCAAAGTCGATGCCATCGGCAGCAAACTTGCCCGTGTGGCACCCAAGACAATACTTCTTCAGAAACGGGGCCACCGATTTCTCATAGGTGGGCTTGGGAGCGGCACCGCCTTGGAAGGCCACGGCGGTAATCGGAATCAGGGCAAGGAACACGAGCCATCGCATGAGGGTTCAGACGCACTCAACCCCGGCCCGGGTTCGGCATTTAGCCGCAATACCACGCGCGCAACGTGTCCCACGCCCCATACCGGTCCAGATCGCCCGAGCAGAAGACCACGACCCCATCCGGTGCCGCCCGAGCGATCGTCTCGAACGTTCCCGCGATGTACTCCTGCGGATACGGTCCCTCGGGTCGCTCAACAAACAGCGGCCAGAGCGCGAACCCAACGTATAGTTCACCTTCGCCCACCCAGTGCTTCTGATCGGCGATCGTGTCGGCGAGGAGGGTGTGGTAGTGCGCGACCGTGCCGGGATAGTGGTCGCGGTAGTCCATCGGCACAAAGATGTCGCTCCAAGGTCGGAAGTTGCGCCAATCCTGCCCGATGAATCGCCCCGAGAGCACCGGATGCTTGAAGTAGGCACCGCTAAGTTTGGTGTTCGGGTTGGCCTCGCGGACGGCCTCGGCGGAGAGACGCGCGAACTCGTTGATCTGGTGCGTGCGGTAGGTGTAGAAGAAGTAGTCGAGATCGGCGCGGCCGCCCGCAAACGAGCTGCCTTCGAGGAGGATCTTGGCCTTCATGCTGCGCTCGAACTTGTCCCACGCCGCCGGGAGCATGCGCGGGCTGGGTTCCCAGTGCGCCTCCAGGTAGGGCCGGTCGTAGAGCGGGTGCAGGAACGGCTCGTCGCGGTGCGAGCGATTCAGCAAGCCCGCCCAGTTCGGCAGGTGCTCCAGACAGTAGTCGCAGAAGCAGTATTGGTCGGGAGCGAGGTCGCCGGGATAGCGGATGTAGTCGTGGTGGAGGCTCGCGAACTCGTACCTCTCGGCCAGTTCCCCATAGAGCGGTACGAGCCACTGGTCGGTGTAGCCGGGGCGCTGAGCCGGGCACATCCAGACCGCGGTGAAACGACGGCCGCGTAGGGTCTCTTCGTTGGTGAACTGGCCTTGGGCGTTGCGCACCGCCCATTCGGGATGCTGGCGGAAAGCGGGGCCGTTTTCGCCCTCCATGTAGTCAATCATCCACGCGTGGATGGCGACGCCGTGGCGCTTTCCGGCTTCGATGAGCTCAGCGGGGAAGTCGAAGGTGTCATATCCCGGCTTGACCGCCTCAGGCCGGAGCGTCGAGGGCCAGCAGAGGGAGCCGTCGCCTTGCTTGACGTTCATGAAGATGGCGTTAACGCCGGCTTCGGCGAGCCTTGCGACGAACAGCTCGACGCTCTCCTGGGTCATGCCCGCCTCGTCGGCTCCACTCCACACGCCGCGCACCGGCGGCAGATTGCTGATTGACATTTCGGGGAATGTTGGCACGTTGGTGTGTTGGCTTGTCAGCGTGTCGGGCGTCGATGTTGAAGTGGCCGGAACAACGTTACTGCAGGGTAGATTGAGGACATGTGTTCAGACCCGCAAGAGGAAGGTGAACGCCCGAAGTTGATGTTTACGGACCTGGACGTCACCGCAGACGACTTGCGCGTGGTCCCTTGGCTTGACGCAATCGACCTAGACAAGCGAGATGAGATTGACAACTACTCAACCCAGCTTTTCGCCGCAGCCACGGTTGCTGCAGAAGCAGGAGACAACCGGGCGGAGCAGGTCTACGTGCTGCTTGGATCGGCGTCGTCGATGTTCTATGACTCAAACGACGCAGCCGAGCCGCTCAAGCCGATGGTGGTCATGGCGAACTCGCGATCCGCAGCGCTAAGTGATTTCGAGGATCAACACCTCGACCCGATTGCCGCCGTGTACGCCGAAATCGCCGACCGAGAGATGAGAGCACGGCTCGCCGACATCCTCTGGATTCGACGAAGGGATCACCAGGCAGCGCGGGTCGCGGCCGCCGCATACCTCGAAGGTGCCCAGGCTTTAATGGACCCGGCTGAGTGGGTGCTTGGGTTTCACCGACTTCAGCGAGCGATGCAAATCGCTGGTGCTTTGGGCAAGCAGAGCGCAGAACGCAGTGCGGTCGCGGACTATGCTCTCGAACTCCTCGCCAAGCTGGACGGGGGCGACCCTCTGTACCTGACCAGATCAATCGTAGACCTCGCTCTAGCGTATAAGATTGGCGATCCCGCCTTGCTCGCGGGTTACGCGAAAAAGTCCGCAGACGGCGCTGAATCTCGCCAAGACTGGATTACGGCTGCCGACTACTGGGCGCTCGTTGCTGCGTGCCGAAGAAAGGCGGGGAACGAGGCGGGCGCGACAGACGCTTCGCTTCGTCAGGGAGAAGCTCAAATTTCCGTCGGAGAGGCGATGGCTGGGAAGCCAGGACTCGCTGCCGAGCATTGGTTTGAACAGGGATTGCTCACGTTGAGGCAGGCGGGTGCTCCCAAGGAACGGCAAGAAGAACTCATGAAGCGCCTTCATGAGCTTCAGAAGGACAGATTGGAGCACCTTGGCAAGATCGAAACGAGTGTCCCGATCGATCCCGAATTGATCGAGTACATCGAGAAGGTCAAGGGCATGAGTCTTCGGGAGGCCCTGACTTTCTGGGCAATCCAGGTGCGACCAATCGGCAAGGAACGCCTTCGTGAGATGGTCAGAGAGCACGTCACACAGAGTCCTCTTTCGAGCATCTTCTCGAACTTCATCTTGCGCGAAGACGGAAAGGTCGACTTCGAGATCCCTGCAATGCCTCTGAATGAGGAGCCGAGCGAGGAGTTGCTCCTCCTGCACATGTGGCGGATGGTAGAGATGACCAGACCGGTGACAGCATGGATGGCCGAGCAGATCCGACATATGATTGCTGACGAGCACCCGTGGGAGGAAGGTTGTCTGGACTGGCTATTGAACGACAATCTCTTCGTCCCTAAGGGACGGGAACCGATCTTCGCACGCGGTCTTCAAGCCGGAATTGAAGGAGATTACATCGTCGCGACGCACCTGCTCGTCCCTCAGTTGGAGAACTCATTCCGGCACGTGCTGAACCAACACGGAGTCCTTACCACCTTCTTGCGCCAGGATGGAACCCAAGACGAGTTTCCGCTCAACAAGGTCGTGGAAACCGAGGCATTCTCACAAATATTCGGCGAGGACCTTGCTTTTGAACTCCGCGGCTTGCTTGCAGAAAGGGCCGGTGCGAACCTCCGAAACAACGTCTCCCACGGGCTGGTGTCGGCAGGGAGCTTCTACTCTCCCAGTAACGTCATTCTCGTTCCCCTGACGATCTGGCTTCTCCTGCATGGAGTTGGGCATGCAAGTGAGACTCCAAGCGAGCCCAGCGATTAACCGACGCAGGAGCAGCTTCGTCTTCCTGAGGAATGTCAAAGGTCGCTGAATCTGGTAACGGGGACGTAAACACACCGGCATCCCATGTCGTGTGTGCACTTTGCATGGGGAAGGGGAGGCACAGAATCGAGGGGATAGCGGCCGACTTGCTTCTTGCAGAAGTCGCATGAAGATTGTGCGGCGAGAATCTCTACAGCGATGATCACGTCCCTGTTCGCGCGATAGCCCTCAAGCGTCCTCTCATGATTCGCTCGGAATGCCTCCATTCGTGCAGCCACCTCCGCTGCTTTCTCTTCCGGTGTCCGGCGTCTGCGTTTGCTGGAATCGGACGGTTCCTTGGGGAGCCACTTCTCCGGTCCCGTACCCCAGAGCAAGCCCATAGCCGCGGCGATCGTGGTCAGCGGTGCTGTCGAAGGCGGTTTGTTCTGGAAAAGCGCGACAAGCAGTCCAAGCTCGTGGGATATGTCGGGATTGGACCAGTCAACTCCCATGCCTCTCGGAATAGGTTGACGCGCTTCGAACCGCCGCACGATCTGGCAAGCTTGCGCCAGTTCACCTCGGTGGAGTGCATCTATACATGAATCCTCGGCTTCTTGGCGAGCGTCGTCGGCCTTCCGCTTATAGGCCTCAGCCAAGGTTGCCCCGGAGGCAGAGCATCTCAAGGGATGCACATCGGATGTCAGCGCGGTGATTTCGGTCGAACTGACTCCTTCAACCAGCCTAGGGATCAATTCAGCCTTCTTGCCCTTCTGCGGCAGGCCGTGGCGTTTGCAGAGGTCTACAAGCTCCGGGACGCGGAACTTTACGTCAAGCTTCTCCGCACTGTCGCAGTTGCGCAAAAGACCTTGCGTCACGAAGTCATCGAGAACTCGCGCGGGCTCCTTACCCAATGAAGCTCGCCAGACGTCGTTCCATCCTGGCCCTGTAATGGTCTGCCGGAGCCGAGGTTTGAGGAACAACGACAGCAGGAACAACTCCTGCTGAGACAAGGCCTGCGGTTCATTGACCGGCCGCGGCGTGGCGTTATCGCGCTTGGAGAAGAGTGAGCGCAAGTTCATTTCGCAACCCCTGTGAGGCTCAGCGGCATTACTCCTCGACCTCCGGAATCATCCCTTCGGGCGTCACGAATGCGGCAAACACAACGTCACCGTAGATCTGGAAAACCCACACTCCAAATCCAGCAGGCGCTCCATCAACAGGCCTGTAAGTGAACTTGGTGTGGCTACCCAGCACCACCGGATCTGGGGCCCCGATTGCTTGAAGTTGCTCCCGGATCAAGCCGTATGAGTCCGGGTAGAAGCGACCAAGATCAATGTCAAAGGGTTCTGTAATCCTTGTGTTGCTAAGCGCCATCGCGATCCCTTTGACAACGAGCCGGAACCAAGGGGTAAACGGATCTTCCTTGAGCTTCGTTCCCATCCCTTCAGCCAGGACGATGCCACCAGCGCCGACTATGCGGTCAGGCGACATGGACTTGGCAAGTTCAATGAGCGGATTACGGTGCCCGAGTTTGATCGAGTGCTCGACACTCCTCTTGATCTTCCCGGCCATGAGCTTTTGCGCTGTTTCGTGGTTGCCACCAAAGATATCGATGGCAAAGAGGTCCCTGACCTTTGAATCAAGCTTTGACTTCTCGCCATTGCAGGTAGAGCATGCCCAGACGATGACGGGTTCCCAGTTCGCGGCATTCTCTGCTTCGAACGAACGCGGAATGACGTGTTCTTTGGTTAGATCGTCTGTGGACCCACAATAAGCACACTCAAGGGGCAAATCGGCAATGTTGTTTATGCTCACACTATTGTTTAGTATTGCACCCAAGTGTTGCGGCGTGTTCCCCCAATAGCTCCTATGTTGACCAGCCTCATTTCAAGTGATGCTCCGCCCGCTCCTGTGCGCGGCCCCAATCGCCACGCAACACCAAATCCACAATCTCGCACGAGAGCGCGACCGCGTCATTGATCAATGCCCGTTCATCAGGCGTAAACGTAGACAACACGTGGTCCACCGTCGCCCCATCCCCCTTCGAAATCCCAATCCGAAGCCGCGGATACTCCTGCGTTCCCAGACTTGAAATCAGCGACTTGTGCCCGTTGTGGCCACCCGCGCCGCCTTTCTCGCGGAGGCGAAGTTTGCCGGTGGGCAGGTCGAGATCGTCCGCAATCACGAGCACCAGCGCCGGAGGAACAGCCAGCGAGCGAGCCAGCGGCCCAACCGCCTGTCCTGAGAGGTTCATGAAGGTCAGGGGCTTGACCAGAAGTACCTCGCACTCGGCAATGCGCCCACGCCCGACCATCGCGCGCCCCTTGCCACGATCCACCTTGATCCGGTGCTTCTCCGCCAGCCGCTCGATCACCTCGAAGCCGACGTTGTGGCGCGTGCCCCGATACTCCGGCCCAGGATTGCCTAGCCCGACGATCAGCCACTCGACCGGAAGCTCCGGCTCACGGGGTTTGCGTCGAAACAGCGGCCACCTCCGTGGCGATGCCCGTCGTGGGGGTAAGTATCCCCTGCTGAAGCATCACGAGCAACGCGATCCCCAGCGCAATTCGGTACACGATGAAACCCGCCGTCGACTTCGTCTGGAGGAGCTTCATGAGATACGCGATCGCGGCGTAGCCTACGCCGAACGAAACCAAGCTCGAAACCACCACGGGCACCACCCCCGCCGCGAGCAGCCCTTCGCGTTCTTGAACAACCTCCAAGATGCCCGCCGCCAAAATGCTCGGCACGCTCAGCAAGAACGAGAACCGCGCCGCGGTCGGCCGATCCAGCCCACCGAACAGCGCCCCCGTAATCGTCGAGCCGCTACGGCTCGCACCGGGGATCAGCGCCACTGCCTGCCAGAATCCCACCCACAGGCCGTCCTTCACGGTCAGATCTTCAAACGACCGCTGACGCTTGCCGATCCGCTCGGCGACCGCGAGCAAAATGCCCATGAAGATCAGCATGAACGCGATAACGTACAGCGAGCGGACCTCTGCCGACTTGATCTGATCCTTGAACGTAAACCCAAGCGTGACAATCGGGAGTGTGCCGACCACGATCCCCCATCCGATCTTCGCTTCCAGCGTCCCGCGCTTCTCCGCGTTCCCCAAGCTGCCCGCCCAACCGGCAAGCGTCTTCGTGAGGTCCTTCCAAAAGTAGAGCAGCACCGCGAGCAACGTGCCGAGTTGGATGACCGCCGTGAACGAGGCGCCAGGATCTTGCCAGCCCAGCAGGCTCGGCACAATGCGAATATGCGCGGTGCTGGAGATGGGGAGAAACTCGGTCGCGCCCTGGACGATCCCGTAGACGATCGCCTCTAGGATCCCCACATCGCCACCCCGGGAGTGTCGATCCCCAGCGACTTGAGCACCACAAAGCGTGTACGCTCCGCCGCGAGACCATCGCCGTAAGGGCTGACGGCTCGCGACATGCGCTCGTACGCTGCCGGATCATCGAGCAACCGCACGGCCTCGCCGTAGATCTTCTCTTCGACAGTTCCGACCAGGGTGGCCGCTCCCGCATCAACGCCTTCCGGTCGCTCGGTGGTGTCACGCAAGACCAAGACCGGCTTGCCGAACGCAGGCGCCTCTTCCTGGACGCCACCCGAGTCGGTGAGGATCAGGGTTGACCGTTGCATGAGCTTCACAAACGGAGCGTAATCAGGTGGCTCGATCAGCTGGATGCGGTCGTGCCCGCCAAGTTCGGCATTGAGCACTTCGCGCACGGTCGGGTTGCGATGCATGGCGACGACCATGACGGCGTCCGTATAGCGATCGACCAGCCTTCGCGCGGCGCGAGCGATGTTCCGCTGCGGCTCGCCCCAGTTCTCGCGGCGGTGGGTGGTGAGCAAGATGACCCGGCCGCGATGGTCGGGCAGCCACGTTTGCTCCTCCTGCTCGGCGATTGAGAGCACCGCATCAATGCCCGTGTTGCCGGTGACGTAGACCGCGCTCGGGTCCTTGCCCTCGTCGAGGAGGTTCTTGGCCGCCCAAGTCGTTGGGGCAAGGTGGTGGGCCGCGACCAGCCCGGCGGCCCGGCGGTTGAACTCCTCGGGGAACGGGTTGTGAATCGTGTCGGTGCGGAGCCCGGCTTCGACGTGGCCGAATGGGATCTGGCGGTAGAACGCGGTCAGCGCGGCGACAAAGGTGGTCGTTGTGTCGCCTTGAGCAATAACATAGTTCGGCTTGAGCTCATTGAACAGCCGGTCAAGCCCTTCCATCGCGCGGCACGTAACCTGAGCGAGCGTCTGCCCATGTTGCATGATTGCGAGGTCGTGATCGGCGGCCAAATCGAACGCGGCGAGGGCCTGTGCCAGCATCTCGCGATGCTGACCGGTGGCGATCACCAGTGTCTCCGCCTGGTCGGAATGCGCCCTCAGGGCTCGGACCACGGGAGCGGTCTTGATCGTATCGGGGCGAGTGCCCACAACGCAAACGATTCGCGGCCTAGTCACGGCCCGGTAGTGTACCGGGCGGCTCTCGGGTACCTTACGAGACATGGAAGACATCGTCGTCCTTTCGGCTGTACGCACCCCCATCGGTGCCTTTATGGGCTCCCTCTCGTCGCTCACCGGCCCCCAGTTGGGATCGGCGGCGATTCGCGCCGCGCTCGAGCGAGCGGGCGTCGATCCAGGTGCCCCTGATGAAGTGCTCATGGGCAACGTGCTCAGCGGCGGCATCGGCCAAGCTCCGGCGCGCCAAGCGGCCATTGGCGCGGGTATGCCGAACTCCGTGCCTTGCACAACCGTGAACAAGGTGTGCGGCTCGGGAATGAAGACGGCGATGCTGGCCGCCCAAGCGATCCGCGCCGGTGATGCGTCGCTGGTAGTCGCGGGTGGCATGGAGAGCATGAGCAATGCGCCTTACCTGCTCGATAAGGCGCGCTCAGGCTATCGCCTCGGCAATGGCACCATCATCGACTCGATGGTCCACGACGGCTTGTGGGATCCGTATAACAACGTCCACATGGGCAACTGCGGTGACCTTTGCGCCCGCGAAGAAGGCTTCAGCCGCGACGAACTCGATGACTTCTCCGCCGAGAGCTTCCGCCGCGCCCAGGCCGCCGCCGACAAGCATGCCGAGGAGATCGTGGCGGTTGAGATTCCCCAACGCAAAGGCGATCCCGTGGTGATCAGCGGCGATGAAAGCCCCAGCAAGGGTGGAAACCGCGAGAAGCTGGGCGGATTGCGGCCCGCCTTCGATAAGGAAGGCGTCACGACCGCCGGCAACGCCAGCAGCATCAACGACGGCGGCGCGGCGATGGTGATCGCTTCAGCGTCGAAGGCCGCCGAGCTCGGCGCCACGGCTCTCGGCTCCATCGTCGGTTACGCGCAGCACGCCCAAGACC
>CAZPHD010000041.1:0-5517 GCA_964586225.1 uncultured Fimbriimonadaceae bacterium
GCACGTCTATACTGCGCAGAGCACCCAGGGAAGGCCACTTCAAATGTTTCCGAATAAGGATGGGGTAATTGGTGTGTTTGTTTCAGAAGAAGGTAAAAACACAAGAATCTTTGTAGGGAATAAGGTGGAGGCGCAGCAACTTGGCTTTCCACTTGACCTGTACGGAACGGGAACTAAGCTGACGAGGTGAAAACGGATGGGCTCTCATTCTGTTTTTGTAGTGGGCTACGTGAGGCTCCGCTGGGACTGCGAGCAACAAGCGTTTACGACGTGGCCGGTCAGCTGTCGGAGACGATCGATGCGATGAACTTCCGCACGACGTTCCAATATGATGGCGCGGGGAACCGAACGTCGGTCGAGGATGCCAACGGCAAGATCTCGCAGTCGGTGTACTTCGCGAACCGCAACCAAGTGCAAGCTTCGGTGGATGCGATGGGGTTCCGCACGACGTATGCCTACGATCTGCAAGGGCGGTTGCAATCCACCCAAGACGCGAACGGACACTTCGTCACGAACGTCTATGACTCTATGGGGCGGCTACAGTTCGTGGTGAACGCGCTCAGCGAGAATGCTCGCCAATATGGCTACGACCTCGCGGGCCGCATGGTGACGTACGCCGATGCCGCGAACCGGGTGCGCACCTACACCTACGACGCGGCGGGGCAGAACACGAGCATCCACTTCCCCGATGGCAAGATTGCCACCTACGGCTTTGATGTGCTGGGGCGCCGGACCACAATGTCCGACTGGGGTGGGATTTCGACGTACGCGTTTGATGCCCGCGGGCAGATGTCGGGCAAGACGGCGAGCGGTTATGTGCAGGCTTATGGCTACGACGCTAATGGCAACCGCACGACCTTGACGCTTGGGGGAATTGGCGTCATCACGTATGTGTTCGACGATCTGAACCGGTTAGAGACTGCGCAGAAACCAACCGGTGAGCTCTACACGATGATGTACGACGTGGACTCTCGGCGCACGACGATGCAGCTGGGGAATGGCACCACGCGGGCGTATGCGTATGATGCGAACTCGCGGCTGACCACGCAGATTGAGCTGAATGGGGCCACGCGGCTGGTCACGATTGTAGACAGCTACGACCCGGTAGGCAACCGGATTGGGCGTAACCTCGACGGGGTGCTCACGACGTGGACCTACGACGATCTTTACCGCTTGACGCACCAAGACAAACCCGGCCAGGTGTGCACCTACGTGCTTGACCCGGTGGGCAATCTTGAGGTGATGTGGGAAGGTGGAGCTAATCCGAAGAGCTTTACCTTCGATGCGGCTGACCGGCTGGTGACGATGGCGCTGGGTGCTAACCTTACGACGTTTACGTACACCACCTACGGAGCTTTGGAAGTGGAGGTGACAGGTAGCCAGCGGACAACGTATACCTACGACGGCCAAGACCAGCTGGTTGAAGTGTTGCCGCACAGCGGGGTGCGCTCGACCTACACGTTTGACGGCGACGGCATGCGGCGAACCGCGCAGGAAGGCAACGTATCGCCGACGACGATGGTGTGGGACGGGTCGGATTACCTGTTCCTCGACGGACCTAGCTCTGACCAACTGGTCTTGACCCTCGATGGGGAGATTGTTGCGTGCGGCTCGAAGGACCTGCTGACTGACCCGCTGGGAACGCTGCTTAGGGAGATTAGCGCCGGGGCATCGTTGAGTAGCTTGTTTAGCATGTATCCCTATGGCTCTCCGGTGCTACCTGCGTTCTCGACGCCCACGATCCCCTTCCGCTACATCGCGGCAGTTGGCTACTACTTCGACACCAATGACCGCGACTACGTGAGGGCACGAGAACTCGAGAAGCGACTGGGCCGATGGATGCAAACCGATCCACTTTGGCCTGCTGAGATGGCGTTTAAGTATGGAGGAACGTCCCCCATCCTAATCGTTGATCCGTCCGGGGCCCGCCCTCTCCTTATACCCGGCCCGGTGAGAGGGTTAGCTATTGGATGTGAGGCATTGCGGGATCTTAGTAAGGAAGCTATACGAGACATCAAGGCTTGCGTGGAGAAGGTTCGAAAGGCGTGTGCTGCCAACTTGGAAGGAGAGATTGGGTGCATGGCTGGGTTTTGTAAGGGAGAGTCACTTTTCATTGAAGTAGGAAAGCCAGATGTGTGCTGTGAGCGAGATCCGGAGACCAATGATTTGCCGTGCGCCTACGCACAACTTCAAGGAACATGGTGCATCGTTAGTTACTGCCCGGGCAACCCTGGGTGCCCAACTTTCTCCACCAAGAATCCTATTCACACCATCCTCTTCTTGCATGAGCTGGGGCATTGCTGTGGGATAGATCACGATCGTGAGAAAGACGGTGATTTCTCATGTAACGATATCATCGCGACATGTATCGCATTGAATGCACGCAAGCGCTGAAGTTCGAAATCGTGCAAGTCGGAGGAACGAATGATCGGATCAGTTTTCAGCCTACTCTGGGCGGTTCAGCCGTCAATTGGAGCACAGCCAGTAGTCAGGTATACCGTCGGCATAGTCGAGGGTGAGTCGTATGCCTACGTTCTTGCAGAGAATCAGTCGACTGGTTTACTTGCACTCAACCTGCGCACAGATCAGTTCAAAGTAACCGTAAGAAGAGCGGTGGTGAAGACACCTGATGTTCTAGAGATAGAGCTTCCACAACGAAAATCTGGATCGGTGAGCTTGATTACTGAAACCTCGAATAGCGGAGGAGCTATGCAGATCGGTGGAGGAGCTTGGCGTCTCCTCGGGCCTTCTGAGAAGATCCTCATCCTCGTTCCCCTGAACAAGAGGAGGATCGATGGTGTTGGAAACGGATATGTAGTTGAGGTTACATACACGTTCTTCGATTCCGAACGGCTCTTGAAACTTCTTGACGTTGTTCGCGAAACTACATACGAGAAGTTCGTCCGAGCTGGCCTTCCGGTTGTCAGTTCCTTTGAGGCACGCGGTGGGAGTGCTTTGCGCTTAGTATCTCCGAATGTTTCCGAATGATGGGTGACATGATCTCAATGACGAATGCGCTGGGCGAGATGCGGCGGTGGGTGTACGACTCGTGTTTGATGGTTGCAGAAGTGGACCCGCTGGGATTCCGCTCGACGTATCAATACGACCGCTTCGCCCAGCGGATCACGACCCAGAATGCGCTAGGCTTTGTCACTAGCTACATTTACGACTCCATGAGCCGGTTGACGGGAGTGATTGACGCCCTCGGCAACCGCTCGACGCAGATCTACAACGTCGCGGGCCAAAAAATCGCGGACGAGGATGCGTTGGGATTCCGCACTACGTATGGCTTTGACGCGGGGGGACGGCTTGTCGAAGTGCAGAACGCCCGCGGCTACCGCACAACGAGCATTCTGGATGCGAAGAGCCAAGTGCTTGCTCAGCAGAACGCGCTCGGCTTCCGGACTTCGTATGCCTATGACGCTTTGGGTCGTCAGATTGGGTTGCAGACACCCCTGGGCTTCCGCTCGACGACCGTCTTCGACGCCGCTGGCCAAACCTGGGCAAGCATTGATCCGCTCAACAACCGGACGACGATGACTTACAACGGCGTCGGCAGTGTCGAGACGGTCATGAATCCTCTTGGCTTCGTTTCCACGTCGGTCTATGCGGCGAACTCGAACCAGCTAACCGCGAGCGTCGATCCGCTGGGGAATCGAACCAGCTACGTTTATGACCTCGTTGGCCAGCAGACGGAAGTCGAAAATGCGCTCGGCAACCGGATCACGACGATCTATGACGCAGCCGGGCGGCAGATCGTGCTCATGAACGAACTCGGCCACGCAACCACCACGAGCTACGACGCGAATGGCCAGTCGGTCACCGTGCTCGATGCAAACGGCTGGCTGAAGACCCACACCTACGATGCGGTGGGCCAGATGACAGGCGCGCTTTATGGTGACGGTACGCGGACGACGTTTATGTTCGATGCGGTGGGGAACCGGACGACCATGATGGACCCCGGCGGGATTACCACCTATGCGTTCTCGCCTCGGCACGAGGTCACGCAGGAGCGGCAAGTGGGCTCCTACTTCCTTCAGCGGTCTTACGATGCGTTGCGCAATCGGTCGCTGCTGATCGATCCGGACGCTGGGCGCACGACATATACCTACGATGAGCTGGACCGGCTGAACGTGCAGGAACTGTTTACGAACGCGTTCATCACTCTGACGTACGATATTGACTCGCGAAACACGACGGTGACGTATCAAGCCGGTATTCGGCGAATGGACTATGACCCGGTCGGAAGGGTGACGACGCTCATCGAGATGAATACGGGCGGAACGCCGCTGGCGACCCTGGTTGACACCTGGGATGCGGCGGGGCGAAAGACGGTGCAGGTCCAGGATGCGGTTCGAACGACCTACACCTATGACAACGCGGACCGGCTGACCGGACAGCAGACCGCAGGCTCCGACGCAACGTTTACGATGGACGCCCTAGGCAATGTGACCGTGAAGGATCACGAGGGCTTGGATCCGATCACGATCACGTACGACGCGGCGACCCGGATCACGACCATTCAGAACGGCCCGACGCGGACCACGATGACGTATGACAACAACGGCAATCAGACCGTGGAGAACGTCGGCGGCGTTACAACGAACAACAGCTACGACCGTGAGAACCGCTTGGCTGTGACCACCGATTCGGCGGGTGACAAGACCACTATGACCTATACGGGTGACGGTTTGCGAAGAAGCAAGCAGACGCCTTCTGTGCTCTCGACCATGATCTGGGACGGGGCTGATTACCTGGGAGAGGACGCCTAAGATGACGACGGTGTACACGACGGTGAACGGGCAGATTCTGCACGAGAAGCGCGACGGCGTGGAGGCGTATTACCGCCCTGACACGCTGGGGAACGTGATCGCCACCACGAGCACCACGGGGACGGTTCGCTCGACGCACACGTATTGGCCGTATGGAGAGGTTCGCGCCTCGACCGGCACGAATCACTCGCCGTTCAAGTATGTGGGGACGCTCGGTTACTACGCAGACAGCGCAACGACGCTCTACGTGCGGGCGAGATACTACCGCCCCGCACAGACGAGATGGATGACGGTGGATCCGTTGTGGCCAAGGGTCCAACCGTACAACTATACGCCGCGTCCGGCCGACCACGTTGACCCAACGGGGCTTCACCCAGCTTGTGTTATAGCCTGTGCAGGTTGCTTGATGTGTCTTGCGGGATTCCTTTGGGCTTGCGATTGGTGCGAGACTCCAGAGTGTCGGCTCCAGTGCCTGCGCGATGTTTTCGACTCGTTGCCGGGATGGGCGAAAGCACTTTGTGGGGCCGCGTGTGCTGGTTGCATGCTCTGCTTGTTACGTCCGCCGATTCGAGGAGCGCCAGGTGGAGGCGGAGGCGGCGGTCCCGTCCGTGGAGGCGGTGGCGGCACGGGTGGGCCAAGGCCACAGCCGATTACAGGCACGCCGAAGGGAACTGGAGGTCCCCGTTCGCGTCCTCCGTGCCCGAGGAGGAACCCCGGCTTCCCACCCGGAAAGTGGTACCAGAAC
>CAZPHD010000041.1:5527-26072 GCA_964586225.1 uncultured Fimbriimonadaceae bacterium
CGGCTCGCGTTGGAGAGGACGGCCCGAATCAGCCGATTGCTTATGGTGCTATTGGAACTGTAAGACTGGAGGCATGAAGGTTTGGTTAACCGAGCGCTGTGCATTCTGGAACTGGGATACATATATTGGCAGATAGAAGCTCACACTTGGTCATTGAAGCAACGGAAGCCTGGTCCAAAGCAATGCACGCTAGGGCATACAGCACAGCCGCCTCTGAACTCGAATCAACTGTTGCGGCAGTAGATTCGAGAACAATGGACGCGGTTGTATATGTTGAGGCATGTTGGAGATTAGTAGTTTCCTTCATATTGTTGCGCGAGTGGGATCGTGCTGAGTACTGGCTAGAGGCTGCTGGGAGGAAGGAGCGCAGTGTGTATATGCAGAAACTTTGTAACGCATATTGGTCATCATACATGGACTGGGTTAAGACTGCTGATCCTGAACTCGCAAAACATCCCCGCTTTCAGACGTTAGTAGCGATGATCCCCCGCGCGCATGTTTGTACTTAGAAGTGTATAGATGATCAGTTTCCGCACGACGTTCCTTTATGACAACGCGGGGAACCGCACCTCGGTCGAGGATGCCAACGGCAAGATCTCGCAGTCGGTGTATTTTGCCAACCGCAACCAAGTGCAAGCTTCGGTGGACGCGATGGGGTTCCGCACGACGTATGCCTACGATCTGCAAGGGCGGTTGCAATCCACCCAAGACGCGAACGGACACTTCGTCACGAACGTCTATGACTCTATGGGGCGGCTACAGTTCGTGGTGAACGCGCTCAGCGAGAATGCTCGCCAATATGGCTACGACCTCGCGGGCCGCATGGTGACGTACGCCGATGCCGCGAACCGGGTGCGCACCTACACCTACGACGCGGCGGGGCAGAACACGAGCATCCACTTCCCCGATGGCAAGATTGCCACCTACGGCTTTGATGTGCTGGGGCGCCGGACGACGATGTCGGACTGGGGCGGGGTTTCGACGTACACCTTCGATGCGCGCGGGCAGATGTCGGGCAAGACGGCCAGCGGGTATGTGCAGAGCTATGACTACGACCCGAACGGCAACCGGACCACGCTCACCTTGGGCGGGGTGGGAGTCATCACGTATGTGTTTGACGAGCTGAACCGGCTGACCTCAGCGCAGAAGCCGACCGGCGAGCTCTACACGATGATGTACGACGTGGACTCGCGGCGCACGACGATGCAGCTCGGCAACGGGACCAAGCGGGCCTATAGCTACGACGCGAACTCGCGGCTGACCACGCAGATTGAGCTGAACGGGGCGACGCGGCTGGTCACGATTGTGGACAGCTATGACCCGGTCGGCAACCGGATTGGGCGCAACCTCGACGGCGTGCTCACGACGTGGACCTACGACGATCTTTACAGGCTGACGCACCAAGACAAACCCGGCCAGGTGTGCACCTACGTGCTCGACCCGGTGGGCAATCTTGAGGTGATGTGGGAAGGTGGCGCGAGTCCGAAGAGCTTTACCTTCGATGCGGCTGACCGATTGGAGACGATGGCGCTTGGTGCGAACCTTACGACATTTACTTACACCACCTACGGAGCTTTGGAAGTCGAGGTTACGGGTATTCAGCGGACAACGTACACGTATGACGGCCAAGACCAGCTGATTGGGGTGCTGACGTCGGCGGGTGTGCGCTCGACGTACACGTTTGATGGCGACGGCATGCGGCGCACCGCGCAAGAAGGCAATGTGCAGCCGACAACCATGGTGTGGGACGGCTCGGATTACTTGTTCCTCGACGGGCCATCTGCGGATTCGTTGGTGTTGACGCTGGATGGGGAGATTGTCGCGTGCGGCTCAAAGGACCTGCTCACCGACCCGCTGGGAACGTTGCTAAGAGAGATTTCTGCCAGCGCATCGCTAAGTAGCTTGTTTAGCATGTATCCGTATGGGTCGCCGGTCTTGCCCGCGTTCTCGACGCCCACGATCCCGTTCCGATACATCGCTGCGTATGGCTACTACTTCGACACCAACGACCGCGACTACGTGCGGGCAAGAGAACTCGAGAAGAGGTTGGGCAGATGGATGCAAGCGGACCCAATCTGGCCCTTCCAGCGCGCAGTATCATACGTTGGCGCGGCGCCGATGGCTCAGGTGGATCCCTCTGGTTTGCGACCTTCCTCCAGCGTTGAGTGTAATTCTAAGTGGAATGAGTATATCTACACATTTTGCTCAACTTGTCACAAGAATCCCAATCCCAAGTGTGTCACAGAGTGTAACGCGTTGGCAGCGTGGTATTACGAACTTTGTGGAAAGAGGCCAAAGAGGCAACCGCATTGGGCAGGAATGCTGCCCGGCAACTGGGTGCCGCATCCAGGAGTTGGCATAGCACCTGGTCCGCACGTCATGCCACCAAAGTCGGTATTCACTGGGCCTCCTAGACCCTGCTGGGTGGCTTGCATTCCTCAAGTAACGGATCATCCTGATATCAATGCAAACGGCTGTCTTCGAGTCGGCTTCGGATTACCTTACGAGGGCATAGACCCGCCTGGCGGACCAACGTTTAATATCTGGTCTTGTCGGGAATGCTGCTTCGTCAAGTTCACGGGGGCAACTCTTGACCGCTGCCTGTCTGGTTGCGGCTGGTCAATGGCGCTGTGTTGGCAGATAATTATCAATCAGTTCGAGCCGGGGCGAGAAGGATCAGCTGGCTCATATCCAGTGCCCAAGAAGGGCGATGACTTTAGGAGATGATTTACACTCATGGAATCTGCCGAATCAGCAAAACGAAATAGGACTTGGACGATTGTCGGCGTCCTTGCGTGCATAGTGCTTGCTCTGGTTGTATTGTTTAGGCCAGCGAGTAAGCATGCTATGATTATTGGAAAGTGGACATTGGATCCAAAGTCTTCGAGGATAGTGGTGCCAGAGGGTGCAACTGACTTTCCGTATATTCAGTTCGCACGAGATGGTTCATTGCTGTATGTCGTGGGTGGCGCCAGAATGAGTGCAAAGTACGAAGTTGATGGAGATGCAGTGAAAGTGACACCAAGCAAGTTTGACGCTCCGATTTTCTTCGGCATCGACGGTTCAGAAGTGTCAGCGGGCAGGGTGGTTGTTTGGAAGCTTGTGTCGGAAGACAGGCTGGAATGGAGGCAGGAGGGTGGAAACGGGCTATTGTATTTCGTGCGTGAACGATAGGCTGCTGACCGACCAGCTGGGTCGGATTACGAGCTACGGCTACGACGTCGCCGACCACATGATCTCGATGACGAACGCTTTGGGCGAGATGCGACGCTGGGTGTACGATTCGTGTTTGATGGTTGCAGAAGTGGACCCGCTGGGATTCCGCTCGACGTACCAATACGACCGCTTCGCCCAGCGGATCACGGCCCAGAATGCGCTAGGCTTTGTCACTAGCTACATTTACGACTCCATGAGCCGGTTGACGGGAGTGATTGATGCGCTCGGGAATCGCTCGACGCAGATTTACAACACGGCTGGCCAGAAGATCGCGGACGAGGATGCGGATGGGCAACGCACGACGTATGCGTTTGACATCAGCGCAACCAGGAAACGCCGGTACGAACCAACCGGCGACTACGTGAGCCGTAGCGAAGCGCAACCAGGAAACGCCGGTACGAACCAACCGGCGACTACGTGAGCCGTAGCGAAGCGTAGCCAGGTAACGCCGGGACGACGCAATTTCGGAGCGCGGTACAAGACCCCCGCGCGCCTCGTTAGCTTTCGGCGGTTGCAGCATGCGTCGGGACGAACCCACCGACGCCCTCAGCTAGGTGCCGCACGTGGTCTTCACCCGGCCCCGGTTCGCCGGGGCAATCCCAAAACCAAGCCCAAGCCAACCGTATAATGATCTCGTGCCGCGACGCCCATCCCTGAGTCCGTCCAAGATCACCTGCTATCTCGCCTGCCCGCAGCAGTATTACTGGACCTACGTCAACCCGCGAGGCAAGTGGTATCTCCGCACGCGCAGCACCTACAGCTTCGGCCTCTCGCTCCACCGCGTGCTGGAGAAGTTCTATGACACTCGCGAGGAAGGCGTCGCCACCACCCACCAAGCCCTGGCCGCCCTCGAAGAGAACTGGATCGAGGCCGGCTACAGCAGCTCCGAAGAGATGCAAGAGGCGCTCGGCGAGGGCAAAGCTATCCTCTCGCAGTATCTCGAAGAGGTCGAATCTCGGCCGATCGAGGGCAAGACGCTGTTTGTGGAGCATTCGCTGAAGCTGGCGATGGGCGAGTGGGACCTCATTGGGCGGGCAGATCGGATCATTGAGCGCGAAGACGGCGCGATCGACGTGCTCGACTACAAGTCTGGTCGCCGCGAGCTCACCCCAGAAGACGTCGCCACCGACATTCCGATGTCGGCATACGCAGCCATGCTCCGCCCCAAGTTCCCGGATCGGCCTATCCAAGCGACGCTGGTCCCGCTGCGAGGCGGGGAACCCGCCACGTATCGCTTCTCAAACGAGGAGCTTGATGAGTTTGTGTTCAGCGTACGCGAACTGGGCAACCAGATTTTGAATCACGAGTGGGCCGAGCTTGAGCCACGACCGAAGGCGCTGTGCTCCGGGTGCGATTTCATCAAGCTGTGCGCGCGTGACCCGCGTTATCAGGAAGAGCTCGCCGCGCGGACCTTGGATAGGTAGTCGTTCCAGTTGCGGACGTCGCCGGTTTCGCGCGCCTCGGCCAGCATCTCGAAGTCGAGGGTAGCGACGGCGATGCCCGCTCGGTTGAGCGCGGTTTCCGCCAGCACACACGACTCGGGGAACGGCGGCACGCTAGGCGCAAGGATCGCGCTCCGGCCGTAGGTGGTGGGCACGGGCTCGCCGCCGAGCGAACCCACCAAAGCGGCTTGCACCACGAAACACTGGTTCTCGATCGCCCGAGCCAGCCCCGACCAGCGCACCCGCTGATAGCCGAATCGTGTTTCGGTGAAGTAGGGAACCGCCAGCACCTTGGCCCCCGCCTCGGCAAGAGGACGAACAAGCTCGGGGAACTCGGAGTCGTAGCACACGGCCACGCCCACACCATCAACGACGGCGGGCGGTTGGCCGGGGGAAACGCCCCACTCGCCGGATTCCCACTGGGTCATGATGTGCTTATCCACCCAGGTGACCTGATCGCCTTGGACGACGGGGCACGAGTTCACAATCTGGCTTTCGCGATGCACCAAGCACGACCCGCCGACGATGGTCACTCCCAACGCGCGCGAGATTTCGATCAGATAGCCCACGAACGGCTCGGCGAGTGAGGCATGCTCGGCAGGATTGGTCCAAGGAGCGTCGAGGGTCGCGAGTTCAGGGAGGACGACCCATTCGGCCCCGCGTTCGTGGGCTTCGGCGATCACGCGGCCCATCCTCTTAAGAAAGCCCTCCAATGACCGAGATCGGCCAACCGGTAATGAGACGGCGGCAACGGTTAGCGACTTCACGGGCGATCATCTCGCGACCGCGGACTCTGGCCCGAGAGGCGTCGCTGGATGCGGTCAAAGACTTCGTCAGCTCGGAAGCGGATCCCGAAGCTCAGCGTGCGTGGGAACTCGCGAAACACGACAAACGGCTCGATGGGCCCGGCGACTTGGCTGAATCCGATTTCGTTGTCGTACCACTTGCGCCGGTCGAAGTCATACTTCGAGAGCAAGCTGACGCGGGTGGCGCCAAAGTCGACATCGACGCGGCCGTGGAAGGCGCGCATGGCGAAGAGGCGGTCGTTGGCGAGGAAAGGCGACCCGGTTTGGGAAGCCAACACATAGGCGGCACCCATGCGGAGTTGGGGCGACGGGCGGAAGATGAGTCCGGCTTGGGCTTGGGTCCACTGGTAGCGATCGCGACCAAGAAACGCGCTGGAGTCCACGCGTAGATGGGTGCTCAGGCCGTTGCCGAGGGCTTGGCTAGGAGCAAGGGCCGACGCGAAAACGACGGCCCGATCATCGCGCCGTCCAAGTTCGTCACGGATGTTCTGGAAGCGACCATTGAGGAGCAACCCAAAACCGCCGACTTGTCGGCCCTCTTCCCAGATAGCTTCGAAGGGCTTGGAATAGAGGCGGTCGTCGGCCCTGGCGACCATGGTCTGGTTGTAGGTGGTGGCAAGCGTAAGGCTGCTGCGGCGAGCGCCGACGAGTTCGAGTTCATCGGCGGGTCGGCGTACGAAGAGCGAGTCGAGATAGCCGTAGGAGAACCGCTCGGCGAAGTCGTTGATCGGTGGGCGGAGCGTGCCGGGTTCGTTGCGAGGCAAGAACGAGCGGGTGACTTCGGCCTGGGCTCCGGGCCAGTCGCCCTTGCGAGCGCGGAATCCACCGCCAAGGCGGGTGCGATCGTCAACGAGCATGCTACTGCGCCAGTTGACGCCCCATCCATTGTTGAACGAAATCGAGGGGATGCGGAAGCCATCGGTGGCGCGCTTGCCGCCAAAGTCGTAGCTGGGCAGCGTGATGAGGCGGTTGCCGAATACTGAAAAGCTGGCGCGGTAGGCTCGACCGCTCTGACCAGGGCGATACACGACGCGCGGCGACTTGAGCCCAAACACGGGGCGGTTGCCGGCTTCGGGAGCGGCTTGAGCCCCGAGCAAAACCCACTCACCCGGCCTGATTTCGACGGAGTCAGCGGCGACGTACATCCCGTTCATCTCAATCTGGACGCGACTGCCGCTCGCGGTCTGATCTTTCCAACTGAACTGAAGCCTGTCCGCGCGCGCGGTGCCGTCAGGGTCGATGAGGTGGACTTGACCTTCGGCAATGCCCTCGCGGCGGTCCTCGTTCTGGTAGAGGGTGAGGGTGTCGGAGTGCAACCGGGTCACTCCGTAGCGGGCGACAACCCCACCGGAGAAAATCACGGCGCCGTCGGCGGGCCGGATTGACTTTCTCCGCCACTCGATTGTCAGCACGTCGTCGATCTGCTCAATCGTAGGCTCTGGAGCCTGACCGCCCACGGCGGCAGCTACGGTGAGTGCGGCCCAGAGGTCGGTCATGGCGTCAGTCTACTCGCGCGGCTCATGGTGTATCCGACGAAACAGACGGGAATTCGTGACGCGAATGCTCGGAAAGGTTGGCATTTGGCAAAGTTCGTGATAAGATAAAGGGGTCTAGGACGAAGGGCCCATGCTTGACGCTAACTACTCAACCGCCGCACGCTACGATGCCACAGATGAACTTGCCTGGGTGGCACGTTGCCGAAACGGTGATGAAGCCGCGCTGGCACTGATCATTCAGCGACATCGGAATCGGCTGATTCGTACGGCCGCGAACCTATTGCGCGACCGACACGAAGCCGAAGATGTGTCTCAGGAAGCGTTCCTGAAGGCGTTTCGCGAGCTTCACCGGCTGCGAGATGATCGCGCCTTCTCGGGCTACCTGTATCGAATCTGCGTCCGGCTATGCATGGATCGTCTGCGCTTGAAGCGTGCCGAGCCCAGCGAATTCGACTCCATTCAGGAGCACGAAGGTGGCGCCGTGGAGAATCGAGTCGTAATTGCGAGAATTTTGGAGCAACTGCCAACGGATTTGAGGGCCACCCTCGTCTTAAGAGAGATGGAACAGCTGAGCTATGAGGAGGTAGCGGAAGTGATGCAAGTGCCGATCGGCACCGTGCGCTCGCGTCTGCACACCGCTCGCGAGAAGTTCCGGAAACTCTGGTCGGAGGCAATGCGCGAGCTATGACCCGCAGTGTTCGGTCTGCGGCATGTCGCCGCTTCGAGCGGCTGTCGAGCGATGCGCTCGATCGAGAGCTCTGCGTGGCCGAACTTGCCTTCCTTGACGAACACCGTTTTGCCTGTGATGCTTGCCGGCGGACCGAGGAGCAGGGAGCCCTCGCTCTCAATATGCTCCGTCAGCTGACACTGGAACCGGAAACCGATGAGGGGTTTGACCGTCGGGTCATGCGCCGAGTGCAAACCCAGACCGTTCGCGAGGGCTTTCGCTATTGGTCGCCGGTTGCCATCGGGGCGGCCCTCGCCATGGTTGGAGTTCTCGCTGTAGTTCAGCTCGCGCTACGGCCCGACTCGATTCCTGAGCGCGGCTCGCCTGCGGGTGAGGCACGGCGTCTTGATCGGGTCTACCCAGCCGTGCCCGAGTTACCTGCCACGCCGAAGCTGGCTCCGTAGTCCACCATGAATGTCTGGGCACGGGTGGGAGTTGGGGCCGCCCTTGGTGCTCTGGCCACCCTCCTCGTTCATCCCATCTCTCGCGCGCGACTGTTTAGCACGCTTTGGAGTTGGGGACCGTCACCCGTTGATTTACGCCTCCCCGATGTCGAACAAATGCATCGGCTGCCCGAGCCAAAGACCCTTCGCGACGCGCACCTGTGGATGCAAGCAGGTGCCCAGCGGATCCTGGGGCGCCGGCCAACCACGCCGCGCGAATGGGACTCCTTCATCCAGACGGCTCGCGCCGGAGGTGTCCAGCAAGAAGATAACGCCCTGTGGCCCCAAATGGAAGCCGTCTTCCTGCTCGCGAAGGGCGATCGCCCCCAGGCGTGGAAACGGTGGCAAGATGCGGCGAAGCGAACCCGATGGGACGATGGCCATTCGGCCAAGCTAACTTCTCTTTCGCAAGAACTGGTTCGTGCTCACGGAGATGCGGCGTGGGTTTACATTCCCGCCTATGGTCGAAGAACCACCGAGATCGCTCGAACAATCGAATGGTTCACACGCGACCTCGTGAGAGCAACCGGGGTAACAACGACACGCGATCTGGAGTTGCGATACGCCACCGTGATGAACGGGCGGCTCATGCGCGAAGGTGGGCGTTCGATCCAGATTGGCGAAATCGCGATGGCAACGACCGAGTTGGGCACGTATCCGCCTGATCTGATGTCCATTTCCAGCCCGCGCAAACTTCTAATTGCTCGCGCCGAGCTCACCGCGGCCCTGCGCGAACAGGGATGGGCGTTTCGCGCCGATGAGGTCGACCGGACATTCCGCGAGAACGACGGCTGGCTCGGATTCCCGAATACACAGGAGGCCGAGCGGTTTGCTCACCAAGTAGGAGCCGCCGTGCTCATCGCCAATGCGTTGGGTCTGCTGGCGGCAACAACTGCGGTCATGGGCGCGTTGCTTTGGGGGCTTGGACTCCTCGTGCGGCATGTGCCCAATCCAGAGCGTCCTCGCTGGATCCCCGTTTCGATGACCGCGGCGACGGCCGGAGTCCTCGCGTATCTCGCGACCGACGCATGGCTTCCTCCGCTGTTGCTTGCGGCTTCCATCCTGTCGCTTGCGGTGTCGCCCGGCAATGTCCGGCGTCGCGCCGAGGTTACCCTCGGGTATTTGCACGGGATGGCCCTCGTGCTTACGGGCATCGGATTGAGCGTGTCGCTGGGGCTCTTTGCGCTTTCGCAATGTACGGCCGGAGTCGAATCATTGCCGCATTTGGGATGGCTGTCAGAAGTGTTGACCGAACACGAAGTGGCCTTGTCCATCGCCGTGTATCTCCTGAGCGTGGCAACCGGGATGTCGCCCGCCTTTGCGTTTGTCCATCGCTACTCAACGCTTCAGATCGTTGGCCGCTCGGCGGACCGCTTAGGCAAGGCCATGATGGTGGGTGCACTCGTCGCCTTGATCGTTGGCGCACCTTTGGCGCTGTATGTAGATCGCGTGCTCGGGCGAACGCTTGAGCAACTCGTGGCGAACGAGCCCATCTACTACTACGTGAACGACTAGGGACAGCAGGTGTCTAGGCCAGCTAGCGGCTCATACAAGTGAAAATGTCGCGGTCTCTTTAGCGCCGAGATCCTGCCCACGAACGCAAGAGGCCGCTTGAATCGCTCCGTTGCAATTTTTTCAATGTGTGTGCTAACCTTCGCTATGGCTTGCAATCAGGGTGAGATTCCTCGCATGAATTCCGCCGCCGGAGGTTTGGCCACAAATGCAACCTTGCCATCAAATGGCGCGTCTGGGCCTGGGCTGTTCGTCAGCAATGCGCCCGAGCAGATTGGACTTGGGGGGGGGGGGCTTCTGGCAATTCGGTGACGGCCCGGCACGAAACCTCTGCAAAGTCTCCCTGACGGGAACCAACGTTCCCACCCGAGTGCGGGTGTTCCTCTGGCATATCTCGAGGTTTACGACCCCGAGTTTTTTCGCAATCCTTGTTTCATCACCGAACTCGGATCGGCAACTCTCAAATCTTCGAGTTGAGGTTCGAAGCGAGCTAACCGGAAATCTGTCGCCCGCGGGAATGTGCCTCGCCGCGTCGCACCTGTTCGGGACCCTTGACGCGGCGAACTTCGCCAACGGCCAGAATACGCTGGACGTGGAAAATGAAGCTTTGGTCTGGAGTGCCGAAGTCCCGGCTGGTACGCAGAATCCAGCCCAGTTTCGCCTGCTTGGAGCAATTTTGGAGTTCGATGTCGCTAGCGCAACCGCCCTGACAATACGGTCAGTGGCCAGTCTCACGAATGGCTCGTGGGGAGCGTTCGCGGACGACGTGACGCCGCCTGGAAACAACTTTGACTCCGGAGCGACTCACATTCGCGGCTATTGGCGGCATGCCAATCTCTCCCTTGATTTGCCGGGTGATTTCGATGCCAATCCGTTGAACCCTCCACCAGCCTTCTCTGAATACGATTTTTGCGAGGATGGTGGACCAGAAGCGACGTATTACTCAGGTGCCAACTCACTGACAGGTGATGATCTACCTAATCCAGGCGCCTACGGCGTAAACCGAAGGTACACCGGAGTTTGCAAAAACACGAATACGAACACGGCGGGAAAGTTGTATCTCGGAATCCGAGCGCGTAACACGGGTGCTGCTTACTTTGGCGCGGGCCAGGTGCTATTGCCTACGCCCTTGACTACTCGTAGATGGCCCCCCATTCGATCAACGCTGGACCCGAGGGCTTACCACTTAACGGTTGATCATACCAACGGCTATTTCTCGGTTAGTCCGAACGAAACTTCGTTGAACTACTCTGTCCAAATGGCGACAGGCGGTGGAGCGGGAACGCCTGCCAATCTGATCGTAGCCCGAGAACCTATTTGGACTGCCCCAGTGGAGGACCCGGCTTAATGTCTATATGGGTACTAGCACTCGTCTTGTTTACCGGCGAGCTACCAGTCAGCCCGCAAAGCGAGCGCACAGCTAATGCACCTGCAATCGCGCGCCATCTGCGGCAGGAGAATTTTGAGCAAGCGCAGCATTTGTTTGAGCTTAACGGAAAGTCGCTCAAGCATCCGATAAGTCGGATCGATTTCAACGACGTTCTCTCTGAACTAGCCTTTTTGCTCAGCGAGTCGCAGGGCTATGGCGGCACCCTTACCGGTATCCGCTGGTGCTACGAGCGCGGCGCGGATGTGAACGCGCTGAAGGGAAGGCCGCTCTGGACTGCAGCGAAGCGGGACCGGTACCAAAAGGGGCTGACCCGCCTCCTTGAATATGGCGCGGACCCCAACCTCTCCGACCCAGAGCGCGGGACGCCGCTCGTTGCCGCGATGAAGGGCCTTCGTCCAGAGAACGCCCTTATCCTTCTGGACTACAAAGCTGACCCAAATCTCCTTTCGGGAAAGCAGCGATCCCTTCCGCTGGCCGTCGCCGTACGCCTAAACAAAATTGATCTGATCTACGAGTTTGTGCGATACAGCAAAATGAACGTAAACGCTCGCGAACCGAAAGGAAACAACGCGGCCCTGCATGTCGCCGTTCTTGCCAAGAACGAAACTGCATGCGTTGCTCTCATGGAGCTTGGTGCAAATGAGGGCCTGAAGGACGCTAAGGGGCGTACTCCGCTGCAGTTAGCGCAGCAGCTGGGTTACAAGGAAATTGTGAAAACGCTCAAGGTGATGATCGCGCAAGAACAAGCCAAGCGGAAGAAGAACAAGCCTGGGTAGTAGCCGCCGTTAGCCCTCGAAGGTGCGCACTCCGACCGGGATCGATGCTCTGGCGACCTTCCGCAGAGTCTCTAGAACCTGTCTGAGGTCCTAGATTCGGCTCGCAAAGCTGGCGGTTCTGAGAAACCTCCCCCTGAGGCGGTATCCTTCCGAAGCCACTATGAATGTCGTCATTTTTGGGTGTGGGAGAACCGGCGCAACGCTTGCCGTGCAGTTGCGGGCCCACGGACACACCGTTACCATCATTGAACAGAACCCCGCCGCGCTGAGAAGGCTGGGCGACGATCACGGTTGCCAAATCGTGATCGGGAGCGGTCTTGATGACGACATCCTCGTCCAAGCGGGCATTGAGACGGCCGACGTGTTTTTCGCCCTCACCCGCGGCGATAACACAAATCTCATGGCGGTCCAGATCGTGCGGTTGAAGTACGGTGTCGACAAGGTGTGCGTCAAGGTGGCCGATCCGCTCCGGGCCGATGCCTATCGCAACATGGGCTACTTCTGCATCAACCCCAGCTCCTTGACGGCGGGGATGATGCGAGACTGGTTTAACGGCGCACCATACGAGAGCATCGATCAGTACAACGTTTTGGTCAAGGAGTTGGACAACTAACCATGTATATGATCCTTGTGGGCGGCGGCAACGTAGGCCTCTATCTGGCCAAGCGGTTGCTGGCGGGTGGCCACGAAGTGCTTCTTCTGGAGCGTGATCCGAGGCAGGCGCAGCGCCTGGCGGGCATTATCGGCGCCGAAAACGTCATGGTCGGCGACGGCTGCGAAATGCTGACGCAACGCGATGCCGGCTTCGGTCGCGCGGACGTCGTCGTCGCGGTCACGGGTGAGGACGAAGACAACCTCGTCGTCTGCCAGATGGCCAAGGTCGTGTGGCATTGCGATCGGGTGCTCGCCCGCGTCAATGACCCATCGCATGAGGCGGTATTCGAGCAGATCGGCATCGACGACACGGTCAGCGCCACCGGAATCATCCATGCGCTTCTCGAGCAACAGATTCGCCCGGACGTGATGCTTCCCGTTGGCGCGCTCGCCAAAGGGAACCTCGAAGTGGTGGAGGTGGTCATTGGCAACCGCTCTCCGGTCCTGAACAAGCGAGTCCGTGACTTGGTGCTTCCGCCGCACACAAACATCGTGTACATCCTGCGGGGCGACCAGGGCTTGCCGGTCCATGGCGACACCCAGATGTTGCTAGATGACATGCTCGTCGCCCTGGTGACGCGAGATCACGCGTCAGAACTTCGCAGTTTGTTGGAACCCTAAGGGCGTCGTTGCTCCGTCCTTAGGGATAACGGAGGTTTCCTTGAAACTGAAAGCACTCATTGCGGAGTTTATCGGCACGTTCTGCTTGTTGTTTGCGGGTGTCGGATCGATCGTCATCTGTGATCGAACTTTAGGCGCTGTCGGCCCCGCCAGTCTCGCCGTCGTCGCTCTGGCTCATGGCTTGGCGATCGCGGTCTGCGGATCGGCCTTGGGACATATCAGCGGCGGACACTTTAATCCGGCCGTTTCGCTCGGTCTGATGATCGCCAAAAAGGTGGACGTCGGCACCATGCTCGCCTACTGGGTGGCCCAGGCGCTGGGGGCTGTGCTCGGAACGTTTGCGGTCCAGTTCACCATGCCCGATGACATTGTCACCACGGTTCGACTTGGCGTGCCTGACCTGCATCTGTTGACCTCGCCGACCCAGGGCCTTGTGCTTGAGGCACTGGGCACGTTCTTTCTGGTGCTTGTCGTGTTTGGCACCGCGGTAGATAAGCGCGGCCCGAAGGCCGGAGCCTGGTTTATCGGATTGACCATCACCGCGATGATCTTTACGTTTGGCCCGCTTACCGGAACGGGCATCAACCCTGCACGCTGGCTCGGACCTTCCGCGATGATCCAGTCGTTCGACAATCCGCTCGTCTACGTGGTTGGCCCGATGATCGGTGCCGTCCTCGCCGCCGTGCTCTACACCCAGCTGTTGGCCAAGGGCGAGATGGACGAGGACGCAGCTTAGTTCGGTTGACTCCCTCCAAAAGCAAATGGCCGGCCCCTATGGGACCGGCCTTTGCCTGGATGACGGTTCGCTTACTTGCTCTTTCGGCGTCGCGAGATGACGCCGGCAATGCCAACGCCGATGGCGGCTAAGGTGGCCGGCTCCGGCACCTCGGTGCCCTGGACCGTCACCATGTCGAATCGACCGGTGCCGGTCGTACCGTACGTGCCGGTCGGGTTCGAAGCGAGATAGGTCGAGCCTCCCGGCTCGAAGACCGCAACGACGCGGAACGCGAAGTTGGCGTTGTTGTCTACACCGGTGATCCCCGTGAGGTCAACCGTGCGGTTGTTGAACCACGTGTCGCCCGACGTGGCCATGAAGATGCCGTCACCGGCCAGGCCGGTTGAGCTGAACGTGTTGCCGTCGGTCGAGTATTGGAACTGGAAGTAGCGGCTGACCGTGTTCGAGTGGCGCTGATCCCAGCTAACGACCACGTTGAAGTAGCCAAGGGTCGAGACGGCGAACTGCGCTCCGCGCTGACCGCTCTCCGTTCCCTGAGGTGCCCAGGTCGAAAGATTCCACGCCGAGTCGTCGCCAACGTTCGGATCGGTCGAACCGCCGCTCGCATCGCCAGAAGCGAACGTGGCCGTGGTGCCACCTACGAGGCTCGCCGTTCCGGTGCCAATCGCGGGCGTCAGCGTGCCCGTCGAAGTGTTGCTATCGTTGCCGAAGTTGAAGTCCCACTGCGTGATGATGGTTGCATTGGCGGCGGCGGTAACGCCGAAGGCCAACGCGATCAGAAGAGTCTTTTTCATGGTTGCTATCCCTCCAAAGGAATGCGACCATGATTCCGCCCGCCAGTTAATCGCCCGTTAAGCAACCCCTGGCAAAACTACCGGGCAGTGCGACCCTTAACCCCGAGCTAACCGTCCGCTAACTTAAGCACAACCTTCCACTCATCGTCGGTCACCGGCATGATGCTGAGCCGCTGGCCCTTGCGAACGACCAGCATCTGCTCGAGTCCGGGCGTTTCTTTCAGCTCGGCCAGGGAGATCACGCGGTCAAACTTGCGCACAAACTTCACGTCGCGCACAAGCCATCGCGGGTTGTCCTTTGGGCTCTTGGGGTCGTAATAGTCGCTGCTCGGATCAAACTGTGTGGGGTCGGGATAGGCGTCGCTCACGATCTCCATGATCCCGATGATGCCGCTCGGCTTGTCGTTCGAGTGATAGAAGAAGGCGAGGTCGCCGATCTTCATGTCGTCGCGCAGGAAGTTCCGCACGGTGTAATTGCGGCACCCCTCCCACATGTTCACGCCGTCACGAATCAGGTCATCGATCCCATAGGTATCGGGTTCCGACTTCATCAGCCAATACGCCATGCCGAGATTATGAACTCAGACCTTGACTTGCTTCCAGTGTCCTTGCTTGAAGTAAACAATGCTGAGCACGCCCTGAATCGCCTGCGTGACCGACATCGCGATCCACGCCCCGACCGCGCCCATGCCAAGGCCAAGCCCGAAGATCGCCACGCTGGAAGGGAGCGCCATCACGTACGCCATCGGCACGCGGAGCATCCACATGCAGATGATGGTCAGCCACATGGGGCGCTTCGTGTCGCCCGCGCCTTGCATCGCGCCGACCATCACCATCGCATAGGCAAACATCACCTCGGTGACGCACAGCCATCGGATCAGCGACGCCGCCTGCTCGATCACGGCTTGCTTGTCGCCCAGCATCGTGCCCGCAATCGCCTCCGCCCAGATGAAGATGGGCAACGCTAACACCAAAGTGACAAAGCCCGCATGATGGCCCGCCGTCCAAGCTAAGCGTTCGGCTCGATCGGGTTTCCCCATACCCAGGCTCTGGCCGACGAGCGCGGATGCCGCCATCGACAGCCCAAACGACGGCATGAACATCATCGACTCGATCGCAAACGCGCACCGCAGCGCGGCAATCGCTGACTCGCCGTCAGGCACCTTCGTGAGTACGAGTTGGAACGCCGTCAGCGACCCCACGCGAAGCACCGACATGATCGCCGCCGGCATCGCGATGCGAATGACTCGCGTGACCCACGAGGGGCGGGGAAGGCCTAGATCCCATTGCCGACCGAGTCGTGTCTTGCCTGCGAACGACAGATAGATGATTGCGGAAACCCAGGCGCTTGCCGTCAGCGCAGTCGCCGCCCCCGCCAGTCCCATGCCCGCACCGGGAATCATCATGCCTCCCCAGGTGCGCGATGGGAAGATGAGCACGATGTTCAACGCGATATGAAGCAGGATTTGCAGCCCGGAAATCACCATCGGACTTCGCGTGTCGCCGACCCCTCGCAAGGATCCCGCCAGGGCTTGGATCACGAAGATCGCAGGCAGTCCCAAGGCGTAGATCTGGAAGAACTGCGCCATCAGCGGAACGCTGGCGGTCGCGGTTTCCGGCAGCAGCTGACTGGCAAACCACGGCGCGAGCACCCAGCAGATCCCGCTCAGGAGGAATCCGCCGACGATGCTGAGCGACAGCGATTGCCGCGTGGCCATCTTGTACTCGGCCGGGTCACCCGCACCATAGGCGCGACTCACCAACGCCGTCGCCGCCGTGGCGAGCGACATCGCAAACGAGAACATCAAGAACAGAACCGGCGTCATGCCGCCGTAAGCCACCAGCGACGCTTGATCAAGATGCCCAACAAATCCGCCATCCAGCAGACTATTCACCACTTGGAGCGAGTTGAGCGCGACCGCGGGCCAGGCAAGCGCCCACACCACGCGATGCGCGCGCTCTATCGGGGCAACCGGGGGCGTGGCGATTTCGGGGGGCACATGAGATCATACTCCCTCCCTTCCTCGATGAGAGCGAAAGCCCCACTCGGCCATACTCAAGAGGTGGCATTTGAGGTGCGATGGCTCCGGGTCGAAGACTGGGCGGGATTCGGCCATGTCCGCTCCCGCGTCTATCGCGGCGGCGGTGCCGTCGGTGCTGACGAAGACCTCCTTCGGCAGGACTCCCGCGGGATGGTCGTGGTGCATCCGGAGGCGGGCGTGGTCGGAGCGGCGACGATCCTCGACATGACCTACAGCCGAGAAGGCGTTCACCACCGATGTGCAGGCGTGGCCGCCGTCGGCGTGTTGCCTGAATGGCGAGGCAAGGGAACCGGTACGGCGCTGATGGAAGACATGATTCGCCTGTTGCGTGAGGACGGCTTCTCGCTCGCGTCTTTGTTTCCGTTCCGCGACCGCTGGTACGCGCGCTTCGGCTTTGTCACTCACGGCGTGCGCTACGAAATCAAATCTCCGCAACCCCCACGCGTGGCGACCTCGGAACTCGATGTGCGCCAGCTCGAACCCGGAACGTTCGCTGAAATCGCTCCCGTGCTCGAAGCGTGGGCCCAGCGGTACGACGGAATCAACCGCCGCACACCCGATCAGTGGTGGCGAGTCTTGGGCGGAGACACCCCCCTCGCCGTGTATGCCGCGGGTGATCCCGTCGAAGCCTATGCCGTGGTGCGGCTCGTCGGCGATTTCTGGGTTCCTCAAGAGGTCAAGGAGTTCGTCTGGACCACCGAGCGTAGCTACCGCGCACTGATGGGGCTCTTCCATGGGCTGACCATGAACAAGAGCCACCTCGTGTGGCCCGAGCCCGCCGATGGCCCCTACCTGCAGGAACACTACGACCGCCCGACCGAGGTCAAGCTCATCGGCCCCGCGATGTATCGCCTGATCGAACCCCTTGACCACGAGGCCGCTCGCCAAGCCACCCGGATGTGGCTCGGCGATCCGACGCGTTGCGGCAACATCGAGCAGTTCTAGATTTCAGCGAGCCGCTCGCGGATGGCAGCGACGTTGTTCTCCGACTTGAGTTGCTCGTAGCAGCCAATCGCCTCCTGCCAGAGCGCAACCGCTCGTTCGCGATCGCCCTGCGCGATTGCAATCTCGGCCAACTCGTCGAGTGTGCTCGCCACGCCGTCGATGTCGCCCATTTCGCGAGCCTTGCCTAGCACCTCGGTCTGAAGTTCTGAAGCCTCATCCAATCGCCCTTGGAGTCGCAACGCATACCCAAGCTGACTCTGCGTGCACAGCAGGTCATCGTAGATGCCGTGCTCGGCATACCACCGCACGAGCGATCTCAACTGCGTTTCGGCCTCGGCAAACTGCCCGCGGCCGATTGCGATTTCCGCCAAGAGCAGTTCTGCGAACCGCACGCCCTCTAGGTTCTCCTCATCCTCATCGATCTTCTTCGCCTCGAGGATGTACTTCTCGGCGGTGTCCCACTCGTCGAGGTGGATATGCAGTCGGGCGAGATTGCCGTACGACAGGCTGAGTCCCTCGGGATCGCCGAGTTGCTCGTGTAGTTCCTGGCTCTTCATCAGGTAGGCGCGCGCCTCGTCGAAGCGTCCCTGGATCATGAGCACGACGCCGATGCCGTCGTAGGCAGCGCCGACCATGTCGGCCGCATCCTGCGCCTCGGCAACTTCGATAAGGGTTTCGTAGCAGTCCGTGGCCTCGTCGAGTTCGCCCAGCAGACGGTGGCACTCGGCGAGCTGGCGGATGGCGTCCAAGAGGATTTCGTCGCTGTCGCCTTCGATCTCATGCTCTTGGGCGAAGTCGACCGCGCTTCGGAAGTCGATGACGGCTTGCCTTAGGTTGCCCGCTTCGCCGTGGCATTCCGCGACTGAGACCAGGCAGTGGAACACATCTTCGGCACTCTCCTCTTCGCGGTAGGCGTCGGCGGCGGCGTTGAAGTGTTCGATAGCCTGGAGCCGATCGTTCTGGTTGATGTGAACCATGGCGAGGCTCTGGTGCCCTCGGCCCCGCATCACGGTCGGACTGCCGGGATCGATGAGGTGCGCGTAGTGGCCGACGGCGGTGTCGTAGTCTTCATCGAGCGCGGCGCAATCGCCGGCGACCTCGTGGGTTCGCAGATCACCCGGTGCGGCGGCCTCAAGCTGCTTCAGCAGGCCACGGGCTTTGGCCCCATCTTCCTCGGCAAGAGCTTCGAGGGCGCGTTCGTAGAGTCGTTCGATCGGATCATTCATGGACTCCCTGATTATGGAGCCCGGCGGTGGGTGGCTGTTCTTGCGGCTTCCCGAATGCGAAAAGGGACGTCCCGAATGTCATTCGGGATGTCAGTCTTGCGAAGACTGACGTCAATTTTGCGAATCTTGACGTCGCGGGTTTCAAAAGGGACGTCAGACTTCCGAAATTTGACAGCAAATTTCTGAAATTTGCTGTCCCCGGTGAGAGAATTGACGTCCCCAATCAGATTGGGGAAGCCCCTTCAGGTTCAAAACAGCCAACTCCCACCCACTTTCGCCTTTCGCCAACTTCCCGCCCCGCGATTGCGTTTCTTGATCTATGAGGGGTTGGAATGCCGTCGTGGTTTGCGTCGTCTTGGCGGGTTGCCGCACGCCGGAGCCGCCGGTAGTGGAGGCTGCGGCTGAGCCATCTCCGCCTGCGCGTACGGTGGAAGAACTCGTCGCTAGCTTTGCACGTCTCGAGGAGGTGAGCGACGGGACGTTTGAAGTCAACCTGGAACTGCTCATGCTGTGCGTTGGACCGGCACCGAACCAGATTGCCAAAGCTGAGAAGAAGCATGGGCCGCACACGATGACGTCGATACGCGTCTCGATGACTGAGCCAGCCGCCAAGGCGTTTCGAGAGAAGTCAAGCTACCCTGTCGGGTCGGCCATCGTAAAGGTCAAGAACACCGGCGCGACCGGCGGCATGATCAAGCGCGAATCCGGCTACGACGACCTGGGCGGCGATTGGGAGTATTTCTACGCCGAAGCGAAAGGGCGCCTCGAACGAGGGAAACTGGAGACCTGTCGAACCTGCCACATGACCACCCGCTCGACCGACCACGTCTTCGGAAGTTGGAAGCCGACCCAACGCACTCAAGAGCCTTGACTCATCGCGTGCGACTCAATACCTTCCGGATTCGTCTCCAAAACTATGAGACGAATTGCACTGCTCGTCATCCTGGCAACCGCCCTGGTCGCAACCTCATGCGTGCAAAAGGGCTATGAAGATGGAAGGGAGAAGCAAACCCAGAAAGCCGACAAGATGATGCAAGACGCCGCCGAGTAGGCGCGTGTGAATCCCCGGTTACCAGACCTCGATGAACTCATGCCGGGGCATATGGTCTTGACAGGCTTCCAGCAACGCTTCCATCGCCTTCAGTTTCTCGTTGGCGGATAGCCGCGCGAACGCTAGATGCTGGTCGAGGCGAACCTGATCAAAGCCTGCCCGCCAGTCGTCACGGTTCTGTTCTTCGGGCTGCGGAGATGGCTTGGAGTTCATGGATATCGGCGAGGTCCTGGGGCCGACCGGCTTGCGTCTTGAGTTCGATGAGGTCTTCGTAGGAGCATACGCGGATCGGGCCGTCTTCGGTTTCAACGACGACTGAGCGAAGGAGTAGGTCATTAAATGGGATCGCCTCTTCAACAAAGATGTCGACCGCAAAGAACGGGCGTGCGGGATCGATCATCGAGAAGACCATCATGCCCTTCTCGTCACGCCAACGGTTCCGAATGTCCGGATCAGCGAAGTCCATCGGATCGACCGGGGCCTTCGGCTTCAGACCCAGGTTGGTCAGAGCCCGCATCGCCTTGATTGTGTTTTCCGGGTCAAGCGCGATGAAGACGTCGACGTCGCCGGTGAGCCGCCCATAGCCGTGCAAGATGACGGCAACGCCGCCGACGGTGACGTACTGCACTCCCGCTTCTTCAAGCGCTCGCAAGGGGACGGTGTAGAAC
>CAZPHD010000042.1:0-25060 GCA_964586225.1 uncultured Fimbriimonadaceae bacterium
GGCGTGGGGCGTGCGTACCCTTCTGGCGTGAGCCTTTGTGGGATACCGGTTCATCCCCACGGGCGTGGGGCGTGCTTTGTATTAAAGACCTTCACGTTGCGAATAGTCGGTTCATCCCCACGGGCGTGGGGCGTGCGACGTCGAGCGCAGCCGCGCCCAGGATTAGGACGGTTCATCCCCACGGGCGTGGGGCGTGCGGCCGCCCGTTCGGTCAGGTCCCTCGCAACCACGGTTCATCCCCACGGGCGTGGGGCGTGCCTCCGGGCCGGGGCCGGCCGCCAGGCCGGCCTCGGTTCATCCCCACGGGCGTGGGGCGTGCGCGTTTGGACCGACCAGGCGCGATGCCGTTGGCGGTTCATCCCCACGGGCGTGGGGCGTGCGGGACACGTTTGGGCTTGGGGGCCCGCACTGACGGTTCATCCCCACGGGCGTGGGGCGTGCATTCAGGGCGCGGCCATCCCAATGTTAGCATGCGGTTCATCCCCACGGGCGTGGGGCGTGCGATTGCTTCGGCGCGGGTGTAGGCGCGGATCACGGTTCATCCCCACGGGCGTGGGGCGTGCTTGATCATCACAGGGGCGTCAACCTTCCCGGCCGGTTCATCCCCACGGGCGTGGGGCGTGCAAGTGGGACGATCACGCCGCTATCCTGGAGCACGGTTCATCCCCACGGGCGTGGGGCGTGCACTACGATTCGGCCCAATCTTACACAAATCGGTTGTCAAGGTGCAAACGCTTTCAGGTTTAGCGCTTTCGGCGGGCAATCAGCGTGAGCCCATCGAAATCTACGGGATAGCGAACAGGGTCGCCATGAACTCTGACTTCGAACCCCTGCTCGTTTCGCGAGGATCCGATGAGAAGTGCATCGCCATCTTCTACCTCGTACACGATCTTCTCCCAGAGACGGTCCCGGATTCGGCTGGAGAGATGACCGACGAAGACTCCCGCTCGCGGTTCGATCATCCACCGAGAGAGCTCACCCCGAAGCCCTGGCTTAACGGCGTTCAGAATCAGAATCACCATCGTAGCTTTGGCCTCCAGGGGCACCGTCCCAGTAGGCTCCGGGGCGGGCAGGATCGTCGTCGAACTGTTCGAGTTCGGTCTCATCGTCCTCGCCAAACAGGTCGAGTAGGTCTTTGGCAACTCGTTCGAGGAAGCGCGACTCGCGGAAAGCGTCCCTCAGTGCGTATCGAACCCGGCGCTCCAGATGGGGTCCTTCAACCGCAGCCTCACGGAATGCAACAGGCACACTGAGTTCGAGTTTGTAAAGATCAGCGAGATCGTACACGAAGCTCAGTTGCTTGCCGGTATGGATAAAGCCGAGGGCGGCACTGAAGCCCATGCTTAGAATGGCCGCATGACACACTCCGTACAGGCAGCTATTGGCAGCCGACAGCGCGGCATTTGGCGGGTCGGAACCTTGCCAGCGGTTGCGATCGTAGCTTCGACCCTCCCACTTGATCCCATGTTTCTCGGCAAGTTCTTGGTAAGCGGCGCGGACGCGATAACCCTCCTTGCCACGAATTTGTTCGAGGCTATGTTCGGGACTTAGGGCTTCCGGAAATCGCCGGCCATAGAGCTTACGGACCACTTGGATTCGCAGTTGAGGGTCGGTCGCGGCCTGGGCTTGGCGAAAGAGGCGGGCGCTGCTGTGGGTACCACCCGTTCCGAATGCGTAGAGTCGGACGCCTTCTTCGCCAACCCATGCGATGAGGCAGTTGTTGCGAGCCAGGACGTCTACTGCGGCATGCGTTAGGCGGGTTCCGGGACCTAACATGAGCATGGCAATATCGGCTACCGGAACGGAGGTGAGGGTGTCTTCTTCGTAGAGGACGATCGCGTTTTGCTCACGTTCGACGACGGAGTGCTCGACATAGAGGTAGCTCAGTCGGTCACGGAATCGCGGCTGGAGGTGGAGGTTTGCAGGCATGTCTTCTCCTAGATTCCTCACTACTTGAGGCGACGACCATGGTGGAGTCGCGGCGCGAATTCTCTCATGTGCCCAGGTGCTCCTCCGGCATTTGGACCAGGTAGACGCTCACAAACCCGGCACGTGCGGCACGTAGCCGCTTGGCGAGTGCATCCGCGGCCATCGCGTTGTACATGGACGTTTTCTGCGGGAACGGGGCGGCGTTGAGGCAAGGATCATCAGGTCCGCTGATCCCGTGGGACAGGGCGAGGGCGTAGAGTTGCTCTGCGGCGAGGTGGTTGTCCCCTAACTCGTCTGCGAGTTCCCGAGGATAGTCAATCGCGAGCCGCCATTCAGGGCCTGACCAGGGGTTATCAGGGTGTGGGATCAGGATCAGGGACACGGACCCTCCTCGTGACGGATCGGAGCTAGGCTGAGGAGCCCGAAGCCGTAAGCTTTCTGGGGGCCGATGCCCTTGCGGACGGCTTCTTTCAGCTTGTCGGGGTCGGTAACAACGAGGACGCCATCGAACTGGACGGCGGAGAACGTGCTTCCCTTCTCTCGAAGAGCGCCACGCCACTTGATAGAGTCAACCACCACATTGGTTAGGCCGACGGTTTCCACCAGGAAGCCTGAATCCCTCCCTTTTCGACTTAGCCAGTTGATTCGCTCTTCATCCGTGCGGCATGTGCGGCGCGGACCCGGCTTTCGCTTACCATTCTCCTTGTGGCCGAAGTCGCCGGACGGCCTCGCGCTGGGCCGAGCCAGCAACCGGAATCCCATTCGCTGTTCTACCGCCAGATTTAGTTCCATCTCCTTCGTCTCAGGGTCCGAGCGGAGCAACCGTGGCTTCCGCTCAAAGAGATCCCAGTCCGGTAGCAGTTCTGACTGCACAAGGACTACCGGGCCTTCGTCCACCCGGAACAGCACTCGATTCTGAGTTTGAGGGTGGTTGCCGCCAAAGACCGGAGCTAGTCGCTCATGGATTTTGGTAGGGCTCGCCGCCAACTGGAGGGCCTCGCTGAAAAGGGGATTGAGTGAGATACGCGAGAGGTACACCTTCATTCTTCGACCTCAGTGGACTCCATCGTCGTTCGCAAAAAGCGAACCCCATACCGGCGGTCGGTGCGGGACGACCACGCGACGGGAATGTCCTGCCGAATCTCTCCCTCGGTTGAACCCTTCGGCACCTCCCAGACGAAACGGCAATGCTTTGGTGCGTCTTGGCGGATCACGCTTTCGGCGGGCCCTTCAAAGACGCCGACCGCGATCTTGGTGGCGGGGGGGCAACTGCGTCGGCCGAGAGAGAGTGGCCAAACCGGGTCGTCCAGGGCTTGCTCCAGCTGATCGAGGACCGATCGATCTCCTTCGAGCGCGACGAGGAAGTTAGCGTCTTGGAGATACCACTTGTCTTGGAGAACAGGATTCTTCCCTTTGCTACCGTCGCTGCTGGGGGCGAAGTAGGATCGGCTACCCCGAAACGTTCCCCCACCGGCGGTTTGGTAATCGCGAAGCAGTTTTCCCTCCTTGTCCACCCGAACGTGCATTCGGAGGGCGACGAGATCTTCCACCGATTCGGACCGATCTCGCCCCAGCGCACAGCAGAGCAACCCGATGACGCCGCTTTTGGTGGGCTCAAGCCCGGTGTCGCGATCAGAGAATCGGCTGCGATAACCCCAGCTTTGGAGTGGCCCTTCGAGTCTCAGGAGCAGGCACGCCATTACAGCTCTCCGAGGATGCGCTTCACGAGGTCGGCGTAGCCGGAGGCCCTCTCGGCACCACTAAACTCACCGTCGAGGGCGGTGGCGTAGATGTAGGTTGCGTCATCGACTGGCGCCATCTGGCGCATCTTAGCGAGGTGGCTTTCGAGGGCTTGAACGGAACCGGTGGCGATGTCAGCATCCTTGGTCGGCTTGACGGGGCTGATGAAGGCGTTGACCAGGTTCAGCGGCATGCCCTTGCGCCGCACCACCGCCAAGGCAAAGATCGGCGGAGTGAAGTGGGCGTGGCCGTTGAGCTTGCCTGTGGGGATGGCGTCGTAGCTCGCGAGGAGGAAGGCTTCGATGGTCTTCTTGGCGAACTCCTCGTCTCCGAGGTTGGCGGTTAGGATCGGAAGGCTCACGCATGAGTAGCGGTAGAAGACGGAAGCGTTGAACTCCGCGGTTCCGAGCATTCCAGCACCAGCGTCCTCGCCTTCGGATTGGTCCTTGAGGTCATCTGCTGCGGTCCAGTAGTCCATTTCTTGGCTCAAGCGGTGCGTGGAGATCGCATGGGCAACCTGGGCAGCGGCATCGACGTTCAGATCGGTGGCCTCAGCGAGCATCCGGCCGAAAAGGGCGACGTCCGCAGACTTGCGGTGCCCCTTGTCCTTCCAGTCTTTCTCCCCGCTACGATGCGCATCCAGGAGAGAAAAGAGCTCTTGGTCACCGAAGTAGAGCCCGACCGAGGAGTTCTGTGGCTTCTTTGAGTCAAACTTGGCCAGTTCCGGCATGAACTTGTCGGTTGCGGCCTCGGCCTCCTGCTGGCTGAGACCCTGTCCGATGAGATACGGGACCAGCTTCTTATCCCTCATCTGTTTCGAGCGGGTGGCGGTTTCTTCGCCCAGCGTCTCGGCAAAGGAGTCGGCGTTGCGGGTCGCTCGCTTCATGGACTGACTGGAGATGCGGGCACGGCGAACATCACCGAAGGTGCAGTCTTTGGGGGAGTTGTTGCCGTCGCGGTTCACGCACGAGGGCGGGAAGGATTGGATGAGATGGAGTTCTACGGTCTTTGCGTTCATGAGTTTTGTTCCGGATCGTTGGGTTCGTCGTTGTCGTTCTTGGGTCCGCGCCAGAACTCGCGAGCCCATCGGGTTCGGGTCCTGATTTGCCGGGCATCATCGTCACCCAGTAGGGTTGCGACGTCCCAGTAAAGCCGGTGCCAGTCAATGGGGGCACCGGCGCTTTCGCACAGCGAAACGAGCCCCTCGAGGTGGCGAGGTAGGTCTTCGGGATCGGCATCAAGAGCGGCGGCAAAGCGGGCTTCAACCCCAGCTTCGCCGTGCTTGCCGTTGGGATTGGCATCGCGCTTGGTGGCTCGCCAGAGGGATGACCCTAGTGAGCCCACCTCAGCATGTTCGGGATGGCTAGCGAATAGAGAGGCGGTGAGGAACGCGGCGGTGACCCTTGGCCCTTCATCGGAAAAGAGGAAAGGCGCGACGATGGGGTACATCCTCGGGGCGTGCCCCGGTTTCTTGCCGAGTCCCGTTCTCAAGGCGGCAAGGGCCGCCCGGCCCGGCTGTCGATTGAGTTCGAGGAGTCGGTTCACCAGAGGCACCGGCGTCACCGATTTGGGTTTGTCTGTTGCTTCTGTCATTTGGACTTCACCTTCTTCTTCTTCTTTTCATCGCCACTTGAGACCGCGTACTCACCGCGGAATCTTCGCGCGTCGGCAGGCAAGCGATCTACGGCGTCGCGGAATGCCTTCTCGGCCGCCTCCCTGACCTTGGCATTCCACTTGTCTTCATCAAAGTCGTCGCAAGCGATCCGCTCCCCCATTGGGGCAAGTTCAGCCCAGTATCTCGAGAACAAAGGAACGGTGACCGTATCCTTCCCGCGTTTCTGCTTTTCAAATCCAGCGAGGTTACCGATAAAGGCGCGGAGCTTTTCAGCCTCTTTCTTGTCGCGAGAGTATCCAGCCACTTCATTGCCGAGTTCGGCATCATCGGGGTCGTTATCCATTTGGTCGACGTGCTCAGAAAGTGAGTCAGTCTGAGCCGGGCTACTACTCTTTTCTTGCGCAAGATAAGACTTGGCGAACTCCAACAGCAGCGTGCGCAAGGCATATTGCCCCTTCATGGCTGTTTGCAGGGAACGCTGCATAAAGCCCAACCGGGTCGATCCCTCGTCTATAATGATGTGATGGCCGAGAGGTAAAGTCTCTTCGCGCCACAGATAGTGCTTGACTTTCCCGTTTCCACTAATCCCGATGACCCGTAACCCAATATCGCCGACAACTACTCCCCGGCGAGCTAGGCGACGCAGTTGATCGACAATAGGAAGTGGGTGATCCTTTTCCGCGAGAAATGTATCCGCTGATCTCCACAGAGCTCTATAGCGATCGATCTTGAATGGGACAAACTTCTCCTTTGCTTTCATATGCGGTATTAGCGGATCGTCTTGGGAGTCTGTTTCGGTGAATGTCGACCCAATAGTCACGCAAGCTGAACGAACAGTCCCATTTGTTTCTGGCGAAAGCAAAGCAGAGACTGCTGGCCGTGAGTAGAGGTCTGCTACTCCATCATTCAACACAGCCTCGTTCCTCATGGCACCTCCTGCACGCAGCCATCCCGGAGTCCCGCACTGCTTCCCAACCACGAGGTTCAAGATCAAGAACTTATCAAGCGCCTTGATGTCTGCAAAGGCGACGACTTTCTGCGCGATTAGGGACGCACTGGAATATTTGTCTTGTTGCCCGCTACGCTTAGGCAACAATGGGTTCGGCGTACCAGTGCCGCCTACAGCGAAAGCATGGGTGACGAGCAGGGCTCGTGCTGCTTGCGCAGGTGTTAGGGCCAGTTCTGTTGCGGACGAGTGGCTAACAAACGGATCAGTGCCAAGCTTTCCGCGATTCAAGAAAGTTGGCTCAACGGGCTCAAACTTTGCCTTGTCCTTGAGCCTACCGTCTTGAAGGAATGGTCGCTGCGAATCGAACAAGTCCCAACATTCGTGTTCAGAGAGATAGCTGACACAGGTTTGTAGAAATGAGGTTCGATCTTCCCAAAGTTTCGACCACTCATCAAAGGTAGCTGGAGACTTTGTAGCGTGCGCAATAGCTAAAAGCAACCTCAAGATTGTCGCGCTTTCTAAAGGAGACCCAACGACCGAGTGGATGCTGGAAGCTCTCGAAAACGCCTCCAGCAACCCTATCTCGTCATTTGTGCCATCGGTTCGTAGGATGGGGATCCAAGGCTCGGTCAGGAGATTGTAACTAGGCATTGCTTTTTGTCCAGGTAAGTCCCAGGTTGGGATCATAATCAACGTGGTGGCTCTCACCACGGTAAGGCAGAGTGAGGGCATGCATTCTTGACAACACGCCTCGATTTCCCCACCGAGGAAGAGGACCCAGCTCGATCAGCTCTTTCCAAAGCGCTATAGGCGGTGAGCAGCGAAGAGACGAGAACATCACGTTCCGGCGATCCAATGTCGAAGCTCCGTGGATAGTAAGGCCCTCATTGAGTAGTAAGGCCAGAGCAACCGATGGTCGATCTTCCAACCGCGTTCTTGGGCCGAAGTCCGAGCCATGTCGCTCATCGTTCTCATCAAGTCGCAGGTCTTGCTCGACAATGAGGTAGTCCTCGTTTCCGACCGTGCCAATGGCGGCCCGTTCCGCCTTGTGCGCGTCCTCATCTGCCTTCTTTCGCTCCGCTTCTCTCAGGCCGACGAGTTGTTTCATAGCGCCGCCAATAGTGACGAGCGAGTCTGCTTCCGAGTAAACGCCTTCTACAGCACGGGCCACATCCTGCGGCGTCGCGATACACGGGTTCTGCACAAGATAGGCGAGTGTCAGGAGGAGGATCGACTTGGCGTATACGAAATCAGTGATCGTTGTTTCGCCGGCGGGATTGAACTCGTGCGAGATCACGTAGACGATCGGCTGCGTGCGCTCATCCGGTCCTTGGTCTATCCTCCTTCTCCCATCTGCGTATCTAGCGTGGCGATGGAGCCGCCCGACGCGTTGAATGAGGAGGTCTATAGGGGCGAGGGCCGTGACCATTTGGTCGAAGTCGAGGTCGAGGCTTTGCTCGACCACTTGCGTTGCCACCAGGATCCGGGGCACATCTCGGACGCCGTGTTTGCCATACTCGGCCAGGACGTGCTTCTCGATGCGATCTCGGTCTTGCACGGTGAAACGGGCATGAAAGAGGTCGAGCTGGATGCCATCGAGCGCTTGTTCCTTGAGATAGAGGTATGCAGCCTGGGCATGGCCGACGGTGTTGAGGACAAGAGCGCCGAGACCACCGTTTTCGCGAACCTGGTTCAGAATCTCATCCGCCCCGGCCTGCCACGTCGGTTTCTCATCGATGGGCAGCAACGTGAATGTCAACGGCTTTCGCTCCTGCACCGAGAAGGACTGGGTGTGGGCTTCTCCTTGGCCGTCCACCCACGTGATACACGGATACTGCGACGTTGGCACCGGCCCGTCGACGCCCCAAGCATTCAGCAACTCCTCACGGCGCGAAGCGGGCAGGGTCGCGGAAAGGAGGGCGACTTTGCATCCAAGCGCGCGAAGCCAACCTAGGAGGACGTCCATGAGATCGGCCATGTAAAGGTCGTAGGCATGAACTTCGTCGATCACCACGACCTTTCCGGCGAGGGCAAACAGCCGGACAAACCCGTGCTTTGCTTTCAGGGCGGCGATGAGTGCCTGATCGATGGTCCCGACACCATAAGGAGCGATCAGCGCTCGCTTGGAACCGGCAAACCAGTCTTCGGCTTGGGCGGCTTGGTCTCCTTCGTCGTCGTGGATTTCAACAACGTCTCTAAACAGCCAAGATTGGGAATGGAGGAGTCTGGTTTGAATCTCGTCGTCGCCAGTTGCCTTGGCGAGGTAACCGGCGACTCGGCCATGGAGACCGTTTGCCGTCGCCATCGTGGGAAGGGCGAAGTAGGTGCCAGCACCCTCACTGCGGGCGGGTTCGGCCAAAGCGAACGCGGCTTCAGTCTTGCCTTCTCCCGTAGGGGCTTCGACGATGGCTAGGGTGAAGTCACCGGCGATCCGCTCTACTGCCAACTGAAGCTCCTTGGGAGCCGCGCCGACTGGCAAGAGGTCGGCTAGCCGAAGTTGGGCAGATGAAACTGGTTGTGTCCACTGCAGGTTATTGAGGAGTCTTTTCGCACGCACACGGGCTTGAACCAAGTAGTCCTGCAGGTCAACGGTTCCGGTCTGCCAAACCGTCATCTGTTTGTGCGAGCCGAGCCAGTCTGCGACGGTCACGAAACCGGAAAGCCAACCGAGGAACGAGTTAAGCGATCTTGGGCAAGCTGCTTTCTCGACTCCAAGGACATGCGCCAAATCGTCCAGCAGTGCAGGTCCCGTTTGGCACCATGGCGCCTGATCTACCCCTAGGGAAGTGCAGGCAACTCCCTCCTTTGAAAAGAACTTGCCGTGATGCCCACCGACGGCCAAGGCAACGAACTCCGCCGTGGACGAGGGCCAGCCCCACGCCCGTTGAAGCCAGGGCTTGAGAAAGGCACCGGTCGCTTGCCCATGCTTTACAGGTTCGTTATCTCGAAGGCCATAAGCCAGTTGCCTCAGTCGCTCTGCTTGATACGCGTCCTTGGCCTGGAAGTACGGGTTCGCCTTGCCGATGTCATGAGCGGCGGCTAGGAATGCAACTTGGGCCCTCGCTTGAGTTCGGGTGGTATCGAGCCATGCGGCTACGGCCCCCTGGACGTGATCGGGAAGTGCGTCAAAGAGCTGCTCGGCGGCGGCTCCGACGTCGAGCAGGTGGCAGGGGAGGGCGTGCCACTCGGTGGGTGACGATCCTGTTTTTGCCCATAGTTCAAACGCCCGAAGCATGTCTTCGTCTACTATATCACGTACACGTATGGCTTGCGGGGTCTTGTTGGGCGAGCGAGCTGTTATCACGATGCCATAGCTATGAGCCATGTGTCGGACCCTCGACCACCGCTCGATCTGGAGTAATCCAGACTTGGGGGGGAGGGACCCGGATTCCGACGATCTCTTCGAAATCTAACACCTCGCAGAACTCAAAGCGCACAAACCGATCGCAGGCCGTCGCTTGGATTTCCGCAAAAATTCGCGCCCTCTCATGGTCACTTCTGAAACTCATCGAGACTTGGTCGATCTGTTCGAAGAGGGGCTTCGTTTCTGGACAAAGAAACTCGAGCACGCCTCGGCGCACCTGAGAGTGTTTCAGCTGCTCGTGCCAGAGTCGCAGCCCATGCTCTGAGCGGAAACGCATGATGAGGGCAACCGGCCACTCCTCGCTCACTTGAAGTCGGCCGTGAGTGTACGGATCGTGGAACACCGGATCAACGGAAGTGAGAACTGTCCATCGTTCGAGTTCGGCGTGCAATGTGTGTCGGCTGTTCACTGAGTCTAAGATGGCGCGGACCCCGCTGTGTAGGTAACTCTTAAACTCAGAGAGTTCTTCAGAAGCGGGTTTGCAAAGGACAACGTGTACAATGCTGGAAGGGACGTCAGGGAACACTCCACGCAGGAATTCTGCGTATTCAGCAGAGTTCTTGTGAAGGTCGAGCGTCCACCTTCCAATACCGGGATTTGAGATGGAAGTGCCCGGAACGAGATTTCGAGCATGGTGTTCGACCGCATCAATGAACCTGTGGAACCGTTCCGGAAGTTCGTCGCCCCAAGGCATGACGCTAAACTGTCCTCCGCCCAGTTTCGCCAAGTACCACCGGTGGCCTTTGCCAACGGCATAGCGTGCCAACCCAAAGTCAACACCCTTCATTAGGTCATCATCAATCCCGAAGTCGTTAAGCAGCTTCTCAAAGGCTTCACGTGAGATAACGAGAACGGCCCCCTCTCGCCCGTAGAATCTTTGATGGATGTTGAGCCAGTGATGGTAGAGGTGCGCTTCAAGAGCGTCCTTGAACACGAACATGCGAATCGTATCGACGGGATTCGTTTGGAGGTATTCCGCGACCAAGTTCTGCACAGGCTTGTTCTTGGAGAGCCAGAACTCAGACACGTCGTCGCGACTTACGGCGACGAGGCGATCAGCCTGACCGAAGACATCCTTACAGCGGCTCAAAAAGGCGGTTGCGGTGTCAAGGTTGGCCTGGATCTTTCTGGGGTTCTCTAGGTCGCGCAACGTGTCCACACAATGCTTGACCTCGTTTCGCGCGTGGAGGTAGAGCATCGAACTAAGACCACGTTCGGGAATATTCCCCGAACCGATGATGCCTGCCAAGTGCTTGTGGCAAGTGGCGATTTGTTTGTGGAGCGCGCACTTCTTGATGTACTCACGCCGTTCCAAGATGGTCTGTTGAATGCTCGGCGCGATACTGCGCATATCGAGTCCACTCGATGGGATGTAAATCTTGTCCCGAAGGATTGGGGGTAGTCGGTCACGGACATCGCTCTCGACGACGAGAACCATGGGGATTCGGCGCTCATGAGCCCGAGCAAGTTCTTCTCGTACAGCTGTCGAGGCAAGTGAGTTCGAGGTGATCCAGCCAAGGAGTACGTCACACTCATCCAACATTCGCTCGATTCCAAGCGGTAAGTCGTCGCCGAACGCAATCTCAGCTCGATCATAGAGAAGTTCGATAGGACCTGAGTCTAGATGTATCTCAAGGCCCTCAGGTGTGTTCCGATCTCGCCAACTATGGCTGACGAACACTTTAACCGTTTCGTCAGCCACGCGTCTACCTGCTGCAGGTTCCGGAATGTCGGACCTCATCTTCGGCCCCCGTTGCCCCGGATACTCACGGTGTGTCTCCGGGGCCCTTACTCCCGCCCCCGCTAGTCGGCGGGATGTTCCGCTGGTCGAGTTGATCAAGGCTCGTCACCGCCCCTACGGCGATTCGAAACGACGTCGAATCAATCCCAGCGATTCGAACCTTCATGTCTCCCAAGTAGCCAGCCAAGATGCTCTTCGGGAAGAAGACCACCTTGCGGATCTGTCCGCCGAACGGAATGGCCTCGACCTCTTTCATGCCTTGCGTAAGGATCGCATTGCGGTGAGCGGACGCGTTGTCGGGCAAGAAGCGGCTAGCGATCTCGGGTCCAAGGGCCAAGATTCCCGGCCAGATGTCGTCCTGGAACAGCGAAGGTTTCATGTTCCCGATGGCCTGTTGCGAGAACGTCCATCCCAGAATCCGGAAGCCGAAATCAATCAGAGACCTAGTGGTTCCGTTTGGAGAAGTAGCTTCTCGCCGATCCTGCGAAAGAAGGACAAGCTCTTGCGACACCGGTTTGTAGCGAAGTGCTGCCTTGATCTGAATCGGCCCGTCCGGCCCTTCAAATACCGAAGGAGGTAGGACGAGGCCAGCCGTAGGTTCTACGAAACGCAGCGACTGATAATGGGTGGTTTGATCGGTCTTGGAGATCGCGGTGACCAAGATGTCGCCGGGTGCGACCGCTCGCAAGGCTCCAGTCGTTCGATCAAAATCGACCGGGCGGCTCGTGCGAAAATCATACTCGCCCAACTTGCCGGACCTCGGCGCACTGAGAATATGGGAAATCCCCGTTGACAGGAGCTGGGGCTCAAGAGGTCCCTCCGTTTGCCAGCACGACAGGAATGCAGCCCTATCATCAAGAACTCGGACTGAAAAGACTGCCGCTGCGCACTTTTCGTCGTCCCCATCCTTGTATGTAATCGTCGCTGTCACCGTAGTCTCGCCAACGCTGAGCGCGCGTAAGATTGACCCATCTGCGACCGCCACAATCTCGGTGTCCGCCGAAACGCAAGAAATCTTCATGTCGGGCAACTGGGCCATGCGCATGGACATTTGGTCGCCCTTTGTGAGTGTTAGTGAACGGCCTTTGATAGCCGTAAGTGGCTGGCTTGACGTCGTCGCCTCTCGGTTGATGAGAACAGAGCCCATCGGATGACTGGAAAGCTCGACCGGATACGGATTCTCCTTATTCGAGTGAGCCCTTGAGAACTCGCGCGTCACATCTCCAAAGGTCACGGGCTCCCAACTTGAACGTCCGCCGCGGGGCTGTGTCACCAACTTGACCATGTCGATGCCCACGTCGAAGCTCTGTCCGTACACGAGGATCGAGTCAACTTTGATGCCGTTGCTAAGTGCACGCAGGTTGTTGACCAAGTTGACTTCGAGCACAAAGTAGTCGCGAGCGATCGCACTACCGAACGTGTTCCGGATCGTTGCCTCGTCAAGTTGCTTGAGGCTGACTTCGATAGGCATGAACTCGCTTACATTGGCGACGCGGAATCTCTCGGCCGCAGACAACGGGCGCGACGGTTCCGAGTCCATGGTCAACGTAAACGTGACGTCCGAGACCCCCTCTCTTAAGGCTTCAACCGTAAATGGTAGCTTGCCGTCAATCGGCGTTTCAGCTTGAATTCTCAAGACGTCAGGGTTCGACTGAGATACGACAATTTTGCCAGAGTCACGTCCAGTCAGATTGATCGGTGCCCCAGCTTCATCCAGGACACGTACTTCAACGCGCGTCGTCTGTCTCGGTGCTAGTTGGGTGGCGCTTGGAGCGATCTGCAGGGACCCCGCGGGTGGCAAGATGTCAACCTTGACCTCCTTCACTGCTTTGGATTCGCCAAGTTTTGACGTTAAGAAGACCTTCGCTTGACCAGGTTGGAGCGCCGTTATGGTGACGGTCGGGCCGGTAGGGGGTTCGATCCGCAGAAGCGCGCCATCGTTCGTGGTCCAATAATGTTCAGCGATGTCGACTTCGCCGACGAGCAACTGAGCCTTGACCGTGTCGCTTTGACCCACTCTTAGACGCAACGAGCTCTTGTCTAGCTCTGGCACGCGCCCTGTGGGGATCGCCGGCTTCACCACTTTCTCGTCCGGGAATTTGAATCCGCCCGCATCAAGTTCTGGACTGGGCATCAAGGTAAGCGTCCCACCCTCCTTTGACTTAAGTCTCAGCTTGAATACCTCTCCACCGGCAATGGCTACCGAATCTCCCTTGGTCTCGGTTCCGTCCTTTGAGACGACAAGCTCGCCCTTCACAGCAATCAGTAGCGGCGGGGATAGGGACTGCCCAAAGACCTCACCCTCTTTGTTCCGGACCTTGAGTTCGACGGTTTCGCCAACGCCAATTGACCAGTCCCAGGGATTGCCGTTAGCGCGAACCACGGCAAGTACCACAAAGTTAAAGACCGTGACTTCCTTTGAAGCGACCTCTTCGCCTTCATGCCAGAACGACAGGATGAACCTACCCTCGTGGTTGAACTGGAGCGACTCCGCAGGGCGAGTCTTCTCCGTGAAGACCTCTGGCTTTGCTGCGGTGGATGCCTGCTTGATCCTCCACTGACCTTGATGCTCGAAGCCAACGACTTCATACGAATAGGTCTTTCCTTTGAGGATTTGCCCAGGGCCTTTGAGAGTTGCCTGAACGCTCTCCAAGCCCAACATCACGTCCAAGGGAGTATGGAGCGGAAGCTCCACGCCCCAGGGACAGTAGTTGGGCATTGAATTCCCCAAGGCGGGGCGGAACAACAACCCAAGCAGGAAGGACAGACAAAGACGTGGAAGGATGTTCATGGTGTACACCGTGTCGAGAGGTCGTTGCTACAGATCGAGGTCTCTCCCCCATTGCCTGACGAGCTCGTCTGAAGCCTCAAAGTGCATGGCGTCTTCGGTCCGGAAGCCCGCCCCCCAAAAGAGACCGTGCTGTTTCGCGATGGCGTAGAAGTCAAGGAGTCCACTGTAGGTGAATCGATCCCCGCGAACATCCACATTCGCGTATTTGACTTTGCGGCCATTGGCCTGCGTGACGGTTGTCCAACCGAATCCGAGGTCGATTGCCGTTCCCCACGAGTGGTTACTCGGTTGCACTGCCGAACCGCGAACCAGTCGCACGCAGAGAACACCCGCATGGCTTAGGTCTGCGTAGGCCTCAGGATGTCGGGACTTGTACTCGGCAAAGACGCGATCAAGGACATCAAGGAACGGTCCGAAGCCAGTCAGCGTAAAAGGACCGACGCTTCGGGTCACAATGTGCGGACGTATGTGCGGGCTGGTGTTTGCGCGCTGCTTGCAGTCTTTCCCAAGCGTTCCAACCGGGGCGCCAAAGACTTCAACCATCGTTCGAACCGATGCGGGCGAGTAGACGGTGTTGATCGAGTCAGCTCGTGGAATCGGAATGAGCTTGCGCCAAGTCTTGCTCATGGTTGCACCCCAATGGAGCTAGCGATTCTTGCGCCGCGAATCCGTTGTGGGAACAGCTCCGTGAGTGACCTGTTCCGTGCAAGCCCCGCGACTTCCTCTATCAGGTCTGCTGCCGCGTTCATGTGAGCTGCCGACCCAAACCGCACGACCAGGCCCAGGCTTGGCCACCCAATGCCAGATCCATCTGGAATAGGTTGCCACTGACCACCGCCTGATGCTGCCGTGAAGCGACTCCAAGACGCATCACCCGCAGTAGCTTCTTCCTCCATCAGGGCTTCAGCCTGTGCGTTGCGTTGCGTAGCGTGTGCGGCTAAGTAGGCGTCAACATCGGCCCAGGTTGCCATCTGTTGATTCCCTGTCATGACTGAATAGGGCGCGACCGGAGCCGCGCCAGACACGGTGTGAAGAACTAGTGTTGCTGCTATTGCTGTGAGCATTGGTACCCTCGGCGACACAGCTTCGTAGCAACACCATTTCACATCCCTTGCATGTGCATGGCCGACGGTGATAAGATGGCTAGGGTTGGACATGAAGTGGGACTTGCGGCTGTTTGGGCAGATGGAACTGCGGACGCCAGACGGTAGGGTGTTCGCCACCAAGAGTCACCGACTACTCGTGCTCATCGCTTACCTTGGCCTTCAGCCGGACCTTCGGGCGAAGCGCAAGGTTTTGGCGCAGAACCTATTCGACCCCATGGAGATGCCCACATCTCCGAATATGGCCCTGCTCCTCACGCGTGCCACCGCTGCCCTTTCGAAGATGGCCCCGACACTTCTATTGGACATCACCGTAGCGAGCGTGGGCTTTTACGAGTCGAACGTGGTTGTGGACGTCGCGGACTTCTATGCAGCAGTTCGGGCAGCTCGAAGGGAACCCGTGACCGCCGTTTCGTCAGCTTACTGGCGCCAAGCGCTCCAAGTCGCACGGGCGGTGCCATTGGCTGGGCTAGATCATCCCCTGTTGCTACCCGAAGTCAAACGACTTAGCGAAGTAGTTCTTGAGAGCATGGTTGGGCTTGTACAGGGGCCGATAGGGGACCTCGATGCCGATCTGGTGCTGAGTCGGATCCGGGAATTCGCGCTCGACGAGGACCTCGCCTCGCCCACGGTGGAGCGGCTCATGAGAGTCTATGCGGCACTTGGGTTCAAGCGAGAGCTGATTTCGACGTTCACTCAGTTTGAGAACCACATGGACGATGAGTTTGGGGACCCCGTGCCCAAAGCTCTTGCCGACCTTTTCGAGTCTCTGCTCAAGCGTCTTGACGACCGAGAGGTCATGGCTATTGGGGCGACCGGGCCGCCGGTCATTACATTCGGGAGGGAATCCCTGCTCGCGGATCTTGAGCGCGAAGTTTCACTCATCCAAAGGCCGTGGCGCTTGCTCACAGTAACGGGGCTCAGCGGAATCGGAAAGACGCACATCCTGAAGGAACTCGTTGAGCGGCTCCGTTCAAGTGCTTCAGTGGCATACTTTGACCTTGAGTTTGTCACGGTTGATGCAATGAAGAAGTCTCTCCGGGAGCGACCAGCGGAAGTCATCTTGGTTGACCATGTCGATTCAACCCATGCTCCGATAGTTGCGGACCTCGTGGGACTGGACTCGAGTTGTCAGGTCATCGCTGCTAGTCACACCCGCCTGGGTTTAGCCGGCGAACAGTTGCTTCCGATCGGGTCCCTTCCGGTCGGAACGAAGGTCAAGCCAGGGCCGGCCGTGGAGCTCTTGCACCACAGCATGAGGCAGGTTCGGGGCGGACTTGAACCAGCGAGTAACGCAGAGTTGGTTGACTTAGCTGAGCGATGCGAAGGGGTCCCTCTGGCATTGGAGGTGGCCGGTCGACTTGCCGGGACAATCGGTGCAGAGGCAACAGCACAAGCCCTCTCACAGCACGTAGCGCGAAACGGTACGAACCTTGATGCGCCCAGGAGTTCGCTCGCAAAGGCGATCGCCAGCAGTTACGAGCATCTGGACGAACTAACCAAACGGCTCGTTCGCTCGATGGTCAGGATGAATCATCGCGTTCACGTTGGTCATGTTTTGACTTGTACTGCGACAGAAACGTCTCAACTTGAGGAGGCCGTGCTGTCGGGTCTCGTCGTCGCGGAAGTCTCTTCACCCTATGCTTATCTGAGGCCGTCCGCCAGAGAGACCATTTCCGATCTTGAACGAGAAGCCACTGACAAGGACTGGACAACGTTCTGTGAGCAGAGCGTCGCTTGGTTCAAGCGGCGCAGTCAAGATGTTCCCCTCGACTGGGGATTGTCGGACTCGTTGCCACTGGTCATGCAACTAGCGACGACGCTGGCGGAAGCAGGTAATGGTCGAGAGTGTTGCGAGCTCATTGCATCTGTGCGGCCATGGATTGGATCAGCCAAGCTGTCTACGGAGAGCCTGGCCCTGATCGAGCCGCTACTTTTGGCCCCCGGTCCCGGCGAAGAGCTAGTTTGGGGAGAAGCCGTTGCGGCTCTTGGAGCTGCCTACTTTCATGCGAGTGAGTTTGCGCGGATGCAGTCGTTCTTGGAGCGCGCGCTCTTGAGCACGAGATTTCCCGAAGTCGCGCCCGACCTGAAGGTTCAAATCAAGATGCAACTTGGCCTGGCAAAGCGAGCGCTCGGCGATCTCGATTCAGCCGTGAAGTGCTATCGAGAAGCCATCGCTACGAGAGATGGGTCGGTGACCGACGCCACCATCGTCAAGTGCTACTACAATCTCGGCACGGTGCTTGAGCATCAAGAGAGGCTCGCCGACTCACTTTCGGCGCATGAGGCTGCTTCAAGCTTCTTTGGTGAAGACACTGATCCGCGTGTCGAAAGCTTGGTGAACACGGCGATTGGTCGGCTGCGCTACCGACTTGGAGGGGACCTGGAGTCTGCTTCGTTCATCTTGGAGGCCACGATTGCCCACGCCAATCAGCGGCAAGACTACCGATCGATGGGCGAGACCCTTCAGAACTTGGGGCTGATTTCGTACGAGCGCGGGCTCTTCCTTCGGGCCGTCCTCGCTGAATCGATGGGTTCGCTTCTTCTGCTTAGCTTTGGCCACACATCGCACTTTCTTGACCTGGCGAGGTCGTCCTTTGTCACCCTGTGTGCATCACTTCTCGAACTTGGCGAAGAGAACCGAGCCCTTTCCGCTCGCACGATGATTGACTTGCTTGGCGATGGAGAGCTCTACCCACCGAACAAGGTTATCTTTGAGCGCATCTCGGAGCAAACCTACAAAAGCGCTGCCCTTCGATTCCGAACGGCCTCCGAAGCTGAAGTGAAGTCAGTGCTCTTAGATTGCTTCCAGTTTTCAGCTCAGCGGTGCGCAGAACTGGGTGAGTGCCAGGATCTCCTCCGAATCGCGACGAGCACCGACCGACTGCCGGAACTAGATGATCCCGTCATCGAGCGAGCAACTGACGCTTGAGCGAGCCGCTTTCACGAAGTGAAATGCAAGTGAAATGATCGCTCGCCTAGCATTCCACCTATATGCCCGCCTAGGGCATGAGGGGAAACACTTGTCAAACTACGGAGCCGAACTGGCTGGACTGGACTTTGGAAATCTGATTGGCGGGCCACTGAGGGCGGCTGTTGAGGCACAGGCTTCAGCTGCGTTCTCGACCATCAATTTCATCAACCAAGTTGCCTACGACGCGCAAGATCCCTCAAAGCTCAAGGTGTTTGAAATGACCTACACGAAGGTGGGTCAGACCTCAAACGAAGTGACGCTCACGGTCCCCTTCATCTCCACGGTTCCGATTCCCTACATCCGAATTGAGGAAATGACGATCGACTTCAACGCTCGCATCAACGCAGTTGAAACTCGGGCCATTTCGACACAGTTTGACGCATCGGCCAGCCTTGGCATCAACTACTACAAAGTCGTCGAGTTCAAAGCAAGCGCGAGCTTCCAACGCAAGACCAGCGAGAACTCCGAAGTCAAGCGCGACTACTCCATGGCGATCCATGTCAAGGCGACACAGGCCGACATCCCAGAAGGGATGGCGAGAGTCCTAGGTTTGCTCGAAGGATTGATTCAAGAAAGCACCGACGCGTAGTCCGAGATCTTCAGCAGGTCAATCATGGCGGAACTACAGAGCGTGCTAGGCGGAATTCTGCGCGACCTCACCAGAGGTCGGGCAATGGGCGACATTACCTCGTTCGAGGTCGCGCAGATGTACCGCCAGAACGACCTGCTAGCCTCCTTCTCGATCCCCAGGTTCCGGATTGACGAGATAGATCTGGAACTTCGTTTCGCCCTCGACTCGCCAGCGCAACAGAGGCTCCAGATGGCCGTCTCAGACGAGCAAAGCGCAGAGTTTGAGCGAGGCGCTGATCAGATCGTCGAGCACACCTACTCTGAGTTCCCCGAGCTGGCAAAGTCGAGGCAGTTCTCGGAGACCATAGCTGTCAACACCGTTCGGTCCGTGTCGGCCGAGTTTCTGAGTGGCCCACTTGGAGAGCTGAACACGCTAGCTGAGCGGTTCGCCACGGTAGTACAGGAGAGGCTGCGTGAGCCGCTCGCCAAGGAAACAAAGGCTAGCGAGCAGGAATCGAGGAAGGTCTACGATTCGGTTCTTGTTCCGCTGCTTGCTCGAAGACTAAGGGAAGCGATTGCCGCTCTTGCTGGGGGCTTGCAAACCCGCGCTGCTGGCTCGCTCGAGGTCATTGTCGAGGCGGCCCGACTGGCTGAGCTCAGGCCCGACCAGATCTCGACGATCCGCATGCGCCTCACGGACAACGACCGGATGTGGGGAAGCACAACGCTGTCCTCAGGCGAGAAGGTTGATTTCATCACCGATCACGGATAGTAGGAAACTCATGATAGGTCTCATTGGACTCATAGTTCTAGGCAACGGCAACATCGTAGGCGATCCGCCCCGATACCGGCATCCTGCGTTCTTTCTTTGGGAGTCAGACGAGAGCCGTCAACAGCCTGTGGTTAGAACGACAACCACAAGCCTGGAGCATGCCGTGCGATTGTCGTTTCATCGTCCAGACTCGCTGACCGGGGGCGATAATGTAACGCAGATTGTCAGCATCAGAAACCACCATGGCTTCATTGCCGAGACTGATGGTGTTCACGCTGACTTCGATACAGGAGCAGGCACACCACCCGAAGGAACAAGTAGCGACTGGATTCACTTCGACACTGGCGAAGAAACTGCTTTTCCAAGTCCGCTAACAGTGTTCTACTGCCGTCCTACCGGTCAGTCCACGGAACTACCCGGCGGCTACATGTGGATTGTTGTCCGTGAGGATGCCGACGTCGGCGAGCCCCCGGTTAGAAAGAGGGCCATCTATCATCTCCGGATCGACCTTCGGAAACGCATAGCCACAGGCGACGGACCCATCGACACGCGCCTCGTCTACGGCGAACCTAACGATGATGGATGGTATGCCAACGCCAATGGCATGCTTCGTTACGTCAACTTCAATCCGTGGATCTACAAAGGTGGGCTGTTCGTCGGCAATATGCCGGTTGCAACCGGAGATGGCTCGGGAAAAGCGCGCTCCCAGTTCTGGTTCGCAGACCTCGACGAGGATGACGAAGAGCATCTGCAGTTCATGAACTTTTCGGTCGCTCATATGGGCCCGCCGAAGTTCAGCGATACAAGTCTTCCAACAGAGCTGAAACACCAAGGTGAGGTTAGTATTGGCTTATGGGCGGGGGTTGAGCAGCAGGGACACACTGGTGTCACGGAGTCTACGGCTACATGGGAGAATCGATGGGTACTGTCTGGTGACCCTTGGCCGCCCGAAGCTGGTAGTAGCCCAGCGGGTGTTGAACTCCCCGTATGGACCGAGGATAGTGAGGATTACTTGAACTTCCCATTGACGCTTGTCGACAACTTTGAGGAAGGGTTAGGCTCAATGACCCACAAGGATAACGCCTTCACACGCCTGTTCCTTGCGCTTGTTGACGAAGCCGCCTTCACTAACGCCCGGTGGCGCTACTTCGTGAGCAAGGAGTCAGGAGTCCACGCTTGGAAGTTCGGACCAGAAGCAACTAGCCTAGACCTGAAGCCGCGACAGTGGGCGGCTGTTCTTGGATACGGAGAATACACCGAGTCAACGCTCACCTCACTTCGAGGCAAGCGATGAAAGCACTCGCCCTCTCCACCCTTGCCGTCGTCGTAGGAGCTGGTGCCGTCTTCGTCCTGCTCCCAAGCCCGAAGAGCACCACAACTCCACCAAGCCCGTTCCTGGAAGCCGACCGGGCGTACGCCACGGGCAAAGTCGATGCCGCTATCGAAGCTTACGCAGCCTTCGAAGAACAGAATCAAAACAGCCCCGACGCCCAGACGCAAGACGCCGTGTCATCCGCGCGGATCAAGCGAGCCTACGCTTACGCGAAGAACGACGACTTCCAAGCCGCGAAGGCCATCCTCAAGAAAGCCGAAGAAAACCACAAAGGCACCGACAAGTTCGATCCCGAGTCGGGCAGCATCCCCGACCAAGCCAGCTACCAGGCCGCCATCTGCGACCTCAACATTGAGCAGAGCCAGGGCATCAAGGCCCTGAAAGCTCACATCGAGAAGTATCCCGACAGCCCGACGGTCTACAGCGCACTCAAGAGGCTCCAGCGCGTGATGCCTGCCGCCGACTTCGCCAAGATCCAAGATCGGGTGGATCGAAGGGTGGCCGAGCGCGCCGACAAGGCAAGGCTGGCCGAGTCCATGTGCGGGCCGTTGGCCGTCGCTGAACTCTTGAGACTCGTCGGCAAGGAAGTGCCGAGTGAAACCAAGCTCGTTGAGTGGTGCGGAACCACCGCCGTCGGCACCCATCTGGCCGGGATGAAGCGAGCCCTCCAGCACTGCGAAGTCCCGACCTACCCCTACCAGCTCAACCACACCGACTTCAAATCCATGCCCCTTCCCGCCCTCTGGCTGAGAGGCGAGCACTACCTCGTCATCCGCGCTCGCAATGACCAAGGCCTCGACCTCTACGACCCGCTCGACCGCAGCACTCGGCAAGAGCCCATGCCCGAAGCCGATTCGCAATTTCTCGCCACCGTCTTGACCGTCCAGAAGCTTTCGCTTCCCGAAGGAAACTGAAATGCGTCGCACTACTCGCACCTTCCGTCTGACGTCGATCATCGCGTCGGTTGCCGTCCTTGTCGCCGGGTTCCCCACCTGGGCGTTTGCTCCCATCTTTGACTTCGAAGAACCTGCCAAGGAACAGCCCACCGAGTCACGTGCCCTGACAGAGGAAGAACTGGAGCAAAAACTAGGTCGCCAGAGCAACGACTACACAGCACGCGGCGTCAACCCCTATTTGGCGGGCTCGCAGCGCTATTCCGTACCGATGAACGGTGTCGACTTGCTCACCGGCACCTTCTCGACCTCTGCCACCGATCTCTCCTTTGAAGGCGGCTATGGCATGCCGATCAATGTCACCCGTTCCTACTCCTCGAACAACCCCGACGAGGGACCCTTCGGCAAGGGCTGGACCCTCAGCGCCGACATCCGCAGCACCGCCGGTGGTCTCCTCAAGAGCGGAAGCAGTGGCGACCGCAGCGTTCCCGTCCAGATGAAGCAATACCCGGCGGGCCAGACGCACCCCAACGAGGTTGAGTTTCAGGACGCCGTAGCCATCACCGACGCCTCCGGCAAAGAAACTCGAATCAAGCTCGATGTCGACGGCATCCTCAACACACCGCCGTGGGATAAGAACGTCACCGACACCGTCTACGAGCACGTCACGGTTGGCGACGATCTCTACACGGTCGCGACCCACATGACCGTCACCACCCCCGAGGGAACCGTGTACGCGTATGAGAAGCGAGGCTCATACGTGGATGGAGGCATGAAAGCAAGAAACCTCCTGACGACAGGCGACCCTTTGACTACGACGGAACCCAGCAATATCCTTAAGATCATCAGCATCACCGACCGCCATGGCAACGTGACCACGTTCAACTACGACATGAACGAGCAGAACGCGGTCTACTTCGGCAAACTCAATGGCATCGCCAAAGAGAATCCCTTGACGAGCATCAGTATGCCCGGTGGTCGCACGATCACGTTCACATGGTTTACCAGAACGGAAGTCGGTACACTGACTTCCTATCCGATCAAACGGGTTGAGTCGGTCAGCGATGGTGTCCGCACAGTCGAGTATGACTACGACGAACTTGGACATCTCATCAAGGTGACCAGCCCTGCCGGCAAGGAAACCACCTACGGCTACGGCAATGCGGACTACGACACGGGGCCAGCTAATCGGAACGCAACCTACCTCCTGACAGAGATCACCGACCACCGCGGGCTCACGACCGAGATGTCGTACTTCATGGGGACGACACAAATGCCGTTGCATCCAACCCTTTCAATTCCAGCTCCGGCTTGCTTTAGAGTCGTTGCTCCAAACGGTGTCTACTTCTATCTCAGCATTCCAGGAATGGGGGACCCAACGGGTGAAGTTGAGTTTCCTCCATTCGATACCTCGACGCCACGCTATCAGTTTGCCGTGTATCAGGAAGAGTACGCATCCGGCAGGTTTCCCATTAATCGTGGCGAGTTGTATCCTGAGTTGGATACGTCCACCGATGGATACTACACGGTCAAGATGCACGATCCTGACGCTGTTAGGCCCAATCCAGGGGATCCGGAGGAGGCGCCGGAGTACATGGTCTGGGAGAAGCACTATAAGCTCGTCACACTAGACTGTGAGAAGGAAGTTCAACGAATCTATCCATGGGCGTGGGAGTATATACACGATTCAAGCTCCAGCTGGAAGGGTCCAGATCTCCGAGTTCGGCGCGGCCTCTCTGCAGAGACGTTCGAGTTGCATAAGGTCACGACCGAGTCCACGTACAACTTCCAAGGCAATCCCCTTGAGCGCAAGGTCACTGAGAGCGATCATTCCACCTCTCCAAAAATCATCGAATACGCCTACCACGACTACGACAAATACTTCCAGCAGAAAGCGGTCAAGGAGTTCCGCAATCCAGCAGTTAGCACCGATGATCGATTTAGCTACACCGACTACTACGACCGCGATGCTGCCACCGGCAAGAAGGGGCAGGTCTACCGCGTCTATGACCCCAAGTGGACCAATGGCTACAGCAACTCATCGGGCACCGGCTGGAGAGACAGCATCGTACCCTCGAACATCAGCCTTTACTCGGCCCAGTTCGACTACGATTCCGTCGGACGCCCGATCAGTGTCAGCAAGCTCCAGCGGGCCACGCTGGGCACCCCGTCAAGCTACGAATACGTTGAGACGGTCACCGAATACGGGGCGACGGGCACTCCCTTCTGGGGAGGGGCCAAGAAGGTCACCGAAGACTATGGCAGCGGCAAAATCAACCGCATCACCGAAACGCTCGCATATGACCTTGCGGGCCGCGCCCTCGAAACCGTCGACGCCGCCGGCAAGACCTTCGTGACCGAATACGATGAAGATGGCCGAGTCCAAAGCGTGACATGCCAAATCGCCAACGACCCCGCGGAACCGATCCTAGAGTACACCTACGGAACGAGCGGTTTCTCCAACGGCATGCCCACCAAGGTAGAAGACAAGACCGATCCGGAACGGTGGATTGAGCAAAACATCTCCTACGCAACTTCAGGCGGCGGCATCGGCCAACCCAGCCAGGTCACCGAGAACTGGATCGGCGACCCCACCGGGACGCCGACGACCCTTGCGAGCTATGGCGTTACCTACACGTACACGAGCGCGGGCGAACGTGCCTCCGTCCTCTACGACACCCCCAACGGCCTGCGCAAATTCCGCTACGATGACTTCATCCGCGTCGGTGCGCCTAACTCCGGCGGCCGCGTGTTCCAAACCATGATCGAGCAGGAATACGTCAGCAGCGCCTGGCAAGACACCGACGAGGAGTTCCACTACCAATACGACACCGCGGGGCGGCTCACCTACGCCGCCTTTGCCCAGACTCGCAAAACGAGCTGGCCGGGAGAGCCCCCCAATGACGACAACGAAAAGTACACCGCCGAGCGTCGCGCCGTTCAAATGAACACCTACGAGGCGGCGGGCCGAGTGAAGAGCGTCAGCTACACTTGGGAAGATCAAGCGACCTGGTATGGCCAGGGCCCCACGTATCAGGTCGAACTCATCCCCGATGGTATGGTCGAATACGACTACAACACCTGGACCGGCCTCCGCACGAGCCAGACCTTCAAGACCGCCACCGGCGGCAACTGGACGACCGTGCGCACCGAGACCTACGAATACGACGACCACCTCGACTATCTCGACAAGGTCACCTACAACGACGGCCTCGCCAACGGGGTCCGCAACTGGACTTACGATGCCGCTGGCAATCGCAAGACCGACGACGCCTACTCCGTCGGC
>CAZPHD010000043.1:0-23752 GCA_964586225.1 uncultured Fimbriimonadaceae bacterium
CACCGGTGGCGAGCGGTTCTATGCCATTGCGCACAAAGGCGACGACACTAAGCGCCGCTCCAAGGAGCAACCCAACCAAAACAAGGGCGACGTTACGGGCTCGTTTCTTCATGTAGCCATCGCTCCAAGATCAGACGGGCGGCTTCGCCGTCACGGTGCTTACGTCGTTCGCTCGCTTTAAGATCGAAGTTGCGTAGGTGCGACTCGGCTTCCTCGCTGGTGAAGGCCTCATCCACATAGTCAACGGTCCACCCGTCGGCTTCGATATGCGTGCCCAAGGTGCGACAGATGCGTTCCATGCGTTGGTCTTCTTCATGAACCGGCACACCGATGACGATGCGTTGGACTTCTTCGGCGCGTGCGGCCCTGGCGATCATGGCGGCATCGCCTTTGAGGGTGCCCGTTGCTGTCAACGCCGGACGCGGCGTGATCACGCCAAACTCGACTTCGCCAATCGCGACGCCGATCCGTTTCCCGCCAAAGTCAATCGCCATGACTCTCATCCGGCGAATTGCTCCAACACCCACTCGTGAAGCAGTCCGTTTGAACTCACGGCTTCGGTGCGAGGGATCCGGTTGCCTGCAAAGTCGGTTGAGCGTCCACCCGCTTCTTCAACGATGAGGCTGACCGCGCTCAAGTCCCAAGGAGCGACGACGGGATCAACCATCGCTTGGACCCGCCCCGCCGCGACGAGGCAGTGACCGTAGGCATCGCCCCACGTGCGGGTCGCCATGACCGATTCGGCAATGCGCTGGAAGCCTTCGGCGCGGCCATGGCGAGTCATGGATCGATGCGCGCCGCCACAGACGACGACCTGGTTCAGTTCGGTGGTGCCTGACACCTGGATGTTGCGACCATTGGCAAACGCCCCCTGACCCCGCTCGGCATAGACAAGCCAGTCGAGGGCAGGGAAGTACGACACGCCGATCAGCGGCCCCTCTAGGTCTTCGAAGGAAAGAAGCACGGCGTAGAGAGGAACACCGCAAACGAAGCTCTTGGTTCCGTCGATGGGGTCGATCACCCAGCAGTCCTTGGCGATCGTGCCGCCTTCTTCTTCACCCATGATAGCCTCAGAAGGGTATTGCGTGGCGATGTGCTCCCGAAGCCGTCGCTCGGCAGCGCGGTCGGCGGCCGTGACCGGCGAATCATCGTCTTTAAGCTCAAAGCCCCCAACGCCTTGAAACCAACTGAGCGTTAGCCGCCCCGCGTCAACTGCGGCATCCAGGGCAAAAGACAGGCGTGGAGACATACGCTACGAGTTTACTAGGCGTGCCTGTTGCCGGTGCAGGTACTGTGTTTGGATATTATCGGTTCTGAGAAACTCAAGAGGGGAGGTCCTGGTTGCCGGAAGTCGATTTTTTCAACGCGAGTCTTGAACGGTGCCTTGACGATTCAAACTTCATTCCGACCTTCTATGAGCGGTTTCTCGCATCATCTGAAGACGTACGCCGAAAGTTCGCGCTAACCGACTTCTTTGATCAGGAAAAGCGTCTCGCGCGATCACTTCATGTGCTCGGAGCGGCGATGCAGGGTGACTTTGCGGCGTTGCGGCACTTGAACGCGCGGGCCGAATCCCACGATCGGCGCCACTTGGATATCCGTCCCGACCTGTACCTTCTTTGGGAAGACGCCTTGATGAAGACAGCGGCCGAGACAGACCCCGAGTGGTCGGCGGAGATCGAAGAGGCATGGCGAGTCGTCCTCATCCACGCCATCCACTACATGGTCAGGCGCTACTGAGGCATTCCGAGCACGTTCTTGATATGGGGTACCAGCTTGGAAGCTGGGACGACTCCTTGGACGGCGTTGACTACTTGGCCATCCTTCATTAGAACGAGGGTCGGGATGCTCCGGATGCCAAAGGCCTCCGCGATGGCGGGCTCTTCGTCAACGTTGACTTGAGCGACTCGGACAGATCCAGCAAGTTGGCGAGCCGCCTCCTCAAGGTGCGGCTTCATCATGCGGCAGGGACCGCACCACGGCGCCCAGAAGTCAAGCAGAATGGGCGAGCCATCGTCGATCACGATGGTGCGGAAATCTTCAGTCTTGAGGTTGATGACAGGTGCAGTCGTCGCGTTCATAACCATTCAGAGACGCGAGGGTTCGAGAATGATTCAGCAAGACGCCCCTGCTCTTTCGGGCAGGGGCGTTTTCGGTACGGATCAGTTGTTCGTCGTTACGGCAACGCGAACGAGGTCGCTTCGCAGATTGTAGTAGGTCGACCCCGAGCGCGACCGATAGAACCCGACGATACACTGACCAGTGCTGGAAACGTAGTTCGCCGCCCCGGTTGTGATCGTGTAGGTAGTCGTTGTGTCGCTCGTGGCTACGCTCTGCGAACCAATCTGCACATACTGCCCGGTCGAGTAGTTGTACAGATAGACAGCTAGCGCGCCGCTGATCGTCATTTGATTCTCCACGGTAACGGCGAGCTGAGTGACGCCTGCACCGCGGTTGATGCTCGACAGGATCGCATCGTAGTCGACGATTCGACGGTTGCCCGACGCGGCGGACCGGAGGTCAAACCGCACGTTGTCACTGGTCGTCAAGCTACTGGCGGAACCGCCTTGGACCGTTCCGGCGAAGACCTGGACGCTACTCGGCGTGTAGTTGGTGGTGGTGGTTCCACCCCCGCCTCCGCCACTGGCGCCGAGGGCCTTGGCCACATTGATCCGGCCGTAGGCGATCCAGGTGCCGATATTGTCGCAGTTTTGCTCAATCGTCGAGCGCACGGTTGAGGCGGAAGCCGAGGTTCCCAGCTTCGCCCAAACGAGTCCCGCTAGACCAGCTACATGCGGCGCGGCCATCGACGTGCCGCTGAGAGTCGCGTAGGTGTTGCCGTCATAGGTGGAGTAAATGCTCGACCCTGGAGCTGCGACGTCCACCCAGGAGGCGCCGTAGTTGCTAAAGCTGGATCGGGCATCCGTGCTCGTGGTCGAACCCACCGCGATGCACTGAGTGTAATAAGCAGGGTAGCTGGCGGCCGTCGTGTTGCTGTTGCCGGCTGCGGCCACGAGCACAACGTTCTTTCCGGCGGCGTAGGTGATGGCATTCTGAAGCGTCGTTGAGCCCGAGGACCCTCCGAGCGACATGGAGATGACGTCCGCTCCGTTGTCGGCCGCCCAAGTGATGCCATTCGCGATGCCTGCATAGCTGCCCGACCCGCTCGCATTGAGCACCTTGACCGGCATGATGCGCGCATTCCAGTCAACGCCAGCGACGCCGATGCCGTTGTTGGTGATCGCGGCCGCGATGCCCGCACAGTGTGTGCCGTGGCCGTTATCGTCATCAGCATCGCTGTCGTTGTTGACGAAGTCGTATCCGGCGACGAGCTTGCCAACCAAGTCCGAGTGGTTCTTGTCTACACCGGTGTCGACAATGGCAATCACCACGCCCGAACTGCCGGTCGTGACCGACCATCCCGTCGGAGCGCTGATCTTGGGGAGTGCCCACTGACTACCGTAGCTCGGATCATTGGGCGTCACCTGAAAATGCTGAGCGATGTAGTTGGGCTCGGCATATTCCACGTTCGGCAGGCTGCGATAGTGCGCGAGCGCCTGCGCGACGCTTACTGACTTGGGGAGTGCCACCCGCTGCACATCAATGCGTCGCAAGACCTCAATCGGTTGAGCACCGATCCGCGCATGGTCAACCGGAGCGGCGATTTGGCCGCCTGACCGGAACTTCACCAGGACCTCGCCGTCCACATACGCGGCGGGGGCTTGGGCGAAACCCCAAGCCGACATCACAACGAAGAGCGTTGCATGTACGAATCGTTTCACTAAGACACCTTCCTTGTCTCGCTGGACAACAGTTGGGCGGACACCTCGTTGGGGCCGCTTGGAGTGCATTATAGCTAGGACTTGGCGAAATGCCAAGTCCTAGCTACGGGTTTTTACGCGTTGCGGCGTCGGCGTCGCGCAAGCGCGAGGGCGCCAACGGCGAGCGTCGCCATCGTGGCCGGCTCGGGAACCGTGCTCATGTAGTCTTGGTTCTTGTTCTTCTTGCTGCCGTGCGACAGCGCCTCAAAGTACCAAGCGTCGCCCGACTTGCTCTTCGAACTGTTCAGCAGGTCGTTGGTGAGCGTCTTCGTGTTGCCGGAGACGCTGCTCTTGAACTTGCCGGACGACAGACCATCGCCGCCGTCGTAAAGAACGTCCCAGATCGCCAACTGAAGCGCCGCGCCCATATCTTTGGACGAGATCTTGTTCGCGTTCTGAGCGAAGAGCCACGCGGCACGATTGGCCGTAGGACCGCGCTCCGCGATCGGCTTCACGTTTACCTGGTAGGAGCTGCCGTTCGAGTTGAAGTGCTCCAAGTCGACGCACATACCACCGAACTTCGATCCGCCATTGAGCGAGATCATCGCCAAACCGGCACCAACGGTCATGCTCTTGCCGTTGAAGCTGATGTTGACGGACTTGCTCATTTCGCTAACCAAGCCGTGGTAGGTGAAGAGTGATGATGCATTGGCCGCGCCGACGAGACCCAGCGCGGACAGGATGAGTGTAATACGAACCTTGCCCATGCCTGTGCGTGGTGGCAAGATTCGTGCCAAGATGTGGCAGATCAGAGGGTGACGGCGACTCTTAACTTGGAGAATGGAGGAGTCTTGGCTTCATTTAGCCCTAAGATAGTCCGAGCGAAGCATCACATAGAGGTGGGTGTCCCGGCGAGTGCCATCGACGCCAACGGCATCGGAGCGGTGCGTCGTCTCCCGCACCATGCCGCACTTCTCGGCGGTTCGGGCACTGGCAACATTGAGCGTGTCGCACTTCCAAACAAGTCGCTCCCAGCCCCACTCGCCAAAGCCCCACTCCAACATTGCGGCCAGGACCCGACTGCCGACCCCCCGACCGGCTTGGCTCGAGCGAATCCACATGCCGATCTCGGCGGCTTTCCAGTGCATCGGCCCGCACCGCAGATGGAATCCGGTACCGCCGACATACTCGTCACCCAGCCAGATGCCGAGGGTAAAGTCGGTCGCGCTCAGATAAGCGGCGGCGAGCCTGCGGATGATCTCTTCGCCTTCCTCGGCGGTTTGGGTGGTCGAAGCCCACGGCATCCAGAGCTTGAGGTGCTCGTAGGAGTCAACGGTGGCGGCAGAAACGGCAGCTCCGTCGCCGGGTTGATACATCCGCAAGGTCAGATCACCAGACTGGTAGCCCGTGGGCGCTAGAAACATGCCTCATTGTGGGCAAAAAATGGCTGCCGGACTAGGACTCGAACCTAGACATACGGCACCAAAAACCGTTGTCCTGCCATTAGACGATCCGGCAACAACCCTATTATACCGGCGTCGGCGGCGTGCGTCGGCGAAGAATCCAGGGTAGCGTGAGGGCTCCGACTAGCCAACTTCCGGCGGCCCCATATCGGAATAGGGTGAGCGACTCGCTGAGCGAAGCTTGGGCTGCCCGGTCGGGGATGGGACCCGGTTGAAGGGACTGGGAGTCGCGGTTGCGAATCGCCTTCTCAACGTCGGGCGGGACCATGCGCGGCACTTCGACCCCACGCCTGCCCATTTGACGGCGCATGTTCTCCCGAGCATCGAGCATTGCCGAGTCGATGCCTTGATATTGCGCTGGAATCTGAGCGGACCAGTCCTTGCGGGTGTTGCGATGTGCGAGTTCCTTCTGCCACCACTCCTCCGTGATCCGGCGCTGAGCGGGCTGAACGATCTGTGTTTGATAGAGCAAGACGGCCATCACGACAAGCGAGATCTCGGGCAACATCGTCTTTGCCGTGGCCCAGGACGGCCTTTGCAGTGCCAGAGACTGAAAGCCGCCGATGACGATCACCGTCACCGTAACCACTCCAAGAAACATGAGCGCGAAGAGAAGCACCACCATCGCGTTCATTCCGGCATCCCCCTGGGCACGAGCAAGCGTCCCAAACATCCAGAGACTCGCCAAGCCCAAAACGCCCGCGACGAGCACGAAGAACATCCTCGCCAACGGCTGCAACGCATCCCAGTATCGGCATCGCAAGAATGCAAACGCGAAGCTCACCCCCAGCCCGACGATAACCCCGTGCACAATGGCCACGTGGCAGTCTAGCGCATCGGCTATGCTTGAACGCTATGGATGAGCAACGATCCAAGCTAGGCGCGCTGAGGGGGCTGATCCCGGTTCTCGTCCTGGTGGTGGCGTGGTTTGCCTTTGCGGGGGTCACGCCCGAGCAGCGGGTGGTTGGGTGCATCTTCGCGGTGACCGTCTCGCTCTGGATGCTGGAGCTGCTGCCCTACGCGATGACCGCGCTCCTCAGCACGGGCGCCCTGGTGGTCCTGGGCGGGGTCGAGGAGAAGAAGGCGTTTGGCGCATATGGCGATCCGATCATTCCGCTTTTCATCGGTAGCTTCATGCTCGCCAAAGCGATGGAACTCTCCAAGCTCAGCGACCGCATCGCATGGCTGATCCTGGGTCGAAAGTGGGCCACGCTGAACTCGTCGATGCTGCTCCTCGCGATGGGGGCGCTGACGTGCCTCATCTCGCTGTTTGTTTCGAACACCGCAACCACCGCCGTGTTTCTTCCCATCGGACTGAGCATGTTGAGCGCCATCAAGCGGGCCGATTCGAGCCGTTATCCGATTGCACTGATGCTGATGCTGACGTGGGGTTCGAGCGTGGCGGTGGGCGTGACTGTTGGCACCCCGCCCAATCTGATCGCGCTCGGCATGCTCGAAGCGGCGGGCGCGCCCAAGATCACCTTCACCCAGTGGATGACCTTCGGCATGCCCATCACGATCGCGATGGTGATCGGGAGTTGGCTCGTCTTGCAGTGGCGCTACGGTGGGCCCGTGCTGGACACGGGTGAGGCTCGGGCGATGGCGCAGGAGCGGGCGCGCGAGATGGGCAAGGTGTCGGTCGCCGAAAGGAACACGATGATCGCGTTCGCGGTCGCAATGGCACTCTGGATCGTGCCCGATATGTCGGTGGCGGTGCTCGGGCCGGAGCAGCCGGTGGCCAAGTGGCTCCAGAGACACATCACGGCGGCGATCGCGGCATTAGTCGCGGCGGCGTTGCTGTTTGTGTTGCCCGCCTCCGGCAAGGACCGGTTCACGTGGCGGCAGGCGACGACAATCGACTGGGGCACGATCATTCTCTTTGGCGGCGGTATCGCCTTGGGTCAGGCGATGTTCTCTTCGGGGCTGGCGAAGACGCTGGGCGAGGGTGCAGCCGCGGCTTCGGGGGCGAACTCGCTCTGGGCGATTACGGCGCTTTGTATTGCGGCCGCGATTTTGCTGAGCGAGCTGGCGAGCAACACGGCGGCGGCGACGACTTTGGTGCCGGTGGCGATCGGCTTGGCGGAAGGGGCGGGCGTTTCTCCGATCGCGCCTGCTCTGGGCGTGGCGATCGGGGCTTCGTTTGGTTTCATGCTGCCGGTGAGTACGGCGCCGAATGCGATTGTGTACTCATCCGGTTTGGTGCCCTCAAGGGAGATGCTCCGCGCGGGGATTTTGATTGATGTGTTGGGGTTTGTGGTGACGCTGGTGGGGTTGTGGTTGATTCTGCCGTGGATGGGGCTGGTGTAGGTCCGACCCCATGCGAGTTCTCACCGTCAACAATCTCGATTTGCCTATCTGCGATGCACTCTTAGCAGGAAAGCTCCGATGGCGACCGATACTACGCCAACTCCAACGGGGAGAACGGGTAGTGAATCGTCCGGGGGTGCCTCTGGACTCTTCTCCGAAGCTGGTGTCGGGTCGGACTTCGCAGGGATCGAAGATGGACTTGATCCGCCAGACGTGATTGCGCCCGCGAGAATGGCCCCGGTCTCGACATCAACCCTACCAACGATCTTTCCGTACTTCCCGGCGTCGACAGTGATGATATAAGCTTGACGACTTGTGCGAGATGTTAGATCGGCGGGTGGCAACTCGGCGTCGCTAAACTGATCGCGCTTCACTTGCCATGCCCATCGCCGTTCCGGTTCCTTGACAACTGGAGGCAAACTGCTCAGGGCAAGAACCTCCTTGACTCTCAGCTGTAGGCTAGCAACCGCCTCCTGCACGGGAAAGACGGATTTTGGAGACTCATAGAAGTAGGGGCCCGCCCAAAAGTAGCTTGCAACGTGCCCCGTCTCCGCTGACAGGGAAATGAACGCTTCAGTACCTACTCCGCGAAGTCCTTCGATGGGCGTCCAGCCCTCAACCGTCCATAATGGCCTGGTTCCCGTTGACCTCCTTGCGATCCACTGAGTGTGAGACGGACCTCCAAGTTTGCGAGACCAAGACCTTGCCAAGGAGATGGCAGCTTCCTCGCTATCAACGGGAGCATCAGGGAGCGCTGGCCGCTCCGTAGCCGCCATATCAAGGAACTGGGCGACATGCTGCGTCTTATGATAAACTGTTGCTGAGTAGTTGTCCCATAACACCAACCACTCCGATCGACTTCCTCGCAGGGACCTGTCAAATGTGGGCGCGTCAAGTCCGATTCTGCTTGTAAAGTGTTGTACACATTCACGGACATCTTGCGGCACTTCATCTGCGGAACACAGAGTTACAGCAAGAATGGACATAAGCGAGTGCGCTAATCTGTTCATAGCGATATATACCATCCATTTGGGGCTTGAGACGTCGTTCCCGTGTAGACACCCTTGACTCGCGTGTACGGGTCTCCATTGAACTCCACGTCAGAAGGAGTAAACGGGCGATCTTCATTGGCTGGTGCAGCACCGGCGGCGTTCCAAAGAGGAATGCTCTGCATCAAAGCTGAATACGCGGTCCACTGTGAGAACAGCAAGCCACACAGCGCATTGGCAATCTTCTCCATATCTCCGATCTGGATGCAGATTGTAAATCCAGCCACGGCTTGGTTATCGCGCAGTCCAAGGCCGCCCAAGCCCATGTACGAGTTGAAGTGGGGGTACAGCACGTCCGAGAAATCTGCGGCCAGCGTTTCGCACGCGCTAACGAACATGAAGTTACATGGAGGACTCTCAGAGAGGTTGTACGGTGGATACGCGTCTGGCGTGATCGGCGGGTTCGATGCATACTGAGTTGCGATCCAGTAGGCATGTGCGTTAGGAACGGTGTCAGGTCCATCCACTGCATTGTCCGTTCCAGAACTCACCCAATAGGATCCAGAACTCCCGTGACTTGTCACCCAGATGAAGTTGGCATCGATGATTTCTGGGAACCACTGCGCTCCAGTGAAGTTGGCACCAGTCTTCTTTACAACCGAGTAAGACGTGCCTACGGCGGATTCAACTTCATCATGGGATTGTGAACCAGCGACTGGCAGTCCGAGCAATCCAGCAGGGAACGGAAAGTTCCCCAGCAGTGCCTTGTTCTTGACCGGGTGAACCTTCTCTTCGTAGAAGTATCTCCCAAGATTGTCCAGATACTGAACCCTGACTCCCAACTCATTTGACGCATTCGGGGCTGGGTCATATGGGAAATGTGTGCTGTCGTATCTGACGCCGAGCGTCGCCGTCGACTTGATCGGTTCGCCCACTTCCCAAGCATACTCATCCACCTTGGTCCATCCGATGGTGTTTGTCCCCAGATACAACCTGGCGAGCACAATGTTGCAGGCTCCACCGCCAGGAGCTGGATACGCGTATATGTTGGCGTAGACTGTGTTGCAGGTTCCGGCCGCATACTTGGGCATTGGACCGTTTGCAGGCTGAATGAAGATTCCCGGTGTGATGTTAGGCCCTGGACCTTGCGCCGCGACCAAGGATGTCGCAGTTAGAGCCGCGCAAACTGCCATCACGACGGTTCGGAGATTCAGACATGCTACTCGCATGTTTGAATCTTAGGCTGGTCGGCTGCGGAAAGTCAAGGGCTTGTCAGTATTTTTCAATTTTTTTTTTCATGACGATATGTTTGAACTTGAACGAACTGGCCTGTGGTTTGCGCGAGTGGTAAGGATGAGTCGAGGCAATGCTGGGCGACGCCAGTTCCCAACGTTCACTTGACTGAAGGCGTACAATTACATCGTGAGCGTATTTGCCACGATCCCCGAGGCCCTAGAAGAACTGCGCGCCGGTCGCATGATTATCGTCGTCGATGATCCGGACCGCGAGAACGAGGGCGACCTCGTCGTCGCCGGGCCGCACTGCACTCCCGAGATCATGAACTTCATGATCACTCACGGGCGCGGCGTTCCCTTCATCCCCACCACCTCGGAGCGGCTGCAGGAGCTCGGCATCCCGATGATGACCAAGCTGAACACCGCGCGCCATGGCACCGCGATGGCCGAGACTGTGGACGCGATCAAGGGTGCGACCACGGGAGTTTCCGCCTCCGATCGCTCGCTCGCCGTCCAGATCTTCTGCGATCCCGAGGCCCGACCTTCCGATCTTGCGCGTCCAGGGCACATCATTCCACTCCGCGCCGAAGCAGGCGGAGTGCTTCGCCGAGCCGGGCACACCGAGGCGATTGTGGACCTCATGGAACTGGGTGGATTTCCCCCGGTCGGCGTTGGGTGCGAGATCATCGGCGACGATGGCGAGATGATGCGGCTGCCCGCGCTAATTGAGTTCGCCGAGAAGCACGGATTCAAGATCGTGACGATCGCTGACCTCATCGCCTACCGACGAAGAACGGAGAAACTGGTCGAGCGCGTGGCGGGGCCGATTGACTTTCCGACCAAGTTTGGCGAGTTCAAGCTGTACTGCTACGAGCCCATGGTGGAACGCGAACCGTATGTGGCGATCGTCAAAGGCGATGTCTGCACCGAGGAGCCGGTGCTTGTGCGCATGCACTCGAGCTGCCTGACCGGGGACCTGCTCGGCTCGCTCCGTTGCGATTGCGGCGACCAGTTGGAGATGGCACTTCGGCGGATCGAGGAAGCGGGTCGCGGGGTGGTGGTGTACATCGCCCAAGAGGGCCGGGGCATCGGCATCGCGAACAAGCTAAGGGCCTACGAGCTTCAAGATCAGGGAATGGATACGGTCGAAGCGAACGTGGCGCTTGGGTTCAAGCCGGACCTGCGGGACTACGGCCTGGGTGCGCAGGTTCTGGCCGATCTTGGCCTGCGGCGTCTACGGCTGATGACGAATAACCCGAAGAAGATGGCGGGCTTGAATGGGTACGGGCTGGAGATTGTGGAGCAGGTGCCGCTGATCGCACAGGCGATGGGGCCGCGCGAACGGTATCTGGGGACGAAGCGCGACAAGATGGGGCACCTGTTGCCTGAGGAGTAGGACCGCCCGCCGGTACGATGCAACCGGCGACTACAGGATGCCACGTAGGGCAGGGATGCCTCGTGCCCTGCGAGTGGTACGCGCCACGAGCGGAGAGGGTGAGTTCGGGCCGGTAAACTCGGGGCATGGCTCTGCACAAGCAAACCGTGCGTGATCGAGAGTGGTCGGGCGTTCGTGTCCTCGTCCGATGTGACTTCAATGTGCCGCTGGATGGCGTGACCATCACGGATGACCGGCGCATCACCGAAGCGCTCCCGACGGTTCGGTTCTTGCTGGAGCATGGCGCGGCGGTGATCCTGTGTAGTCACCTCGGTCGACCGAAGGGCGTCACCCCCGAGTTCTCGCTGGCGCCGGTCGCGACTAGGCTGACCGAGTTGATCGGGCAAGACGTTCCGTTGTTGCCCGACTGCATTGGACCCGAGGTTGGAGCCGCCTGTTCGGCACTGCAACCGGGGCAAGTCGTGCTCCTTGAGAACGTGCGCTTCCATGCCGAAGAAGAGAAGAACGATCCGGCATTTGCCGCCCAACTTGCGAGCTTGGCGCAGGCGTACGTGAACGACGCCTTCGGTACCGCGCATCGGGCTCATGCGTCGACCGAGGGGGTGGCGCACCATCTGCCCGCGGTGGCGGGATTCCTCATCGAGAAGGAACTGGCCTTCCTGGGTGAAGCACTTGACAACCCGAAGCGGCCGTTCGTCGCGATCCTCGGCGGCGCGAAGGTCAAGGACAAGATCGCCGTGATTGATAGTTTGCTGCCCAAGGTGGACCACCTGATCATTGGCGGCGGGATGGCGTTTACCTTCATCAAGGCTGGCGGCGGCCAGATTGGTGGCTCGTTGCTTGATGAGACGAACCTCGACTACGCTGCCGATCTGCTTAAGAACCATGGCGAGAAGTTGTTGTTACCGACCGATGTTGTCATCGCCGCCGAGTTCTCGGCCGAGGCGGAGACGTCGGTCGTACCCGCTGACGAAATCCCGGTGGGGATGCTCGGCCTCGACATCGGCCCGGCGACAACGGCTCGCTTTGCCGAAGTCATCCGCAACGCCCAAACCGTCGTTTGGAATGGACCGATGGGCGTGTTCGAAATGGCCCCCTTCGCGGCGGGGACGTTGGGAGTGGCGAAGGCTTTGACCGAGTCTGAGGGCACCACCATTGTGGGAGGTGGCGATTCGGCGGCCGCGATAGAGAAGTTTGGCTTTGCCGACGACGTGAGCCATGTCTCGACCGGTGGCGGCGCGAGCTTGGAGTTTCTGGAAGGGAAGACGCTGCCGGGGATCGCGGCGCTGTTGGAACGGTAGTTCTCCCCCTCGCCCCTTAGGGGAGAGGGGGTTGGGGGGTGACGGGCAACTTGGACCGCTGGACTCGACGCACGCTTCTGATCATCTGCGGTCTCGTAGTCGTCGTGTTCATCGGCATGCTCGTCGCCCTTTACGGCTACGTCTTGCCCTCTGGACTCATGCGGCCCGAACCGGGGTAAACCTGCCGAGCAATGGCGCTTCCCAACATCCTGCACGCGATCGGCAACACGCCGATGGTCCGCATCAACAGCATCGGCCGTGATCTCCCTGTCGAGTTCTACGCGAAGTGTGAGTTCCTGAACCCCGGCGGCTCCATCAAGGACCGGGTCGCGTACGCCATGATCGAAGACGCCGAGCGCCGCGGACTCATCAAGCCGGGCGATACGCTCATTGAGCCGACGAGCGGCAATACCGGCATCGGTCTCGCTATGGCCGCCGCGGTCAAAGGCTACCGCCTGATCATCTGCATGCCCATGAAGATGAGCCAGGAGAAGCAGGCGACGATGGAGGCCCTCGGCGCAGAGATCGTCCGCACACCCACCGAAGCCCCGTCCGACTCGCCCGAGTCCAACTTCGGCGTCGCCAAACGACTTCTGACGGAAATCCCGAACTCGCACATGCTGGATCAGTTCCGTAACCCCGCCAACCCGCAGGTGCATTACGACACGACGGGGGCGGAGATCGTCGCGGAGATGGACGGGCGTATTGACTTTGTAGTCGTGAGCATTGGCACCGGTGGCGCATTAACCGGCATCGCGCGCCGGCTTCGAGAAAGAGTGCCGCTGTGCAAGGTAGTCGCCGTGGACCCGATTGGTTCCGTCATGGGGGGCGGCGACATCCAGATGCCCTATTTGGTTGAGGGCATCGGATACGACTTCATTCCCGACACCTACGACCCTGCGCTCGTGGATCAAGTGGTGAAGACCGCCGACCGCGAGTCATTCCTCATGGCGCGTCGCTTGATCCGCGAGGAAGGCATGCTCGTTGGTGGATCGTCGGGCGCGGTGATGTGGTCGGCGTTGGAAATTGCCAAGACCGCTCCGGAGGGCAGCCGGATTGTCGTGGTGTTTGCTGACTCGATTCGAAACTACATGTCGAAGTTCTTGTTGGACGATTGGATGCGCGAGAAGGGCTTCTTGGAGTGACGTGAGCAGACTCGATGACCTCAGCCGCGCTAAAGCCTGGCTCGACACCTTTCGGCCACTGCCTGACGATGTCCTGACCGAGCTTCGCCAGCGATTCGAAGTTCGTCTCACTCACCACTCCACCGCCATCGAAGGCAACACGCTCACCCTCAGCGAAACCCAGATCGTGCTTGAGAAGGGGGTTACCATCGGCGGTAAGTCGGTGCGGGAGCACCTTGAGGTCATCGGTCACCGCGATGCTCTTACGTATCTTCAGGAACTTCTTCAGGAGCCCTTGACTGAGCGCACGATTAGAGAACTGCACAGCCTGGTGATGAAGGAGAGCGAGGGAGGAGCGTATCGGGGGCTTAATGTGATGGCGGCGGGGACGGAGTTTCGCTATCCCGATCACGTTCGCCTACCGGAACTGATGGCGGACTTCGTGAGCTGGTGGAACACGCCGCATGGCCTTCATCCGGTGGAAGCGGCGTCGGAGGCCCATTTGAGATTTGTGACCATCCACCCATTCCAAGATGGGAACGGTCGGGTTGGCCGGCTGCTGTTGAACTTGTCCTTGCTTCAGTCCGGCTATCCGATTGCGGTGATTCCGGTCAGTCGCCGAGCGGACTACATAGCCGCGCTGGAGTCCGCCCAGTCAGTCGGCGGGAGGGGCGCGCTGGACCTGATCGTGCAGGACGCCGTCGAGGCTTCGTTGAGAGAATCGCTCGAACTGTGCGCCAGTGCGGCGGGGGCCATCGTTCCTCCCGGTCTTGCGGAGTGGCTCGTGTCACAATTGCCAGACCGATGAAGGACACGATCGAAGCCCTCTTCAACTTGCCCGCTGCTGATCTCCCAGAGGACGCCGAATCCACGTTTCAGAGCTTTCTCACTTCCCTAAACGCAGGTGAGATTCGCTCGGCGGAGCCCGACTCCAGCACACCCACGGGCTGGCGAGTGAATGAGTGGGTCAAGAAGGGCATCTTGCTCGGCTTCCGAATCGGCACTATCGAGTCTTTTGGCTGGCAGTTCTTCGACAAGCACACCTACCCGATCAAGCCGATGACGCTTGAAGACCGCGTCCGCGTCGTGCCGGGGGGGTCAAGCATCCGCACGGGAGCCTATCTTGCGCCTGGCGTGGTGTGCATGCCGCCGATGTATGTGAACGTTGGCGCGTACGTCGGCGAAGGCACCATGGTTGACTCGCACGCCCTCGTTGGCAGCTGCGCGCAGATCGGCGCGCGGGTCCACCTGAGTGCCGCCGCGCAGATTGGAGGCGTCTTGGAGCCGATCGGAGCGATGCCGGTGATCATCGAAGACGATGTGATGGTCGGGGGCAATTGCGGCGTGTACGAAGGCACGATCGTGAAGCGACGCGCGGTGTTGGGGAGCGGGGTTATTCTCACCCGCTCCACCCCGGTGTACAACGTCGTGACGGGGGAGGTTCATCGTGCCACCGACGAACTGCCCCTCATCATTCCCGAGGGTGCGGTCGTGGTTGCCGGTAGCCGCGCGATCACGTCAGGTTCGGGTCAAGAGTGGGGTCTGTCGCTCTACACGCCGGTGATTGTGAAGATTCGTGACGAGAAAACCGACGTAAAGGTCCAACTGGAAGACTTCTTGCGATAAGATGTAGTCATGGCTGATCCGAATGACGTTTCAGGAACTAAGGCGGCGAGATCGCTGCTCGGTCGCCGGGGCGTAGATCTCACCTACGGCGACCTTCGTGTGCTTCATGGCGTTTGCTACATCCGCGGCACGCTGAGCGCTACCAAGGGGAGCGGCATCACCGACATCAAGACCGAAATCGAGCACTGCGCGCGCCTCCTTCGGCAGAAGCCAGAGATCCGCGACGTGGTGATTGACTGCCGCTTCCGAACGTAGGATCCATCATGCTCAGCGCACTCCTTTTTCTCACCATGGCCAAAGGCTCACTCCACGATTTCACCGTGCCCGATGTTGACGGGAAAGAGGTCAAGTTTGCCAAGTTCAAAGGCAAAGCGACGCTCGTGGTGAACGTCGCCAGCAAGTGTGGCTTGACGCCGCAGTATGAAGGGTTGGAGAAGCTCTACAAGCAATACAAGGACCGAGGCTTGGTTGTGCTCGGCTTCCCGGCGAATGAGTTTCGCGGGCAGGAGCCTGGCACGAACGCGGAGATCAAGGAGTTCTGCACAGCCACCTACGGCGTGACATTTCCGATGTTCTCGAAGATCGTCGTCAAGGGCGAGGGAATCCACCCTCTGTACCAGTGGCTTCTTGAGACCGGCCCGCGAAAGGACGACATTGAGTGGAACTTTGCGAAGTTCCTCGTGAGCAAGGATGGCCAGGTGCTCGCGCGGTTTATGCCGCAAACCAAGCCCGATGATCCGGAGTTCATCAAAGCCATTGAGAAGGCACTGACACCCTAGGTAGAAGTGGCGTAACGTCGGGACAAACCCACCGACGCCTCATCGGGCTTCGCATACGAGAAAACTACAAGATGAGGGCATCGGTCGGTTCGTCCCGACGCAAGAACTACTTCGTTTGCAGTTCGATAAACGTGATCCGCGGACTCAGCGCACCCGTCTCACCTTCCACACCCGAGATGATGGCCGCGTAAAACTTGCCCGCTCCGAAAGTGAATGTGGTGTCAGGGGTTATGTTGCCCTCGTCGCCCTCGGTTCCGGTGAGTCGGGCCACGAAGGTCTGCGGCCCACTATCGATCAGCGTGTTGTTGTTTCCGCCGTACGTGATGTTTGGCACGTTGACCAGCGAGTTATCGCCAGGGTTTCGGAAGTCAACCGTCGGCGATTCGAATCCAGGTGTGCCTACGAGGCCGTTCACGATAATCAGCCGGGCCTTGTCTCCATTGGGCTTCGTTCGATCCACGCCAAACGTTGACACCTGAAGCTTCTTCTCGAACTCGCCCCCAGGGTTCTCAAGGCCAAAGGCGACCACGAGCGAGTTTGAATCTCGATTGAACTGGAAGACGATCGGGTCGGCTCCATTCTCGGGCGCACCATCTGGCTCCACACGCACGTCGTACTCGCCCACTTCAAACGAGGCGAAGGTCGTTACGCCGCCAGATCGCGGTGCCGAGCTCAGGTAGGGCAGGTTGTTCGCGAGCTGAATGTTGTTCAGGAAGGCATCGAGGGCGGTGCTGTCGGGCGAGGCGTTGATGAACGCCGCAACCGGGTTCGGTGGTTGGCTGTTGAGCCCGGAACTTCCACCACAGCCGAGGACGACTGCCAAACCCGTCAGAATCGCGAATGCCCGAACTTTGCCCATACGAACCCTAACCATACCCAGTTAAGACGGCTTGGAACCTGAATCTGACTCACTCGATTACCGAACGGCTGAGAAGATGGAGGTCCAGGGCCTCGTAGCAGAGGGGGCAACCGAGTAGCGAACTCTCGACATATTGCTCGTTGGTCCAGCCGCAAAAGGGGCAGTTGCCATCCTGCCGGCGGTGGCGGTGGAACTCGGCCAGAAACGCGCTGGGACGTAGCTCAGGCGCGATTCGATTGGCACACGCCTCGCAAAGACGAACGCCTCGCTGGCGTCGTTCGGAAACGACCAGCGAGGCGATTCCTCCGCAACGCTCACACCGTGACATGAGACTAGAACGGAACGCCGGAATGGGTGGCGGTCTTGAAGCGCTCCATCAGTTCCTGAGTGATCTTGCCGGGCTTGCCGCATCCCAGCGGAGTACCGTCGAGCGACACGAACGGGATCACTTCTGTGGCCGTGCCCGTGAAGAACGCCTCGTCGGCAGCGTACACGTCGAACAGTGTGAGGAACTCTTCTCGCACTTCATAGCCGGCTTCGCGGGCGAGGTCAATGACGGTGTCGCGAGTGATGCCTTTGAGGATGCCGCAGGCCGGATCGGGCGTGCGCACGACGCCATTCTGCACCAGGAACAGGTTGTTGCCGGTGCCTTCGCACACGTAGCCTTGATGGTTGAGCATGAGGCCGTCGCCGGTGCCTTGGCGGTTGGCGATCTGCTTGGCAAAAATGTTGGATGCGTAGCGTCCGATGCACTTCAGTCGCGGGTCGAGCGAGTCGGCAGGAATGGTTCGGATCGGAGAGATGTTGCAACTCAGGCCGATCTCATACTTCTCGGGACCGTAGAGCGCGAGCGACGAGATCATGACCATCACGTTCGCGGGGCTGATGCCTTTGGGGTCAAGGCCGAGGCCGGTGCCGCGGGTGACGTTCAGCCGAATGTAGCCCTCTTCCATATCGGCCTCGCGGCAGGTATCGAGGACGATCTTGCGCAGCTCGTCGTAGCTGTAGGGCATCTGGAAGCCGAGGAAACCGATGCCGTGATAGAGTCGCTTCAGATGCTCATCGAGCTTAAAAACCTTCCGATGGTAGATGCGGATCCCCTCGAAGAGGCCGTCACCATAGAGGTGCGCGTGGTCCGCCGCGCTGACGACTGCTGACTCGAGCGGCATAACCGTCCCGTTGATCCAGGCGAGCTTAGGCATGGCTCATTCTACCAATTTGGCTCGAGTTGGCTGGGATTGGCTCGGGTTGGCTCGGGTTGTTCGGAACTCCCCCTCTCCACGAAGTGGTTCGTCTTCGAGGGGAGGGGGCTGGGGGGTGGGGTCTACCCGCTATACACCGCGGCCTCGTTCCCTGGCTCACCCCGAACGTCGCCACGCCGAGCGACAATCCGGTACAGCCGATGCACGCCAGCGCCAGCGCCCACGTGCAAGTACGACCGCTTCGAAGTGCCGCCCAGCACGACCCAGTTCCCCGACGAGCCCGCCGACGCCTCGACTTCCCAGATCACGCCTCGGCTCCCCGGAACGCTGCCCCAGTTGAGCTGGTTGTTGCCATTCGGTCGCCCGACCACGGCAAGATCCTCGACCAAAGGCAAGATCCCCGGCGAAGGCGTCGTGTCGCGAACGGTCAGCGTAGCCTCGTTGCGAAGCACGTCGGTCATGAGCGTGAAGTTGGTCGCCGTCATGCCCATCGCACGAAGTGCGGTCTCGGCACTGGCGGCGGCGGCGTTCTCGGTATCAACCGCCGCGCGGTAGGCGCCTTCGGCGGCGACTTTCGCGAGCGACGCGGCTTTCAGCGACGTGTTGAGCGCGGTCAAGGCGGTGAACTGGGCGGCCGTAAGGCCACTGGCCGTGAGGCCGCCGGGGTTGTTCAGAGCGGCCGTAAACTGGTCGATCTGAATGCGAGTTGTGCAGGGTGTCGTTGCACCCAATCGGTAGGCATGTTGTATCTCCTTGCCGGATGACCGGCGTTTTTGCGCGAGCACACTTCTCCCGTCCGAAAAGTGACGTCAATCTTCCCGTGGGTGACGTCCCCAACGAGACCGGTGACGTCCCCAACGTCACTGGGGAGCTCCCCAATGAGAAAATTGACGTCCCCAATGCGACTGGGGACGTCCCCAATCAGATTGGGGAACCCACTTTAGGTTCAAATGAGATGAATCTGCCCTCACTGAGATAAAAGATACAAGGACGGGCCCGATTTCCTACCACGATTTTGAAAATTGTGGAAAAGTTGGTCGCGGGACCCAGCCCGCCGGTGCGAGTGAAACCAGCGGCTAAGTGGTTTGGGCAGCAGAGACCCAATCAAGGACTACTGGTTCTCGGGGGACTCGCCTGTCATTCCCCCAGTCTTCGCAAATAAAGGGAAGTTGGCGGTCACTTTATACTTTCCCGATTTGAGGCCCGGCGGCGGGAGGTCGGGCCGTTTGTCGTGATACGTGCCTAGAAGTCCCCAAGAACTCCGCGTAAACTCAAAAACGTGAGCATGGCGCGGGAACTCCTGGAGAATCAGATACTTGATGTGCCGCGGAGTGAATCCACAATTGCGAATTGCCGGAAGCAGGAGGGTCTTTAGCGCCGCTTCACGCGGGAAAAGCATTCCTTGCTTGTCGGGCATACCGATGGTGACACATACAGCTTCGGTTCCTGGCTTATCCTTGTCCAGCAGCTTCTGGGTCAGAAGGCTGATAAGCACCCTCGCGTCAACCCGTAGAGCTAATCCATTTACAAAGTCAAAGCCAAACTTGTCGTAGAAACGCGACCGAAACGGAACACCTGCGTGATTGAGCCGTATTGCAAGTGCAGAGCCCGGTACGGGTATGGACTCCTGCGATGCTCGTAGTGTGGTTGCATGCCGTTTAAGCTCATCAGAACCTAGAAACCTCAAGAGGGCCTCGATGCTCTTGCGCCCTGTTTCGTTTTCCATCCGAGCGCCTCGTAACCGTGCTTGTCGCGCCAAATCAAGGCTGATGTACGTTCGCTGTAGGTGAGGATGTGTTCCTGCTCTCTGAGAGCAAAGAGCTCGTGTTCGATCTAACGCGGCTTCAACCTGCCTGTCAACCTGCAAGGCAATGCTGGTCATTTCCAATGCTACATCGTTTCCTCCCATTGTGACGTAGTAGTCAGGTGGATCTTTTCCACGTCGAACGTCGGAAAGTAAGCAGCAGTCCTCGAACTCCGATGCAGCAAGTGCCTCAACGCACATTGTTTCTACAGACTCATTGTCAAAACGGGTCTTGTCGCCTAGCCGCTTGAGATGTTCAGGTGCTGCAGGTCTCGGCATGCCCTCAAAGAAGATCAGGTAGTCATCTAGAGGGTCATCTTTCATAGATATCTGCACGAAGTTAAATGCCCCATAGGGAGGGAATGCCTGTATATGCAAGCCTAAGCTAGGGCACGGGTTTGGAATGCCCAAGTCTACGAATAACTGCCAAATGCTCGGGGCAAACACCTTGCTTCACTCATCCTCAAAGCTCATCTGGCCGGAAATCACCGCCTTGCCCACGCCTTGTTGCGGGGGAATCCGTGAGCCCTCGGGGAACAGGAAGGGCTTGCGCGGATTCTCCAGCAAGTCCTTCATCGTCCTAATCTGAAGACGGGGGTAGTGGTTCGATGGGAGCCAGTCAGCGTAGCCGGCCGACTCAGCCTCAAGGAGCATCTCCTTTGTTGGCTCCTTCTGGCAAATGATTAGGCCCATCACCGCCTTCTCACGCTCAATCGTCCCCCGGAAGTCGCGCACGGCCGACAACGTGAGCGCGTTCCCACCCTTGACCTGCACGATGGCTTCACGATATTCGCCCTTGATCGTCCACATGCCGATGCGGCCGTCGATACCACGGTCCGCGCCGTGCCTTTCGTTCCACTTTCCGCGCACCAACGAGACCGCGAACTGCTCATAGGGCTTGTGGTTTTGCGGCTTGGTCTGCTCGAAAAGGGCGGCGGCCCCGGCGGCGTCTTTCGGCGTGCCGATCAGTTCATAGTTCAGGTCGCGCCCTTCAACTTTCTCGGTGGCGAGTCGGTCAAGGATTTCCGAGATCGCCAGGAAAGTGATGTCGATCCCCATCCACCGACGGCCCATCCTTTCTGCTTGAACAATGGCGGTACCGCATCCTGCGAAGGGATCAAGCACCACATCGCCTTCATCAGTAGAAGATGCAAGAATGCGTTCAAGTAGTTTCAGGGGCTTTTGTGTAGGATAGCCCCTTCGCTCCTTAGCTTTGTTTCCTACTCGCTTGATATCTGTCCAGACATCACCAATCACCTTGCCCTTCTTCTCATCCAGCCAAACCTTCAGGCCGTCAAGTCTCGGGCGACCATCCTTCGTGAGCAGAATCATGCCGTCTTCAAACCATGCCTCACGTTCGTCGTGTGAGTAGGCCCAAGACCTTTGAGCTGGTGGACGTGCGCCGCGCCATTCTTCCTGGCCGTGTTGGCCGTCACTTCCGGTGATGGTCAGGTCTTGACCAGTGTAGAGTCGGCCCTCTTCTTCTGGGTCAGGGCGGTAGCGCTTCAACTGCTCTGGGCTGAAGTCCGTCCGGGGCGGGTGCCACTTGAAGGAGTTCGTCTTACGGTAGAACAGAATGACATCATGTAGTATTGAAAGTGCTTCGCAACGTTGTTGTGCGCATTGGTTCGCTGCCAAATGATTTCATTCCGGAACTCTTCAGCACCGAAAACTCTGTCCAGCACCAGTTTGAGATAGTGGCTCGCGGTTGGATCACAGTGGAGATACAGCGAGCCGGTCGGCTTGAGTACGCGGTGAAGTTCCAGCAGGCGCGGGGCCATCATGACGATGTACGCCATCATCTCCGAGTCGCCGAGGATGTCGTAGAGTGAGGCCACCAGCTTGTGGAGTGGGACGTTGCGCTCGTCGGAGCAGAACTTCTGATACTCCAGATGGCTCCACTTCCACGTGTCCTCGAACGCCATGATTTGTGCGGGGCTGTCCTGGCCCTTGTGCTGCTTGAAGAGGAGGTTATAGTTGCGGGCGGAGTTAAAGGGCGGGTCGAGGTAGACCAGATCGACGATCTGCGATGGCATGGTGCGTAGGACCTCCAGATTGTCGCCGTAGTACAGTTTGTTTCGCCACTCGCCCATCTGTTGATTCTAGCGCAAGTTCCCGTGTAGACTGGGAGGGTGCCAGCAGGTCATGAAGGCTAGGGCCGCGAGTTTCAGGTGGCTCGCTAACCAGCGGAGGCAAGGCAAACCAATCCGCAGCCCTAGCCTTTGGAACTTTCGTCGGGACGAACCCACCGCCGCCCTCATTGAATGCCACGGGACTGCTAACTGCAAGCTGCCAACTGCTCCCTGATATAATCGCCTCATGTCCCGGATCGCCGATCCCGATGCCTACTTCGCCGACGTCGTCGACAACTACAGCGAGCACGTCAATCCCTACCTCGCCAAGCTACTCGCATTCGCCGGGTTCGGCGTCGAAGTCTACGGCGAGGGCTGCTACATCGAAGACCACGAGGGGCGGCGGTTCCTTGACTGCCTGGGCGGCTATGGCACCTTCGCGCTCGGTCATCGCCACCCGAAGGTTGTCGAAGCTGTCAAGAATCAACTCGAGTCGCTGGGCATGAGCGGCAAGGCGTTCTTCAGCAAGCCCGCCGCCGATCTCGCCGCGGCACTCGCCGAAATCGCCCCCAAGGGACTCCAATACACCTTCTTCAGCAATTCCGGCACCGAAGCTGTCGAGGCCGCCCTGAAGTTCGCCAAGGTCGCCACCGGGCGCAGCCGCATCATCTCCACCCATGGCGGCTATCACGGCAAGACCCTCGGGGCCCTCGCCACCACCGGGCGTGAGAAGTACCGCAAGCGCGTCGAGCCTCTCATGCCGGGCGTCGAGTTCGTGAACTACGGCGACATTGACGCCGCGGTCGCGGCGATCAACGACCAAACCGCCGCCTTCATTGTCGAGCCCATCCAAGGCGAAGGCGGCATCCACATCCCCCCGCCCGGCTACCTCAGGGCCATTCGGGAGGCTTGCGACCGCACCGGGGCGTTGCTTATCGCCGACGAAGTCCAGACCTGCATCGGTCGCACCGGTGCGATGTTCGGCTGTGACCACGAGGGCGTGGCCCCTGACCTGATGACCCTTGCTAAGCAGCTCGGCGGCGGCGTGATGCCGATCGGCGCAACCATGGGCACGGCCGCAGTTTGGGAGCGGGTGTTCAGCGAGAACCCGCTGATGCACACGTCGACCTTCGGCGGCAATCCGCTGGCGTGCGCGGCGGGGCTGGCGGCGGTGCAGGTGGTGCAAGACGAAGACTTGGTCAACCGCTCACGTGACCGCGGCGCACTGATGCTCGAGCTTCTGCGCGAGATGCAGACGCGGCACACCGACCTGGTGGCTGACGTGCGGGGTCGCGGTCTGATGATCGGCGTGGAGTTTGCGATGGACGAGGTGGGCGAGCTGACGGTGGCGCAGATGCTCAAGCGAGGGATGTGCGCGGCGTACACGCTGAACAACCCACGGGTGATCCGGCTGGAGCCGCCGCTCATCATCAGCGAAGACGAAGTTCGCACGGCGGTTAACATCCTGGACGAGGCGCTGACCGAGACCAGCGAGCTGCTCGCGATGCTTGTCTAGCGGTCACCAGTCGGAGTAGTCGGTCCCGTCGCTGGCCCGTCCTGGCGGATGCGCGACGGTCCCAACGCTTGGCGACGTAACGCCGTATTCAAGGCGTCCGTGGGGGAGTGGGCTCCCTGGAATGACCTGAAGATAGGGCCCGTTGAAGCTGGCTGCCGAAATCGGGGTGGTCTGGCCCGCGGCGTTGAGTCCGTTGGCCGGTGCATTCCTCCGTACGAGGTCGCCGAGGACCGCGGGCCAGAGACCGGTGTCGGCGCGGAAACGCTCGATCGCTCCGCGAACGTGCTTGAGGTTTGACTTGAGCGCAGACTCCCGCGC
>CAZPHD010000044.1:0-11660 GCA_964586225.1 uncultured Fimbriimonadaceae bacterium
CTAGGCAAACTCGATCTCAACCCACTCAAAACCCCATAGAGCCGAAATCTGAAATCTGAAATCGCGCGGGTACCCTCTTAGCGCCCATGCCCCACGTCGAAACCTTTCCCAACCCCGCTCCTCACCGCAACTACGTCATCACGCACATCTGCCCGGAGTTCACTTCCGTGTGCCCCAAAACGGGTCAACCCGACTTTGCGACCATCGAGCTCGAATACATCCCCGAGGCCACCTGCCTCGAACTCAAAGCCCTGAAGCTCTACTATTACAGCTTCCGCAACGAAGGCATCTACTACGAGGCGGTCACCAATCGGCTGCTTGACGAACTCGTGGAAGCCTGTGCTCCTCGCTGGATGCGGATCACCGCAAACTTCAACGTTCGCGGCGGCATCGAGTCGGTCATCGTCGCCGAGACCAGTCCCCAGCCCGACTAGGGCAGTCGCACACGGAAGGTGGCTGGTAGCTGCTCAAGGGTCTCGTCAAGTGTCAACGGACCAATGGCGTCGAGACCGTCCACGAGGTAAATGCCCGGCCCTTTGGTCTGCAGATCCACCCGGACGTCGCCAAACGCCGGGGCAATGAACCGAAGCGGCCGCCGCCCCGAAAGTTCGCGTGCGACCGCCGTTGCGTTCTCACCTACCACGATCGCATGCCGATCATCAAGCACCCAGGATGTGGCAACCATCATCCCGGCCGTGCTCACGCCAAGTTCACCCACGATGGCCCCATAGCGTGAGGCAAGGAGCAGAGCTTCATCGGTGTATTGCGCGGCCAGCTGGCTCTGTGGCCCACCCCGCAACAGCCGGCCCATCTTTGAAAGGAGCCGAATAACCCGGGCGGTTGCCGCCTCAGTCGGCGTGTCGATCAGTTCTGGCACGCGTGTATCCACAGGTTCAAGATCGTCTGGCTCATCGACCGAGAGGTACCACTGATCACCTTCGGAAAAGAGCATCTTGGCCCGCTGGAGGATTTTCAGGGCTCGCTCAAGTGAGTCAACGCGACCCGACGCCAGATAGTGCTCGATAAACGCCTCTATCGCGTTGAGATAGTCTGGCAAGACGGGCCGGTCTCCGACCTGTTGATGCATGCGGTGCGTAACATCTCGGCCGCTCAGAAAGGGCTCAAGCTTCTCAAGGAGCTTCTCGGTCCGAACAATGCGCTCCGTGTCATTCCAAATTCGGGCCGCTCGGAACGCCGCCGCGACGACGCCAAAGTTCACGTGGGCATACAGAGCCCTTGAGTAGGGGGCGGGATTTGACTTTCGCGACTCTCGCAGCTTGGCGATCAGGGGGTCGAAGCGGGGGTCGGCAAACTCGCTTGGATCCTGAACTCGGATCACCATCTGAGGGTTTTCCTCAACGACCAGCCCAAGAAAGTCGCGGGCCAAATCGGTTTCTTCGGAGGTGAGCCAGCCGGTTCCACCCATGCGGCGAAGCTCCTTCACTGCGAAGCTCGCATAGGCACTTCGCCCACGGGCATCTTCATCACCCTTGCGAGCCGTCGCCACCCACCCCTCATCGGCTGTAAAACGATCGAGAAGAGCGTCAAACGTATTCTTCGCAATGCGTAAACAGAACGGATCTCCGAACTGCTGTCCGGCGGCTCCAAGCGCCACCATCAGCTCCGCGTTGTGAAGGGCAAGCTTATCAAACTCGATGGACGTCCAATCAGGAGCACGACTCGCACGATAGAACCCACCGTCGAGCCAGTCCACGAGGCCAGATTTCAGCATGGGGTCGGTTGCGGCCCGCCAGGCGTCAATCTCAGCGTGCATTTGAAGGTACATGATCGCCAGCGGACGGGGAACCTGGCCCGTTTGGGAGAATCCGCCGTGGTCACCATTAATCACTCCGAGCAACTTTGCGAGGTAGTCGTTTCCGTCGGCAAAACGTGGCCGAGTCGACTGAAGCAACTCCACGTCGGCCCTCTGGAAGGCCCCCGCTGGATAAGGCCCCCCGTCACCACGTCGAACTTCTTCAAAACGGCGGCGTGCGGAAACGAACTCATCCAAAAAGACGACCGGATCGTTGTAGGGTTGGATTCCGCGTCGTGGATAGAAGTCGAAGAGCTGCCCTTGCGGATCCAGATAGAACATTTGAAACCCCGAGGAGATCAGCCCTTGCCCGCGGCTCACAGGGAGAAACGCGCTACGCCATTGAGGTCGCTCATCTAGGTCAACGCGGACACAAACAAAGTTGCGGGACAGAAAGGACGCGACCTCGGGATCAGAGAAGATGCGCTGATCCATCCGGCGCGCTTCGGTGCTCCAAGAGGTACCGAGCACCAGCAGAATCGGTCGATCCGCACGACGAGCTTCGCTCATGGCCGCATCGCCGAGCGGCCGCCAATCAAGGGCGTGAAACGCACCCTGGCGCATAAAGTCGGCAGACTCGGCTTCCATACGGTTCGTGGGTGGACTCGGTAGGAATTCGCGCAGCGCGCGAACGCCCAGCCCGAAGACTCCAAGCGTAACCACAACAATCGTGACCACCAAAAAACTGGGTTTTCGCACGGTTGTTTAGATTATGGGGCTGTGCTACACTACATGCCATGTCCATATCGCTCGAAGAGGTGCGGCATGTCGCTCGACTGGCCCGCCTGGACCTAGATGAAGCGGAAATGATGTCGCTTCAAAGTGAGCTCAATGCGCTCATCGGTCACTTCGAAGACATCCAACACTTGGATGTCTCGGCGATCGACCCTGCATCTCACGCGGTGTCGATGCACAATGTGTGGAGTGAGGACATTCCCGGAATCGCACTACCCCGAGCGGAAGCTCTGCAGAATGCGCCGGTGTCCAAGGCGGGGCTGTTCGTGGTGCCCACCATCCTCGAGGGTTAATCAACGTGGCCCCCATGACGGCAGCGGAAATCGCCCGCGGCTATTCCTCGCGTGAGCTCTCCGTTCGAGACGTTCTCGATGCTCACCTTGCACGAATTGAGAGCCAAGATCCGAACGTAGGTGCGTTCCTGACGTTGGCAAACGACCTGGATGCCCAAGTTGCCGCCGCCCAGGCCATGCTTGACACCGGCAGTGCCTCCGCTCTGACCGGAGTGCCGATCGCGCTCAAGGACAACCTGTCCACCCGCGGTCTTCGCACGACGTGCGCGTCCAAGATTCTCGACAACTACGTGCCGCCCTTCGATGCGACGGTGGTTGAGCGACTGCGCGCGCAAGGCGCAATCCTGATCGGCAAGACCAACCTGGACGAGTTCGCGATGGGCACCTCGACGGAGAACTCGGCCTACCAAGTCACCCGTAATCCGTGGGATCTGGATCGCTCTCCCGGCGGGTCATCGGGTGGATCGGCGGCGGCGGTGGCGGCTGGGTTCACGCCGTTGTCGCTGGGTTCGGATACAGGTGGCTCGATCCGCCAACCGGCCTCGCTGTGCGGGATCGCGGGGTTCAAGCCCACCTATGGGCGCGTGTCGCGCTATGGTCTGATCGCCTTTGGTTCGAGCCTCGACCAAATCGGCCCCTTTGCTTTGGATGTCGAGGATACGGCCCTGCTTGCGGAAGCCATCTCGGGTCACGATCCGCGCGACAGCACGTCGCTGCCAAACTCGCCAATTTCAACCGCTGACCTCAAGTCCGGTTCGCTCAAGGGGCTCCGGGTCGCCGTCCCCAGGGAGTTCTTTGGCGACTCGATGCACGCGGGATTGCGGAGCGTTGTTGAAGAGGCGCTCGATGCCATGCGCCGCGAAGGCGCGATCCTCGAGGCCGTGTCATTGCCGTCGATCAAGTACGGCGTGACGACCTACTACATCATCGCGCCCGCTGAAGCTTCGAGCAATCTCGCCCGGTTCGACGGAATCCGCTACGGTCCGCGGGCCGACGGAGCTGGGCACATCGCGGTCACCGAGCGCACGCGGGCCGAAGGCTTCGGCCACGAAGTTAAAGCGCGCATCATGATCGGCACGTACGCGCTTTCTGCGGGCTATTTCGACGCCTACTACCTGCGCGCGCAGCAGGTCCGGGGCCTGATGAAACAGGAACTTGAAGCCACGTTTAGGAACTACGACGTGATCGTCGGGCCGACCAGCCCGCTCCCTGCGTTCCGGTTGGGTGAGCTTAAGAACGACCCGATGGCGCTCAAACTGCTTGATTTCTGCACGATCCCGGCCAACATGTCGGGAGGGCCCGCGATCTCGATCAACGCCGGCCTCACCGATGGACTACCCGTCGGGCTCCAGCTGATGGCACCCATTCTCGAGGACGAGCGTCTGTTGCAGATTGCCTACGCGACCGAACGCGCACTCGGGGCAACGATGCGCGCGCCATTCCCGTAAGAGAACTAGCTACCGAGGAGGCCCGTGCACGACATTCGCGATCAAGACCGGCGTCTCTTTATCCGCGAACTCGTTCGCTGGGACCGCGTCTTCACGACCGCCCTCTTTGCCGGCTCACTCAGCTGGGCCGTCCTTGGCCTCATCGGCGGGCCCTGGGTCGCGTTGGGGCTACTACCCGTGGTGTTTCATATCAACTCGGCTTGGCATCGCAGCGTCCGCAAGCGATTCACCCACAAGCGGTTCGAGGCCCTCTGGAACTCCGTCAAGGATCGGCTGACCCGCTTCGAGGAAGTCCTCGCGCGGCTCCGGAAGGATCAGATTGCCGACCTGCAGGAAATGCCGAAGACGATCCGTAATGTCTCTCATTCGCTGTACGCCGCGCTGCGACGTGCTGACATCATCACGGTCGAGGTCCTTGAGACGGAGAAGGGCATCCTGCATCAGCCGCCCACCTGGACCGCGCAAGGCTCCGACCCCCAACTCACTGAACTCTACCGAATCGCCGATAAGAACATCGCCGAATATCGCCAGCGCTACGCGGGCGTTATGGCAGGGGTACAACGCGCCGAGGCCCAGTGCGCGGTCTTCATGACAACGCTGGATACCCTCCGAATGCAACTGATTGGCCACCGGCTGGCGGCGCGCACACCGGAAATGTCGAGTCGCGAGTTCCTTGAAGCGATGGGCGAAGCGAAACTACAGTTGCAGGCTATTGATCAGGCGCTGGAAGAGCTGGACTTCCGTCAGTTCCCAACCACGATCACGGTGATGCCGCCGCCGATGCCGGACGAGTTGCACCAAGAACAGCGCTAGAGCCGTTTGGGCATGAACGTAGTCGACGGTTGGTTCGTACCGGCGTAGGGTCGGCGTTCCTTAGCGTATCATAGGCCCATGCGTCGCACCACCACACTCGTTGTCTTCGCCGGAGCCGCCGCACTCCTACTTGCTGGGCAGGCCCTCAAGGTCACCGTCAACGGAAAGCCCGACCCGGCTGCGATCGTGAAGGACGGCAAGGTGTTCGTCTCCGAGGATGCGCTGCGAGCCGCTGGGGCCACAGTCACGCGTGCGGGCAACTCGGTCAGCGTCAACTTCCAGCCCCATGCGGGCCGAAACCAGGTCGAAGCCGCCGAGGGCAACCAGGGCGAGTGGCTGAGCAACGGAACGTGGCGACTTCGAGTGGTCAAGGCCGAACCCGCGCCGAATCCATTTGGCCGGGGGCCAGGGTACAAGGTCACCCTGGAAATGCGCAACCTCTCGACGCGAGCGTTAGCTCCGTTCGCGAGCGGCCTTGACAAGCTCCAGTTTGTGGACAGCAAGGGCACGACGCTCAGCTTCAATCAAGCCTCGTTCAAGGACTTCTTCAAGGAAATCGCTCCCGGCAACGGCTTCACGAACGAGGTGCTTTTCGGCGATCCTTCGAACGTAGTGACCGAGGTGGGCGATCCCGACAAACTGCTCGTCCTCTTCCGCACAACCGGTGGGAAGACGTTGCCGAACTTCCGCGTGAACCTGAAATCTGAGTAACGGCTCTACAACTCTCGCCCTGGGATCGTGCCCTTGGCCATTCCTAAGATCGCGCCCTCACGCACCCCGAAGCGGCTGATGGTGAAGGATTCAAAGCCGCCCCTGCGCATGATCGTGCGGTACACCGTCGCTCCCGGCAGCAACGTGGCCGCGCGCTTCGGCTTCACCATGAAGCGGTCGCCGATGATATCTTGCGCAAGCCGACGCGTAGACCAAATCAAGTAGTCCAGTTCCTCGGCAGCGAGTTCGCGGTGGCCATCCGGGTGCAGAGCCCGCCAAAGTCCGCGCGCAACCCCGCCGCACGCGATCATACGCACCGCCTCGGTGATCGGCAACGCGTCCAGCTTCGCCGCGATCTCATCTTCCAGAGCGCTAAAGGCGGCGTCACTCACCGGCGCGCTCAGGTCATGGTGCGCCAGGAGGGTCCCCGTGCCGATTGGCAAAGAGGATTCATGCTCAATCTTGGGCTGGCCCTGCGGATCAAGCGAACAGAGAGCAACCTGGGCACTCCCACCGCCGACCTCGACCATGACGAACGGCGCGGGCCCCTCGCAGTCAAGCCAAGCTCCACGAAGACCAAGTTCGGCCTCTTGGGGTCCGGAGATGATCTCGACTTTGATGCCGGTCGCAACGCGAATCGCCTTGAGCACGCGCTCCTGATTGCTGGCCCGACGAAGCGCTTCGGTGCCGAAGACGTAGATCGCTTCGGCCCCCTGCGCGGCGGCTTGTCGCCGGAACGCATCAAGTGTCTTGATCAGCCGATCGGCCAGGGCATCCGGGATCTTGCCCTCGCGACCCACGATCTCCCCCAGTGAAATCCACTCGTTCGTGTCGCCGAGACGACTCACCTGATCGCCATCGACTTCGGCAACGAGCAGGTGGACTGTGTTGCTGCCGATGTCGGCGCTGGCTAGAACTCGGGGCATGGGTTGAGTATATCGGCGCGATGGGGTACAATGCCCAACCGTTCGGGCTCATAGCTCAGTTGGTTAGAGCGCACCCCTGATAAGGGTGAGGTCGCTAGTTCGAATCTAGCTGGGCCCACCAAATTTGTGGTTCCGGCGTCCCGCCGGACAAAGAGTGGTTCCGGCGTCCCGCCGGACCTCACGGATTCAGATTCGCCGAGACGGCGAAACCACGGCTACAATGCTCGAGATTCATCCTGACATCGCTAAGGCGTGGACACCACCCACCACGTTCTACACCGACCCCAAGGTGTTCGATGCGAGCCGGGACAAGGTCTTCGCCCGCACTTGGCAGTTCGTCACCGACACCGATTCGGTCAAAGTCCCTGGACAGGTTTATCCCTTCACCCTGCTCGAAGGGTGCCTCGACGAGCCCCTCCTTCTGACTCGCGATCGCGACGACCAGATTCACTGCCTCAGCAACGTTTGCACCCACCGCGGCAACCTCGTCGTCGAAGGCGCCGCCAACGTAAACACCCTGCGATGTCGCTACCATGGGCGCCGGTTTGGCCTTGACGGGAGCTTCCAGTTCATGCCCGAGTTCGAAGGCGTCGAGGGCTTCCCCGCCCCGTGCGACAACCTCGCCAAAGCCCCGCTCGGACAGTGGCACAACTTACTCTTTGCCGCCGTCAATCCGATCGCGCCGCTTGAAGAAGTCTTCGCGCCGATGCTTGAGCGACTCTCATGGATGCCGATTCGCGACTTCCGACCCGAGCCCTCGCGGGGCCGCGAATATCTCATCCGAGGTCACTGGGCACTCTACATCGACAACTACCTGGAGGGCTTCCACATCCCGTACATCCACGCCGCGCTCAACGCAACCCTCCAATACGACGACTACACCACGGAGCCGTACCGCTATGGAAACCTGCAACTCGGCGTCGGCAAGGACGGCGAGATGGTCTTCGATCTGCCCGAGAGTTCGCCTGACTACGGCCGTAACATCTCGGCCTACTACTACTGGTTCTTCCCCAACCTGATGTTCAACTTCTACCCGTGGGGACTCTCGATCAACGTCGTTCGCCCGCTCGCTCCCGATCTGATGAAGGTTCAGTTCATCCCCTATGTGTGGGATGCAAGCAAGCTCGACCAAGGCGCAGGCGGCGATCTCGACCGAGTCGAGCGCGAGGACGAGGCCGTCGTCGAGATGGTTCAACGCGGCATGCGATCGCGCTTCTACAAGCAAGGAAGGTACAGCGTGAAGCGTGAGCAAAACACCCACCACTTCCACCGGCTCCTCGCCGAGTTCCTGAACCAGTAAACTCCAGCCCTTGCGACTGATTCGGAACTTGCTCCGGTTTGACCCGCGTATCGCGCGGGAACTGAAGGCTCAGCGCCGGACCATCATGTTGGGCCTGGCCTGTGCCATCGGAACATCGCTCCTCACCGCTGGCACCATCCCCTTGGTGAACATCGCGGTCGACATGATCAAGAATCTGAGCGTTGGCACTGGCGACAAGAACGCCGAATTGCAACGGCTTGCCGTGTTGAGCGGCGTGTTCGTCGCCATCTTTGGCATCAAGTATTTCTTCACGCGGGGGCAGATGTGGTACATCTCGCAATCCGCCGCTCTCATGATTCTCGATCTTCGGATTCGGCTGTTCGAGAAGCTCCAGCGCCTCCCCATCAGCTACTTCAACTCGAAGCGAGCGGGCGAAATCCAAAGCGTGCTCACGAACGATGTAGCGATCTATCAGAGCGCGGTCATGATCATCCGCGACGCAATCGATGGACCGATCAAAGCCGTCGCCGCGGTCGTCACCATCATCGTCATCAGCTACGAACTGGCGCTCGTTTCCCTGCTATTCGTGCCGGTGCTCGCCTACGTGATCAACCGCAACAGCCGCAAGATGAAGGCGGCCCAGGCGCAAGTTCAAGATGACACCGCCCGAATGATCGCGATGACCACCGAGGCTCTCCAAGGCACGCGCGTGGTGAAAGCGTTCGCCGCGGAGGAGCGTATGGGCGAGGCCTATCAGGAGCACGTCGAGCAGACCTACCGAAGCACGATGAAGGCGGTCGGTCGGCTGGCATCACTGCGGCCGTTGGTCGAGCTGATCGGTGCGGTGGCGTTGGGAATCGTGCTGTTCATCTGTGGATGGCTTGCCGTGCATGCCGGGCTCACGGTCGGCAATGTCGCCGCTCTGATCTACGCCATGGACGTGATCAACCAAGGCTTCCGCACCATGGGTTACGCCAACAACACCTACAACCAGGTGGTGGCGGCGACCGATCGCATCTATCGTGAGATCCTCGACGTCCCCGAAGATCAAGCCGACGATCCTAGCGCCCGTACCTTGGCGTCCGTTCAAGGTCGAATCGAGTTTCGCGAGGTGAGCTTCACCTATCCCGACGGCACCCAAGCGCTCAACAACGTGAGCTTCGTCATCGAGCCGGGGCAGTCACTGGCACTTGTCGGGCCGAGCGGCTCGGGCAAGAGCACGATTGCTGATCTCCTGTTGCGGTTCTACGAACCGACTGAGGGGCAGATTCTGCTGGACGGAGTCGACGTTCGGGAACTCAAGGCATCCTGGTTACGAGGGCTGATGGGCGTTGTGCCTCAGCAGACCTTCCTCTTTGCAGGCACGATCTCGGAGAACATCCGATTAGGTGCCCCCGAAGCCACCGACCAGGAGGTTATGGCCGCCGCCCACGCGGCCCATGTCGACGTCATCGTCGAGCAGCTGCCTGATCGCTATGAGGCCACAGTGGGCGAGAGCGGCGTTGGTCTGAGCGGTGGCGAACGTCAACGGGTGGCGATCGCCCGCGCGATTGTCCGCAAGCCGACCATTCTGCTGCTCGACGAAGCCACCAGCGCGCTCGACGCGGTCAGCGAGAAGCATGTTCAAGAAGCCCTCGAGGAGATCATGCCGGGACGAACCACCCTGTTGATCGCGCACCGACTGACCACGGCCGCGCGCGCCAACCAAATTCTTATGCTCGGCCGGGGCAAGGTCATCGAGCAGGGCAGCCATGCCGGGCTGATGGCCCAAGATGGGGCCTACGCCGCCATGTACCGCGCGTTCAACTCAGGCTTGATCAGCGAGGTCGGATGAGCGCTCTCGTTGAGGCGGAGGGCATCGCATGCGGATACCCATCGCGAGAGGTCCTGAGGGACGTGAACATGGCGGTTTCGCCGGGCGAAGTGGTTGCCCTCCTCGGCCCCAACGGCAGCGGTAAATCAACTTTGCTGAAGACGCTCTCGGGAACCCTGAAGCACCTCTCTGGACGAGTCGTCGTAACGGGCGAGTGGATCGAGCGGCTGACGCATCAAGAACGGGGACAGCGCATTGGCTTTGTCCCCCAAGAGGAACTGCCCACTTTTCCATTTCTCGCCCGCCAGATCGTCGTTATGGGACGACTTCCGCACGCGCCAGGGTTCTTCGATGCCCCCGAAGATTGGGCGAAGGTTAAGGAATCGATGATTCTGGCCGACTGCTGGGATCTCGCGGACCGCCCCGTGACCGAGTTGAGCGGCGGCGAGCGCCAGCGGGTGCTCCTGGCACGCGCGCTTGCCACCGACGCTCCACTCTTGTTGATGGACGAGCCGAGTTCACATCTCGACGTCGGCCATGTTTTGGGGCTAGTCAAGCTGTTGCGCGAACTCGCCGCCAATGGCCGTGGGGTGCTGATGGCGGTGCATGACTTGAACCTGGCGTCCATGGTGGCAGATCGGGCACTCCTGTTGGGTCTGGGGCAGGTTTACCTGGAGGGGCCGGCCGCTCATGTCTTGCGGAGCGCAGAGCTCGATGCCGTTTACGGGGTTTCATTCGAGCGAATGACCACCGAGTCGGGCCAACTCCGCGTCTTCGCTCGCGCCTGAGAACAAGGATTGCCGCCATAATCACACCATGGGTTCGTTGGTTCTGGACGCCGCCGACATGCGTCGCACGCTGGGCCGGATGGCGCACGAAATCCTCGAAGCTCATGCCGGGGGAGAGGATCTCGTCGTGGTCGGGATTATGCGGCGCGGCTGGCCGGTTGCCAAGCGTCTCGCCTTCGTCATGACACAGATCGAGGGAGTCACCATCCCGGTTGGAAGGATTGACATCTCCAACTATCGCGACGATCGCCCGCCGGCCGTCACCGACGAGAGCGAGATCCCCTTCCAAGTAAGCGGCAAGAAGGTCATCCTTGTCGACGAAGTCGTCTTTACCGGTCGAACTGTGCGAAGCGCGCTGAATGCTCTCATGGAGCACGGTCGCGCAGCTTCGGTTGAGCTAGCCGTCCTGATCGACCGTGGGCATCGCGAGTTGCCCATCCAGCCCAACTACTGCGGCAAGGTCGTACCCACCGATCGCGGAGATCACGTGGTGGTCAAGGTTCACGAAATGGACGGCGAAGACGCCGTCATTCTCGAAACAGGAGTCCTTCATGGAGCGTAATCTGCTGAGCATCCGACATCTTGAGGCCGAGCAGATCGAGGAACTGTTGACACTGGGCCAAGACTTCAAAGAACGCATCCTCGCTGGCAAGGATATTGCGCGAATCCCGAAGGTCGTGGGGCAGTTGTTCTTCGAAAACTCAACTCGCACCCGAGTCTCCTTCGAGCAAGCTGCGTTCTACTTGGGGCTGAAGTCGGTGAACTTTTCGACTACCTCCAGCTCGCTAAAGAAGGGCGAAACCCTCAAGGACACGATCCTCACCCTGCGGTACGAGCGTCTCGACGGCCTCGTGATGCGCCACCCCGCCTCGGGAGCACCAGCTCTCGCGGCGAAGTACTTCGGCGGCCCGGTGGTCAACGCGGGAGACGGCCGTCACGAGCATCCGACTCAGGCGCTTGCCGATGCGCTCACCATTCGCGAGCGCAAAGGGGGCATAGAAGGCCTCACAGTTGCGATTGTCGGCGATGTGGAACACTCCCGCGTGGCCCGCTCAAACG
>CAZPHD010000044.1:11670-23617 GCA_964586225.1 uncultured Fimbriimonadaceae bacterium
CCGGCATCAAGGATGCGGATGTCATTATCGCCCTGCGGCTTCAACGCGAACGAATGACCGACGGGTTGATCGGCTCGATTGGCGAATACGCCCGGCAGTATCAGATCAACCGCGACAAGTTGCGCTATGCCGCGGCAGACGCTCTCTTACTTCATCCTGGCCCCATCAATCGGGGCGTGGAGCTCGATGATGCGGCTGCAGATGGCGATCAATCGGTGATCACGGCCCAGGTTGAGAACGGCATCTTTGTGCGGATGGCCGCCCTCTATTGGTGCTTCCGTGAACCCGAAGCGGTCAAGCCCAAGGTCCGAACCAAAAAGGTGAAAGCGTGAGAACCCTCCTGAAGAACGGTCGAATCCTCGATCCTTCGCAAGACCTTGACGTGATCGGCCACGTGCTGATCGAAGATGACCAGTTGGCCTACGTCGGCACCGATGTGCCTGACGATGTCGACGACGTTTACGACTGCACGGGACTCTGGATCTGTCCTGGCCTCGTCGATCCGCACGTTCATCTCCGAGAGCCGGGCCGCGAAGACGAGGAGACGATCATCTCGGGCACGCAGGCCGCAGCGGCGGGTGGGTTTACGACCATCTGCTGCATGCCGAACACGTCGCCGCCGCTGGACAACCCTTCGCTGATTGACTTCATTCTCGACCGCTCGGCGTCCCCGGAAGCGGGCGGAGTGTTCGTCGCTCCCGTTGGAGCACTCACCGTGGGGCTCCGTGGCGAGCAGATTGCCGATCTTGCCGCTATGAAGCGAGCTGGTATCGTCGCTGCGAGCGATGAGGAATTTCCGATTCAGAGCAGCTTCATCATGCAAAAGGCGATGGAGACGTGCGTTCAGGTCGACCTGCCGATCATGGCCCACTGCGAGGATCTCAGCCTCAGCGAAGGCGGAAGCATGAACGAGGGCGCGATGTCCGCCGTTCTCGGCCTCAAGGGCATTCCCCGCAGCGCCGAAGAAATCATGGTGATGCGTAACTGCTTGCTCAGTTTGCACACCGGTTGCCAGCTTCACGTCATGCGCGTCAGCACCTGGGGCGCGATTGAGATGATCCGCCAGGCGAAGTATCTCGGCGCACCGGTCACCTGCGAAGTCAGCCCGCAACACTTCGTGTTCACCGAGGAGCATGTTGGCGAGTTCGACACCCACTTTAAGGCGCTGCCGCCGCTACGCACCCAGGTTGATATCGACATCATGATGCAGGCGATTCAGGAGGGCACGATTGACGTGATCTCCAGCGACCACTCGCCTCATGCTCGCCATAAGACGCAGGCGCCGTTTGAGGATGCACCCTTTGGCCAGGTTGGCTTGGAGTCGATCGTCGGTGTGACACTGAGCTACCTTACGCACCGGGGCATCCTGTCGCCGCTTGAGACCATCCGCAAACTCAGCACCAAGCCCGCGCAGATTTTGCGGCTTGATGCGGGAACACTCAAACCAGGTGAAACGCCCGTCGCGCAGGTGACAGTGATTGATCCCGACTGCGAGTGGACCTTCGACGTCAACAAGACGTTCAGCCGAAGCAAGAACTCGCCGTTCCACGGCATGCGCCTCCGTGGGCGTTCGGTGCTGACGTTCTGCGGCAGCGAAATCTACCGAGATCGCCACTTCTCGGATGACCGCATCACGATGCTGACCTAGTCGGGCTCAAGGAAGTCAGCGCGGATTGAGAACTTCTGGAACTTCCAGCCGCCGCCGCGGTTGACCAGGCGCATGTTCACGTGCGCCGAGCCGATCCTGAAGCGGGCCGTCGTTGAGTAGTAGCCGATCGTCTCGTTCACACCACCGCGGTTGTCGACAACCACATATCCGGTAGGCGTGTCCATCCCTCGGTAGTCGCCAAAGTGGCGCATGTTCTGCTTGAACTGCTGTTCAAGCTTCTTGAGATTCGTTGAGGCGATGAGTTCGGTGCTGGATCGCTCGCGCCACTCCTTCACGCTCCAGGTAGACAAAATGGGCGGCAGGGCCCGGCGAACGTAGTCACCGCACCCGCGTTCGAGCGCGACCTGGCTGACCACGTCGGGACCGATCATCGTCATGCAGATGTAGTATGCCGCCACCCCCATCACGGGGATGCCCGCTGCCAGTTTCAAACTCACTTTCGCCTTCCTACCCAGACGCGAACGGCTCTCCAGCGAGAATGGCCGGGCGTTCGACCCAGCTTTCGAGGGCCATCCGCTCGCCACTTTCGCCGGAGTGCACGATCGCTTCCATCGCGTCGAGCACGTGATAGGCAAGCTCGCCGCTCGCTCTAATCGCACGCCCTTCGCATAGGGCATATGCCATGTCACGGACGCCTAATCCCCGGCTATTTTGCGAGTACGCTGACCCAACTGGCATCGCCTGCCACTCTGCATCCCTAGCCCCGCGAATCCAGACCTCGCCTCCAAAGCCGTTGGGATCAGGCACGCGGAGCGATCCCTCGGTGCCGTAGATTTCGATGTGCGGCATCGTATGGTGCCAGATGTCGAAGCTGGTCGTCAGTTGTCCGATCGCGCCGTTCTCAAACTCCATCAGCGCGGCGAGGTGCGTCGGCGTTTCAACCGTCACCTTGTGCCCACGCAGAGGTTCGCTCGTTATCGTCCGCTCCGGGAAGGTTGTGCGCGTCATCGACTGGACCCGCCGGATTGGGCCGAACATGGCCACCAGTGCGGTCAGATAATAGGGCCCCATATCGAACAGCGGTCCGCCCCCGACTTCGTAGTAAAACGCGGGCGACGGGTGCCAGCTCTCGTGGCCGTGGCACAGCATAAAGCCACTCGCCGCCACCGGCTCTCCGATCGCGCCCGTCTCGATGGCCCTAATGCAAGCTTGAAGCCCGGCTCCGAGGAATGTATCTGGGGCCGCCCCAACAAACACCCCCGAGCGTCGAGCCGCTTCGAGCACCATCCGCCCCTCGCGCGTGGTCAAGGCAAACGGCTTCTCGGTGTACACGTGCTTGCCCGCTTCGGCGGCTCGCAGATTGATCTCGCCGTGAGCTTTGGGAACCGTAAGATTCAAGACCAGATCAACTTCTGGATCGCCCAACAGCTCATCGGTCGACAGCGCCTGCGCAATGCCCCGCGCGCTGGCCACTTCCCGCGCGCGACCCAGATCGAGATCGGCGACCGCTACCACCTCGGTTTCTGGATACAAAGCGAGATTGTCGAAGTAAATGCCGGAGATATTGCCGCAGCCGACAACGCCGATCTTGAGAGAATCCATGGCGGCGATGTTACACGGATTGGCGGGGCGAGTAGCGAACGGTTGTGAAGCTCGCCGAGATCGCCCGCTCAAGATCACGGACATCCTGGAACACGCCCTGCGTCCAAAACTGTAGGGCAAGGTTCCCCAGGACCGTCGACTCAACGGGACCTGCGACCACTTCCCTTGCGGTAGCGTCGGCCAAGGCCTGGGCGAAGGGGCGGCTCTGCGAGCCCCCGCCCGAGAGCCGAATCTCAGTGAACCGCCTGCCGGTATTCCGCTCCAAGCGGCGAAGTTGCGCCGCCGTCGTTCGCACCAGGCTGTTGAGGGCGAGCCCCGCCCATGCGGCCGGATCGGAAGGCGGCTCGAGAAGCGACTTCGCCAGCGCCGACATCATGCTCGGCGGATTGAAGAAGTCGGGATCTTGCAGGTCGGCAGCCGCGTCGACTGGCACCAAGTTGGTGAGCCACTCGGGCACCGTCGCCGAGATTCCCAGTTCTTCGTGAACCCGGTTGATCACATAGAATCCGGGGATGTTCGCGAGATACCGCACCGTCCCCTGGACCGTGCGCTCATTCGTAAAGCCCGGATCTTCGAGGATGGGACTCTCAATGACCGTACCCAGCAGCGACCACGTCCCCACGTTGAGAAAGGCCTGATCCGGTCGGAGCACGCCTAAACCAAGCACGGCAGAAGCCGTATCGTGCGACCCAACGGACACCCAACGCACGCCGTTGCACTCGCCAAGCACGCGGCCTGGTCGGGTGGGCTCCCGCTCTGGAACCGGCCAGCCAATCAGTTCGAACGCAGGGGCCCACCATTGGTCGTCCAACCCGAGAAGTTGGGTAGTCGAAGCCATCGTGAGTTCGGTATGGCGCACCCCCGTCAACAGCGCACCGATCAGGTCGGGCGTGAGGAGCCAATCCAACCCGATCAACGAAGGTTGATCCTGCGCCCGGGCCGCCAGCTGATAGATCGTGTTGAAGGGCTGATGCTGAATGCCGGTGCCCGCGAAGAGCATCGCCTGGTGTTCGGAAAGCCGCTCAAAGGCCGCCTGGTGGGATGGATCACGATAGGCAACGGGGCTCTGGACCAATCCGTCCGGACCCATGAATCCATGGTCCACGCCCCATGAGTCGATTCCGACCGTCGTCTCCGGTCCCTGCGCTTGCGCATAGCCAAACGCGTCACCCGCTAGGGTCATGAGAGCAGCAAAGTCCCAAGTGATTCGACCGATGCCCTCGACCGGGCTGTGAGGTCGTTGCGTGATGACCTCACTCACGATCTGACCATCGCGAAGTCGCCCGACGGCGAAGCGCGCAGACGTGGCCCCAAGGTCTATGGCGACGGCGATGTGCTCCATTCAGCGAGAGTCTACACGCGATCCCAGCAAAAGATGGAACATACTTGATATACTCCCACTCAGTAAGAGGATCTAGCAATATGAACAGGAAATCGGGCTTCACCCTCATCGAGCTGCTTGTCGTTATCGCGATCATCGCGATCTTGGCCGCGATACTCTTCCCCGTCTTCTCCCAGGCGAAGGAAGCCGCCAAGAAAACCGCCGATCTCAGCAACATCCGCCAAATCGGTGTCGCTCTGAACCTCTACGCCAACGATCACGATGATCGGAGCGTGGTCAAAGACGAAGAGGCTGGCTACGACTGGTATCCACACCTCTTCAGCTACGTCAAGAGCAAGGACATCTTCCGAACTCCCGCCTACCGCGCCCAACCGACCGAACCCGAAACCGACTACCTGATCAACGGCATCTTCGCCCACGGAATCAGCATGACGTTCTCCAGCGATCCGGCGAACCAGATCATGATCGCCACCCGCCGGCAGTTTGTTGAGGACGACGACTACCATCCGTGGCCGAACGACTACACTTCGTGGGAGGATGAGGCTCTCTACGTGGACGATCACGAGAACGAAGATTGGTTCCGCGAGCGAATCTTCTGGACCGCGTTTGCAAAGGGCTCAAACTTCGCGTTCGCCGACACGCACGCCAAGTTCTTTAAGGACAGCCAGACCTTTGCGGCCCGGCCGTTCCCAGGCATGCACAACATCGACCGCGTGTTCTACGAGCACGATCACTAACCTGGTAGCTTGGGGGTGATGTCGAAGCCCATCACCCCCGAGGGCCGTTTGGAGCACTGGAAGCGTCGCTGGTCGACGCCTCGTCCGCTCACCGAAGCGGAAGCCGACGAGCTCTATGAGCGGTTCATCGAGGGGTTTGTCCCCGGCCACATGGAGAAGAAGTTTCGCCAGTTCTTCGGTACGCCCAGGGCGAAGTTTGGCAACCGCTTCTTTTGCGACGACGCCCATTTTCACGAGTGGAATCGCACCCTTGCAACGCTGGGGTTTGCCGAGGTCCAGCATGCCGAGGTCAGCATTCTCTACGCCCAGGGTAAAGCCCTCGAAGGCTTTCGGTTTCGAGGTGAGCCGCGCCGCACTCTGAAGGACTTGTTCGTCGATGACTGGCATGCCGCGATCGCCATCATTGAAGCCGATGAGGTTGTCATGTACGCATTCATTGAGCCTAAGATGCGCGGCAGCGTCGTCAGGACGGCATCATGAGAATCGGCGAATTCAATAAGTTGACGCTCGCCCGGGATTCAATGTACGGGTGGTATCTCACCGACGGCACCGTCGAGGTGCTTTTGCCCAACAAAGAATGCAACGAGTCCATGCGCGAAGGCACGGTGCTCAGCGTGTTCGTCTTGACCGACTCGGAGGACCGGCTGATCGCCACTCTCCGCAAGCCGTTCGCGGTCGTTGGCGAGTTCGCCAAGTTGCGTGTGGTTTCGGTCACCAGGTCGGGCGCGTTTCTCGATTGGGGGCTGGATAAGGACCTGTTTTGCCCGCCCAAAGAGCAAACCGAGCCGATGATTGAGGGGCGCGAGTATGTGGTGCGGGTGTATTTGGACGAGGTCTCGAACCGACCGGCATGCTCCACGCGGCTTAATCGGTTCCTCTCGCAGGAAGGCTGGGGGATCCGCGCGGGACAGGCGGTCCAGTTCATGGTCGCCGGGCGGACGCCCGAGTTCTTGTCGGTGATTATCGATGGGAAGTATCGCGGTTCGCTCTTCAAGGATGAGTGGGTCGAGGACTTGAAGTTGGGGGATGTGCGGGCGGGATTTATCAAGGCCGTGCGGCGCGAAGATGGGCGGATCGCCGTTTCTCTGCGTCCGCAGAGCTACGGCGCGGTCATGGACTCGCGTGAGGAACTGCTGTCGAAGCTTCGCGCCGCCGGTGGCATTTTGCCACTGTCCGATCGGTCCTCGCCCGAGGATATTCAGCGGTTGGTGGGGCTGAGCAAAGGTGCCTTCAAGAAGCTGATCGGCGGGCTTTGGAAAGAGGGTCTGATTGAGCTGGAGAAGGATAGGATTCGGTTGAAGTAGGTGTTGGTTCGGTTTGGGACGAGTGGGACCTGTCGGACGCGCCCGACAGGTCCCACTCGTGCCAACCCGAGCAATCCCTACAACGGCCGGATCTCGTGAACCTCCGCCAGCTTCAGGATCGCCGCGAGCTTCGACGCGTCCACCTTTCCGAAGAGCGCCTTCAGCTTTGCGTCGCGCGCTTCAACCTTCAAGCCCAGCTTCTCAATCGCGGCGATTGTCTTGGCGTCCCACTTCGTGAGAAGCACCATCACCTCAACCGAGCCCTTGGCCTTCGCGAGTTTCTCAGGGAGAGGCTTCTTCATCTGAGCGGTTGCCCACTCCTTCAGCGAATCGACGGATGCCCCCAAAACAACACCGCCCGTGCGTCTCTCTACGAACTTCCCGCCACCGAAGCCTCCGGCGCCACCAGCCCCGGTCGCCCCAGTTGCTCCTGAAGAACCTGTCGCTCCCGTTGTAGCACCTGATGCAGCGGCGCTCATGGGTACCGCCATATTGTTGTTACTCCGACCCCGACTAACCACGACCCCCTGCGCCTCCTCAACCGGCACGATCACCGTCCGCGGCTTACCGCCTACGTTGATCACGCGCTGCTCAACCGCGACCATCGACGTGTAGTCCGTCATGATCCCGTAGCTCAGGCCCAACTGCGTGATGCGCGTCTCGAACTGGGATGGCTTCCCCCGGCCCCGCGTCACGAAATCACTCAGCTGCAGCGACTCCACCGCCGACCGCGCCCACAACGTGGGGATGCTCGCCGCCTCGGCATTGCTGCCAAAGGTCAACGGCACCGTCCGCGACCACGGTCGCCCCGCAACCTGCCCGGTCAACGTAACGCTTCCCGAGCCGGGCCGCTCATAGCGCCCGTAGATGATGATCGGCTTGGCCGCAAACAGGTCAGGAAGTCGCCGCGGCATCGTCTCTAACACGCCAGGCCCGGAGAACTTAGCCTCCACGTTCGTCACAACCGGCGAATCAAGCCGATGAACCAGCCGAGCCGCCGCCTCATCGGCGTTCGCACCGAGCGTCACGACCTCAACCTCACCTCGACCTTCGCGCGCCATCCCGTCAACGACCATCCGGTTGACCGAGTTTCCGATTCCGAAAACAAACATTCGCGCGTTGTTCGCCGAAGCGCGGACGACTTCGATCGCGGCCACGTCGTCGCCGATGAACCCATCGGTGTTGAATACGACCATCCGCAGACGAGCCGGATCGGCGGGCGTCGCCAAGACGTCCTTCACAGCTTGCACCAGATGCGTCCCGCCTCGAGCATGCATCGCCTTCACGTGGGCGATCGCCTCGCTCACGTTCTCCGGCGTGACCGCTCGAGGCTCACGCCACAACGGCGTCGTCTGGTTCGAAAATCCAAACACATTGAACCGATCATTGGGCCGTAGCCGCTCGATCAGCTTGATCGTCACTTCCTTGGACTTCTCGATCGGGAATCCCGACTGGCTACCGGACTGGTCCATCACAAACAGCATTTCGCGAGGCGCGATCTGGTTCGCGGCGGGTCGAGCCGGCGGGTTCAGTGCAAGCGCAAAATGCCCGCCGCGCTGATCGAAGTGCGTCACGAATGCTTCGCTGATCTGCGTCGCGGGCACCTTGTAGCGAAGGATGAAGTCGCGATTGGGAATCTCGTCGGACTTCGCGAGTTTCACTTGGAATCGGTTGCCGTTCTGCTGCGTGCTGATCGGAAAGAGCGGACTCTCGACTGAAGCCAGCGGCCCCGTCGCCACGCCGTGCACCGTGATGCTCAATTGGTTCCCCGTCCCGCGAGTCGCCGGCGGGGCCACTTTCGCGGGATCGGGCGTATTGCCCAGGAATCGCGGGCCAATCGTGGTCGGCACCACGAACTCGAAGACGCCGTCCTTGTAGGGCACGACCTGCACGTATTCGATCTCGATCTGAATCGTCGCGCCCGGCATGATGTTCGCCACATGCTGGGTGAAGATGTTGGTGCGTTCTTGGTCGAGAAGCGCAGCCACGCGGCCCTGACTTCGGGCCTCTTCGTAGATCCGGCGTGCTTCTTCTCGGCGCCGCACAACCGCCTCGATGATCCGCTCGCCTATGCGAATGCGCATCCGGTCAACCGCCGCGCTGTTCTCCATCGGGAACGTGTAAGTCGCCTCAATCGGCACCTTCGACGAGTTCGTGAAGGTCTGGCGCATCATGACCCGCGCGCCATAGCCATCGATTTCGGCATTGACGGTGGTCGCCTTGAGCGGAAGCGCCGTACCCGCTTCATCCGCGACGCGGAGCATCGGCCCTTGAGCGGCCGGCGCCATGGTGGCTGAAATCAGCCAAGGCAAGATTGTCATTTGCGTACCCCCCGGAGCCGCGAACCCCTCGCCGCTCCTTCCATACCTGAGGATAGGATGCCTAAGCGAAGGGGCCGTTACGCTTCTTGTTCTCGAAGTGCATCGCGATCGGCCGAACAAGGCCGTAGAGCGTTCCCCAAACGATGAAGAACCCGACCGCTTCCAGCGTGAATGAGCCGAACTGGAAGAAGGTTTCCGCGATGAACATCGCCGTCATCCACGTCGCCGCTTGGGCATAGCGGATCGGCGTCAGAACGTGGCTGAGGCGGCTGGCGAGCGTTGACGATTCCATGGCGGCATTCTACTTTAGGACATCGCCCACAGGAACCCGCGACGCATCAACTCGCGCGCGGTTCCCGTTTCAATCACGTTTCGCTGGTGGCCGAGCGCGTTGTAGAACACCCGCCCTTCGCCAAACATTCGAACCCAAACCTGGGGCATGTCGCACGGGTTGGCCCGATGCGGGCCGTCGTGATCGGGATGCGGGAAGCGCGTGGTCGCGAGGACGACGTTGCCCGGATCGGTGTGTAGATAATACTGCTCGCTCTCGACGTCAAAGTCGCTCAACCCCTCGCTAATGGGGTGACTCACGCCCGTGAAGTTGACCGTGTAGCGAACGCCGTTATCGCCGGGATGAGCGACCCACTGGCCGCCGGTCATGAACTGCCATTCGGTGCTCGCGCGGAATGCGTCGCACATGCCACCGTGGCATCCCGCGATGCCGACGCCACGATCTCGGACCGCTTCGACCGCCCCCATGCACTGCTCGTGGCTGATCTCGCCCATCGTCCAGATGGGGACAATCAGGTTGACTGAGTTCATCAAATCGCTGTCAAGGAACGCGTCGAGATGGTCGCGAACGATCGGCTCGACTCCCTCCGCACGCAAAATCTCCGCCGACAAGTCGGCAACGGCTTCTGGCTCATGGCCATCCCAGCCACCCCACACGATCAACGCACGCTTCATCGGGCGCGAAGCTTACCGCCGACGTCGGTAGCTCAGTTGGACATCGTCGTCATGGGTTGACGTCGCGCGCAAACTCCAGCGACCGGGCTCATCGAGTTGCGTGCGCAAGTCAGTCGTGACCCACGCTAGGCCCTCGCCTAAGACCTTTGGGGCGATAAAAACCTCTAGAGCATCGACCGCATCCGCCACCAAAAACGAAGAGATCACACCCGCGCCGCCTTCAACCAGCACCCCGGTCAGCCCACGGTCGTACAGGTGCCCAAGCAACTCAGAAACTGACATACGATCCGTGATGTGCCAGGTCGGGGCTTGGTCGTCAAAGACGGGTTGGTTTTGCTCAAGCTCCCCGCGCGGGTCAAGTACCACCCGAACCGGAGGGTTCACCACGCCCTCGATACGCGCGGTCAGGTGCGGGCGGTCCCGCAGCACCGTCCCCGGGCCCACGAGCACGGCGCCCATTTCGGCGCGTAGCCGGTGACCCTCTGCCCGAGCGGCCGGACCTGTGATCCACTTGCTTTCGCCGCTGGGAAGCGCGATGCGGCCATCCAGCCCCATTGCCACTTTCACCATCACAAACGGCTGCCTGCGGCGCGTAGCCGTCAAGAAACGCTCATTCTGCGCTTCTGCCTCGTCGGCGAGCAGTCCCGACTCGACCTCGATGCCCGCCTCGCGAAGTCGCTCCGCTCCGCCCGACGCTCTTGGGTTTGGGTCCGGCACTGCAAAGACCACGCGCCGAACACCTGCTGCGATGAGGGCTTCGCTGCAAGGCGGTGTGCGCCCGTGATGGTTGCACGGCTCAAGCGTGACGTAGGCGGTTGCACCCCGAGCATCAACTTGGGCCAGGGCCATCGCTTCAGCGTGGAGCATGCCCGCCGCTTCGTGCCACCCTTCTGCAACAACCTGACCGTCGCGGATCAACACGCAGCCGACGCGTGGATTTGGAGCTGGAAATCCCCGACGGGCGAGCTCGATCGCCCGCCCCATGGCCTCACGATCCGTCATCTTCCTGCTTCCGCTGGTGGTCGTGAAGCGTGCCCTCCACCAGGTCCTTCAGGTTCTCAAGTCGGTCCATCTTATATTGCTCCCGCTGGTGGACAATGACCCGCCACGCGAGCACGATGAGCACGAAAAAGACCACCAACAGGAGGACGGTGTAGCTGGTCAGCACGACCGCAAACTGGGCCCTCGCGGCTCGGGGAGCTTCGGGATCGGGACGCCGGAGCAACAGGAAGGGGAATGCCAACAGGAGAAACATCCCGAAAACGAGCGTCGCCGTCGTCCACGTCTTCAGCTTCGACATCGATCTCGCAACTCCTGAATGGCCGCGCCAACGTCCGTAGCTTTAGCCAGGAAGCTCCCGGCCACAAAGGTATCCGCTCCGGCGTCGAACGCCCTTCGAATCGTGTCGGGAGCGATCCCGCCGTCCACTTCTATGGGCAGGTCGGTCCGATCGCGAATCTGACGGACCTTGTCCAAACAGGCGGGAATAATCGATTGTCCGCCCCAACCCGGGTTCACTGTCATCACGAGGATCATGTCAAGGTCGTCCAACAAAGGATAGACGACTTCGGCGGGGGTGGCCGGGTTGATCGCGATGCCTGCTTCTACGCCGCGCTCCCTCAACGATTGGGCGAGGCGATGCGCATGAGCCGTGGCCTCGGCGTGGAAGATGATCCGCCGGCATCCCGCCGCGATGAACGCATCGAAGTGCCGGTCTGGCGTTAGGGTCATGAGGTGCGCCTCAAATGGGAGTTCGGTCACGCTCCTCAGATCGGCCACCAGCTGCGCTCCAAACGTGATCGGAGGCACAAACTGACCGTCCATCACGTCGAAGTGAATCCAGTCCGCCCCTCCATCGTCGAGGCTGGCGACAGCCTCGGCAAAGCGGCTGAAGTCATTCGAGAGGATGGATGGTGCAATCTGAATCATTCGCCGCCCTCTTCGATCGCCTCTTCCGCATCGACCTGCTTTTCAGAAACGAGCTCGTCATCGTAATAGATGCTGATCTTCGCCGCCTTCCCATAGCCTTCGCCGATGATCTCGGCCTCGCTCTCCGGATCGTACTC
>CAZPHD010000045.1:0-19188 GCA_964586225.1 uncultured Fimbriimonadaceae bacterium
CCTCTTCTTTCTAGGCAAACTCGATCTCAACCCACTCAAAACCCCATAGAGCCCACTTTTTTAGTATAAGCGACTCGAACGCTTCTCGTATGGAGTTGTTGTGTTGGGGCCAGAATATGGCGGCGGCGACCGTCAAGTGCCAAACAACTCCGACACATCAGGTGTGTCTGCATCGTGCCACGGACTACCGAGCCATAATCACAACAATGTCCTCCTTTCACAAGTTCACCCTCGCCAACGGCGTCCGCGTCCTCGTTGAACCGGTGAACTACGTTCAATCCGCAGCGATCGGTCTTTGGTGCCAAACCGGAAGCCGCCATGAGAACGTTGATGAAGCGGGCATCACCCACCTCATTGAGCACATGCTCTTCAAAGGCACCCAACGGAGAACGGCGAAGGAAATCGCCGAGGACATTGAGGGTCGCGGCGGGGCACTCAACGCGTTCACCGACAAGGAGGCGACCTGCTACTACTGCCGCGTGCTCGCCGATGAAGTCAAGAATGGCATCGACGTGCTCAGCGACATGATGCGGAACTCGCTCATCGAACCCGATGAACTTGAAAGGGAAGCGGGGGTCGTGCTGGAAGAAATCAGCCGGAGTGAAGACGAACCCGAGTCGCACGTTCACGAGCTTCACCTGGAGAACCGATGGGGCGATCACCCGCTGGGCAAGCCAATCATCGGCACGCGCGAGTCGGTCGCGGGATTCCGGCGCGAGAACCTGACCCGCTACATGGACCGCCGATACCGCGGCAACAACGTCTTGCTGTCCATCGCGGGCCGGGTCGACCCTGCCGAAATCGAAGCCTGGGCAAACGAGATGCTCGGCGGAATTGCCGAAGGCGGCGAAACCACGCCGGTGCCCGCTCCCGTGCCGAAAGTCGCCAAGAGCGAGGTTGGCAAAGAGGTTGAGCAAGTTCACTTCTGCATCGGAACCGATGCGTGCTCGATCTACGACGAGAATTTCTATGTGCTCCGGCTTCTCGATTCGGTGCTTGGAGGCGGCATGAGCAGTCGGCTGTTCCAAGAGATTCGCGAGAAGCGCGGACTGGCCTATTCGGTCGGTAGCTACGCGATGAACTACAGTGCGGGCGGTGCGTTCACGATCTACGGCGGCACGAGCCCCAAAACGTGGGACCAAGTGCAACAACTCGTCCGTGAGGAGATCGGCAAGCTGATCCACACGGGCCTCGAAGACGGGGAGCTCGAGCGAAACAAAAAGTGTCTCAGCGGCCATATCGTGCTCGCCCTCGAAGGGATGAGCGCGCGGATGAACCGCATGGCGCGGAATGAGTTGATCTTTGGTCGCGACATCACGGTCGAAGAGACGCTCCAGAAGCTTAACGCCGTCACCGAGCAGCAGCTTCGCGACATGGCGGCCGATATTCTCGACGAATCCAAGATCAGCATCACCGCGATCGGACCGTTTGACCATGCCGCATGATGGCGCCTTGACCCCGTACCGATTGGCTGCCCAAGCGCGGTCGCAGGAACTGTTGTTACGCGAGATTGCGAAGGCCGCGCTCGTCGAGTTTGAGGTCGATGCGTGCGACATCTTTCTCGAGGTCGCCGACATGATGGTCCTGCGGGCCAGCACCACCGCGCCCGAGTTCGTCAATCGCGTTCGGCTTGGGCCGGGGGTGGGGCTGTGCGGCAAGGTGTTTGCCACTGGTGAACCGATGTTCGAGGTCAAGGGGATTGAACAACACCCCGACTATGCGCGCTATCCGGGCATCGATCACCCTGACTGGCAAGCGGCCGCCGTCCTTCCCCTGGAGTTCGATGGTCGACGATTCGGGGTGGCCATGCTCCGACACCGGCAACCCAAGAAGTGGCCCGTGGCGCTGCGCACCATGCTCTTTGAGTGGGCGAACGCCACGGCGACATCGGCGATGATCTTCGACCATGCTTACCGGGTCGGGACTCAGAGTGGAACGCTGGGTGCGCTGAGTGACGTGAGCCGCACGATCGCCAGTAGCCCATACATCGAAGAGATTTTGCAGCTCCTCGTGAACCTGACCGCGCAGCGCTTCAACTACATCGTCGTAACCGTCCGGCTGCTGGACGAGGAGCATCAAGAGCTCGTCTTGCGTGCGACACAAGCCCCGGCCAAAGCTTACGCCAAGAAGCGAGCGATCAAGCTGGGTGAGTCGATTGCTGGGCGGGCCATCGCCGAGAATCGCCCTATCGTGGTGCCTGACGTTCAGGTGGACGCGAGCTACATCGGCCACGAACTCGCCATTGAGCAGGGCATGCGGAGCATGATCTGCGTGCCGCTTACGATTCAAGATCGCGCCGTCGGCGTCATGAGTTGCTACACCGACGAGATCCGCGACTTCGCCCCAGAGGAGATTGCCGCCCTCGAAACACTGGCTAAGCAGGCCGCCATCAGCATCGAACACGCAAAGCTCCAAGTGCGATCCACGCTGATGCAGGAGATGCACCACCGAGTCAAGAACAACCTCCAGCAAATGGCGTCGTTGCTTCGATTACAGCTTCGGCACGGCAACTACAAGTCACTTGAGGAGGCGATCAACGACTCGCTCGCGCGCATCCTTGCGATCTCGTCGGTGCACGATCTACTCAGTAGAGAAGATCTTGACCACGTCGGCATTCGCAGCATCGCCGAGATGCTGGTGCAGCATCAGAAGAACTCGCTGATCCTGCCCGATCGGCACGTGCGGTTCGAAGTGCGCGGCGATGACGTGCGGCTCGACATGGCCCAGGCAACGCAGGTTGCGCTTCTCCTCAATGAGCTCATTCAAAATGCGGTCGAGCATGGCTTCCACCACACGCTTGAGGGGGACATCCATGTGACCGTGGAGCGCTCGGAGCATGAGGTCTCGCTGTGGGTCTCAAACTCCGGCGATCCCCTGCCAGAAACGTTCGATCCGATCGCGGATGGACACCTTGGGATGCAGATCGTTGAGAACCTCGCCCGGGCGCTGGGGGGCAAGTTCAAGATCAGCAATATCTTGGGCTGGGCGGTGGCGGAAGTGAAGTTTCCGCACGGGGGGTTGGCGTAGCGGATTGCACTGCGTGTTCGTCCGGTCCAATCCGTGCGAACCCGAGCTATCAGGCTACCGAAGGCTTCGCCAGCGACTCGTCGGGAACCAAATGAACTCGGCGCGACCGATGATGTCGTCGCGCGGCACAAGGCCCCAACCGCGCCCATCGAAGGAACCTGGTCGGTTGTCGCCCATCATCAAATAGAAGCCCGGCGGAATCGCCACCGGTTCCAACTCCCGGACGCGGTCCATGACCGACGTGTCTTCAAGAACGAACGGCTCGGCAACCCGTCCAGTCGGCAAGTTGACGAGGTCTCCCTCGATCGCGAGCGGCCAGATGTTGTAACCCGACTTGTTGTCGGGCAGCACCTTTCGAATATCGACCAGCTTGAAGTCCCAATCGGGCTTGGCCTTCAAGTAGGGCTCATTGATCTCTTGCCCGTTCCGATACAGGGTTCCGTTTCGAATCTCGACGATATCACCAGGCACGCCAACGCATCGCTTGATGAAGTCGATTTTCACGCTACCGTCAGCGTCGATCTGAGAAGGATGCGCGGCGATAACTGGCGGCCTGAAGACGACAATATCGCCCACTTTGGGATCGCTGTAGCGGTAAATCCCCTTGTTGGCAACGATAAAGTCGTTCACCAGCAGGGTGTCGATCATCGACTCGCTTGGGATGCGGAATGCCTGGACGCCAAACGGGCGAATAACCAGGAACACAAAGACCCCCGCGTAGACGATCGCGTCCATGAACTCATTGGCAAACTTCGCGAAGCCGTAGAGTCCGGTGCGGCGGTGGGGTGCTGTGTTGGCAAGATAGGGCGCGAGGGCGAGCCGGATCACGGTGATCACAGCGACCAGAATCAAAATCTGGCTCAGCGGAGTGCGCGCGAGGCGATCAATCGTCTCGGCGGTTTTACTGACCTCGTGCTGAGCCAGAAGTTCGAACACGGTTAGCGTCGTTCGCGGATGCGCGCGGCCTTACCGACCTTGTCGCGGATGTAGTAGAGCTTAGCGCGGCGAACTCGACCGTGGCGCAATACCTCGAACTTGGCAACGTTGGGCGAATGGACCGGAAAAGTTCGCTCGACACCGACGCCACCGCTGATTTTGCGCAGCATGATCGTCTTGGCGATCCCGCCATGCTTGATCGATATGCAGAGGCCTTCGAAAACCTGAATGCGCTCTTTGCCGCCCTCACGGACTTTGACGTGCGCACGCACGGTATCGCCAGGACGGAACTCCGGAAGATCGGTCTTCAGGTTCCCTGCAACAACTGATTCTAAAATCGCACCCTTATTGGCCATGTGGCGGTCTCCAGGCAAGGCGAAATGGCAGCGCCTCGCACGAAAGATTATTGTAGCAGATCGAGATCGCCCTTTTCCAGCTTCGCGCGAGCAAACAGGTCGGGTCGGCGATCTCTCGTGATTTTTAGAGCTTGCTGCCGTCGCCACTTCGCAATCAGACCGTGATCTCCAGAGCGCAAGACGTCGGGCACGGAGAGGCCCTCCCACTCTTCGGGGCGGGTGAACTGGGGGCCCGTTAGAAGCCCGTCGCGGTGGCTATCCGCATCGAGGCTGCCTGCATTTCCGAGGACCCTAGGGACCAGGCGACCCACGGCGTCAACGATGATGAGCGCGGCAAGTTCTCCTCCCGTAAGCACAAAGTCTCCGAGGCTTACCGGCTCGGCGTTCCATCGCTGCCGAATCCGATCGTCAATGCCTTCGTAGTGGCCGCAGACAAGGGTGAGTTCGGATTGCGTCGCGAGACGAGATGCCCACGCCTGATCGAAGGTTGGCCCTGTGGGATCGGGCATGAGGATGGGGCCTCCTGATAGGTCAAGGCTGGCAAGGGCGGCATGAATCGGCTCGGGTTTCATCACCATTCCTGGCCCCCCGCCATAGGGGCTGTCGTCTACGGTGCGGTGGGTATCGGTGGCAAAGTCGCGGGGATTCACCGCCCGAACCGCGAGGAGTCCGCGATCTTGCGCTCGTTGAAGCATGCTGTGACCGAGCGCCTGCCGAATCATGTCGGGGAATAGGGTGATGATGTTGATGCGCATGGCGTGGTTGGGGTGTTGGAATGTTAGCTGGTTGGCGTGTTGGAGTGTGGCGCGTTAGCTTGTTAGCCTGTTGGAATGGTGGCGTGTTGGTGTTTTAGCTTGCCGACAATGGGACAACGGAGTGGGCGCCTGACTACGCTGCGTGATCGAACTTCGCCTCCAAGGTGCCAGCACACCAACATACCAACACGCCAACATGCCAACATTCCAACACGCTGACCATGCTGCCGCTCATCTTCACCCTCATGACCCAAGTTAATGCTCCGGGCCCGGCTCTTCCGATCCCGACGGCCCGCCAACTCGCCTGGCATCGCCACGAAACCTATGCCTTCGTGCATTTCGGCCCCAATACTTTCTCAGGCAAGGAGTGGGGCGAGGGCCGTGAGGACCCGAAGACGTTTGCTCCGACGGCAATGGACGTCGATCAGTGGGTTCGAGCCTTTAAGGCCGGCGGGATGAAGATGGTGATCATTACCGCAAAGCACCACGATGGCTTCTGTCTATGGCCAAGCAGATACAGCACCCACACTGTCGCGCAAACCGAGCACAAGCGCGACGTGGTGAAGGAACTCGCGGATGCCTGCCGCAAGCACGGCCTGAAGCTCGGCGTCTATCTCTCGCCCTGGGATCGGAACCATCCAACGTACGGCACCGACGAGTACAACACCGTGTTCGTGAACATGCTTGAGGAAGTGCTCACGAAATACGGCAAGGTCCACGAAGTCTGGTTCGATGGGGCCAACGGCGAGGGACCGAACGGCAAGCGCCAGGTCTACGACTGGCCAAGGTTCATTGAGACCGTCCGCAAACATCAGCCCGATGCGTGCATTTTCAGCGATGCGGGGCCAGACGTTCGGTGGGTGGGAAATGAAGCCGGGCACAGCGCACCGACCTGCTGGGCGATGGTCAAGAAAGATCGTTATGTTCCGGGGACGCCTCACTACAAGGAACTCACCGAAGGTGCCGAAGACGGCGAGCTCTACATTCCCGCCGAGGCCGATGTCTCGATTCGACCTGGGTGGTTCTACCACGCTGACCAAGACTCCAAGGTCAAGTCACGAGATACGCTGGTGGACCTCTATTTCCGGAGCGTGGGTCAGAATGCGAGCTTCCTGCTCAATGTGCCCCCGGACCGCCGAGGGCTGCTCCATGAGAACGACGTGGCCTCGCTCGCCGCGTTCGGTAAGTTCCTCGATGGGCTCTATCAGCGCGACTTTGCCCGAGGAGCAAAGGTGGGCAGCGATGTCAGCCGCGGTCGGGGATTCGAAGCGGCCAAGGTCGTGGATGGGGACGACAACACCTATTGGGCTGCGCCCGATGGCGTCCTTGGGGGCACGCTCGAACTTCAGTTCGCGCCTCAGACCTTCGACGTGGTCATGCTTCAAGAGGTGATGTCGCTCGGACAGCGGGTGAAGCGATTCCGAGTCGAAGCTAGGGTTGATGGCGGATGGAAGGAGATCGCCAGTGGTACCACGGTGGGATGGAAACGACTTCTACGCCTGGCGAAGCCGGTAACGGCTACGGCACTCCGTGTGCGAATCGAAGATTCGCGAGCCTGCCCAACGTTGCATACGGTGGGCCTGTTGCGGGTGCCGGGTGAGTAGGCAGTTTGGAAGTTAGCAGTTAGCAGTCGCGTAGGAACCTGAGCCCTATACTGCCAACCGCCAACTGCCAACTACCAACTACCAACTACCAACTGCTAACTCCTCAGTAGTTCAACTTCTTCCAGGACAGGACGTCGTAGAGTCCGGTCGTGGGGAAGTAGGGCGGAGGATCGTCGGCGAGCCGCGTGTCGTACCAGTAGTCCTTAGCGTAGCCGGTCACGATCTGGCCGGTGCCGCTGTTGAACGTGCCCACTGCGCCACGCGCCTTTTGGATGATGCTCCCCATCACTCGAAGCGTGCCGACGGGAGTCTTGGTGGAGTAGTTCGCCACGCCAAAGCTACCGTCGCTCGTGGTCTGGCTACCGGCAAGCATGATCGCGTCAATGTTCAGGTTCTGCGGAGCCGAACTCGCCACGGTCACGTTACGGGCCATGATCCCAAGGGTTCCCGGAGTCTTGTTAACCAGATCGGTCGTTGGTAGTGCGGGATTGGGTTGTGACTGATAACTGATGTTGTTCGTGACGGTGATGTTCTTGCCGTTGTTCACGTCGGTGGCGATCGTGTAGGCATTCCGTGCGGTAATCGTCTCGCCGCTGAGCTTGTTGTTCCCAACCGTGCCGCTGAGCGAAGTGATATGCCCCGTTGAGTACAGCACTCCTGAGCCGGAGTTCGCTACCGTGCTGATCGCTCCAGCGTTGACCTGTACGCGCCTCACGTTGGCGACCAGATCTACAGTCACCTTGGTCGTGTTCGAACCTTGCGTGATGGAGAAGACCTGATTGCCGCTGCCATCCACTGACATCACAACGGACGAGTCTCCACGCACATAGATGCCACCGTTGGTCGGCACGTAGACCCCGTTCGAGCCGGGAAGTGCTCCGGGACCCCACGCGGCGTCACGCTGGATGTCACTGGAGTTGGGCAGCGGAATGGGATCGACGTTCGTCCGGTAACCACGGCTACCATCACGGAAGATCTTGAGGAAGTTGGCCTCCGTGTTTGGGTTCCCGGGATTGAAGTCGATGTGCGGGCCTGCGGCGGTGACCATGTCTTCAAAGATTGGAGCTGAGCTACCGTTCCAGTTGATCTGGAAGTTGCTGCCACCGACGTTGTTGCTGTGGGCTGGACCTCGGATGCGGTCTCCGGCGAAGAACCAGATCCGGCCGCCCGAAACGGACGAGACTTCGCGATCAGTGAAGTAGGCATAGCGGCCGAACGACTGTTGACGCAGGACAACCTCGACCTGCTGGCTCTTACCATTGATGGTGCCAACCGAAATGACTTTGTAGGCCTTGAGAATCGCTCCGCTATTGTCAGGCGACGGTTCAACCGTGACGTTATACGTTCCGTTTCCGAGCGTCTGAACGCCGCCGAAGAGCTGGATGGTCGCCGTGCCTGAAGGCGGGTAAGGCTGATCCTTCAGCCACCTGGCACCTCGCTCAACCCCAGATTCAGCAACGTTAAAAGCGAGCGTGCTGTACTCCACGTGACGCGTGAGGTGCATACCGCCCAGCATAGCGCTGAGGACAGCCGACCCCAGCGCCACAATCAGCAACATCGTTGCCAGGGCGGCCAGCATGGCGGTCCCCCGTCGACTGCGCGCGAAAATTCGGGTCTTCTTCATTGGCTGTAGTTCCTCATGAGGATGGCGCGGTGGGTCATCGTTGCCGTAAAGGTCTTTTGGTCCACCGTTCGCCGAAACTGGGTATCGACAATGACGCTACTTGGGCTATCGCTGCTAAACGAGAGTAGATTAAGGTTCTCTGCAACCGGTCGCGCGACGCCGCCCGCCAATCGCACCAGGAACGTGCCGGATGGATTGACCGTGCCGTCTTCATTGCCTCGGTAATACTCAACCGGGTTGGCTGTGTCCGCAATTTTTCGGTTGTACGAATCGCCTGAACTGACGGGAAAGATGATCCGCAGTCTCGAACTCGAGACTATCGTGAACTGCCTGGCCTCCTGGAGATCCCTTGTGATGCGCTGAATACCCCGCGACGCGCTTTGGTCGACGTCGTGCTGGGTTGTAGTACGGTTGAAGCTCTTTCCTACCTGCACCGTCATCATCATCGATCCGGTGATGATCAGCGAGGCAAAGAGAGCCACGAATGTGACTTCAATGAGAGTCGCGGCTCTTCGTCTGGAGTTCTTCTTCATCGTTATCCTCGCGCAATCAGGGCCTGAAGTGAAATCGTGCCGTTGCCCTGCTGAAAGGCTGCACCTGTCCAGGTGATGGTCACCGTGACTCGGCGGATATTGGCGTCGAAGTCAGCCACCGCAATGGTTCCCGTCGCCGACGGGTAGAAGTTGTTCAGTTGGTCGACAACAGTGAAGCGGTAGGGGGACGATGTGTGGGATGCGTCAATAATCCCCGCGTCAAGCATCTCGGCATAGGTCAAGCGACCATAGCCCACGCCGCGCATCTGGTCAATCTTGTGTTGGACAATACTGATCGCCTGCTGGTGGCTGGCCGTCATCTTCTCGCTCTTGACGGCGGGCGGTATGAGGGCCGAGAAGATCATGGCGCTCGCCGCCACCACAAAGATCGCGAACATGATCTCGAGAAGCGAGCTTCCCGATCTTGACCGTCGGAGGCGCTTTGACTTGAATCTGTGAGTTCCCATTGCTGTCGCCGCACACAAGGGCGGTACCAGGATTATCTGGATGCGAGAGGTGAATCCTCAACCTTGAAACTACGGGGATTGCGAAATTTCAGAAGGAACCAAAACTATCCCACTCTTAGCCACGTCGCGATCTCGCGAACGCCGCACGTGGCGTCGAGCGCGGAGATCGCGCGGCGGAAATCCGCTTCACGGCATTCGTGAGTGAGAAACACGATTTCACCGACACTCTCTCCCGCGTCGACAACGCGCATTTCCATGTCGGTGAGCGAGACGTCATATTCGCCCAATCGGCTGGCGATTTGGCCAAGCACCTTGGGCTTGTCGTCGACGCGCATCCGCAAGTAGTATCGCGTCACGACTTCCGTGATGGGAAGGAACTCACCCCCAGGTTCCGGCGCAACAACATTGCCCGCCCCGCCGAGGCGGATGTTTCGGGCAACGTCAATCAAGTCACCCACAATGGCCGAACCCGTCGGGTCACTCCCTGCGCCTCGGCCCGAGAAGATCACGTCGCCCACGAAGTCGCCCCGAATCTGCACCGCGTTGTACACATCGTGAACGTTGGCCAACGGATGCTTTTTGGGGAGCAAGGTCGGATGAACTCGCGCCAAGATTGCTGAGCCGATGGCCTCCGCAATCCCCAGGAGCTTGATGCGGTAGCCCAGCAGGTTCGCGAACTGGATGTCGTCTGCGGTTAGTTCGCGAATCCCTTGACGGTACACCGAATCGACGGGAGTTTCACGACCAAAGGCAATGCCGCTCAAAATCGCGAGCTTGTACTGTGCATCGTGCCCATCGACGTCCGCGGTTGGATCAGCTTCCGCATAGCCAAGACGCTGAGCTTCGGCGAGCGCATCTTCCAGCGATGAGCCCGATTCGGTCATCCGGGTGAGGATGTAGTTCGTGGTGCCATTCACGATGCCCATCAGCTTGAGGACATCGTTGCCGGCGAGCTGGTGTTTCAGGGGCTGGATGAGCGGGATGCCGCCCCCGACTGCGGCTTCGTAGTGAAGGTCAAGACCCTTGGCGGCGGCGGTTCGTATCAGCGCCCCGCCCTGTTTAGCGATCAGCTCTTTGTTTGCGGTGACGACGTGTTTGCCATTCGCCAGCGCGCGCTCGATGAGCGACCCGGCCGGTTCGACGCCCCCCATGACCTCGATGATGACGTCGATGTTGGGATCGTCGACCACGCTCTGCAGGTCGGTCGTGAACAGGGAGGTTGGCGCTTCTCGGTGCTTGCTCGCATCCCGAATCCCGATCCGGGCGACGTTCAAAGGGACGCCGACTTTACGCTCTATGGAGCTTGCATTGTCGACCAGCATCCGATAAGTGCCGGTGCCGACCACGCCGAAACCCAGGAATCCGATGTTGAGAGGCGCGGTGGCCATAGGTTGTTCTGGTCGGGGCGGCGTGATTCGAACACGCGACCCCCTGCTCCCAAAGCAGGTGCGCTACCAGGCTGCGCCACGCCCCGACAAGTTGAAATGGTACCTCAGGGTAGACAACTTAGCGTGGCTCATGGTAGACTGAACACTCGGCGGACCGCCCGCCAACCTACCGCTATGCTTCCTTCCCCCGATATCCTCAACGAGTATGAACACGGAAAGTTTGTGCTTTCCAATTTGGCTGCCAAGCGCGCCAAACAACTGAAGGAAGGCGCGATGCCGCTGGTCCAGGTGGATTCACACCACCCGTTGACGATTGCGCTCGCCGAAATCGCGGCGGGCAAGATCAAGCCGATTCTTGGCGAGCACGACGATCGAATCGAACTCGAAGGCGCCGATCTCGCGCTCATTACCGATGAGCCGCTACCGGCCGAACTCGGCATGCTTCTCCCCGCACTCGACGAGACCGAAGTGGCGCTCGTCACCAGCATTGGCGAAGAGGATGCAGTTGACGACTCAGAAGGTGAGTCCGAAGTGCTCAGCTTGACCGACCTGGCTGATGTTGACGAGGAAGAAGAAGTCGCGCCCGCCGAAGACGATACGCTCTCGCTCAACGACATCGCCGCGCAAGAAAGCGCCGACGAAGAAGAGCCCGAGTCGTAAGGAGGAACTTGGTCGCAGATGGCCAAAGACCTCTACGAAGTGCTCGGTGTTTCCAAGAATGCCACGGCCGACGAAATCAAGTCGGCCTATCGCAAACTTGCGCGTCAGCATCACCCCGACGTTAATCCCAACGATCCGACTGCGGAAGACCGCTTTAAGGAGATCGGGGCGGCATACGAGGTGCTGCGAGATCCCGAGAAGCGCGCCGCTTACGACCGTTACGGCACCACAGAGGGCCCTCCGCAAGATCCGTTCTTTGGCGGCCAAGGTGCTGGCTTCGGCGACATTTTCGACATGTTCTTCGGCAACGCGGCCGGGGGCGCTCAGCGTCGCCGGAGCGCAACTCAGCCGGGAGACGACCTTGAAACCCGTGTCCAGATTTCCCTCCTGGAAGTGATCGAGGGAGCGGAACGTGAACTGACCTACCAACGCTACGGCAACTGCGACTCGTGTAAAGGAACCGGCGCCGAAGGCGGTGCCCAGCCCGCAACCTGCACCGCCTGCAATGGACAGGGATTTGTAACCCGAGTTCAAAACACCTTCCTCGGCCAAGTGAGAACGCAAGCCCCTTGTGGCACGTGTCAGGGCACCGGTCAGATCATCCAGAACCCCTGCAAGACGTGCCGGGGGAAGCGCCAAGTGGCGAAGTCGGTCAGCGTCACCGTCAAAATCCCACCTGGCGTGGAAACGGGAGCTACGATTCAACTTACCGGTCAGGGGCACGAGGGACTCGGCGGTGGCCGGCCCGGTGACCTGTACGTTGGCATCGTTGTCGACGAAGGAGCTGACTTCGAGCGCGAGGGTCTGCACCTTCACGGCAGCCTGACCCTCAGCTTTGTAAAAGCGGCGTTGGGTGATAAGGTCGAAGTCGCGGGCGTGGATGGCAACTACGACCTCGATGTCCCCGCCGGTTCTCAGCCAGGCGATGTTCTCGTGGTTCGCGGGGCGGGCCTGCCGCCGCTTCATGGCGGACGCCGAGGCGATCTGTTCTTCCATGTAACCGTGGCCGTACCCAAGAAGCTGAACGACGCCCAGCGCCAGGCGATTGCCGACTTTGCGGAAGCCAGCGGGGAAGAGCTTCCCGAGGCCGCGAAGGGAGGCGGGTTGCTCGGCAACCTGTTCAAAAAGAAGAAGTGAGCAGTTGGATTCAAGTGACGGCGGTGTTTACCGAGCCTCCCGCCGATTGGTCGGTGTTTGTCGATGCATTCGACCGGTTTGGTTGCCCAGGATCGCAAATCGAAGACGCTCCCCCGCGGGTGACGGGCTACCTGACTGACGTGACCGGCGCCAATTCTCAAGCCAACGCACTGGAAGCGGAGTTGCTTCGTCTCGGCGCATCAAGCGTTGAGCGCAGCGTAGTTCAAGACGAAAACTGGGCCGAGCTGTGGAAGGTGCACTTTAAGCCGCGCCGCATCGGTCGTCGATTGGTCATCCGGCCGACTTGGGAGGAGTTCAACGCTGAGCCTGGCGATGTCGTGATCGTGCTTGATCCTGGCCAGGCGTTTGGCACCGGCGACCATCCCACGACCCGACTTTGCCTGGAACTCCTTGAACAGTTGGATCTCAAAGGCAAGTCGGTTGCCGATATTGGCTGCGGTAGCGGTATTCTCGCCATCGCGGCCGCCAAGCTTGGGGCAGCGAACGTCGGAGCTTCTGACCTCGACCCGCTTGCCGTCGAAGTCACGAAAGAGAATATGCTCAGAAACGGCGTGGAGTTTCCGGTGGGTAGTGAGGAGGGCTTCGCGATGCTCTCTAGACCCGCGGACGTTGTTGTGAGCAACATCATCAGCGCAACGCTCATCCGCTTGGCGCCGTCCGCCGCCGAGATTGTTGCGCCGGGCGGGTGGTGGCTGGTGTCTGGGATCTATCAAACGAACTGGCCGGATGTGCGGGCCGCCGCCGAGCGAGCGGGATTCACGTTTGAGTCAGAGCAACGGGAGGATGATTGGGTAGCCGCGAGCTTTCGCCGCTAAGGTCGCTCACGCGGATCTTCCTTCCGGGGCTGGATACTGAGCAGGAATCGTATCCGCTTCCAAGTGAGGAAGTTGACAAACTCCGCAAGGTGCTGCGCCTGCCGGAAGGGGCGGAAATCGCGATCCTGCCCAACGACGGCCGGCTCATTCGGTGCGAGTTCCGCTCGAAGCAGGCCTGGCCCATCGCGACCGAGCACCCGAACACTGAACCTCCCGTTCCCATTTGGCTTGCTCAAGCGCTCCCCAAGGGCGATCGTATCGACACGATCCTGCGTATGGGCACCGAGCTCGGGGCCGCCGGATTCCTGCTGTTTCCCGCCGAGCGCAGCGTTGTGCGCTGGGAGGCGAGCAAGCTCGCTGAGAAACGTAGGAGGTTCGAAGCGGTGATCCGGGAAGCTGCGGAGCAATGCTATCGCTCGCGGCTACCCGAGTTTGCATTCGCCAAAGACCTCGCCGAGGTATTGTGCCGCCCCGATGCCGTGGTGCTTAACGAGAGGGAGGACGTCAGCCGACCGCTCGCTAAGACCGACCAATCTGTGACGATCGTGATTGGCCCTGAAGGTGGCTGGGCACCACGCGAACTTCACCTGATCGGCGAACGGGGCGTTACCCTGGGCCCCCTCGTCCTGCGAACCGACACTGCCGCGGTGGCTGCGATAGCCGCTCTTCGGTTCGGATAGGTACAATTCCGCATCGTGACCCTACGTGAGGCGCTTCAGCGTCCCTTCTTGATTGGAGACGGCGCCAATGGCACTGGCATTGCCGAACGTGGCTTTCTCCGCCAGCCTTACGACCTCGCCAACCTTGAGGCTCCGGAACTCGTCCGCGCTGTTCATCGCGCGTACGTAGACGCGGGGGCAGACTTCATCGAGACGAACACGTTCTCGGCAGGGCGTTTGCGGCTCGAGTCGAGTCGCGTTGACATTGCCGAACTCAACTTCGCTGGCGCATCGCTTGCGCGTCAGGCGGCGGGTAGCCGAGCTCTCGTTCTGGGTGCTATCGGTCCTGCGGGTAAGCCCCTAGCGCCCATCGGTCCTATCACGCCCCAGGAAGTAACCTCGTCAGTGCGAGAGCAGGCCGAGGCCCTTGCCGAGGGCGGAGTCGACGGTTTCATGCTTGAAACGTTCATCGATCTTGATGAGCTGAGGTTGGCCGTCGAGGCGGTGCGCTCCGTGAGCGATCTGCCGATCATCGCCAGCAAGGCATTCATTGAGGATGGCGAGATGCTTGCTGATGGTTATCCTGCGCGATGCGCGGAGATAATGGCGGCACTGGGCGTGGACGCGATTGGGGCCAACTGCATTGTTGGCCCTCAACGCATGCTTGACTTGGTACGCATGATGGTTGAGGCTACGGACCTCCCGGTCCTCGCAATGCCCACCCCTGGCCTCCCCCAGTTGGTGAAAGGAAGGATCGTCTACGACACGTCACCCGAGTACTTCGCCAAGGCAGCCGTGCGTCTCCTCGAAGAAGGAGCACGGATTGTGGGTGGATGCTGCGGCACGACGCCCGATCACATCCGCGAGCTCAAAGGGCTTGCTGAAGCGGGCATCAAAGTCAAGCCACGGGCGAGCACTTCAGCCGTAGTGCGGGAGAAGACACCGCTTAGGGAGAGTGAACCGAGTGAACTCTCGCTCAAGCTCGGGCGGAAGTTTGTTACCGCCGTTGAAATGGACCTGCCGCGCGGACTCAACATCGACAAGCTGATCGCGGGTGCGAAGACGCTCAAGATTGCGGGCGTGGACGTGATCAACATCAGCGACGGTGCCCGGGCTCGTCTGCGAATGAACCCGATGTCCGTCTGTGCGTTGCTCATGCAGCGGGTCGGGGTCGACACTACGATGCACTTTGCGTGTCGTGACCGAAATCTGCTCGCTGTTCAGGCTGACTTGCTGGGCTGCCACGCTTTGGGGATTCGGAATATCTTGGCTGTCACGGGCGACCCGGCCAATATCGGGGACTACCCTTCGGCCACGAGCGTCTTCGACATTGACGCCATTGGGCTCATCCGCATTCTCTCGCGATTCAATGAAGGCTATGACCTCGCTGGCTACGGGGTTGGGGTGAAGTGTGCCTACACAATTGCGTGCGCCTACAATCCCATGGCCGTCGATGCCGATGAAGAACAGGATCGTTTGCGGCGAAAGGTGGACGCAGGGGCTCACGTTATTTACACTCAGCCCGTGTTTGATGTGCCGACAGCAGAGGCTGCGGTTGAGACCGCCCGCTCGATGGCACTCCCCACGCTTGTGGGTGTCATGCCCTTGCGAAGCGCACGACATGCTGAGTTCATGCATCATGAGGTGCCGGGCATCAGGATCCCGGATGATCTTCGGGCAAAGATGGCCGCCGCACCAGACGACGCCTCGGCCGCCGAGGTTGGGATGCGAGAAACCGTGAGTCTCGTTGAGTGGATCGCGCGGAATGCCGAAGGGCTCTATATCATGCCACCGGCGAACGCAACCCACGTCGCCGAGCAGCTCGTCCAGGCTGCTCATGCTGCGAGGTCCTAGTTCGGCGGAACACAGGAGCGCTCCCAAACGTTAGAATCTACAGCATGAAGACGTGGAAAGTATTGGCAGCCGTTTCAACATTGGCCCTTGGTGCCGCAGTGCTCTTCGCCCAAGGCGGGCAAGGTGAGAACCTCAAGGGTAAGCCATTCCCAGCGTTCAAGATGACGGACACGAATGGGAAGGTACACACCAACGCGAGCTTGAAGGGCAAGGTGGTCTTGCTTGACTTTTGGGCCACGTGGTGCGGACCGTGTAAGGCAGCCTCTCCGACCATGCAGAAGCTTCACGAGAAGTACGCCAGCAAGGGACTGGTGGTGATCGGGGCGAATGCCTACGAGCAACCCAAGGATAAGGCAGGTGCGGCAGCCAAGTATCAGAAGGAGCACAAGTACACGTACACGTTCACGAAGGATAACGACAAGCTCGCCGCCTCAATCGGCGCACGCGGCATCCCGTTCTTTGTGTTCATCGACAAGCAGGGAGTTGTATGCGAAGTCGCGACTGGCTTCGGCGGAGGCAGTGCTGCCCAGTTCGAGAAGACCGTTCAGTCGCTTCTCAAGTAGTCGCAGTTTGTGGGCGCCACGGCTTCTGAGTGGAGTGGTGGCGCCTGTAGCTGTTTGAGACCCTATAGAATGCGTGCCAATGCTGGCCTATCAAGATCTCCCTACTCGATCCCAGGTCGCTCGTTTGCGGCCGATTGCGAGAACGATGGCCCAGCAGTTTGGGTGTCAAGATGCCACGTTTCGCCTGCTCAACCACGGTTACAACACGACATTCGAACTCCGGCGTGGTCTTGAGAGAGCTGCCTTGCGCATCAACGTCAACTCAGATCGGACGCTGGGGCAGCTTCGTGGAGAAGTCGCCTGGGTCCACGCGCTCCAACAGAGTGATCTCTGGGTGCCCAAGCCCTATCCAGTGCTTGATGGCAGTGGCTTCGTGGCTCGACATCCTTATGCCGATCTTCAGATACGAGACGCCTCACGAACCGACATGTTTGCGGTTCTCTACAGCTGGCTCCCAGGAAAGACGGCTGGCGATCGTTGGACGCCCGAGGTTGCTCAGGAACTTGGGCGGGTGACCACGCGTCTCCACGACCACGGGCGCAGTTGGACTCCTCCGGCCGACGTCGAGTTTTGGGAGCCCCAAGACGTGATGATCGGTTGCAAGCTGAATCCACGTGCCGATCTGCCGGACTTCCACGAGGTCCTGCGGCGGGGCAATGCCGTGATCGAGCGTTTCAAGCGCGATCAGCCCATGATTCCGGTTCACTATGATCTCCACATGTGGAATCTCAAGTGGACGCGCGGAAAGCTGTCGGTCTTCGATTTCGACGACTGCCGATTTGCCTGGCCAGCATGGGACGTCGCGATCACATTGTTCTATCTGCGTCGTTTTCCGGAGCCGGTAGCGTGCGAAGCCGCATATTGGGAGGGACTCGGCGTGGATCTTGGCGCGCTCGGCGTGAGCCGCGAAGAGATGGAGGCCTTGGTCGCCGCCCGTGGGGTATTTCTGGCAAGCGAGATTCTCTCGGAATGGACCGCTGACATGGTTAAGGTCGGATCGAGCTACCTCGAGGCCACCCAGAAACGTGTTGCGCACTATTTGGAGACGGGTGTGTTCGATACCAGCGTGGCCGCGGTTCAGTAAACCTACCCCTAACCGTCAACGGCGTCGAGAATTCCTTCGGAAGCGAAGATCGGTGCGTCGTAGCGGATCGCAATTGCCACCGCATCGGAGGGCCGTGCATCAATCGGCATCTCCTCGCCTTTGTGGACGAGAAACACCTTAGCATAGTATGTTGAGTTCCAGAGATCGTCAATGACCGCACGATTAACCTGACCCTCGAGGCGGTCAATGATCGCCTTCAGTAAATCATGTGTGAGCGGCCGGTCGTATCGCTCGTTGGCCAAGGCACAACTTATCGAATGGGCTTCGACTGGCCCGATGCTGATCGGCAACCGGCGTGCCCCATCGGTCAGTAGCACGTAGTGCTGAATATGCCCGCCCTGCTCAACCGCATACACACCTTCGACGGTGACTTCGATGGGTTCGCCCAGATCAACGGGAATGCGCTCCTCGTCCTCCTCACGGGGAAAGAACGCAGGGGGCTCGTTGAGGTGGTCGTCTCCGGGAAGCTCCTCGGGCATGGGTTGAGGTTACCTTGGCGCGTGATTGTGGCGTGTTGAATGTGGGATGTAGCTCGGAGGAACAACGTCGCTTACACACCCATCCCGCCACACTTCACATCCAGACCTTTAGAATGTTCCGTAGAGCCGATCGCCGAAGTCGCCGAGGCCAGGCAGGATGTACTTGCGTTCGTCGAGGTCGCGATCCAGCGCCGCGGTCACAATGCGTACATCGGGATGGTCATGCTGGAGCTTCGCCACGCCCTGGGGAGCCGCCACCACACTCACCATCGCGATCCTCTTGCCGCCGTGCGCCTTGATCAACGAAATCGCCTGAGACGCCGAACCCCCCGTTGCCAGCATCGGATCAATGCATAGCGTGAACCTATCGGACAAATCGGGCAACTTGCAGTAGTAGCTATGCGCCACCGCCGTGTCGTGGTTCCGCTCCAATCCGATGTAGCCCACCTTCACGTCGCTGAAGAGCTTGACGACCGGCTCAAGCATGCCGAGACCTGCCCGCAGCACCGGCACCGCCGCGAGCCCCTCGGCCAGCACCTTGCCATCGGTGTTCTCAAGGGGCGTCATGATGATCTGCGAGGTGGTCTTGAGGTTGCGAGTGGCTTCGATTACGAGGAGGGTTGTGAGGGCCCATGTGAGCGTCCGGAATCTCTCAGGAGGTGTATCGCGGTGTCGAAGTTCGGCGACCAGTTGGCCGGCGAGCGGATGATCAAGCTCGGTGATGCCATTCACGAGTCTATTGTATCGCTCGGGACGTAGTAGCTTGCATGTCGCTCTCCGAAGTCGAGGTGCTGTTGAGCACCAGCGAACGTGTCATGCTTGCTTCGCTCTACCGCGATCAGCCCGTGGCCCTCGTGTTTCTGCGCCACCTTGGCTGCATCTTCTGCCGCGAGCATGTCGCGCAGCTTCGGCGTCTGAAGGAACTCAACATTGTCTTCGTCACGCTCGGAAACCCCGACCAAACCGAAGCGTTCCGGCAGAAAATGCAGTCGCCGCACCGCTTCATCTGTGATCCGGAGAAGGCACTCTATCGCCACTTCGAACTACCGCGAGGGGGCCTGAGCCAGGTACTGTCCCCTCAGGTGTTCGTCCGCGCGATTGGGGCGACGCTTCAAGGGCACCGGAACGCACATTCCTCGGCGGACCCCCTGCAGCTTCCCGGTGTTCATCATTAGCACCGATGGCGAAGTGACGTGGCAGTATCG
>CAZPHD010000045.1:19198-23253 GCA_964586225.1 uncultured Fimbriimonadaceae bacterium
CGCTCACGAAATGCGGCTGACAACGCTCCGCCCGATGAGATTGAGCGGCATCTCCAGGCGTAGAACCTGGGGATGCTTAAGATCGGAATCATCGTGGGGAGCACGCGCCCCGGCCGCAAGGCTGAAGCCGTGGCGCAATGGGTACACGGAATCGCTACACAACGTTCAGATGCCACCTTTGAGGTGGTCGACATCCAGGACTTCAACTTGCCGCTGCTCGACGAGGCGATGCCGCCCGCCTACGGACAGTATGCGCACGATCACACCCGGGCATGGGCCGCTAAGATCGCCGAGTTTGACGGCTTTGTCATGGTCACGCCTGAGTACAACCACAGCACCTCGGGAGCCTTGAAGAATGCGCTGGACTTCCTGTTCACCGAGTGGAACAACAAGGCCGTGGGGTTTGTCGGTTACGGGAGCGCAATGGGCGTTCGTGCCATTGAGCACCTGCGCCAGATCGTGGGTGAGCTGATGATGGCGGACGTACGGCATGCCGTCCAGTTGTCGCTCTTTACCGACTTTGAGAACTTCAGCACGTTCAAGCCCGCCGAGCACCACGAGAAAACGGTCAACACCATGTTGGACCAGGTTGTGTCTTGGTCCGGCGCGCTGAAAACGGTCCGCTAGGCTTGTTGAGGGGCGATAAGACGCCCCTCAAACTAGTTTCCGAGAACCTGGCGCTGGGCGACAATCAGCTCGTCGATGCCCTTCTTGGCGAGCTTGAGCATCGTGCCCAGCGTCTTGGCGTCGAACGGCTTGGCCTCGGCGGTGCCTTGCACTTCGATGAACTTGCCACTCTCCGTCATCACCACGTTCATGTCGGTTGACGCGGTGCTGTCCTCGTCGTAGTTCAAGTCGAGGACTTCGACGCCACGGACGATGCCAACCGAAACGGCGGCGATGGGCTCGTCCATCAGGATGGTCTTGATCATGCGTTGCCGCATCATCCACTCCATGGCCTCGTAGGTCGCAACGTAAGCGGCGGTGATGGCGGCGCACCGCGTGCCGCCGTCCGCCAACAGCGCATCGCAGTCGAGGGTGATCGTGCGCTCGCCCATCGACTCCAGGTCAACTGCGGTTCGCATCGCCCGTCCGATTAGGCGGCTGATTTCGATGGAGCGACCATTCGGCTTCATGGGGTCTCGGTTGTTGCGTTGCCGACCGCTTCGGGCAAGCATGGCGTACTCCGCGGTCAGCCAGCCGGAGCCCTTGCCCTTCATGAAAGGCGGTACGCGATCTTCGACCGTAGCCGTAACTTGGACATGGGTGTCGCCGATCTTGATCAGACACGACCCTTCGGCGAACTTCGCCACTCCCCGTTCAATCGAAATCGGCCTTAAATCATCGGCTTGTCGCCCATCAACTCGCATAGGCCCGATTGTACCGGCAGGTTAGAGGATGCCCTTGGGCGGCATGAGCGTGAGTTCGTCAACGTTTCGGTCGCTCGGGCTTAGGATCAGATCGCGGATAGCCTCGGCGACCGCGCTCGCGGGCAGCATGTCTGTGCGCTCGGGGATGAAGGCTCCACCGTCCCAAATCGGCGTGTTCGTCGCGCCGGGGAGCAGGTTGGTGATCCGCAAGCCTGATCTGCGATACTCGGCCTGCCACGAGCGAGCCGCCGCGAGAAGGCCGGCTTTACTCGCCATGTAAGCGGCCGCGCCGGGAAACGTGTGGCTGGCGGCGATGCTCAGCACGTTGACGATCTGGCCCTGACCCGCCAGGAGCCAGGGCAAGAGGGCGTGCGTCAAATGTAGGGGCACGATAAGGTTGATCCGGAGTTGACCCTCGATGCTGGACCAGGGTTGCTCGTGGTAGGGTCCGTATTCGGCGGTGCCCGCGCAGTTGACGAGAACGCGCTGCTCCGTTTGCGTGAGCGCTTCAAGGACGGGCTCCACGTCGAGGGTTAGATCGGTGGCGACGGTGATGGCGTCGTGGCATCGCGCGGCGACATCTCGGAGTCGGTTTGCGTCTCGACCAACCAGGACGAGCTGTCCGTGTCCGCTCAGGAGTTCGGCGGTTGCGGCCCCAATGCCGCTACTTGCGCCTGTGATGACGATCTGCCTCACGATCGGGTGACCTCAAAGGCATTGCGCGCGGTCTCCCAGAGTCGAACGCGGAACAACTCGCCGGGGATGACCCCATCGAGCCGGTCCCAGATTTCCTGAACGACGACTTCGGAGGTGGTGACGCGCCCCTGAAACTCGGGTAGATCCTCGTTGAGGTTTCGGTGATCGTAGCGGTCGACTACGGCGACGTGGACCACGCGGTCTAGCTCACCGAGATCGATCATCATGCCGCTGACGGGATCGGGCGCGCCGCTGACGGTGACTTCGAGCACGTAGTTGTGCCCATGACCGGCGGGATTGTTGCACTTACCGTAGAGCTCAAGGTTGGTCGCGTGCGAGAGGGCATCCGCTTGGAGCCGGTGGGCAGCGGCGAATTCGTAGGTTCGGGTGAGGGTCAGCATCTTGGTCGTAAGGTCGAGTTCGCCCCAAAGCGTGGGCATTTCCTCAAGGCGAAGGTGGGCGAGGCGGAGGTCAGGGAAGTCAGCGGCGAAGGCGCCTCGCAACGTATCGGCGAGGTAGGCGAGTAAGTTCTCCAGACTCGGGCTCTGGGATTCGAAGGCGGGGACTTGGTCGTTGATGGACTTCTGATCAAACTGCTGCAGAATGTCGCGCTTCAGCACATCGTCGATGCGCTTGATGTTGACAACCATGCCGTTGGTCGGGTCCACCTCGCCCTCGGCGGTGACGTCAAGGACGTAGTTGTGGCCGTGGTTATAGGGGCTCGCCCAGGGGCCGAAGACCTCGTGGTTCTTTGCTTCGCTCCAGTTGGACCGCCAGTAGCGATGCCCAGCTGAGAAAGTGACGCGGCGAGTAAGCTTCATAACGCCCCCGTAGTCGCCGGTTGTATCGTACCGGCGAGGTCAGAGGCGGCCGTAGTCGCCGGTTGTATCGTACCGGCGGACAGCTGTTCCTGGGCGCGTGGCATCCCTGCTCTCCGCGAAACCCGACTCACGCGTCACCTCCAAGGGGTTGTCCGAGGGCCGCAGGGCCGCGGGTGCCCTTGGCTCCTACTACCAGCACCAGCAACGCCACAAGATACGGCAACGCAAGCAATAGCTGGAACGGCACCAACCCGCCGCCTTGCGCCTGTAGCTTGAACTGTAGCCACTCCAAGCCTCCAATCAGCATCGCCGCGCCCAGCGCCGCCACCGGATGCCAGCGTCCAAATGTCACCAAAGCAATCGCCATGAACCCTCGGCCCTGGGTCATGTTCTCTGCGAACGAACCCACGATGCCTATGGAAAGATACGCACCCGCGGCACCGGCAAGCGCACCGCCCATCGCCATCGCACCCAATCGAACCCGTCGAACAGAGAATCCCTCGGCTTCGACCGCTTTGGGATACTCGCCACTGGCTCTGGTCAGCAAGCCCCAACCGGTGCGCTGCAGGGCCCATGCAGTCGCAATCGCCAGGATGGGCGTCGCGATCATCACGGCATCCCAACCGTCAAACTTCGGCAAGGTCGGCACGCTCAACAGTTGGCCGCTTTCACCGAATGCCCGTCGAAAGAGGCTTCCCGTTACGCCCAATGCGAGCAAGTTGACCGCAGTTCCGACGACGACCTGGTCCGCGCGTCGCATGAGCACGAACCACGATTGGATGAGGGAAGCTACCAGCCCAACCAGAATCCCGGCCAACAGCCCAAACCATGGATTTCCAGTATGCAAGGTCACATAGGCCGCCGCGAAGGCCGCTCCGAGCATCGTGCCTTCGAGGCCAATGTTGAGAACGCCGGATCGCTGGCTCACCACTTCGCCCAGGGCGGCGAGCGCAATGGGAATCGCAAACTGCCACACCAGTCCAAGATCGCTCATGCGGCCACCTCGGCAGGCTTGCGAACGCGAGAGCGTTGATGGATCGCGACCACCGCCAATACCGCCACGGCCTGAATGACATAGAGGAGCGTGGTGCCCCCGACCGAGAAGCGCGCGAGGAATTCGGAACACGACCAGAGTGGGCGAAAGGCCAGGCCACTGGCCAAGACGCCG
>CAZPHD010000046.1:0-6922 GCA_964586225.1 uncultured Fimbriimonadaceae bacterium
ATGATCAAGTCGCGGGAAACCGATCCAGTCGCGCACTTTAGCCCGGCTTGGACTGGCGTGCCGTTGGTGGCAGCGCTTGTGTCGCTCGTCATCATGATCAATGCCACGCAGGTGAAGATCCCTCCGCTTGAAGGCTACACGATCGAGAAGCTGACTCCGCCCTCGCCTAACCAGTTTGGACCGAGCGACGCCAAGGTAACGGTCATCGAGTTCTACGACATCACGTGCCCCCACTGCGCCGCGTCCTATAAGGAACTGAAGAGCATGATCACGGAGGGCGCAAAGCTCAGTGTCATCATGCGCCACTTCCCGCTCAGGTCGCCGGGTCACGAAATGGGCCTCCCCGCCGCCGTGTTTAGCGAGATCGCGGCCGAGAAGGGTAAGTATTTCCAGTTCGTAGAAGCGGCATTCGCACAACAGGACAAGTTGGACGTGCCGGGAATGCTGAATGTGCTGGAGACTCTTGGGATCGACCGCGACGAAGCCACGCGACGCGCCCAGGACAAGAACGATCCGGCTTTCCAACGGGTCGTCGCCGATGTCGGCGAAGCCGACCGACTTGGGTTGCTTCAGACGCCGACCTTCTATGTGGGCTTGCCCGGACGCCAAGTCTATCCGGCCCGCATCAACACCATGAAGGAAGTTCTCGCCAAGCCTGAGTTTCGATCACAGTGGGACGTTTACGGAAAGTGAAGCCAACGATTCTCGTCGCCATGTCCGGCGGGGTCGACAGCAGTGTGGCCGCCGCGATGCTCGTGAAGCGGGGCTACCCCGTCATCGGCATCACAATGCAGATTTGGCAGGAGAGCCAGACCGATCCCCGGCACGCCGGGTGTTGCTCGCTGGGTGCCGTTGAGGACGCCCGACGCGTCGCTCGGGTGCTCGGCATTCCTCACTATGTGATGAACTTCCGCGACGAGTTCCGCGCCTCGGTGATCCAGAACTTCATCGACGAATACGCAGCTGGCCGAACGCCAAACCCGTGCGTGCAGTGCAACAAGACAGTGAAGTTCGAGATCCTGATGGAGAAGATGCGCGAATTGGGCTGCGACAAACTCGTGACCGGCCACTACGCTCGGATTCGCCGAGATCCATCCGGGCGCTACCGGCTGATGCGGGCGCGTGGTGACGCCAAGGATCAGAGCTACGTGCTGTACATGCTCGATCAGGCCCAGTTGGCGGCGTCGTGGTTTCCGCTGGGGGAGATCGCCGACAAGTCGATCACGCGCGATATGGCCCGCGAGTTCGGATTGTCCGTCGCAAACAAGCCCGACTCACAGGAGATTTGCTTTGTGAGCGAGGCCGGCGGCTACGCCGAGTTTCTGCGCAAGCATCGGCCCGACCTGTTCCGAGAGGGCGAGATCGTGGACGAGCGGGGCGAGCATGTGGGTGTCCACTCGGGGACGGCCCAGTTTACGATCGGCCAGCGGCGAGGCGTGGGCGTCGCAAAGGGGCGACCGCTTTATGTGATCGGATTGGAGCCGGCGGCCAACCGCGTGATCATCGGCGATGGGGATCAGCTTCGGCAGCGCGAGGTGCTGTTAGATGACGTCGTGTGGGGTGTGGCGGAAGGGGCCGCGCGAACGCGGGTGGTGGCTAAGATTCGCTACAACATGGAGCCTCAACCCGCGACGCTGTATGGTGGCGCATGCCCGCGACTGGTCTTCGATGAGCCGGTTCGCGCGGTGACCCCGGGTCAAATGGCCGTGGCGTATCGAGGTAAGTCGGTCGCCGCAGGCGGAACGATCCGGTAGATCCTCAAGGGCCGGCCAACGAGGCGCGCGGGGGTCTCGTACCGCGCCAGGCTGGCCCGCAGGCACGAATACATCCTGCGGCTACTCCTCTGTGATGAGGGCGTCGGTGGGTTCGTCCCGACGCTGCGACTGCGCAAAAATGCGAGAAATCCACAAAAAGCGAAAGATTTTCAGCGAAAGAAAGCGAGCGGATATCGCCTTTAACTCAGGATAATCGCCTCAGACTGTGGATAACTGCCGTTCCTTCCGGTTGCCTTTTGCCCACCCAACCTGGGTAACTTGAAGTCACATGAGGGAAACCACCAAGCGGGCGCTTGCCGCCCTGGTGTTGACCGCTGTCTGCGGAATCGCCAGTGCATCGCCCACCCACATCAAGACTGAGATCAAGAAGCATGTTAAACCGCTTCCCTTCTCCGTCAAGGTCGAGTTCTCAAGGACGCTCGGTCGTGGCAAGACGGCCGTTAAGACCCATGGGCAAGACGGACAGATCGTCACCTCGTACGAGATCAAGACGCTCAACGGCAAAGTCATCTCGAAGAAGCCCGTCAGCACGCAGCGGATCGCACCCCGCGACCATGTGATGCTGATCGGGCGAACCGGATACGCCACGAGCCGCAGTAGCTTCAGCCGATCCAAGGTGCTCACGATGAGCGCCACCGGATACGACACCAGCCCGCAAACCCTTCCTGGCTCGACCGGACGAACGGCGACGGGCATTCCGGCCCGATTTGGAGTTGTTGCGGTCGATCCGCGAGTGATTCCGCTGGGCACCTATGTGTTCGTCGAAGGCTACGGCTTTGCCCTTGCCGCCGACACGGGTGGAGCCATCAAGGGCAACAAGATTGACCTTTGCTTCAGCAGCCGTGCCGAAGCGTTGCGCTGGGGACGTCGCCCAGTAAAGGTTCACATTCTCACGAAGTGAACCTCGCGCAACCCCAGGATCTGCGCACTTTTCTTGACCGTCATGGCCTGAGTCCCAAAAAGGGGCTCGGTCAGCACTTTTTGTGCTCCGAGCGGGCTGTCCGGGCAATCGTCGCGGCGGCGGGTGACAGGAGCGTGTTGGAGATCGGTCCTGGCCCAGGCATCCTCACCCAGGCGCTGGCCGCTGATCGACCGGTCCTTGCGCTTGAACTCGACGAGCAGATGGCCGTTCCGCTCGCCGAATCGGCCCCGACCGCCCAGATCGTCTACGGCGACGCGCTCGCCACCGATCTTCGCCAGCTCATGATGAAGCTTAAGAAACCTCGCGCGGTGGTCTCCAATCTTCCCTATTACATCACAGGTCCGCTGCTGGACCGCATCGCCGAGATGAGCGATCTGTGGGAGGTGGCGGTACTCATGATGCAGCGCGAGGTCGCGAGGCGGATCGTGGCCCCGGTTGGCGATCGAGATCGCGGTGCGCTATCGGTGAGAATGCAGGCTGAGTTTGAGATTCGGCGGGTGGTCGAGGTGCCGCCGGGGGCGTTCATTCCACCGCCGAAAGTTGAGAGCACCGTGCTTGCGCTGGAGCCTCGGAGTACGAAGCTCGAGCCCGAACTCTTAGCTCTGATCCGCGCCGGATTTACGCAACCCCGCAAGACGCTCTCGAACAACCTCGCATCGTGTGGATACGATCGGGAGTTGGTGGTCGCAGCGGGCCTGGAGCGAAACATTCGGCCGCATCAGATCTCGCTCGCGAGTTGGCGGCGACTCTACGAGGTGCGGTAGGCTCCAACGCGATGACCGCGTTCATTAACGTCGCGATTGCCGTTCTCGGCGTACTCAGCATTGCCCTCGGCGCTCAAGCTTCCTTTGCTCCTCGTGAGGGACACGAGGCCTCGATCATCTCCTTCATTGCCGGAGGCGCGATTGGGGTGCTGTTACTGGGCTCCATTGCCCTCTGGAAGAAGAACCCACGGGCAGGCCGGATCATGGCCGCCGTGCTTTGCCTCCTCATCATCGGCCGCTTTGCGCCGACGGTCGCGAGCAAGGGCTTCTATCCCGGCGGCTTGCTGGTAGGCGTGGCGGGCATCACGTTCATTCTGCTGGGCGCGGGCCACATGATGGCAAAGAAGAATCCCGAATAGGGAGGTTGCGCTCCGTCGCAACCGACGTCTTGGCGATGACAGAGCATCACCCTCCCGGCGTGGTATAATCAAGATTCGCATCGCGCGTTTGGACACACTATGGCGACGTATCGAGGAAGAAAGCACGACATCTGCCGCACCGTTGGCTTCAATATCTGGGGCCAAGGCAAGGACCCGAGCAGCAAGCGACCCTATCCGATGGGTCAGCATGGTCCGAACCTGAAGGACCGCCGACAGTCGGAATATGGCGAGCAGCTCTTGGCCAAGCAGGTCATCCGCCGCTACTACAACATGCTCGAGCGCCAGTTCCACAACACCTTCAAGAAGGCGCAGCGAATGCACGGCAATACCGGTCTGAACTTCCTTCGGCTGCTAGAGCTTCGTCTCTCCACCGCAGTGTGGCGTCTCGGCTACGCTCGCACGATTTTCCAAGCCCGCCAGATGGTGTCGCATGGCCACATCACGGTTAACGGCCGCATGGTGAACATCTCCAGCTATCAGCTTCGCGTCGGCGATGAGATTGGCGTTCGCGATCGCGATCAGAGCCGCGCGCTCGTCCGCAAGAATCACTACGAAGGCGCCGCCATCCCGGCCTACATGGATGCCGATGTGCAGAACATGAAGGGCAAGATTGTCGCCCTGCCCGAGCGTGAAGACTTCCCCAAGTTCTTCAAAGAGCAGCAGGTCGTCGAGTTCTACGCGCGATAAGCGCGACTTTCTTTTCTATTGGACCTATAGGACTTATAAGACCTATAGGTCCGATTCAATTTCGCAATGGCTTGCCCGTCTCCATCATGTGGCGAATCCGAGCCTGCGTCAGCGCCTTCTGGGTGAGCTCAATGAAGAGCGTCCGCTCCTTCAGCAGCGCATCGTCGTAGCTCGTGGCCTTCGCGAAAACCGCCTTGATCCGATCGCCAATCTGCCGGTCGTAGTCACTGAGGGTTCCCTTCTCCACCAGCTCATCTTGGGCACGGTCAATCATGCCCGCGATCGGGCCGACCGGCACATGCCAGGCAGGACGAGGCGCCGGCTCCACCGTTAGGGCAAGTTCGCGCGCCGTCGTGAGAAGCCGCTCCGGGTGATACTCGGTCACATCGGTCGCTCGAACATAGCCTAGGCCGCGGCCCTGATCGGCGTTGATCGACACATCGCCCGTGGTCAGGCGCAACGCCATCTCGACGACGCCCTTGGCGGCATGCGGCTGGCTCCGAAGGGCAAGCTCCGCCGTTCCCCCGCCGCCCGGATACAGACCCACCTTCGACTCCGGGAAACCCACCATCGCGTCGGCCAGCAAAACCATCTGCGGGCACTGGAACGCGAGTTCGAACCCCGCCCCTAGGCCATAACCATGAATCGCCGCGACGGCTCGCTTGCCCGACATCCGAACCGCCAACTGCTGCAGCCGGTCGAGATCGTGCAAGATGCCATCCCACTCCTCGGCATCAATCTTCGCGAGGAACTGCGTGAGGTCAAAACCCAGCGAGAAGTGGCGCGCCTCGCTACACAGCACGAAGCGATCGAGGCTGTCGAGCTTGACATGAAGTTCCTCAACCAAGGCGGGCGTGATCGTGCCCATCTTGGTCGTCGTCGCTACCGCCACCACGCCCTCGCCGAGGTCGCGGATGTTGAAGTTCGACCCTTGTTCGATCACCGGGTAGTCCCTGACTTGCCGGTATTGCGGTTCGCTCGGCAGGGCCACGTAGGCACCGGCGAAGTTACGCTGCGAGCCGCCCTGATAGTAGGCAGGGGACGACATGCCGATCGCATCCATCATCGCAAAGGGCCCCATCTCCCAGCCGAAGCCCCACATCATCACGCGGTCAAAATCCTGCACCGAGTGGCTGATCTCCTCTTTCAATGCGTCCGCATAGTGCAACACGGGGATCAGGTGGTGACGCAGAAACTCGCCCGCCTCATTGCGCATCTCCAACGCCTGGCGGACGCGTTCGCCGAGGGGGGCTTTCGCGATGGCATCGAGCTCAGGGAACGCCGCATCCTGCCGTTGCCGGTAAGCATGCGTCACCAAGTCAAACGCCATGAACTCTTTACCCTCGCGCCGGTAGTAACCTTGACCCGACTTTTCGCCGATCCAGCCCCGCTCCAACAAGATGCGCATCGATTCGGGTGTGGCCAAATGCTCGCGCTGCGGATCACGGGGGCATCGCTCGTAGAGGTTGTTCGCGATGTCCTGCATGATGTCGAGACCGACGATATCGTTCAACCGGAAGCTGCCCGACCGCGGACGCCCAAGGAACGGGCCGGTGATCGCGTCCACTTGCTCAATGCTGAGGCCGAGCTTCTCGGTGATGTGAATGGCGTGAATCATCGCCCACATACCGAAGCGGTTAGCGATAAAGCCCGGCGTGTCCTTGGCGACGACCACCCGTCGAGCGACGCGATCTTCGAGGAAGCGCGTCATTTCGGCGACCGCATCAGGATCGGTCTCGGGCGTCGGGATGAGCTCGAGGAGCTTGAGATAGCGAGGCGGGTTGAAGAAGTGGGTGCCTAGGAATCGGCGTCGAAAGCTCTGGCTTCGGCCCTCGGCGAGAAGCGAGATTTGGAGGCCGCTGGTGTTGGTGGTGATCGCCGTCGTTGCGGGAAGAAGGTCGTCAAGCCTTTCGAAGAGGGCGCGCTTGGCGTCCATCTTCTCGATGATGGCTTCGCAAACCCAGTCGGCTTCGGCCGCCCACTCCAGGTTCTCTTCGATGCCGCCGAGGCGGATGCGATCAGCGGTTTCGGGGACAAAGAAGTGCGGCGGCTTGGCGGCCTTAGCCCGGCCGAAGGCGGTGTTCACGCTGTCGTGATTGAGGTCGAGGAGGGTGACTTCGAACCCGATGTTGGCAAGGTGGGCGGCGATTCCGCTCCCCATCGTGCCCGCCCCAATCACACAAACGCGCTTAGCTTCGCTCCAACCTGCGTATCCCATCGTTGGATAGGATACCGGGTGGGTGCCACCCTAGTGACCCCACGAGGTCGCTGGGTGGCTTTTCTCAGCGCGGACCTGTATCATGCGGCTCCGGGGATGGACCACGAGGTCGCTGGGTGGCTTTTCCCAGCGCAAGGCGGCGTCCGCAAGCTCCCACGAGGTCGCTGGGTGGTTTT
>CAZPHD010000046.1:7022-14452 GCA_964586225.1 uncultured Fimbriimonadaceae bacterium
TTTTCCCAGCGCAAGGCGGCGTCCGCAAGCTCCCACGAGGTCGCTGGGTGGTTTTCCCAGCGCAAGGCGGCGTCCGCAAGCTCCCACGAGGTCGCTGGGTGGTTTTTCCCAGCGCTAGACAGCGTCGGCAAGCTCCAATCTCACGAGGTCGCTGGGTGGTTTTTCCCAGCGCAAAGCAGCGTCGGCAAGAACCAGACGACGACCTCGTGGGCAAACATCAGCAAGGACCTTAAGCAAATCCACAAACAGAACTGACCAGATCGGCGCCGATCGCGCCCGTGTTGGGGTAGTCCATCCAGTTCTCGACCAACTCCGCTCGAACCGGGTCATAGCGATGTAGCGCGCCTGGCTGTGCCAATCGTCGCCCGCCCGTAAAACGTGGTCGTAGAAGTTTGCTTGCCACCTGGCGTCCAGCCCTTTCCTCACCATCCACATCGCGGTACGGTGCTTGAATCGCGAGATTGCTTCAAGACTGTTGGAAGTTCCGTGCAGGCCTCGCACCATGATGTGGACATGGTCGGGCATGAAACAGTAGACGGGCACGATGCAATCATGGCCGGAAACTGCCACCGACAAGCAACGGACAAACTCCAACACAACGGCTTGCTCTTCAAAGAGCCTAACCCGGTTCTGGACACAGAGGTGGTACACGACTGTTCGCTCGCCGATGTAACGGTCTTTCGGCAATCTATGCGGGCGCTTGTGCATATGTAGAAGATTGGCGGGCGTCGGCGCATATTCCTGCTTCGGTCATGGAATCTGACTCGCAAGGGCGCAGGATGGATCTCCCACCGACGAACTACACGAGGTCGCTGGGGGTCTTTCCTACCGACGAACTACACGAGGTCGCTGGGTGGTTTTTCTCAGCGCAAAGCAGCGTCCGCAAGAGCCAGCCGACGACCTCGTGGTTTTACAACTACGCTCCCAGCGTCGGCAAAAACCAGCCGACGACCTCGTGGGTTACCTGTTTCCCAGCGCTTCCCCAGCGTCGGCAAAAGCCAGCCGACGACCTCGTGGATTACTTCTTCGACGCGAACCAGTTCACGTCCAAATCCTTCACGGCCTTGGTCTCATCCAAACGGCCCACGATCTGAGTCGAAGGTGCGTCGTGCAATAGATCCGGATTCGAGACCGCTTCTCCACAAATCGCGATCATCGCATCGCAAAATGCGTCCAGCGTCTCCTTGGCTTCCGTCTCCGTCGGCTCGATCATCAGGCACTCGGGCACGATCAGCGGGAAGTAGTTGGTCGGCGGGTGGAAGCCATAGTCAATCAGCCGCTTGGAGATATCGAGCGCACGCACCCCGTTCTCCTTCTTATACTTCTCCGCCGTCAAGATGCACTCGTGCATGCACGGGCGGTCGTGCGCGGGCGGCAACACATCCTTCAGTCGTGCACGCACGTAGTTCGCATTCAGCACGCTGTAACGCGAGATGTTCATGATCCGCTCCTTGCCGTACGCCATCAAGTAGGTGTAGGCGCGGACCTCCATGAGGAACTGGCCGAAGAAACTCGACACCCGACCGATGCTCTGCGGGCGATCCTCGTCCATCATCGGTTGGCCGCTGGAGCCGCGTCGAACCACCGGCTTGGGCAAGAAAGGCTCAAGGTGGCTCTGCAGGCCAATCGCCCCGCATCCTGGGCCGCCACCACCGTGCGGCGTACTGAACGTCTTGTGCAAGTTCAAGTGCATGCAGTCGAAGCCGTGATCGCCAGGACGCGTCGTGCCGACCATCGCGTTCATGTTTGCGCCGTCGCAGAACACCTGACCGCCGACTTCATGCACCATGCGGCAAATCTTCTCAATGTTCGGCTCAAACAGTCCCAGGGTCGAGGGATTAGTGAGCATCAATCCGGCGACGCTGTTGTCGAGCACCTTCTCCAGGGCCGCCAGATCGGTGTTGCCGTCGGCGTCGGTGGGAATGGACTTGACGTCGTAGCCGCATCGCGCCGCGCTTGCGGGGTTCGTACCGTGGGCGGAGTCGGGAACAAGAATGTAGCGGCGGGTTTCACCCTCTCCGCGCGACTCATGATACGCCTTGATCAGCATCAAGCACGTCATTTCGCCGTGCGCACCGGCGACTGGCTGAAGGCAGATGTGATCGAAACCCGTGACCTCTTCGAGGATCTCCTGCACCCGGATCAGAATCTCAAGGTTGCCCGGTACCGACTCGGCGGGTTGCATCGGGTGGGTGAACGCGAAGCCCGGCAGCCCGGCCGTCTTCTCGTTGATCTTTGGGTTGTACTTCATGGTGCACGACCCGAGCGGATAGAAGCCGGTCTCGATGCCGTAGTTGATCTGGCTGAGATTGGTGAAGTGGCGGAGCGTGTCGAGCTCGCTGATCTCGGGCAGACGGAGCGACTCGCGGCGACCGCCGAGAACCTGATCAAGGTCCACTTCGGGCGTGTCGCACTGCGGAATGTTGGCGCCAATTCGACCGGGACGGGACTTCTCAAAGATCGACTGAGGGGCGGGCACGGTTCGCGAGGGCATATGAGTTCAAGTTTACTCCCGAAGGTTGACAGGCGGCAGGGTGCGCACCTCATAGGACGTGGAGGCATTTCTCGAGCGAATCGCGCCCTGGTGGGTGCCGCATGACGGTCAGCGGGATTTCCTGCTCCAGCCTGCCGCCATCACAGTGCTCGCGTGCGGGCGGCGATGGGGCAAAACCGACGTGTGCGCGGTTGAGATGGTCGCTGCTCTGCACGAAGCCCACCCCACGCAGCACCTGATCCTCGCCCCCACCCAAGATCAAGCCAATCTGCTCTTCGAGCGGGTGATCGAGTGGCTTGAACGGCTGGAGATAGCCCACAAGGTGCGGCGCACGCCGCATCCGCATCTGCGGGTCGGCGAGCACGAAGTGCGAGCGCGGAGTGGACACCTTGGGCGCACGCTGCGTGGCCAACAAGCCACCCATCTCGTGGTCGATGAGGCTGCCTATGTACCGGAGGCGCTGATCACTGAGGTTGCGATGCCGATGCTCGCCACCACGAACGGGCGCTGTACGCTCATAAGCACTCCGAAGGGTCACAACCACTTCTGGCGCTTCTTCCGGTTTGGCCAGGAGGGTTTGCACGGCGTGTGGAGCCGAACCGCCCGGTCCGATGAATCTCCGTTCGTATCCCGAAGGTTCCTCGACATTCAGCGCGAACTCATCTCCGACCGCGCCTACCGCGTGGAGTATGAGGCCGAGTTCCTCGACGGTTTGGGATGCGTGTTCCGCACTGACGTCATCGAGGCATGTTTGGTTTCCAAATGGATGGACGAAAGCCGAGGCCCAGTGCGCATCGGGGTGGACTTCGGTCGCTACCACGACGCGACGGCGGTTGCGGTGGTTGTCGGTTCGCGCGAGGCCGCCCGGCTGATCGAACTGCATACGCTCGGCGAGGCACCATGGTCGCGGCAGGTCGAGTGGGTGGCGGAGATCATTGAACGCTTCCCCGGCAGCATCGTAACGTGCGACGCCACCGGCGTCGGCGATCCGATCGTGGAGGAGCTTCAGCGGCGCGTGCGCCATGCCTCGCTCCGACGCTTCGTGTTCACCCGCACCACCAAGCCCGCCCTCATCGACCAGCTCGTGTGGATGCTCGACAACCGGCGGCTGCTCATGACCCCATTCCCCGACTTGCTGCGCGAAATGCAGCATTTTCAGATGTCCACCACCGAGAGCGGCCACGCCCAACTGGGGGCGGCGAGCGGCTATCACGACGATCGGGTGTGCGCGCTGGCGCTCGCCCTTCACGAACTGCCCGCGGGTTCCGGCGCGACGATTCTCGCGGGTGGAAACCGGGCGTTCCAGTTCAATCAGGAGGTTCTCAATGTTCAAAAGATTCCGGCGTAAGCCCGAGCGGCGCGAGCTTGCGCCCACCCTCACCGTCCCCGAGCGACAAACGCTCGCCCAACCCGGCGCGACCCAAGGCCTGCCGCTGGCAACCTATGACCAAATGCAGACCGACTCGATGATCCAGACTGCGCTCAACGTGAAGAAGCTCGGCGTGCTGGCCGCACCTTGGCGCGTGGTCGGAGAGGGCGAGCGCGCCGAGTTCGTGCGGGAGTGCTTCGCCCGGATGGAGGGCTCGCCGAACACGATTCTGCACGCGGCCATGGACGCGTTCGCGAAAGGTTGGTCTTTGCAGGAGTTGGTCTATGAGTTCCGCGAGGGCCGGCTGTGGCTGCGGGCAGTGCGACCGAAGGACCCGGCTTACTACGGCCTGGAGGTTGATGCCTTCGGGCGCATTCAAGAGTTGACCTTGCGGCTGCCAGGCGAGGATGGGCGCACGCTGCCGCGGTCAAAGTTCGTCATCTACACGCACAACGGGGCGTACGGGAACCCAAAGGGGCGGAGCGACCTCGACGCCGCCCACCGGCATTGGCAGGCGAAGCAGTCACTGCTCGGGGCGTGGCGATTGCACTTGGAGCGGTTCGCGATGCCAACGGTGCTGGCGCGGATTGCGCGGGGGCTCCCGGCGGAGGAGCAGGCGGCCCTGCTGAACTCGCTGGACAACCTGCATCGGATTACGGCGTTGCTGGTGCCCGATGAGATCGAGGTGGACACGCTCGGCGGGCAGAAGGAACCGTCGACGGGCTTCATGGAGGCGCTGGAGTTTCACAACCGCGAGATCGCGCGGGCGATTCTCGGGCAGACGCTGACCACCGACGAAGGGCGACGCGTGGGTTCGCTGGCGATGGGCAAGGTGCACCTGCAGGTGATGCTGTTGCAGCTCGATGCCTTGCGGCGGGACTTGGCAGACCGGGTGATGACAGAGCAGGTGATTCGGCCCTTGGTGGAGGCGAACTTCGGCCCGGGCCCGGTGCCTCGGTTTGAGTTCGAGGCTTCGTCCGCGACGGCGTTTGTGAGTGGGATGGTGTGATTCCGGATAGCCCTCTCCTCGCTTGCGGGGAGAGGGCCGGTGAGCTCCCGCGAACCGGGGTGAGGGGAGACGGCAATGCCTACCCATCCCCCACCTCTCGGTTCTACAGGACGCTAAGGTTCCCGCACAACTCGGTCAGCCTGCGAGAGCTGGTCCGTCTCCAGCCTGGCCGCTTTGATCTAACAAACAGCAACACTTCGTATAGCAACTGAAGCTCAGCATCAGTCAGAACAGTGAGCAAGTCCTCACGTTTGCGAGGCAGAGCCACAAAGGCATCTCGCAAGCTGCTAACCATCGCCCCAGTAAAGTCCGAGTATGGATGATCTATCATTCTCTGGAAGATAAACGGCAAATACACAGCGAACACATCTGTTCGTAAACAATACAACATCGGCCACCCAAGCTCCTCCATTCTATCAGAATCAACGTTTGCGTACCACAAGTCAATAAATCTCGCTGTGCTCGAATCAAGGCGTACATCCGCAACCGACTTTCCATCGGGAACATACGAACGCCTTGGAAGTGCATTGATGAGTGCTGTCAATAGATCAACGTTCATTTCAGGAGCGTTTCGCACTTCTTAAGCGTCGTATAGTCTGTCTCACACGACTTTGTAGCGCGTCATCACAATCGTAGAAACAGCATTCGCACACGCCCGCCGAAAGGAGTCGGCTGTCCTGAACGTAGGCGAGGCGCAAGTCTCATTTGAAAGTGGGGGCAGGTCATCTTAGCTCCTTGATTCGAACATCATATGGTGCCAATCCTGACAAATCTCGCCGCACGAGCGCTGAGCGAGGCAGGTCTCGTTCGACATGAAGTATTGCTTCTACTCCATCGAAGAAGGCAACGTCCTCAATCGAGCGGACGGCAAGGACAAGCCAGATGAGTTGGCGCCTCTGAAGATTGCTAAGTTGAGGCGGTGTCTTCGAACTAAGGATTGCACCGAGAAGATGCTTAAGGAGCAGCAAGTCTCGCGCTGCACCGGTCGGTAATCTGCTGGCAAGAGCGGAAATGACGGAGCCAAGGTTTGCCCAACCGCCTGTGTTGCAAAGTTCTATGATCAGCTTCTCAATCTTCACTTCTGACGTTCTGTGAGTGGCAATCGCTCCTGCAAGCCCCAGCGCAAGTACGACAATCATCGAGAGCAAGGCGATCTTAGGCGGAACCCGCAGATGCACTAGCGCAACACCGAAGGCGGCGATGGATGCAACGGTCAAAGCTGGGAGAGCCTGAGTATAGAAAACCAGCTGAGAACGCGGAGAAAGGCTAAGCGACATCACACCGTAAGAGCCCGCGGTGCCAGCAAGCGCAGGCCGCCGAGCGGAAGCTCGAAGAGTATCTCGGGCCCTCAGCGTGTTGATCACCATTTGCACCCGTCACCAACATCATACAGCAAGATTTTCAGATGGGCTGCGGTGTACGACAACCCCTCACCCCCCAACCCCCTCTCCCCGGAGGGGCGAGGGGGAGACTCGGAGCTTAATTCACCGCGTTGACCACAACCGCGCTTTGCATCAGCTCGCGCACAATCCGAACCGTCTCATCGGCCACCGCTTCCTGGGCTTGCTCGGTGCTCGCGCCGATGTGGTGCGTCGCATACACGCCCGTCGCCGAACACAGCGCCCCGCTGTACTCGCCTTCGGGCGTTGTCGGCTCGTCGTCAAACACATCGAGCCCGGCGCGGATGCCACGGTTCTGCACCGCGTCCAGCAAAGCCGCCTGATCCACGACTTCGGCGCGACTGGTATTGATGAACAGCGAACCGGGCTGCATCTTGCCGAAGAAGTCAGCACCGAGGAGACCGCGCGTTTCGTCGGTCAGCGAACTGTGCACCGACACCACATCGCAGGCGGCGACGTCATCGAGCGTGCCCAACCGAATCCCCAGCGAAGCCGCGTCATCCGCCGACATGTGGCGCGAGAAAGCGACGACCGGCATGCCGAACGCCTTAGCCTTGGCGATCATGTCGCGGCCGATGTTGCCCAGCCCGACGAGGCCGAGCGTTCGCCCGTGCAAGCCGCGCGCCTTGCTGAAAGCCTTCTTATTCCACTTCCCCGCTCGGAGCTCGCTTACGTTGTCGGGGATGAACCGGTCGAGCGCGAGCATGAGCGCAAAGGCGAGCTCCGAGACAGCTTGGGCGTTTTTGCCAGGACAGTTCGCGACCTTGATGCCGAACTCGCTGGCAGCCTTGACGTCGATCGTGTTGTAGCCAGCGCCGGCCCGAATCACAACCTTCAGAGCGGAGCCTTCGAGCATGGGGCGCGTCACCTTGGTGCTGCGAACGATGAGCACCTCGGCGCCGCTCTCGTGGATGCGCGCCTGGAGGGTGTCGTCCTTCAGGTCTGGTTCATTGAGGACGGTCGCGCCGAGCGCAGCGAGCCCCTCGAGTCCACTCTTTTCGAACTTATCGGCAACGAGAACGATCATGGGGGTTAGTTTATCTTGTGGGGATTTGCTCGGGTTGGTTCGGGATGGTTCGGGTTGGCTCGGGTTGGGTCGGGTTGGCTCGGTTGCTCGCTGGGAAAAGCCACCCAGCGACCTCGTGGTCCTTCCTCTGT
>CAZPHD010000046.1:14552-17907 GCA_964586225.1 uncultured Fimbriimonadaceae bacterium
GGCTCGGTTGCTCGCTGGGAAAAGCCACCCAGCGACCTCGTGGTCCTTCCTCTGTGGCCGCATGATGCCTCGTGCATGCGGAGACCGCGCCGGGAAAAGCCACCCGGCGACCTCGTGGTCGGGGGGACGTTGTACACTCGGGGAACGATGATGCGCTGGCTGGTGGCGTTAGGAGCCCTTGCGGCAGGTTATGCGGGAGTTCGCACCGACGAAGTGACCTACCATGACCACATCGCGCCCATCATCGCCCGCCGATGCCTGCCTTGTCACAACGCCAATGAAGCAGGGGCGTTTCCACTCACCAACTTCAGCGAGGTCCGCCGCCGCGCGAGCCTCATCCGGTGGGTCACCTTAGCCGGCAATATGCCCCCGACCAAGGTCGAAAGCGAACTCCACCCCATGACGAGCGGCTACCTCGCGGATGATGAGCGGATTCAAATCCAGGAGTGGGTGCGAACCGGCATGCGCGAAGGCACGCCAGGGGCGGAGGTCACCCCGCCTGCGCTCACGTGGCGGATCGCGACTCCCGATGCCACATTGAGAACCACCGAGCAAGTCAATGTGGCAGCGGAAGGTCCGCCCTACCGGCGGGTGTTTACGCTCGACCCCAAGCTGACTGAACCTCGACAGTTGCGAGCCTTCGATCTGCGCCCCGATTCGCCTTTCGCGGTTCGGCAAGCGGTCGTTTCGGTGGTGCGAAAGTCTGACGATCCGACGGCGGAGACCAAGCTGTTTCGGCGGACGGGATTGGAAACATCGGCGTTGATCGGGGCGTGGGCACCAGGCTATCCGCATTGGCAGTCGGACGTGGGATTGCGCCTGGACCCTGGGGATCGCATCGCGGTTGCGGTGTTGTATCAACCGACCGGGCGGCCGGTTCCCGCCGGGTTTGAGTTGGGCCTTCGCTGGTCGGAGGCGAGTGATAGGTCGGTTCGATGGGTCCGCTTGGGCCGGTCCGAAGGGGTTATCGCTCCGGGCGACGGTGTGCAGACGTTCTCAGATGAGACGGAGGTGCGGTCGGATACCAAGTTGCGGGCGGTGATTCCCGAGTGCCGCGAGTTTGCGCGCCAGGTGCGCGTGTTCGTGATCTCGCCGGTGGGCAAGCAGACGGCGCTGTTTCGCATCAATGCGTGGGATGTGAATTGGGTGGGCGCGTATCAGTGGCCGGCGGCGATTTCGCTTCCGGCGGGCAGCCGCGTTCGGGTGGAGATTGATTACGACAACTCGGGACACAGTGCCGGCGGTCGTGAGCTATTGCCGATTGATCCGGTCAAGCTCGGTCCGGGAATGGACGAAGAGCTCTTCTGGGCCCACTTGCAGTTTGAAGATTAACTCAAATGTCGACAAGGTCCACGCTATGGGATTCAACCAAGTCGAAGCCACGGAGTTGAGCATCGTTGGTCCAAAGTACGGCCTTTGACACCCGCGCTGTTGCAACGATGATCGCGTCAGCAACTCGAAGTCTGTGCCCACTGCGAAGCGCGATGGCCTCGTCCTTGATTTCCGGCGTTAGCCCAATCATGGTGCAAGCGCTCAAGAAGTGTTGGATACGTTGCCGCTCATCTGCCGTAATGCCCGGAAATCCCAGTAACTCGATCTCCGTGATAACGGAGACTAGCGCACCCTTGAACGGGATCGGCTCAATGATGCGTCCCTGCAATCCGTAGAGCACGACATTGGTGTCAAGGACAATCATTGCGGCCATTCATCGCGCACGGCGCGCTGGAATGCAACGGCGTCCGTTCGAGGATCGAGCAACCCGTGTACGGCCAGCTGATCAAGTTCTGTGTGTCCACGCTTCTTGGCAAGCTCAATCAGGTACGCCGCGAGATCCAGAATCTGAGCTTGACTCAGATCCTTGACTTCATATTCGATCCGCTTCTGAATCGGCGATTCCATAACCCATTATGCCACCGTGTTCCGAGAAGCGAACCTATCCGCTGGTGCTTTGCTCGGTCGATTGCGGGGCTTCTTCGATTTTGCGAGGCTTGGCCAAGTTCGGACGATCAAGTTCGGCCGGGGCTTCGGACTTCGACTTGGCCGCCGCCTGAATCGCCTGCGCGATTCCCGGGACCGAGCCCAATGCGTTCGTCACTTCGATCGGCAGGGCCAACACCACCGTGTTCGCGGCTGAGCTACCCAGCGAGTCCAGCGTCTGAAGCGTACGTAGCTGAAGCGCGCCGGGGCTCGCTGCCATGGTGCCGGCGGCGGCGGCCAGGTTCTCGGCGGCCTCGCGGTCGCCTTCCGACTTCGTGATGTTGGCTCGTTTCTCGCGCTCGGCGGAGGCCTGGCGGGCCATGACGCGCTTGAGGTCTTCAGGCAATACGATGTCCTGAATGCGAATCGCGGCGACCTCAAGACCCCAACCGGCCGTCTCCGACTCCACCATCTTCTCGATCTGATGGCCGACATGCTCGCGATCGGCGAGGATCTGGTCGAGCGTCATCGCACCGATAACATCGCGGAGGGCGGTCTGAGCATACTGCCGGATCGCATGGGCATAGTTTTGGACCTGGATAACTGCCTCTTGCGGACTGCTCACCCGGAGAAAGATCACTCCGTCGATGGAGACCGGCACGTTGTCCTTGGTGATCGCCTGCTGAATCGGAATGTCGAGCGTCAGGATCCGCGTGTCGACGGCGCGAACCGAATCGAAGAACGGCAACACGAGGAACGGTCCCGGCCCCTTCGTCGCCCGGAACTTGCCCAACCTGAACACGAGCGCCTTCTCCCACTGGGCGGCGACCTTGATGGATGAGGCCAGAATGCCGCCCACGATTGAGCCACCAATCAGCCCCAAGAAGCCGCCCGGATTATCGATGGACGGCGTAAACAGGAAGTAGCTCGCAACCGTGGCGCCAAGCCAGAAGATGAAGGGCAAAGGATTCCGCATTGCAATAGGAGGACGGGTTGCGCGGTCATACGGTTGCACGATGTCAAACTACGTTCGTGGTTGCGGGATTGGGAATCGACTTGGTGGAGGTCTCGAGGATCGCGACGGCGATGGCCAATCCACGGTTTGTCATGCGCGTGCTGACGCCCGCCGAGCGGGAGTTTTGCACGACGCCAACCCAAGTTGCCGGGCGTTGGGCGGCGAAAGAGGCGATCGCCAAGGCGCTGCCGTGGTCGCTGTCGTGGCAGGATGTCGAGATTCTGCCGGCCGCTTCGGGCGAGCCGGTGGTGCGGGTGGTGCATGCCGAGTTTGATGCTTCTGTGCACGGGCTGCATGTGTCCATCACGCATGAGCGATCCATGGCCGCGGCCGTCGCGGTGTTTGAGATCTCGTAACGCGGATTGGTGCATCGGACCCCGCAGGGGTCGAAGATCATAGCCCCAGCGTCGACTCTGGGAGACC
>CAZPHD010000046.1:18007-23182 GCA_964586225.1 uncultured Fimbriimonadaceae bacterium
TAGCCCCAGCGTCGACTCTGGGAGACCTGGGGTAGGCGGCCATTTCCCTTCCATCCGACCCCGCAGGGGTCGAAGATCATAGCCCCAGCGTCGACTCCGGGAGACCTGGGGTAGGCGGCCATTTCCCTTCCATCCGACCCCGCAGGGGTCGAAGATCACTCGAAGTACTGCTCATCAAACTCGACGCCAAACTCTGCCATGATGGTCCGGAGTTCATCCGCCGACGACACCGTCCGATGATGCTCTTCTTGGTTTGCAATGTAGGCCACCACCCGCGGAACATCACCAAACGCTACCGAGAAGGCGCCGTACCCTCCTGCCAGGCAAACGCATGATAGTGCTGTCTCGCCCATGCGGTCGATGCCTTCTTGACCTCGCGGACAAGGTCGGATACGGCGTGGTTGCCGCGCAATCCAACCAAAATGTGCACATGGTCGGCCACGCCGCCCACAATCACCGGACTCGCTCCAAGTCCACGGACGGTGCCGCCGAGGTAGGCGTGGAGATCGGTCCGCCAAGCGTCTCCTATCATAGGTGCTCGCCCCTTCGTGGCAAAGACCAAGTGGACATTGAGGGACAGGTAGGCGGCTGGCATGGTGGATTCTGGCACCCCGTTGGGGTGCAGAGCGGAAGGGACCCGCCAACCCTGGGTCGTCCGGAGACGACCCAGGGCAATGTTCTATGACCCCATTCGGGGTCAAGCAGAACCGGTGCCCATGCGGGTCAGGCACCGACAAACTCAACCCCAATCTGAGCTCATCAATGCCCCCAAGATGCCGGGGCAACAGGAGCCAACGCACTTCCCAGCCGCGACATCTTAACCTCAAGCGCCGAGCCGCCGGTCTTGTTGAACCACTCCACCGTGATGCGATGCCAACCCTTCGCCAGCGGCGCGGTGCCGCTCTTGTCGCTCGGTGAATGCAAGCCGTCGTGGTCAACGACCAGCTTGCCATCGATCCAGAGCCGAGCACCGTCGTCCGCCATCAGATTGAAGCGGTAGGCATCATCGGCATCCACATACACGCTGCCGGTGATTCGAAAACCGACATGCTCCTGCGTGCCATAGCTGCCCAAGCCAATCTGGGTGATGACATCCGTAGACTCCGGCTTGAGCGTGTCCCAATCCGCACACTTGTCCCAGTCGCCGCGATAAACCTCGCGCCGCAAGCCCGTAGCCAAAGGCTTGGCCGACGCCGCCCAGGGCTTCACCTTGGTGAACTTCCGCTCGGCCACGCCGCTGACGGCCTTGCCCTTGTGGAAGGCGCGAACCTTGATCGTGCCGGTTTGTGCGAGCTCAATAAACTCCTTTGCGAGCGGCGATCGGGCCGTCGGAACCGAGCCGTCGGTGGTGTAACGCACCTGCAGTTCCGAAGATCCCGACTCCACACCCACCCGGATTTTCGAAACGAACTCGTCGCTGTCCGCCACCAGTTCCGGCGTGGCGTAGATCACGGGCGCACCGGCCACCGTCAATCGAACCACCGTGGCATGCTTCGAAGGTGCCGACTTCGGAAGCTCGACCACGATGTCGCCACCCGACCGGCTGAACACCGCGTCCGTTTCATGACCCAGCACCCGAGCCGAGGTTACATCGTTGCCAACTCCCGGCACAACCAACCGATTGTTGGCAGGCCAATCGAAGACGTGCAGGAAGATCTCCGACGACTTCACCCCCGGCTTCATTGTCGCCCGGCCCCACGGCAAAGACTTGAAGGGCGAGGCTTGCGTCTCGTAAATCGCGTCCCCATTCACGCGCATCCATTCGCCGATCTCCTTGAGCCGCACCACCGACTCTTCCGGGAACGTGCCATCCGCCTTCGGCCCAACATTGAGCAGATAGTTGCCGCCCTTGGACACGATATCCACCAGGTTGCGGATGAGCTCGGTCGTGCTCTTGTAGTTCTTGTCCCACGCGTTGTAGCCCCAGTGCGTGTTCATGGTCATGCACGACTCCCAGTCCACGCCGGGAATGCCCTTGGGCGGGATCTCCTGCTCGGGTGTGCCGAAATCGCCGCAGAAGCCGGCGTCGCTCATGCCCGCCATGCCGCCTCGGCCGACGTCCACGCGGTTGTTCACGATGACGTTCGGCTGGAGCTTGCGGCAGAGCGCATCAAGCTTAGAACCCCGGGTGTGATTCCACGTACGCTCCCATTCGCCGTCAAACCACATCACCCCGATCGGGCCGTAGTTCGTCAGCAGCTCGGTTACTTGGTCGTGCAGATACTTCTCGTAGCGCTCGAAGCTCGCGTCAGCGGGAGGCGGGTTCGACCAGGCACGGTTCGGCTGATAGTCGGGATGGTGCCAGTCCATGATGCTGTGGTACCAGCACATGGTCAGCCCTTCCGCACGGGTGGCGTCGGCGAGTTCGCGCATGATGTCGCGCTTTAAAGGCGTGGCCATGATGTCGTAATCGCTCACCTTGCTGTCCCAAAGGCCAAAGCCGTCGTGGTGCTTGGTGGTGATGACGATGTACTTCATCCCAGCGTCTTTGGCCATACGCGCCCAGTCCTGGGCGTCAAACCGGGTTGGGTTGAACTGGGGAACGAACTTGTGATACTCGGCGACGGGAATCTGCGCGGATTCCATGATCCACTCGCCGTAGCTGGTTCGATCGCCCCACTTGCCGGCGGGCACGGCGTAGAGCCCCCAGTGGATGAACATGCCGAAGCGCGCGTCGCGCCACCACTTCATGCGGGCATCACGCTGGGGCTTGGTTTCCTGGTGGACGCCTTGGGCCGGTATTGACACCGCCATCGCCGCGACGAGAGCGAGCAAGAGAAGCTTCATGCCGCGATTTTACGGCAGAGGAGTGTTGGTGTGTTGGCTTGCTGGCTTGTTGGCAGTTAGCAGTTGGCCTGATTCGTACCAAAACTGAAAAACCCTCTACTCATTCCGCATGGAGAGGCTCTGAAACTGCCATGAGCCTCTTTAAAGGCGCGGAGAAAGCATCCATAAGTGTACATAACGATTGCGCATCTCAGATTTGCAGCCATTCTTTGCACTTATAGATTGCTTCTTGACACTTATAGCTCACTTGATGTCACTTTCAAATGTCTTCAAGTGGCTTTCAGCTTGATTCTTTAAACTTTCAACTGGATTCTTTGGAGATTCAGATGGATTCTTGGTCCCTGTAATGGAGCAACTGCCAACTGCTAGCGCCGGTACGATGCAACCGGCGACCACGGTCGGACACGACCGGGACGGTCGTGCTACGCATGGGCGAGACGCCCATGCCACAGAATACAACCGGCGGCTAAGTTGGGCTCGCCTGGCAATCACGCCGCAACCGAACGGTCGCCAGCGTTGACTGCCGCCTGCGTGAACAGCCCCACGACCTCACGGCGGAAGTCGCGCGGACGGTGGCGCATGCGCTCATACACCCACGCCGCGAACTCGACATCCGACGCCTGGTGAATCAGATCGAGGTGCTCCTTGCCGTTCACGGTAACCGAGAACTCGGCTTCGAACGAGCTTGTGAGCGGAACATAGAGCGCGAGTCCTTCAGGAGCCTCGTTCACGTAGGGCCAATCTTCGGGATTCTCGAGGTCCCACTTCCACTGGAACACCTGCATGTTTCGCTCGATGATGCCTTGGTAGTTGAGATCGAGTTGGCCGAACGTCTGCGAGCCGTGATGGAACACGAACGCGCCATCGGCGATCCAGAGCGAGAACCCGGCGAGCTTGGCGCGCAGATTGTAGTCATCGTCCTCGAAGTTGCCGAGACCAAACCGGGGGTCAAAACCGCCGAGTTCGCTGAGGCAGTCGGGATGGATCAAGAGATAAAGGCCCCTTAGCTGGAAGTGACGGCTCGCGCTGTTCTTGTGAATCCACTGGTGGCGCTCGGCGCGATACATCATGCCGGCCAGATTGCCAAACGAGCCGATGTCGACGTGCTGGCGACCGTTGACGTTGTTGCTCACGGGGGCGACAAGACCCGGCTTGTGACCAAGTTCGTCGAGCTGCTGGAACGCGCGCACCAACTCGATGGTGCAGCCGACGCTCGGCACGATGTCGTCGTTGATGACGCCGAAGTAGTCGAACCACTCGGTTTGCCATAGATGATCGAGTCCGCGATTGGCACCCATGCCGTAACCAAGATTCGTAGGCTCTTCGAGCAGGTGCACCATGTACGGCGCGGAGTCTCGAAGCTGGCGGAGGGGAGTGAGGTGCTCCTCGCTGGTGCCGTTGGCGACGACCGCAAACACGACCTCGCCCGGATAGTAGCGGCTGAGATAGGTGATCGTGTCGAGGGCTTGCGTCGAGTTGTCGACGGTTGGCATCGCGAGGCCAAGGCGCGGCCACGACGGCAGATCGCCATCGCCGATCACGGCAATACAGTACATCGCTTCGTCGTCGAGACCTTCATGAATCAGACCCGGCCAGCGGGCTTGCTGCGAAAGGAATCGAACTTGGCGACCTGGGAAAGCCTGGCGCACGAGATCGGCGAATTCGTTCGGCGTCCACTCGATGGTGTGGAACGTGTTGAGCGGCTTATCTTCAAGATTGTTGCCCGGTGAGTGCGTCTTGCGGTTGGGCGTGCTGATGACGATGCGTCCTGGGCAAGCCGCAAGTGCTTTCAGAAATGCAGTCGGGTCGGGGAGGTGCTCAATGGTCTCGAAGCTGACCACGAGGTCGGCTTGCGAGTAATCAGCGGTGGTCACGTCGCCGGTGATGAACTCAACTTCGGGATAGCGCTCCTTGGCGTACGTTGTGGCTTCCCCGCTCAGGTCGATGCCCGACGCAGATTCGGCATAGATGGCGGCGTAGTTCGTGCCGTAGCCTTCGCCTGATGCGGCGTCGATCACCTTCGCTCCGACATACCAGGGCTGGAAGAAGAGATAGCGTTGCCAGTGGTAGAGCTCGGTGGCGGCGTCACTCGCGTGGGGGACCATGCGTTCGCCGGTCCAAGCAATCGTCGGGAGGTTTTGGGCACTCATCCTGGTAGGTTTATCGGTGGAATCGCCGAAAACCTTAGAGTCCTGTGTGAAGTTTCGGGCTTTCCTTAGCCAAACCCGACTCGGATAGCTTCAGTCCTTTCCGTCTCTTGCGCGGGGCGGTCACGCACTCGGGCGAGCAGCACCGCCGGTTCGCGACTTGACAATCACCGCAAAGCACCAGGCGCCGGTTGCACTCCACGTTCGCGCAGTGCACGTAGTTCGGTGTCGGTTCTCCACA